>NZ_JBIVKB010000046.1:0-1369 GCF_044750545.1 Streptomyces sp. NPDC088794 | reverse complement strand
AGACGTCGTTTCTAATGGTGAGGAACGGATCGTCGGCGTCTATGCGTCCGTCCACTCGGCACGATTGGAGTAGGACTCGTAGCTGTACTGTGTCCTGCGGTCCCACTCGTCTCCGGTGAGGTGCTCGTATGCCTTGTCGGGTACGTAGAGCAGTGCCTCGGCCCAGACGAGGTCGTTGGCGTAAGGCATGAACCGCTGTGGGTCCCGAAGTACGCTCTCGTACTCCTCCCGGCCAGCTGCGACGACCGCAGCCCGGGTGTAGAGGAACTGATCGCCCGACAGGTCATCGCCATATTCCTTACGGTCCAGTCTGTAAAGCGCCCAGGAGAGCTGCTCGGCGAAGCCGACCACGTTGAACACGGGCCCCTTCGCCAGGCGGGCTGCCAGAGAAGCGGCGAGCTGATGGCCATCAGGGTCAGGGGTTGAAGGGCTGCACTCGTGGATGAGCTGCCAGAAGACGTCCTCGTTCATGTCGCAGAGCATGACGGACGGGTGTGACAGGCAGCATCGTCAGGCCTTCTCCCTGGCCAGTCTGCGATAGGCGATCAGGGCTGCGGCTATGCCGACGAAGGCAAGGAAGTGTTCGGCCTTGCGCTCGTACCGGCGGTGGAGTCGGCGGCAGCCGGCGAGCCAGGACACGGTTCTCTCGACGACCCATCGGTGGTGGCCGAGCCGCTGTGACGACTCGATGCCCTTGCGGGCAATGCGGGGGCGGATGCCGCGCCTGCGGAGCCATCGGCGCAGGTGGTCGTAGTCGTAGCCCTTGTCCGCGTGCAGTTTCGCCGGCCTTCGTCGCCGTGGGCCGCGGCGGGATCGGATGGGTGGAATCCCGCGTACGAGGAGTTCAAGGCCGAGGCTGTCATGCATGTTGGCACCGGAGATCCCCAGTGACAGGGGCAGTCCGTTCCGGTCGCAGAGCAGGTGGATTTTCGATCCCGGCTTGCCGCGGTCGGTCGGATTCGGTCCGGTCAGTGGCCCCCTTTTGCGGCTCGGATGCTGACGGAGTCGATCGCGCACCGCGACCAGTCCAACTCACCCCGAGCGCCGAGCTCGTCGAGGATGACTCTGTGGAGCCTGGCCCAGACTCGGTCTTGGCTCCACTGGGCGAAGCGCCGGTAGACGGTAGGCCAGGCCGGCCCGAACACCGGCGGAAGCTGCCGCCAGGTGCAGCCCGAGGTGGCCACGAAGATGACCGCTGCCAGGCATTCACGGTCACCCGCCCGCCGTCTCCCGCCGCCCTGCGGACGTATGACCTCCGTCGACGGGACCACCCGCCGAAACAGCGTCCACAACTCGTCCGGCACCAACCGCTCCACCAGAACCGTCATGTACGACTCAACGAGCGATCACACCATTAGAAACGACGTCT
>NZ_JBIVKB010000045.1:0-1926 GCF_044750545.1 Streptomyces sp. NPDC088794 | reverse complement strand
TGAGAAATTGTCAAGAACTGTGGATGGGGTCTCATCCTGGCTGTCTGTAGCATCAGCGCGTGCCGGAGATATGGATCGGTCTCGATGTCGCTGCCCGGCGTAGGAACTGGTGGTGGACCGCAGTCCTGACGCTGCTTTTTGCGGGCATGGCGGTGGCGACGGAGGCGACAGCCACGACGGGCCGCTGGTGGTGGGCTGGCGTCGTTGGCGCCCTTTGGCTGGCTTCGCTCTTCTACATGATCAACCGCGGATATGGCCGAACGCTCCTCGCGCCTGACCGGATGCAGTTCTCCACCTTCGTCAGTCGTAGATCCATCTCATGGAGCGAGATCACCAAGATTGAGCCGCGGAGCCACCAGACACGCGGCGGGGCGTGGTGGGAGGTGCGCGTGCATCGGGCGAGGGGACGACCGCTCGCGATCCCGGGGATCTTCACCAGCCATCGTGGCGATGAGGTCTTCGAACGCAACCTGGCGGTGGTCCGCGAGTACTGGGCCCGCGCGACAGCCCTGGAGTAAGTCACGTGACATGCAGGCTCGATGAGGCCATTCAAGCTGCTTGCGCTTCGGGGCGTTCGACGAGGTGGCCGCGTTCGAAGCGGGCTCCGGCGCGGACGAGGGCGACGAGGCGGGGCGCGTTCACGGCCCGCCACCGGGCCTGGGCGGACTCGACGAGCTTGAAGACCATCGCGAGGGCGGCGGCCGCGCTGCCGGCTCCCCGGGTGACCTTGGTCCGCAGCCGGACCGTGGCGAACGTCGACTCGATGGGGTTGGTCGTGCGCAGGTGGATCCAGTGCTCGGCGGGGAAATCGTAGAACGCCAGCAGCTCCTCGACGTCGTCGGTGATCTTCTTGACGGCCTTGGGCCACTTCGCGCCGTAGGCATGATCGAAGGCGGTCACCGCCTTGAGCGCGTGGTCGCGGTCCTCGGCGTTGTAGATGTCCTGCAGGGCCTTGCGGGCGCCGGGCTGGGCCGACTTCGGCAGGGCATTGACCACATTGGCCGTTTTGTGAACCCAGCACCTCTGGTGCCGGGCTTCGGGGAAGACCTCGGCCAGGGCCTTCCAGAAGCCGAGCGCGCCGTCACCGACCGCGAGCACGGGCGCGCGCATGCCGCGGCGGGCGCAGTCACGCAGCAGGTCGGCCCAGGACTCGGCGGACTCGCGGTAGCCGTCGGCCATCGCGATCAGCTCCTTGGTGCCGTCCGCGCGCACGCCCATCAGCACCAGGACGCAGGACTTCGCCTCGGCGAGGCGGATGCGCAGGTGGATGCCGTCGGCCCAGACATAGACGTAATCGGATCCGGCCAGGTCGCGCTCGCCGAACGCCTTGTGATCGGCCTGCCACTGGGTGGTGAGGCGGGTGACGGTGGCCGGCGAGAGCCCGGCCGAGCTGCCCAGGAACTGCTCCAGCGCGGGCACGAAGTCGCCGGAGGAAAGGCCGTGCAGGTAGAGCAGCGGGAGCACCTCGCTGATCTTCGGGGACTTGCGGCACCACGGCGGCAGGATCGCCGAGGAGAACCGCTTACGCTCCCCGGTGCTCTCGTCGATGCGCTTGTCGTTCACCCGCGGGGCCTTCACCTCCACCGCCCCGGCGGCCGTGGTCACCGACCGGGGCTGGTGATAGCCGTTGCGCACCACCAGACGACGGCCCTGCCCGTCCCGCTGATCAGCCAACTCGGCTATGTAGGCATTGACTTCGGCTTCCAGAGCGGCGGCGAGCATCCGCCGGGCGCCCTCGCGAACGATCTCGTCGATCAGGGAGCCGTTCGGGGTGGAGCCGTCGGCATTGACTACGCTGAGCACGGGCGTGCCTTCCCGACCCGCGCTGCGAACGCGGGCCTACTCGGTGACCATCACAGGATCAATCGGGAAGGTACGCCCTTCGCGTCCAACCCGAGATTGATCCACAGGTCTTGAGCATTGCTC
>NZ_JBIVKB010000044.1:0-2841 GCF_044750545.1 Streptomyces sp. NPDC088794 | reverse complement strand
GATGACCAGAAGTCGATCATTCGGGAAGGTACGCCCTCCACGTTCCACGAGGCACCCCTCCCGAGTCCGATCCACAGGTCTTGAGCATTGCTCCTTGGCCGCGACATTGAGGCTGAGGGTCGTGCAGTGTCGTACTGCGACAGCTCAGGCCCCTGTGAACCTTTCTGCCCAGAATGCCGACCGTCTTGGTGACACGCATGTGTCGGGAGGCAGGGAGATGCGGTGGGCGAGGAACGGCGCGACGGGCTGCTGGTGGTGCGCTGCCAGCTCGGGGAGCGGGAGGCGTTCCACGAGCTGGTGCGCCTCTGGCATGACCCACTGTGGCGCTATGTGCGGGGCATGGTGGGCTCCCAGCATGTTGCGGACGACCTTGCCCAGGAGGCATGGGTCGCAGTGGTACGCGGGCTGCCGTGCCTGCGGGAACCCGAGCGGTTCGCCGTGTGGTTGTTCACCATCGCCCGGCGCACCGTGAACGATCATCTGCGCCGGCTGTACCGAGCGCCACGGACCTCCGAGGTGGAGACAGACGACGTCGCCGCCGCCGACGGCCTCGGCGATGTCCTCACCGCACTGGAGATCGAAGCCGGCCTGAGCGGGCTGCCGCCGCTGGAACGCGAGGTACTGATCCTCTTTCACCTGGAGGACCTATCGCTGTCCGCCTGCGCCGAGGTGCTCGGTGTACCGCCGGGCACCGTCAAGAGCAGGCTGCACCGCGCGCCGCATGCTGCGGGACGCGCTGGTGGAGAGGGGATACGAAGCATGAGTGAGTACGACGACGCGGCGCGCCTGGCTGTGCCGAAGGAGCTGGAGCGTTCGCTGGCGGCAGAGATCTCTCTGCGCTCCCGGCTCCGGCATGTGGCGGTGGGGCTGGGCGGGTCGTGCGGTGCGGCGTTGATCACCGTGTTGTGGGTGACCGAGCGGCACCCGCTTCCCGCCCGCCCCCAGGCCGCCTTCGCCACTCTGATCGCGGTCGGTCTTGCCTGAGCCGCCTTCGCCGGGTGGGTCCTGAGCCGCCGCCGACCGCTATTCGCCCGGGACCGGGTGCTGGCCGCCCGACTCGCGCTTGCGGTCAGTGCGTGCACCTGCGCTGTCGGCACGGCTCTGGCCGCGACCCGCGGCACCACGGCCGAGACCTTGGCCACCGCTCTGACCGGCGGCGTCCTCATCGCGGCAGCAGGGCTGCTGCTGGCGCGGGCACACGCGCGACGCCACGCACTGCTGCGCTTGCGGGACTCCCTGCGGGAGGACACCGCCTGAGCACCCCACCCCTGAATCGAACCACGACGAACCGGACACATATCGATCATCAAGGAGACACCATGAAGATCAAGATCGCTCCCATCGGTCCGCTGGCAATCGCTCTCCGCCACCTCGGTGCCGGGAACCGGAGCATCGTCATCGTCACGGTCCTGGTCTGCACAGCTCTGCTGGTCGGGGTCGGCCTGCTGATGACGTGACCCGCCCCTCCTCCCCCGCCCCCAGAATTGCCGTATGTCGGGCCTGGTCGGGAAGTTAGGGCACCCGCCGAGTGTCGCGCCCCCTCGCACCGCGGCTGAGACGGTGACGTCGGCACGCTCGTCGCCACGGCCACATGCGGCCATGACGCATGAGCCGACGGGGCGTTGGCCGTCTGGGTATCGCAGTCCGGCATCAACGAGCCGTCAAGACTGCCGGAGCACGGCAATGCGACACAGGCGAGCGTGATTCCACAATGGGCATGGCGCGCACAGGAGTGCGCGCTCGTGCCCGGATCCGGCAATGGCCGGGGGCACTTGGACGTTACCGCTGGACCGGGGGTGAGGGAATGTTCGAGATCGTCGCTGCCGCCGCGCAGTTCCCCACCCTCCTCTTCACCTCTGCCTCGGTAGTCACGCTTGGCTTCTGGCTCCTCGTCCTGCTGGGTCGGGCCCACACACATGACTTCGATGCCGACGCCCCGGCGCTGGCGAGGTTGTTCGGAGAGGTACCGGTCGCCGTGGCCGCCTCCGTCGCTGCGGTGAGCGGCTGGCTCGCCAGCATCGCCGGGACGGTCGTGCTGGACCATGCCGATTGGACAGGGCTCGGCTCTGCCCTCGTTCGTGTCACGCTGCTCGCGCTGTCCGTGCTCGCCGCCTGGTCGGTGAACCACGCGCTCGCAGCTCCGCTCGCCAGGCGGCATGGGCGTAAACACGGGCCACGGCAACGAGACTTGGAGAGCGGTGAGCCTTTCGATCCCGGCAGTCGCTCCGCCCCGCGACTGAGCTGAGTCATCTGCCCGCGGCCGGGCCGCGGGGTCACGTCTGACGTACTTGTCCGCGTTCACGCGGGCCGGTTCCTGCCGCCCTTTCCTGCTGCGGCGCCAACTCATCACAGACTTCGAGGATTTCCTATGGATGCCATCACCGTGGGCATCGGCGTACTCGTCGCCGTTGTCGTCATCGTGGCAGGGCTACTGCTGTTGATCGTCGCCCGGCTGTTCCGCAAGGTGGAGCAGGGCAAGGCACTGATCGTCTCCAAGATGCGCAAGGTCGATGTGACCTTCACCGGGCAGGTCGTACTGCCGGTGCTGCACAAGGCCGAGGTGATGGACATCTCGGTGAAGACCATCGAGATCACCCGCGCCGGCAAGGACGGGCTGATCTGCAAGGACAACATCCGCGCCGACATCCGCATCTCGTTCTTCGTCAAGGTCAACAAGACCGCCGAGGACGTCATCAAGGTCGCCCAGGCCGTCGGCACGCAACGGGCGAGCGACCGGAACACGCTCCAGGAGCTGTTCCACGCGAAGTTCTCCGAGGCGCTGAAGACCGTCGGCAAGCAGCTGGACTTCACTGACCTGTACACCAAGCGCGAGGAGCTGCG
>NZ_JBIVKB010000043.1:2002-3224 GCF_044750545.1 Streptomyces sp. NPDC088794 | reverse complement strand
GGGCCCGCCGCGGCCGGCCCGCACAGCGCGCACGCGGGCGGTCGTCAGCTCCACCACAGCCGCTGCGCACCGGCGAGCGGTTCCTCGACCTGAGCGCTGCCGCGGTGCGCGAGCAGGACGCGAAGACCCCCGGAAGCATCTCGCAGACGGATGCCGTACGGATACCTCACCACACAAACGCCTGAAGAGAGGGACTGACATGAAGCCCATGGGACGCCGCAGCTTTCTCGCCGCCAGCACGGCACTTGGAGTTGGTGCCGGCTTGTCCACGCACGCCATTGCCTCGGAGGTGAGCGAGAACGAGACTTCGGACAAGGCTTCGGACATTTCACGGCGGGACCAGGACCTGCCCTTCATCGGCACGGAGGAGACCTTTTCGACTCCCACGTTGTTGAAGCTGAACTCCATCAATCAGGATCACATAGCGTTCCTTGAGGAAATTGGTCTTTCGGATCTAGGCCGACGCCGCATCGGCGATATGGATAAGGGGGGACTCAACGTTCAAATCCTCTCTGCTCATACACCCTCCGTGCAAAATGTCCCTGGGCAGAGGGGCATCGACCTTGCCTATCGTCTTAACCGGCAACTTGTAGACGGGCCGATCGCCAAATTTCCGGGTCGTTTCAAGGCTTTCGCCACCTTGCCCTTGCAGAGTCCGGAGGCGGCGGCGGACGAACTGGAACGCTCGGTTCGGGAAGATGGCTTCTTGGGCGCACTGACCAACGGACACATCACGAAGAAGTATCTCGATCATCCCGATTTCGAGCCTGTGCTGGCACGTGCCGTTGCTCTCGATGTTCCGATCTACCTGCATCCCGGCTATCCAGCTGACGAGGTCTTCAAGATCTACTACAGCACCACACGGTCTAAATACACGGAAGAGTTCCAGGACTACATTTTTAGTGGGTCTGGATATGGCTGGCACCAGGAGGTGCTGACCCAATGCATTCGGATGATCACGTACGGGGTTTTCGACAGGTTCCCCAAACTGAAAATCATCATCGGCCACATGGGCGAAGGTCTTCCCTTCTACTACGAGCGGATCGTCAATGACATGGGCGAGCCGACCGAAGAATCGCTCGAGAAGCCCATCGCGCAATACTTCCAGGACAACTTCTGGGTCACAACCAGCGCATTCCCCCAGACCGAACTGCTCGATCTCCTGCTGAAGTACATAAGCGTGGATCGAGTGATGTTCGCAACCGACTACCCGTTCGCGGAC
>NZ_JBIVKB010000043.1:0-1903 GCF_044750545.1 Streptomyces sp. NPDC088794 | reverse complement strand
GCGCATGATCCATGGGTACGGGAGGGCGAGGTCGTCGCCGCCGAGCATGCCGACGCCGCCCATGAGAACGACGCGGCCGTATTCGCGCACGGTCATGGCGGCCGTGCGCGCTGCCGAGCTGGGTGCGCTCGGCGGTAGCAGGTCGATCACCATGTCGATCGGGCCGTCGGCCGCCGCGGACATCGCCGCGCGGTCGCCGGCCTCGTTCCCGGTGAGCGGAACCGGGCGCACGAGCGGACCGAACCGATCGGCAAGGAGGTCGAGCGCGGCCTGGTTGCGGCCCGGGGCGACCACGCGGCCCGCCCCCATGGCAAGCGCCACCGCAACCGCACTGCTGCCGAGGTTGCCGGTGGCCCCGTTGACGAGCAGCGTCTCACCGGCTACGAGCCCGCCGGCCAGCAGCCCGCCGTAAGGGATGACGTGCACGCCGAGCGCGGCCCAGCGGGCCGGGTCGTCCCCCGCCGCTGCGGGGAGCGGGAAGACGTTCTCCGTCGGGACCCGCATGAGCTCGGCGAACGACCCGTCGTGCAGGTACCGGGCGAGGCGCGCGCCGCCCTCGCCACGGGAACTCCAGCCCTGGAGCGTGATGTCGGGCGTCAGGGCGTCATCCCGCGAGCGCACCGTCGAGTCGCACCACACCAGGTCGCCGGGGCGCAGCCGGGTGGCGTCGGGGCCCACGTGGACGACCCGTCCCACGCCGCCGACCCCAGGCACGACGGGAGGGACCAGGGGGTAGTGCCGCTCGCCGCTGAAGACCTCAGCCGCGTAGGGCGCCACGCCGGCGGCGAGGACCTCGACCACAACCTCGCCGCCGCCGGCCTCGGGGTCGGGGACCTCCCGCACCGTGAGCGGGGTACCGAACTGCGTCAGAACTGCTGCTCGCACGTGATGACCTCCGTGTTCGTCCGTGTTCGTCGGGATCGACACTAGGAACTCGGCGGGCATGCGGGAAGCGACGATCAAGCATCTGTGGTATGCGTATCCCGCATGGACATCTCCAGCACAGGCCTACGGGTCCTGCGGCAGATCGCCGAGTCCGGCAGCTTCACCGCAGCAGCCACCCGGCTCGGCTACACACAGTCGGCGGTCTCACGCCAGGCCGCCGCCCTCGAACGAAGCGCGGGCACCGCCCTGTTCGAACGCCGCCCTGACGGAGTGCGGCTCACCCCCGCGGGTCTGACTCTGTTGCGCCACGCTCGCACGATCCTGGACTGTCTGTCGGCGGCCGAGCGCGACCTCACCGGCACCGTCTCGCGTACCGAACTGGTGCGGCTCGGACTGTTTCTGAGCGCGGGCGCGGCCATCCTGCCTCTCTCACTCACCCGCCTCGCGGCGACCGACCCGCAGATCACGGTCACGACCACCGAGGGCACCACGCCCTCCCTGGTCCGGGCACTGCGCGCGGGCTCGATCGACCTTGCCGTGCTGACGTCCCGCCCGCCCCACCGGCCTTTGGACGGCGAGTCGCCGCGCCTGCACGTCGAGACCGTTATGGACACCGAACTTGTCGTGGCGGTGCCTTCGACCGGAGAGTTCGCCGGCCGCACCGCGGTGCACGTCGACGAATTGATCGACGTCCCGTGGATTGCCGCCCCGGTGTCGAATGCCGAGCCACTGCTCGGCGTCTGGCCTGGCCTGCCCGGACGGCCGCACATCGTCCACTGCGCGCGCGACTGGCTGACGAAGCTTCAACTGGTCGCCGGTGGCTTCGGGGTGACAACGGTGCCCTCGCGGCTCTCGCCGGTGCTGCCGCCCGAGGTGAGCCTGCTGCACGTCGAAGGCGCACCTCCCGAGATCCGCCGGGTTCTCGTGGCGCGGCTTCCCGGCCGCCCCACCCCGGCGATCACGGCCGTCACCCGAGCAATTGCCCCGACCACCTGATACGTGCCGCGGGCCGTCAGAT
>NZ_JBIVKB010000042.1:0-4979 GCF_044750545.1 Streptomyces sp. NPDC088794 | reverse complement strand
ACATTCACGGAGAGTTTGATCCTGGCTCAGGACGAACGCTGGCGGCGTGCTTAACACATGCAAGTCGAACGATGAACCACTTCGGTGGGGATTAGTGGCGAACGGGTGAGTAACACGTGGGTAATCTGCCCTTCACTCTGGGACAAGCCCTGGAAACGGGGTCTAATACCGGATATCACTTCCACTCGCATGGGTGGGGGTTGAAAGCTCCGGCGGTGAAGGATGAGCCCGCGGCCTATCAGCTTGTTGGTGAGGTAACGGCTCACCAAGGCGACGACGGGTAGCCGGCCTGAGAGGGCGACCGGCCACACTGGGACTGAGACACGGCCCAGACTCCTACGGGAGGCAGCAGTGGGGAATATTGCACAATGGGCGAAAGCCTGATGCAGCGACGCCGCGTGAGGGATGACGGCCTTCGGGTTGTAAACCTCTTTCAGCAGGGAAGAAGCGAAAGTGACGGTACCTGCAGAAGAAGCGCCGGCTAACTACGTGCCAGCAGCCGCGGTAATACGTAGGGCGCAAGCGTTGTCCGGAATTATTGGGCGTAAAGAGCTCGTAGGCGGCTTGTCACGTCGGGTGTGAAAGCCCGGGGCTTAACCCCGGGTCTGCATTCGATACGGGCTAGCTAGAGTGTGGTAGGGGAGATCGGAATTCCTGGTGTAGCGGTGAAATGCGCAGATATCAGGAGGAACACCGGTGGCGAAGGCGGATCTCTGGGCCATTACTGACGCTGAGGAGCGAAAGCGTGGGGAGCGAACAGGATTAGATACCCTGGTAGTCCACGCCGTAAACGGTGGGAACTAGGTGTTGGCGACATTCCACGTCGTCGGTGCCGCAGCTAACGCATTAAGTTCCCCGCCTGGGGAGTACGGCCGCAAGGCTAAAACTCAAAGGAATTGACGGGGGCCCGCACAAGCAGCGGAGCATGTGGCTTAATTCGACGCAACGCGAAGAACCTTACCAAGGCTTGACATCGCCCGGAAAGCATCAGAGATGGTGCCCCCCTTGTGGTCGGGTGACAGGTGGTGCATGGCTGTCGTCAGCTCGTGTCGTGAGATGTTGGGTTAAGTCCCGCAACGAGCGCAACCCTTGTTCTGTGTTGCCAGCATGCCCTTCGGGGTGATGGGGACTCACAGGAGACCGCCGGGGTCAACTCGGAGGAAGGTGGGGACGACGTCAAGTCATCATGCCCCTTATGTCTTGGGCTGCACACGTGCTACAATGGCCGGTACAATGAGCTGCGATACCGTGAGGTGGAGCGAATCTCAAAAAGCCGGTCTCAGTTCGGATTGGGGTCTGCAACTCGACCCCATGAAGTCGGAGTTGCTAGTAATCGCAGATCAGCATTGCTGCGGTGAATACGTTCCCGGGCCTTGTACACACCGCCCGTCACGTCACGAAAGTCGGTAACACCCGAAGCCGGTGGCCCAACCCCCTTGTGGGGAGGGAGCTGTCGAAGGTGGGACTGGCGATTGGGACGAAGTCGTAACAAGGTAGCCGTACCGGAAGGTGCGGCTGGATCACCTCCTTTCTAAGGAGCATCTAGACCGCCGGACATTGTCTGGTGGTCCAGGGCCACTTCGTCGGCAAACGTCCGACGGTGGTTGCTCAAGGGTGGAACGTTGACTATTCGGCGCACTTGGTTTCTTTCTCTTCCCAGTACTGCTTCGGCGTGGACCGGATGAAGGATGGACCTGGTGGGTCGGGCACGCTGTTGGGTGTCTGAGGGAATGGATTTTTCCTCAGTGCCGGCCCCAGTGAACTCGCCTGTAAGGGTGGGGTGATGGGTGGCTGGTCGTTGTTTGAGAACTGCACAGTGGACGCGAGCATCTGTGGCCAAGTTTTTAAGGGCGCACGGTGGATGCCTTGGCACCAGGAACCGATGAAGGACGTGGGAGGCCACGATAGGCCCCGGGGAGTCGTCAACCAGGCTTTGATCCGGGGGTGTCCGAATGGGGAAACCCGGCAGTCGTCATGGGCTGTCACCCTTGCCTGAACACATAGGGCAAGTGGAGGGAACGCGGGGAAGTGAAACATCTCAGTACCCGCAGGAAGAGAAAACAACCGTGATTCCGGGAGTAGTGGCGAGCGAAACCGGATGAGGCCAAACCGTATGCGTGTGAGACCCGGCAGGGGTTGCGTATACGGGGTTGTGGGATCTCTCTTCTGTTGTCTGCCGGCAACAGGACGAGTCAGAAACCGTTGATGTAGGCGAAGGACATGCGAAAGGTCCGGCGTAGAGGGTAAGACCCCCGTAGTCGAAACGTCAGCGGCTCGTTTGAGAGACACCCAAGTAGCACGGGGCCCGAGAAATCCCGTGTGAATCTGGCGGGACCACCCGCTAAGCCTAAATATTCCCTGGTGACCGATAGCGGATAGTACCGTGAGGGAATGGTGAAAAGTACCGCGGGAGCGGAGTGAAATAGTACCTGAAACCGTGTGCCTACAAGCCGTGGGAGCGTCGCGTCACATGCTTGCATGTGGCGTCGTGACTGCGTGCCTTTTGAAGAATGAGCCTGCGAGTTTGCGGTGTGTTGCGAGGTTAACCCGGGTGGGGAAGCCGTAGCGAAAGCGAGTCCGAACAGGGCGATTCAGTAGCGCGCTCAAGACCCGAAGCGGAGTGATCTAGCCATGGGCAGGTTGAAGCGGAGGTAAGACTTCGTGGAGGACCGAACCCACCAGGGTTGAAAACCTGGGGGATGACCTGTGGTTAGGGGTGAAAGGCCAATCAAACTCCGTGATAGCTGGTTCTCCCCGAAATGCATTTAGGTGCAGCGTCGTGTGTTTCTTGCCGGAGGTAGAGCACTGGATAGGCGATGGGCCCTACCGGGTTACTGACCTTAGCCAAACTCCGAATGCCGGTAAGTGAGAGCACGGCAGTGAGACTGTGGGGGATAAGCTCCATGGTCGAGAGGGAAACAGCCCAGAGCATCGACTAAGGCCCCTAAGCGTACGCTAAGTGGGAAAGGATGTGGAGTCGCAGAGACAACCAGGAGGTTGGCTTAGAAGCAGCCACCCTTGAAAGAGTGCGTAATAGCTCACTGGTCTAGTGATTCCGCGCCGACAATGTAGCGGGGCTCAAGCGTACCGCCGAAGTCGTGTCATTCATACAACAACCCCAACGGGTGTATGGATGGGTAGGGGAGCGTCGTGTGCCGGGTGAAGCAGCCGCGGAAGCGAGTTGTGGACGGTTCACGAGTGAGAATGCAGGCATGAGTAGCGATACACACGTGAGAAACGTGTGCGCCGATTGACTAAGGGTTCCTGGGTCAAGCTGATCTGCCCAGGGTAAGTCGGGACCTAAGGCGAGGCCGACAGGCGTAGTCGATGGATAACCGGTTGATATTCCGGTACCCGCTGTGAAGCGTCAAACATTGAATCAGGCGATGCTAAGCCCGTGAAGCCGTTCCGGACCCTTCGGGGAATGGAAAGTGGTGGAGCCGGCGGACCAGACTTGTAGTAGGTGAGTGATGGGGTGACGCAGGAAGGTAGTCCATCCCGGGCGGTGGTTGTCCCGGGGTAAGGGTGTAGGACGTGATCCAGGTAAATCCGGATCACACATAGTCTGAGACCTGATGCCGAGCCGATTGTGGTGAAGTGGATGATCCTATGCTGTCGAGAAAAGCCTCTAGCGAGTTTCATGGCGGCCCGTACCCTAAACCGACTCAGGTGGTCAGGTAGAGAATACCGAGGCGTTCGGGTGAACTATGGTTAAGGAACTCGGCAAAATGCCCCCGTAACTTCGGGAGAAGGGGGGCCATGTCCGGTGATGAGCTTCGCGCTCTGAGCTGGGGGTGGCCGCAGAGACCAGCGAGAAGCGACTGTTTACTAAAAACACAGGTCCGTGCGAAGCCGTAAGGCGATGTATACGGACTGACGCCTGCCCGGTGCTGGAACGTTAAGGGGACCGGTTAGTCCGACTTCGGTCGGGCGAAGCTGAGAACTTAAGCGCCAGTAAACGGCGGTGGTAACTATAACCATCCTAAGGTAGCGAAATTCCTTGTCGGGTAAGTTCCGACCTGCACGAATGGCGTAACGACTTCTCGACTGTCTCAACCATAGGCCCGGTGAAATTGCACTACGAGTAAAGATGCTCGTTTCGCGCAGCAGGACGGAAAGACCCCGGGACCTTTACTACAGTTTGATATTGGTGTTCGGTTCGGCTTGTGTAGGATAGCTGGGAGACTTTGAAGCGATCACGCCAGTGGTTGTGGAGTCGTCGTTGAAATACCAGTCTGGTCGTGCTGGATGTCTAACCTGGGTCCGTGATCCGGATCAGGGACAGTGTCTGATGGGTAGTTTAACTGGGGCGGTTGCCTCCTAAAGAGTAACGGAGGCGCCCAAAGGTTCCCTCAGCCTGGTTGGTAATCAGGTGTTGAGTGTAAGTGCACAAGGGAGCTTGACTGTGAGACCGACGGGTCGAGCAGGGACGAAAGTCGGGACTAGTGATCCGGCGGTGGCTTGTGGAAGCGCCGTCGCTCAACGGATAAAAGGTACCCCGGGGATAACAGGCTGATCTTCCCCAAGAGTCCATATCGACGGGATGGTTTGGCACCTCGATGTCGGCTCGTCGCATCCTGGGGCTGGAGTCGGTCCCAAGGGTTGGGCTGTTCGCCCATTAAAGCGGTACGCGAGCTGGGTTTAGAACGTCGTGAGACAGTTCGGTCCCTATCCGCTGCGCGCGCAGGAACATTGAGAAGGGCTGTCCCTAGTACGAGAGGACCGGGACGGACGAACCTCTGGTGTGCCAGTTGTTCTGCCAAGGGCATGGCTGGTTGGCTACGTTCGGGAGGGATAACCGCTGAAAGCATCTAAGCGGGAAGCCTGCTTCGAGATGAGTGTTCCCACCCCCTTGAGGGGTTAAGGCTCCCAGTAGACGACTGGGTTGATAGGCCGGATCTGGAAGCCCAGTAATGGGTGGAGGTGACCGGTACTAATAGGCCGAGGGCTTGTCCTCAGTTGCTCGCGTCCACTGTGTT
>NZ_JBIVKB010000041.1:0-11993 GCF_044750545.1 Streptomyces sp. NPDC088794 | reverse complement strand
AAACAGCGTCCACAACTCGTCCGGCACCAACCGCTCCACCAGAACCGTCATGTACGACTCAACGAGCGATCACACCATTAGAAACGACGTCTTAGCCGGTTGCTAGTCCCCGCGCAGTCTCGCCGTCGCGAACTCCCGTATTCCCTCCACGAACCCGACCTCCGCCTTCCAGCCAGCGCGGCCCGCAGCCGCGACGAGTCCGCCGTGATGTGGCGTCCGTCCCCCAGCCGGTACTCCCCGGTCACCACGGGCTCGGGCCCGCCGTGCGCGGCGGCCAGCGCCCGTGCCATCTCGCCGACCGTGTGCGGCTCCCTACTGCCGGCGTTGTACGTGGCCAGCGACCCCTCTTGGGGCTCGGCCTCCAGCGCCGCCACGTTGGCCGCCGCCACATCCTGAACGTGCACGAAGTCCCGCCGGTGGCCGCCGTCCTCGAAGACGCGAGGCGCCTCACCCCGGGCGAGCGCGGAGCGGAAGAAGGAGGCGACCCCCCGCGCACGGGGTCTCGCGCGGCATCCGAGGGCCGTGCACGTTGTGGTAGCGCAGCGACACCGCCGAACCACCGGTGGACGGTGCTCCCGCCGCCAGGTGCTCCAGGGCCAGCTTGGGTGTCGCGTACACGTTCCGGGGGTCGACCGGCGCGTCCTTGCCCACCAGACCCGGGGTCAACTCCTCACCGCAGCGCGGGCACCGGGGCCCCGCGTCCAGGTCGGCCACGGCCCGGGGCCCTTGGCCGCACCGATCCGATGCCGACGTGGGCCGGACCGGCGGCGGCTATGCTCAAGTGCGCCAAGGGCATCCCGGTGCATGGCAACCAGCGCTCCGAATGGGACGCCTGCGGCCGCCTCGACGCGCCCAACCCCGACTACCGCTGAGACGCGCGCCGCATCAGGATGTTCATCGCCGTCATGGTGAGCACGGGCTCGCCGCGCTGGTTGAGCACCTCGATGGCGGTGTGCACGAGTCCGCGGTCCGGTTTGGAGCGGGAGACACAGGCCTGCTGGACCGTCGTACGGATCGAGAGGCTGTCGCCGGGCCGGACCGGGCGGACCCAGCGCAGTTCGTCGACGCCGGGGGAGGCGAGGCTGGCGACCTTGCTGACGTAGTGGTCGGCGTAAAGGCGCATCATGATGCCAGCGGTGTGCCAGCCGCTGGCGATCAGTCCCTTGAAGGGACCCTGTTCGGCGGCGTCGGGGTCTGTGTGGATGCTCTGCGGGTCGAACTTCCCGGCGAAGCGGAGGATCTCCTCCTCGGTCGTCGTGATGCTGCCGTAGACGTACACCGAGCCCGGAACGTAGTCCTCGAAATAGCGGTCCTGGATCGGGGCGGCGAAGTCCGTGTCGCTCAACGTGGTGGTGGTCGTCATTGGCGGCACGATAGCCGCGGGCGATGGCCAACTGTGCCCAAGTGCGGGTCAGTGACTCCGGCGCGGCCGAGGCCGCGTCGGCGATGGTCGATCTGGCCGACGACGCCGCCGACTTCCACGCGCAGACCGCGCCTGCGAGCCGAGCGTCGCACAGTGCAAAAAGAGATCGGCAGCGGTTCGGGCCGCTTTCCATGAACTTCCTGGAGTGGCTCCTGAGCGGGTGCCCCAGGAGGAGAGCCGCAGATCTTACGAGAGCCTGACGTGCCCCTGAAAGCTGTCCTGCCTCGATGCCTCCACCGGCAACTCTGGTCCCGTCCCCCACCGGCCGGTGGCGGCACGAGCTCCGAGGAGCAACGCATGAGCAGGCATACAAGGCGCAGGTCACCGTTACAGGTCCGGCTGCTGGCCGCCGGGGCCGGGATCCTCGCTGCCGCGGCGGCCGTCGTGACCGTGACCGTCGCCTCGGCAGGCGAGCCCGGCGGCCGGGCCGCGGAGCCTGCGAAGGCCGACCACGCGCTCTTCGTGCAGGGCAACGAACTCGACGGCAACACCATCCACGTCTTCAAACGCGGCGACGACGGTGCGCTGACCGCCGCGGGCCGCTACACCACCGGCGGCAAGGGCGGCGACCAGGTCGACGCGCCCACCGACTCGCTCGCCTCCCAGGGCTCCCTCTTCTACGACAAGAGGTCGGGGTTGCTGCTGGCGGTCAACGCGGGCAGTGGCACGGTGACCTCCTTCCAGGTGCGCGGGCAGAAGCTGACACACCGGCAAGTGGTGGACTCGGGCGGGGACTTCCCGGCCTCGATCGCGGTGTACGGCTCCCTCGCCTATGTCATGAACGCGGGCGGCGACGGCAGCGTCCAGGGCTTCCGCATCACCGGCAAGGGGCTGAAGCCGCTGCGGGGCTCGCAGCGCTCCCTGGGCCTGGACAACGACACGGTACCGCTGTTCAGCAGCTCGCCCGGCCAGGTCGCCTTCACTCCGGACGGCCGAGCCCTGGTCGTGACCACCAAGTCCGCCAACACCATCGAGGTCTTCCCGATACGGCACGACGGACGCCCGGCCCACCGTGCCGTGATCAACGACTCCGCCGGCGAGGTGCCCTTCGCCATCACCTTCGACACGTCCGGCCGCATGCTCGTCGCGGAGGCCGCCAAATCGACGGTCAGTACGTACAAGGTGCGCACCGACGGCCGGCTCAAGGTCGTCCAGCAGCCGTTGGCCAACGGCCAGGACACGCTGTGCTGGCTGGAGCGCGCGGGCGACTTCTTCTACGGCGGCAACACCGGCAACTCCACCGTCACCGGCTACCGCACCGACGCCCGCGGCAGGCTCGCGCTCACCAACGACGTCGGCATCGCCACCCCGCCGTCGGCCAAGTCCCAGGGGGTCATCGACCTGGCGGTGACGCAGGACGAGAAGTTCCTGTACGTGCAGAATGCCGTCTCCGGCACGGTCGACGGATTCCGCGTCGGACGGAACGGCGCCCTCACCAAGGTCACCACCGCCACCGGACTGCCCGCCTTTGCCGAATCCGGCATGGAGGGCATCGCCGCGGTGTAAAGGAAAGCGGCCACCGCGGCCTGACGCCCCGGACACCTGGTCCGGGGCGTTACGCGTGCCCGCGCGGGGCCCGGGTGAATCCGTCGGCGGCGCCGAGCCGAACGAAGGGAATCGCCCGCCTTGCCTCGCGGAACGACACCTCGCTGCCGTCTACGGGAAGGCTCATGAACGTGCACAGCCGACGAGCCGTGCGGGGGTGTCAGAGGTGGGCGTCCAGGGCGGCTGCACCTTCTGGGTCCTCTGCGGGGCTGTCACCAACACCACGTACGACACAATGACGTACACCACGGATCTCGGCGCCGGAAGCATCGACTGCACCGTGTGGAACTGGGATGGGTGGCGCGGAAGAGAGCCGCAAGGAGACGCAATGCGGCTCCTCCAGCACGAACGGTGCTCTCGGCATTGACGAGTCCGCTGGCGGATTCTGCTCCGGCACTGATGTCGACGCCTTCACCTTCAAGGACAAGGCGTACTACGTGACGTGGGACAACATCGAGAACTATCGCATCGTCCCGGCTGGCACCTGGACGAAGGTGACGAACGCGGAGCGTACGACTTGCAGTAGCTATGAAAGCGTCATCACCTGCGCCGTGAGCTGAATCCCGCCACCGACCGGGCCCGCGGCCAGGGACCAACCTGCCGGACCATGACCGGCCCGCCGACCTTCCGCACTGGGGCGAGGATGCGCTGGTACTCCGGCGGGAGCACAGTCTCCTCCACACTCGGCCCCCGGTCCGGGATCATCCACACCGCACGGCCGCCTACTTGCGCAGATTCCGGCGCGACCACAGCACGTTCCTTGGCGATCTGCTCACTGGTCCGTTCAAGGACCCGTATTGCGACGGCGAGTTCGCCCCGCTCGGCCCGTACCCCTTCAGCTGCTTGACCAGCCGTGCTTCGAGCCCGTCCAGCTCCGCGCGTCGCACGACGATCCGCTCCAGCGTCTCGAGGTCCACCATGCCTCGGATCGTAGGAGCCGTACCGGCAGCGGTGGGCAGGAACCGGCGAAACCTGCGCTCGTCTAGCCTTCTGCCTCCGCCGCAGGGACGACGTACGCCGCACCGCAGCCGGATGTCTGGACGATCACCGTGACGACCTGCGAAGCCATGAACGGCGCGTGACTACGCCGCTCGGCTCAGTGTGTGTCATTGGGGTCCTTCGTACTCAGCGAGCACGAGGCGGGGACCAGGCTGGTGTACGGGGGCGAGCTGCGCACCGACCCGTGGCGGGCGGGAGCTTGGTGGGGCGAAAAGGTAGCCGCCCGCTGGGAGGTGACCGTCGCCGCATCGCTCGGCTCGGTCGAGCGCGAAGCGGAGTGCTGGTCCCAGCCCTGACCGGCATGCGCCGTCAGGGCGCCGCCCGACCGCCGAGCGAGGCGAGGGCGGCGGCCACCGTCCTGCTGAGTTCCCGCGCGTCGGCGCCGGTGCGGGAGCGCAGATTGACGCCGTAGGCAAGCAGCGCCAAGAGGTCGGCGAAGGCGCCGGGATCGGCGCTGGGGGTGAGCTGCCCCTGGGTCTGGGCGGTGACGAGTGCCGCGTGCATCGCGTCCCGCAGCTCCTGGTGGTGCTGGTCTAGGACGGTGCGGACCTCGGGATCGCTGTTCTCGGCCCCGGCATGCGCGTTGGAGACCATGCAGCCCCAGTGGGCGTACTCGCCTGAGCAGCGCGCCTCGATCAGGCCGGCGAAGAACTCGGCGATGGCCGGTAGTCCCCGCTCGTCCTCCGCGAGGCGCCGGAACATCGGCCGGGATCGCTGCTCCAGGTAGCGGTGCAGCGCGGCGCGGTAGAGCTCCTGTTTGCCACCGAACGTGGCGTAGAGGCTGGAGCGGTTGAGCCCGGTCGCGGTCACGACGTCCTGGATTCCGGTCGAGGCCATGCCCTGACGCCAGAACAGGCGGACCGCAGTCTCCAGTGCCGTGTCCGGGTCGAAGTGCTTGATGTCCGGCATGCCTCACTCCGTCAACCTGAAACAAGGGTTCCAGGATAGTTCCATCCGCGCTATCTTGGAACGGTCGTTCCGAGTTGAACTGGGCCCCAGGAGGACCATCCATATGACCCTCAATGGTGAATTGCGTACCTTCTACGAAGCCCGTCAGCAGCAGATCCCCGCCGAGATCCGGGAGATCATGCAGCGGGCCGGCCAGGAACTTACCGACTCCGGGCAGGCCGACCGCGCCCTGACCACCGGCGCGCAGGCCCCGCGCTTCAACCTCTCCACCGCGACCGGGCGCACCCTGGCCCTGCCCGACCTGCTTGCCGACGGCCCGGTCGTCCTGACCTTCTACCGCGGCGCCTGGTGCCCGTACTGCAATATCGCCCTGCGCGCCCTCCAGCAGCACCACGACGCGATCACCGCACGCGGCGCCCGCCTGGTGGCCGTCTCCCCGCAGATCCCCGACGAGTCCCTCTCCCTCGCCGAGAAGCACGACCTCGCTTTCGATGTCCTCAGCGACATCGGCTCCGACACCGCCAAGCAGTACGGCCTCGCCTTCGACCTCCCCCACGACCTCGCCGCCGTCTACGACAAGCTCGGCTTCGACCTCCAGCGCGTCAACGACGGTCACGCGCGTACGCTCCCGCTGCCCGCCACGTACGTCATCGACCAGCAGGGCATGATCCGCTGGGCCTTCGTCAACACCGACTACACCACCCGCGCCGAACCGGCAGACATCCTCGACGCCCTCGACTCGCTGGACTGAACGCCCCTCAGGCGCGGGCGAGTTCGGCCGCGCCGAACGAGACGTCGAAGCGATCGCACCAGATGCTCACGCTCGTGAACGCGGCCGGGTCGACATCGGCGGGCAGGCGGTAGTTCTGGTCGCCCTTGTTTCCCTTGAGCTTGCCGAGGCTGACGTACTTCCCGTCGTCGAAGACGCCCCAGCCGGCCCGGTCCTCCTCCACCGGCGCATCGGTCAGCCAGACGTGCAGGTACCCCTGTCAGGCCCGCACCCGCACGTGCCCGACGGCGGACCGTCCCGACGTCAGGCAGCTCCCGGGGCAGCGGCGCAACGGCTGCGCGGCACCTCAGTGCTCCCCGTGACCCGGGGTGGGTCGGGCTGCGTGTCGGGCGGTGGGGCTGGCGCTCAGGTGGCGTGGGTCGGCGGCGCGGTTGATCGCCGTCTCCACGGCCGCGATCCGGTCGGCGAGTAGGCCGAGGGCGGCCACCGCGCGGGTGAGGGGGTCGTTGTCCGGTCCGCCCAGGGTCTGGTTGCGCACGTACGCTGCCTTCAACTCGGCCCAGCGCAGCGCCTGTTCGTCGGTCAGCTTGCCGCGCAGCTCGGCCAGTTTCAGCAGGTTGGCCTCGGCGCCGGTGGTGAGGGTCTGGGCCTCGGCCGTGTAGTGGTCGTCGATCAGGGCTGCCAGCTCGGTGTCGTTCATGACGGGCTGGATGCGCTGGGCGATCTTGTTCATGTTGCGGTAGGAGCCCTGGAGTTGGAAGGGCGGCTCGGTGCGGGTCGCGTCGGTCTGGGCGGCTGAGGCGATGTAGGCCGCGTTCACCGCGAGGACCGTCTCGCGGGCCGTCAGCAAGTGGCGCAGGAGGGCCAGGATCCGCTCCAGCTCGGCCGGTGCGTACGGGTGCGTCAGCCGGTCGGCACGGGCCTCCATGTCGCCCTCGGCCAGGCGGAGCAGCAGCTCCAGGTCGGCGCGGTCGCGACCGGCGAGCGGGGCGAGGACCGGGTTGGCGGTGAGCGCGTTCTCGATGAAGCTGAGCGCGAAGGCGTCCTCCTTGCCGGTCAGGACGTCACCGAGGTTCCACACGTCGGCGCGGTTGGCGAGCATGTCGGGGATGCGGAAGCGGCTGCCGGACTCGGTGTACGGGTTGCCGGCCATACAGACGGCGAAGCGCTTGCCGCGCAGGTCGTAGGTGCGCGGCTCGCCGTTGCGCACGCCGTCGATGCGGCGGGTGGCGTCGCACAGCGGGATGAACTTCTGCAGCAGCTCGGGCGAGGTGTGCTGGATGTCGTCCAGGTACAGCAGCGTGTTGTTGCCCGCCTCCAACGCGAAGTTGATCTTCTCGATCTCCTGGCGGTCGGTGGCGTTCGGGGCCTCGGCCGGGTCGAGTGAGGTGACGGCGTGGCCGAGGGCCGGACCGTTGACCTTCACCAGCATCAGGCCGAGACGGTCGGCGACGTACTCCATGAGCGTCGTCTTGCCGTAGCCCGGCGGTGAGACGAGCAGCAGCAGGCCGCCGGTGTCGGTGCGCTTGGACTCGCCCGTGGTACCGAGCTGTTTGGCGAGGCTGTCGCCGACCAGCGGGAGGTACACCTCGTCGATGAGCCTGCTGCGGACGAACGACGACATCACTCGCGGCCGGTACTCGTCCAGGCGGAGGCGGCTGCGTTCGGCGGCCACCAGTTCGGCACGGCCGCGCTGGTAGGCGCGGTGGGCAGCGACTTCGGCGGCACGGAACTGCCTTGTACGGGTGAGAAGTTCGTCCACGCGCACTGTGAGGATACGGCCGCTGATGCGCGGGTGGGTGCCGAGCAGTCCGTCGACGGTCTCGGTGATCGGCGCGTCGGACTCGTAGCGGGGCAGGTCCGGGCAGAGCTCGGCGACCACCGCCTCGGCGAGGTCGCCAGGGGTGATGTCCGTGGCCGTGGAGGATACGTACGACGTGAGCCATGCCTCGACGAGCTGTTTGCGTTCGGCCAGGTCACCAAGTGCGGCGAGGTCGTCGTCGTACACCGAAGTGCCCACGGTTCGGCGGAACTTGTCGAGCAGCGTGCGGGTGCCGACGCTGATGACGAAGCCGTCGGGGCCGGTGGTGAGCTCCTCGAAGAGGTACGCGGCGGCGGCATCCGCGACCTCTCCGGTGATCGCTTCTGCCAACTCCTTCTGCAGGTCGGCTATCGCGGGCGCCAGACCGAAGGTGTCCCGGGCGCGTGCCAGCGATACCGCGCGCCGGGTCCAGCTGTCGCGGTTCCCCTTCGTCGTGCAGTGCGCCCAGAACAACTGGGCGGTGGCGCGGGCGGCGGGCTGGTGGCGCAGCATTCCCGCGCCTTCGTGCAGACGCAGGAGTGCGGCGAGGATCAAGGTGGCGTCGTGGTCGTGGACCCCGCGCTCGTAGCCCTCGTCGTACGCCGCCTCTGCCGCCTGTCTCACGAGCGCGGGTAGGTCGGCCTCTGTCAGGGCCGCCGGGCCGTGTTCGTCCAGCAGGCGTGCGGCGAGGTGTTCGGCGCGGTAGACCTCCGGGGACTCCGAGGGCAGCGGGCGGTCCCAGTACGGGCGGGTGGCCGTGAAGTCGGGGTCCGTGATCGGCGCGCGGTAGTCGGTGCCGGTGAGCGCGAAGGCGAGGGTGTCGCCGTGCGGGACCAGGGTCAGGTCGAGAGGCTGGGTGTTGACGGCGAACCGGTGGCTGCCCAGTCGGAGGGTGCGGCCGTCGGCGGTGTACAGGTCGGTACGGTCGCGCAGGGCACGGAGGGCCTCCTGGCGGGCGGACTTGAGGCGCCCATCGAGTTCCTCGGCCCTTACCTGGTCGCCGAGTTCGCGCAGTTCGTCAGCGAGGCGGCGGATCTTGGCGGGCATCGGGTCGGAGGTGAAGTACGTGGCGACGGCGTCCGCGTCGGCGAGGGTGGCGGCACGTCGGGTGACCGTCTGCAGGACGCGGGTCGCCGAGTCGGCGAGGCGTTCGGCGCGGCGAGCGCGGGCGTCGGCGAGGGTCTGTTTGCGGGCGGTGAACGCCTCGTGGACCTCGTCGCGCTTGTCGGCGAGGTCGCCGAGGAAGTCGTCGAACTCGGCGAACCGGGACTCCAGGTTCTCCAGTTGCACGAGCACGCGGGCAAGTTGCTCGTCGCACGTCTCCGGGCTGTCGGCGACCGCGAGCGCGCCGGTGACGGCTTGGCCTAGGAGGGTGAACTCGGCGGCGAACTCGGCGCGTCCCTCGTGGTCAAGGAGTTCGCGGCGGCGGCCGTCGAGGGTGGCGCGGGCGCGGTTGACGCCGCCGAGTACCTCGGCGATGCGCTCCAGGATGGCAGTGCGGACGGTGGCGTCGCCGATGTCCAGGCTGGCGACGACCTCGGTCACCGTGGCCAGCCCGTCGGCGAGCTCATCGAGACGGGCGGCGACGGGCGCGGCCTCGGCAACGGTGGCGATCGTTTCAGCGTCGGCGACGAGTTGCTCGATGTCGGCCTGGTGGTCGGCGAAGGCGTCCTCGCGGGCGAGGTGGGCGACGGCCCGCTGACCGAAGGCGGCGAGGTCGGCCTCGGCGTCGGCGGCGAGCTCGTCAATGCGGGCGGTGTCGGCGTACCGCAGGTCCTTGAGGGTGAGCAAGTGGCCCTGGGCGTGCCGGAGTTCGGTCAGGCCGGTCACCCAGGCGGCGGCACCGCGCGGGGCCTCGCCGCGCAGACGTCGTACGACCCCGGCGACCCGAGCGGCGGCCTCCCCGAGCGCTTCGGCGGCCCGGCGGGTGAGGGCCTGGACGGTCTCGAACTCGGCCAGCACCTGCTCGGCGGTGGCCCGCACCTGCGTGAGCGGCTCGTGCAGGTCGCCCAGTTCCGGCTCGCCCAGCCAGTGGTAGGAGTCGGCGGCCCGCACGCACGCGGCGGCCAGTGCCTCGTACACCTCGCTCGTCGGGGTCGTCTCGGCGACCGCGCGCGTGATGGACAGGCAGTCGGAGATGCCGCGCACGAGGTCCGCGTTGCCGACGCGGGCGAGCGGGCCGGTGCCGACCGGCTGGGCGGCGGCATGGGTGTCCGAGACGTACGGGGAATTCCACAGCTGGAGCGGGTGCACGCGCTGCGGCTCATCGCTGTCGGCACGCAGCACGATCAGCGCGCCGTCGTCGAAGAGGGCCCAGCCGTGGCAGGACAGCGGGGTGGCGACCTCCTTACGGATCACGTTGTACGGCAGCAGCAGGCTGCGGCCTTCCACGCGCGCGTGGAAGGCGTAGAGCATGTCCTCGCCGTTCGGGGAGCGGACCTCGCGCTCGAACTCCAGCCCTGTCGTGTCGAGTTCGTACGTCTTGTGGGTGCCCGTGGCCAGGCAATAGCCGCCGGGGAAGACGATTCCCTGGTCCTCGGGCAGGCGGCGGCAGGCTCGGCCGATGCCGTCGAGGCGGACGACGGTCCTGGTGAGGGTGTTGAAGACCAGGTAGCGGTCGGTGTCCTCCTTGTAGGGGCGGATGCGCAGCAGGATCAGGGCGCCCACGCGCGCGTGGGCGATGTCGGCGTCGGCGAGGGACTGGAGGTGCTCGTCGACGGGCTCGGCGTAGATTCCCTCGCCGGTCTCGGTGTTGTTCTCGACCTTGACGGTGAGGGTGCCGCCGACGGTCTCGACGAAGACCTCTCCGGCGATGGAGACGTGGGGGTGGCGGCCGAGGACGTGGTCCTCACGGGTCGCCGGAGTCCATTCGAAGTCATGGGAGGAGGGGAAGACGTGGTCGCGGTCCCCGCGGGCGTCAAGGAAGGTCGCCTGTCCGTCGTCGGTGAGCGCCCAGCGCAGCACGCGGATGTCGCCGGCCTTCTCGCCGGTCTGGAAGACGGCCAGCAACTTGCCGTCGACGCGACGGAGCTGGAGCAGATGGGCCTGGCGGTAGTAGCGGTAGAGGGCGGCGAACTCGCGCCGGAACGCCGGGTCGTCGAGGAGGCCGGGCACGGCGTCGTCGGGCAGCCGGTTCAGGTCACGGTCGTGCAGCGCGAAGACGTCACCGACGGTCGTCTCCGGCTTCAGGCCCAGGAAGACGTTGTGGCCGAACAGCAGGGCGTCACCGACGGAGACGATGTCACGGGGCACGCAGGTGTGCTCGGTGCGCAGCCGCTCGGTGCCGGCGAGTTCGAGCCGCATCGAGCCGAACTCCTCGGTGCGGCGGGCGTTGAGCGCCTCGGCGCGGCGGGTGAGTTCGGTGGCCTGCGCGGCGAGCCGGTCGCGCAGCACCTCGTACGTGCCGGTGTCCAGACCGGTGGTCATGGGATCCCTCTCAGGAAGTCAGAAGAAAACGCGGCCCGGAGCTGCCGTCCCCTGTGCGGCAGCTCCGGACCGCGGGTCGGTCAGCCCTTGGCGCTGCCGTTCAGGGCGGTGAGGGAGGTGTCTTCGAGACCCAACTCGCTGGCCTTTTCCAGCAGTTGCCGGAACTGTCCGGCGTTGTCTCCGCCGGCCTTCATCAGCCTCATCAACAGGGCGGAAACCGTCAGGTTCTGCACGTCGGCTGTCGAGACTGAGCCGAGGACACGGCTGAGGTCGTCGGTGAAGCTGGAGGTGCCGTTCAGCCAGGGCTTGGCCAGCGCCTGTGCGGTCTCGGAGTGCTGCACGAAGCCGTCGACGCTCTTGCCGAGCGCGATGGAGGACATCAGCCGGTCGAAGAAGACCGACTCCCCGCCGACGATGTTGATGTCGGCGTTCTCCAGCCCGGTGGCGAGCACTGTGGCTTGTGCCTCGGCGACCTGCCGCTGCACGTCCAGCCCGGCGAGGCGGATGTCCTTCTCGGCCGCCAGGCGCAGCCGGTACTCCTCGTGACCGCGGGACGCGTCGTCCAGCGCGGCCATCGCGGCGGCTTTCTCGGTCAGACCGGCAGCCTCGGCCTTCAGCTTCTCGCCGATGCCCTCTGCCTCCGCGAGCGCCTTCGCCCGGGAGCCCTCCGCCTCGGCCCGCATCCGCGCCTCGGCTGCCTCCGCCTCCGCACGGCCGGCCTTCTCGATGACCTCCGCCTCCTTGTCGCGGACCTGGACGGCGGCCAGCCCCTCGGCGGCGCACTCGGCCTGGATGCCCTCGGCGAGCCGCAGTTTGGCCTGCGCGTCGAGGTCGGCGCTCTTCAACCGGGCCTCGGCCAGGGTCAGTTCCTCTGCCGCACGGTGGGTGGCGGCCTGCTCGGCGGCCTCAGCGGCCTTGATGTCCTTGACCAGCTTCTCCTGCGCCTCCGCCTCGGCCGCGATGATCACGGTCTGCCGGCCGCGCTCCGCCTCCTCCACGGCGCGCAGCTTCTTGATGGCTTCCTCCTGCTCGGCGACCGTACGGTCCACGGCCACCCGCTCGCGGACGACCTCGGCGATCTCCCGCTTCTCCGCCTCGACCTCCTTCTGTGCGGCGATCCGGGTCAGCTCCGTCTCCCGCTCCCGGGCGATGACCTCCAG
>NZ_JBIVKB010000040.1:0-12400 GCF_044750545.1 Streptomyces sp. NPDC088794 | reverse complement strand
TGCCCCGGCGGTAACGCACCGGGCTCCGGCGGCGGGCTTACCCGGCGGGTACCCCCTCTGGGGCGGTGGGCCGCCGCTCCAGTCGTACGGTGCTGCGCCACACGGCCCGATCCGTCTTGTTCAGCAGGCGTGCCCGTGCTTCTCGTGGACGCCGGACGTCCCCTCAGTGAGGGTCCCGTCCACCAGGCCCCCGTCCAGCAACGTGTCCAGCAACGTGCCGAACACCTCCCGCTGCTCGCCCGTGAGGGGCCCCAGGATCTCCTCGGCCGCCGACCTGCGTGACCTGTGCAGGCCGCGCAGCGCCTCGCGGCCGTCGTCCGTCAGCTCGATCCGGATCACCCGGCGGTTGGTCGGATCGGGGACCCGGCGCACCTTGCCGTTCGCCTCAAGCCCGTCCACCAGGGTTGTCACGGCCCGAGGGACCACCTCCAGGCGCTCGGCGAGATCCGCCATGCGCGGTGGCGAGCCCCAGTGCGACAGCGTGCGCAGCAGCCGGGACTGAGCGGGGGTGACGCCCAGTCCCGCCAGCTCGATGTGCCGCTTCTGGATGCGGTGCACACGGCGGGTGAACCGCAGCAACTGCTCCGCGAGCAGGCCGTCGGAATCTGGCGTGGTCATGCGGGAACAATATCAGGATGAAGTTCATTGTGAGCATAGGTAACAATGAGCTAAGCTCCGTCAGTCCGCACCACCTCACCCTCCGTAGGAGCCATGCCCCGAGACGACATCAACTGGACCCCCGCCCCCGGCACCTCGACCGACGAACCCCGGCAGGTGCGCCGAATCCTCCGACTCTTCAAGCCCTACCGAGCCCGGCTCGCCGTCGTCGGCGTACTGGTCGGCGCGGCGTCCGTGGCCACCGTGGCCACCCCGTTCCTGCTCAAGGAAACGCTGGACGTGGCCATCCCCCAGGGCCGCACCGGGCTGCTCAGCCTGCTCGCCCTGGGCATGATCCTGAGTGCCGTCCTCACCAGCGTCTTCGGTGTGCTGCAGACCCTCATCTCCACGACGGTCGGCCAGCGCGTCATGCACGACCTGCGCACCGCGGTCTACGGCCGCCTTCAGCGCATGTCGCTCGCCTTCTTCACCCGCACCCGCACCGGCGAGGTGCAGTCCCGCATCGCCAACGACATCGGCGGTATGCAGGCCACCGTGACCTCCACGGCCACGTCCCTGGTCTCCAACCTGACCAGCGTGGTCGCCACGATCATCGCGATGGTCGCCCTCGACTGGCGACTGACCGCCGTCTCGCTGGTCCTGCTCCCGTTCTTCGTGTGGATCAGCCGCCGCGTCGGCAACGAACGCAAGAAGATCACCACCCAGCGCCAGAAGCAGATGGCCGCGATGGCCGCGACCGTCACCGAGTCGCTGTCGGTCAGCGGCATCCTGCTCGGCCGCACGATGGGCCGCTCCGACTCGCTGACCCGCGCCTTCTCGGAGGAGTCCGAGGGCCTGGTCGACCTCGAGGTCCGCTCGAACATGGCCGGCCGCTGGCGCATGGCCGTCATCACGATCGTCATGGCCGCGATGCCGGCGGTCATCTACTGGACGGCCGGTCTCGCCCTGCAATCGGGCGGCCCGGACATCTCCATCGGCACCATCGTGGCCTTCGTCTCGCTCCAGCAGGGCCTGTTCCGCCCGGCCGTGAGCCTGCTGGCCACCGGCGTCCAGATCCAGACCTCGCTCGCGCTCTTCCAGCGCATCTTCGAGTACCTCGACCTGCCGATCGACATCACCGAACGCGACAACCCCGTCCACCTCGACCGCGTCAAGGGCGAGGTCGCCTTCGAGAACGTCGAGTTCCGTTACGACGACAAGGGCGCCCCGATCCTCGACGCCATCGACGTCACGGTCCCCGCGGGAAGCAGCCTCGCGGTCGTCGGCCCGACGGGCGCCGGAAAGTCGACGCTCGGCTATCTCGTCCCGCGGCTGTACGACGTGACGGGCGGCCGGGTCACCCTCGACGGGGTCGACGTGCGCGACCTCGACTTCGACACCCTCGCGCGCGCGGTCGGCGTCGTCTCCCAGGAGACGTACCTCTTCCACGCGACGGTCGCCGACAACCTGCGCTTCGCGAAGCCGGACGCCACCGACGAGGAGCTGTACGCGGCGGCCCGGGCGGCCCAGATCCACGAGCACATCGCGGGCCTGCCCGACGGGTACGACACCGTCGTCGGCGAGCGCGGCCACCGGTTCTCCGGCGGCGAGAAGCAGCGCCTGGCCATCGCCCGCACGATCCTGCGCGACCCGCCGGTGCTGATCCTCGACGAGGCGACCAGCGCCCTGGACACCCGCACCGAACACGCCGTGCAGGAGGCCATCGACGCACTGTCGGCCAACCGCACGACGCTCACCATCGCGCACCGCCTGTCCACCGTCCGCGACGCCGACCAGATCGTGGTCCTCGACTCCGGACACGTGGCGGAGCGGGGTACGCACGAGGAGCTGCTGGAACAGGACGGGCGCTACGCGGCCCTCGTACGCCGGGATGCCCAACTGGAACCGACAAGCTGAAAATATGCCGGGTTTGTGACGATATGCGGGTTAACGTGCCCGCATGTACCTCAACACTCCGCCACGGAGAACGATTCGACTGACGCGCAGGGGCCGGCTCGTCCTCATCGCGACCGGCGCCGTCGTGGCCGGCACCGCCGTGGCGGTGCCGCTGCTGAGCCTGGACAGCGAAGGGGAGCCGGACAAGCCCACCGCGCTGGTCATCCCGGAGGGCTGGCGGGCCGGCCAGATCTACGACGCCGTCGACAAGGCCCTCACCCTGCCGCCGGGCAGCGCCAAGAAGTCCCTCGCCAAGGCGAACCTCAAGCTGCCGAACGACGCGGAGGGCAACCCCGAGGGCTATCTCTTCCCGGCGACGTACCCGCTGGCCGAGAAGGCGACTCCGGAGTCCCTGCTGTCGTACATGGTCGACACGGCCAACAAGAAGTTCAACGGGGCGCCCATCGCGGCGGGCGCCCAGCGCAACTCGATGAACGTCTACCAGGCGGTCACCATCGCGAGCATCGTCCAGGCCGAGGCGGCCACCAAGGCGGACATGGGCAAGGTGGCCCGGGTCGTCTTCAACCGGCTGGAGCGGGGGATGCCGCTCCAGATGGACTCCACGCTCAACTACGCCCTGAACCGCTCGACGCTGCGTACGACCAGCGACGACACGCGGATCGACAACCCCTACAACTCGTACATGCGCATGGGCCTGCCGCCCACGCCGATCGACAACCCGGGCGAGGACGCCATGCGCGCGGCCATCAGTCCGACCCCGGGCGACTGGCTGTACTTCGTCACGGTCAAGCCCGGCGACACCCGCTTCACCGCCGACTTCGCGCAGCACCAGCGCAATGTCGCCGAGTTCAACGCGCAGCAGAAGGGCGGGGCGGGCGCGCAGACCAAGCCTGCGAGGTGACCGGGCGGGGCGTCATGCGGCGGCCGACTCCGCAGGTTCGACCGAACCGACCGGCTTGGTGGGTTCGCTCCGCAGGGTCGGCTCGCTCGGCGATTCGGCCAGCAGTCGCCTGATGTCCCGTACGGCCGCCCGGCCGGCCCGGTTGGCGCCGATGGTGCTGGCCGAGGGGCCGTAGCCGACCAGGTGGATACGCGGGTCGGCGACCGCGCGGGTGCCGTCGACCCGGATCCCGCCGCCCGCCTCGCGCAGCCGCAGGGGTGCCAGGTGGTCGATGGCGGCGCGGAATCCGGTGGCCCAGAGGATCACGTCGGCGGCCACGCGCCGCCCGTCGTTCCACTCCACGCCCTCGGGCGTGATGCGGTCGAACATCGGCTGCCGGTCGAGGACACCGTCGTCGATGCCCTGCCGGATCGCGTCGTTGAGCGGCAGCCCGGTCACCGACACGACACTCTTCGGCGGCAGCCCCTGCCGCACGCGTTCCTCGACGAGTGCGACGGCCGACCGGCCGACGTCCTCGCTGAAGGGTCCCTCGCGGAAGACGGGCGGGCGCCGGGTGACCCAGGTCGTGGAAGCCGCGTAGGGGGCGAGCTCCAGCAGGTGCTGGGTTCCGGAGGCGCCGCCGCCCACCACGATCACCCGCTGCCCGGCGAACTCCTCGGGGCCGCGGTACTGCGCGGTGTGCAACTGCCGCCCACGGAAGGTCTCTTGGCCCTTGTAGCGCGGCCAGAACGGCCGGTCCCAGGTGCCGGTCGCGTTGATCAGCGCCCGCGTCGACCAGGTGCCGTCCGAGGTCTCGACGAGCAGCCGCCCGCCGACGCCCTCGCGCACCGCATGGACGTCCACGGGACGTCGTACCCGCAGGTCGAAGGCGCGCTCGTATGCGGTGAAGTACTCCGCGACGACCTCGGCGGAGGGGCGCGCCGGGTCGGCGTCCGTGAGTTCCATGCCCGGCAGCGCGTGCATGCCGTGCACCTTGCCGTACGTCAGCGAGGGCCAGCGGAACTGCCAGGCGCCGCCCGGGGCGGGGGCGTGGTCGAGCACCACGAAGTCACGCTCCGGCTCGAAACCGGTGCGGCGCAGGTGATAGGCGCTGGACAGACCCGCCTGCCCGGCGCCTACGACGACGACCTCGACCTCACGCGTGTTGTTCACGCTTGTACCAACGGCGGTGGGGCCACCGATCTTCCCGGTCCGGTGAGTGGCCCTGCCGCATCGAATCCCGCCGGCGGTACCGGTCCTGTCGGCCCTGCCGGCTCACCGCCCGCCGGCGACCAGAAGGGGCGCGGCGCCACCGACGACCGTGTCCTCCAGCAGCCCGCGCGCCGACAGCTCGGGGATCACGCCCTCCCCGAACCAGTACGCCTCCTCCAGATGCGGATACCCGGAGAGGACGAAGTGCTCGACGCCCAGCGCGTGGTACTCCTCGATCAGGTCGGCCACCTCGGCATGGCTGCCGACCAGTGCGGTCCCCGCGCCACCACGCACCAGACCCACCCCGGCCCACAGGTTCGGGTGGATCTCCAGCTCACCGCGCGAGCCGCCGTGCAGGGCGAGCATCCGCTGCTGCACCACCGACTCGCTGCGCCCGAGCGCGGTCTGCGCGGCGGCGATCGTGTCCGCGTCGAGGTCGTCGAGCAGCCGGTTCGCCGTCGCCCAGGCCTCGGCGGAGGAGTCGCGCGAGATGGTGTGCAGCCGCACCCCGAAGCGCACGGTCCGGCCTTCCCGCTCGGCCAGCGACCGGATCCAGTCGATCTTCTCCTTGACCTGCGCGGGCGGCTCGCCCCAGGTCAGATAGACGTCCGAGTGCCGCGCGGCGACGGGCCCCGCGGCGGGTGACGACCCGCCGAAGAAGATCTGCGGCAACGGGTCGGGCGGCAGCGCGGTGAGCCCGCACTCCACCTGGTAGTGCTCGCCGTCGAAGTCGTACGGCTGCCCCCGCCACACCCCGCGTACGACCGACAGGAACTCGTCCGTGCGCGCGTACCGCCGGTCGTGGTCGAGCCGGTCGCCGAAGCGCCGCTGCTCGGCCGAGTCGCCGCCGGTGACGACGTTCAGCAGCAACCGCCCCCGGGTGACCCGCTGATAGGTCGCCGCCATCTGCGCGGCGAGCGTCGGTGAGATGAGCCCCGGCCTGAACGCGACCAGGAACTTGAGCCGTTGGGTGTGCTGCGCGAGCGCCACCGTCGTCAGCCAGGCGTCCTCGCACCAGGTGCCGGTCGGCGTCAGTACCGCCTCGAAGCCCAGCTGCTCGGCGGCCTTGGCGATTTGGGCGAGGTACTCGATGTCCGGCGGGCGCACCCCACGAACCGGCGAACCGGCCTGGTTGGACCCGTAGGCGTGCCGGTCGACGAGCGTACGGCCGTCACCGCCCGTCGGCAGGAACCAGTGCAGATGGACGGACATGTCACGAACCCCCGGAGGTACGGGCCGGAGTGGAGGACGGGGGCAGGTCGCCGTTGTAGCGGGTGTCCACGAAGTCGGCGAAGTCGACCTTCTTCGGGATGAGCTTCAACTCGGTGAAGGTGTCCGCGATTTCCTGCTCCGAGGCCACGACTCCCTTGTCGACAGCGACCGTCACCCGCGTGGAGTTGGTGCGCTTCACCGAGGCCAGCGCCGTCTCATAGGGCAGCCCGGTGTCCTTCGCCCACACCTTGGCCCACTCCTCCTGATGGCTGTGGACCCACTCGGTCGCCCGGTCGAGCCGCGCCAGGTAATCCTTGATCGCGGCGGCCTTCTCCTTGTTCCCCAGCGCGCTCGGCGCCGCCACCTGGAAGGTCAGACCGTTGGTCACGCCCTGCCCGGTGGTCAGGACACGCCCCTGCTTGGCCTGGAGTACCTGAGAGGTGTACGGGTCCCACACTGCCCACGCGTCCACCTTGCCGGACGTGAACGCGGCGAGCGCGTCGGCGGGTTGGAGGTACTTGACCTTCACGTCGCTCAGCGTCAGCCCGGCCGCCTTGAGGGAGGCCACCAACTGGTAGTGCGCGGACGAACCCTGCGCCACCGCGACCGACTTCCCCTTCAGCTCCTGGGGTCTGGCCAGCTTTGAGCCGTGCGGTACGAGGATGGCGTCGCCCTCGGACGTGCCGTGCCAGGCGGCCACCACCGAGATCTTCGAGCCGGCGCCGGCCGCGAAGACCGGCGGGGTGTTACCGACGCCGCCGATGTCGACGGCCTTGGCGTTGACGGCCTCCAGGAGCGGAGGGCCGGAGGTGAAGGTGGACCACTTGATCTTGTACTTGAGGTTCTTGAGCTGCCCGGCGGCCCGCAGGATGGCCTCCGAACCACCCTTCTGGTCACCGACGTTGAGCGTGACGGAGCCCGAGCCGTCGGTGTCGGTCCCCGTGCTGGCGGACGAGTCCCCACCGCAGGCGGTGAGCAGGAGGGCGAAGGGGAGAAGCAGTGCGGCGGGGACGAGGCGACGTCGCATGGGGGTCCGTTCCGTTCATCTGGGTGTGGAGAGGAGCAACGGGGTTGTTCGGTGGGGGAGTTCAGGCGGCTTCGGCGGCGGTGTCGACGCCGAGCCGTTCCAGCAGACCGCCGCGGAGTTCGGCGAACCGGGGGTCGGTGATGTCGCGCGGGCGGTCGAGGTCGATGCGCTGCTCGTACGCGATGACGCCGTCGTCCATCACCAGGACGCGGTCGGCGAGCAGGACGGCCTCCTCGACATCGTGCGTGACCAACAGGACGGCGCAGCCACGCCGTTGCCACAACTCGCCGACCAGTCGCTGGGCCTTGATGCGGGTCAGCGCGTCGAGCGCGCCGAACGGCTCGTCGAGCAGCAGTAGATCGGGTTCGCGGACCAACGCCCGTGCCAGGGAGGCGCGTTGGGCCTCGCCGCCGGAGAGGGTCTTGGGCCAGGCGTCGGAGCGGTGGCTCAGGCCGACCTCGGTGAGGGCCTGCTCGGCGACGGAGCGGGTCGCCTTGCCGGGCAGTCCCAGCAGCACGTTGCGCCAGACCTTCTTCCATGGCATCAGGCGCGGCGCCTGGAAGGCGACGGCCTTGCGGCGCGGCACCAGGACCGTGCCCTGGATGTCACGGTCGAGGCCGGCGAGGATCCGCAGCAGCGTGGACTTGCCGCAGCCGCTGCGACCGAGCAGGGCGACGAACTCGCCCGGCCGGACGTCGAGTCGGAGGTCGTCGATGACGGCACGGCCGTCGAAGGAGCGGGTGAGCCCCTCGACCTGGACGGCGTGCGTGGCGGTGGGGCTCACCGGCCGGTGAACGTCGGTCGCCATTGCAGCAGCACCTTTTCGAGGGAGCGGACGATGAAGTCGGCCAGCAGGCCGAGGAAGGCGTAGACGATCAGGCAGACCACGATCACGTCGGTCTGCAGGAAGTCCCGCGCCTGCACCATGAGGAAGCCGATGCCCGCGTCGGCGTTGATCTGCTCGGCGAAGACGAGCGCGAGCCAGGCGATGCCGAGGGAGTAGCGCAGTCCCGTGAGCGCGCCGGGTAGTGCGCCCGGCAGGACGACGTGCCGGACCAGTCCCCACCGGGACAGTCCCAACGACTCGCCGGCCTCGATGAGTTGGGTGTCCACACCGCGGATGCCGGCGTAGACGTTGAGGTAGAGCGGGAAGGTCACGCCGAGCGTGATGATGGCGACCTTCGGGGCCTCGCCGATGCCGAACCAGATGATGAACAGCGGGATGAGACCGACGAACGGCACGGTCCGCAGCATCTGCACCGGCGCGTCCACCAGATCCTCGCCGATCCTGAACAGCCCGGAGACCAGGGCGAGTCCGGTGCCGATCAGAGTGCCGAACAGCAGCCCGAACGCCACGCGTTGGAGCGAGGTACCCATGGCCGAGGTCAGCGAACCGTTGCCGATCAGATCCCCGGCGACCTGCGCGATCCGCCCCGGGGACGCGAGCACGTCGGAGGTCAACACGCCCGTGCTGCTGAGGAGTTGCCAGAGCGCGAGCAACAGGACGGGTCCGGAGGTCCGGCGCAGCCAGCGCGGGACGCGGGTGCGTCGGGAGGAGGCGGGGGTGATGGGAACGAGGTCGAGGTCGGCGCCCGGACCGCCGCTGACCACATTGTCCTTCGCTGCGAATATAGGCGATATGTCGGGTTCGGAGGCGTCAGGCGGCGCATGGCTGATGCTCATGGGGACTCCACGGGGAGGAGAGCGGCCGGTGGGGGCGGGCCTCGGTGCCGCCACACCGGCTGAACCGACGCCGATCAACGTCGATCAGTACGGATCAGTGGGCGTGCGGGCATGCGGCGTACGAAGGCCGAAAGGTGAGAGCCGGAGAAACGAGGGGGAGAAAAGGGCGTCAGCAGCCGCGGCGACACGCGGCGGAGGCCACCCGCAGCAGGTCGATGTGACCGCGCGTGGTGAGCAGAACTGAACGCAACATGCGGCGAAAGTAGTCAGATCGTCGGGCCACGGTCAATGGCGTCTCGCGGACTGGACCCCTCGTATCAACCGGCGGTCGCCCGCTCGCGTGTCCGGCCGGGCGTATGGGTCAGGATGGGGGCATGCCAGATGCCTTCACCACGCGCGTCCTGAACATCACCACGGGTTCGAGGGAGCGGGTCGTCGACCTCGCGGGCGACTGCGAGGCGTTCCTGAGGGAGGTGGCCGCCGACCGCGACGGCCTCCTCAACCTCTTCGTCCCGCACGCCACGGCCGGAATCGCGATCATCGAAACGGGCGCCGGCAGCGACAACGACCTCCTCGCCGCCCTGCACACCCTCCTGCCGGCCGACGACCGCTGGCAACACCGCCACGGCACCCCGGGCCACGGCCGCGACCACGTCCTCCCGGCGTTCGTGCCACCGCACGCGACGTTGCCGGTGGTGGGTGGGCGGTTGGAGCTGGGGACTTGGCAGTCGGTATGTCTGGTGGACACCAACATCTCTAATACCAACCGTCACGTGCGGTTGAGCTTCCTGGGGTAGGCAAGATCATCCTGGGGGTGGCCGTCCATTCTCCGTACCTTGTGTGCGGAACAGGAGAAGGGGATGTCCACCACCAGATGGGACAAGATCGAGCGTTCCTACGACGGATGCGGAAAGTGCCTGCTGGGAGTACGACGACTCTCGCGCATGAAGGCGGCCACCTCGTCGCCTGAGCGACAGCGGGAGGACGTCCTCACGGCTGCGGAAGCGGTCGGCGGCCACATCATCGGCTGGGCCGACGACTGGGAAGTCTCAGGCGCCACCGATCCTATGACGCGACCCAGGCTCGGGCCCTGGCTCCGTGACGAGCGTGGCCCGTACGACGGACTCGTCGCGGCTGCCGTGGACCGGCTGGGCCGCAATGTCGTCGACTGCCTGAACACGGGCTACAAGATGCGGGACGAGGGAAAGCTGCTCGCCACGTACGGCCACGACGGCCCGTGGGACCTGGACGACCAGGTGGACGAGAACCGTTTCACGGTGGAGGCGTGGGGTGCCCAGATGGAGTTGCGGGCGATCCAGCGTCGCAACCGCCACACCACGGTCAAAATGCGTGCTGCGGGCCGTCCGAAGCACAAGCCGTCCTACGGATTCCAGCATGTGCGGACCGTGATGGGCGGCAAGGTCGACCGCGTTGAGCTGCACCCGCACGCGGCAGCGGTGATTCGCAACGTCGCTCGCCGCATCGTTTCGGACCCAGAGAACATCACTCCGAGCAGTGAGGCCGCGCGCCTCAACCGGGAGGGCGAGTTATCGCCGAGGGATCATCTGGCGGTGATGTACGGGCGCCCGGCGCGAGCCCGTCCTTGGTACCAGACGAGTCTGCGGGCCGTGCTCATGTCAGAGGCGGCCCTGGGCTACTTGATGCACAAGGGCAAGCCGGTCCTTGACGAACGTGGCGAGCCCGTCCGTGTGTGCGAGGGGCTTTGGGACCGGCAGACCCATGAGGCCTTGAAGAAAGCCATCGTGGCGCGCAAACGGCCCGGTCGCCGATCGAATCGGCCGCACCTCCTGACGGGGCTCGCGCTCTGCGGCAATTGTCGCAATCGCCTGTACACCTATACGTCGGAACTTCTGCCGGCACGCTACGTCTGCACCGCTCGCAACAAAGGGTGGCCGAGCGGGCGGGGTTGTCGACCGGCACCGCTGATCCGGACGACCATCCTGGACGCGGTGGTGGAGGTTTGGTTCCTGGCGACATTCGGCGACGGCATGATCGTCGAGACGGTCTACGACCCGGGCAACGGCGTACTGGAGCGCATCGCCGAGCTGCAGGCCAGTAGGGCGAGGCTCCGCGCGGATCGACAGACTGGTCTGTACGACTCGCCGGATGACGAGGAATGGTTCCGTAAGCAATACGCAGCCATGGGACAGGAGTTGGCAGACCTGGAACTTGAGCCGCAGCGGCCCTCAGGGATGCTCCAACGGCCAACTGGCGAGACAGTCGCTGACCGTTGGTACGCGGCCAAGGACGTCCAAGCGCGCAAGGAGATCCTCCTCGACTTCGGCGTACGCGTCACTGTCTTCCCGGTGAGTGCTCCGGTTCGTTGGGTCGTGGGAGTCATACACGGACCGGAACGCGATCCGCTCAGCGCTGCATAGCGGAGCAGCGCTCCTCGCTTTACACGAGAATCCCGGCACGGCCAAGTCCCCAAGCCCGTCTCAACCTTGAGTCCACAAATCTCGATTCTGAGGGGAGTGGGCGTGGCCGAGACGTCATTGGCTGAAGAAGTGGTCGGTCGGTTTTGGGCAACGGAACCCACCGCACTCTCTGTGCCGTTGCCCGGTTGGCTTCTTGTGACGGAGGACGAAGCCGTAGCCGTCACCGTTGCTCGCCTCTACGACGCCAGACGACGAAGCCCGCGGCTGTCGGCAAATGACCGTGAGCTGCTGTTGAGTGCTGAGCGTATCCCCATTCTCCTGGATGAAGGGAGCTACGTGGTGACCCGCTTGATCCTCGGCGACGACATTGATCCCGCGCATGTCTGTGATGGGACGACTTTCCTGGACCCGATGGCCCAGACGGGAGAGCCGTGCGGTTGTCCAGGATCGCTTGCTGATCGGAGGGCGGCAGCTCGATCAGGGAGCGGTCCCAAACCCGATGTGAAGCTGTGCTTCCGCCTCACAGAGGCACCGGAGATAGGAATGTTCCTCTTCACTTCCTCCTCCTGGCCATTCTTTGAATCGGTGCGCAGAGCTGTGAGTGATAGAGCGAATACGAAGAGCGTGAAATGGACGATGCGACTGCAACGAAATGTGTTGACGACGAGATCCGGTATGACGGTGCGTTTCACCTTCCCTTTGGTGTCGTGAGTGCCGATCGGAGAGGCGTACTCTCACGGTTTCGCTTTGGGTACTTGATAGGGAAGGCGGCACTCGATGTTGAGGCATTGAAGGGCGCGCGGCAGGGCGCCGTCGGCGCCTGGCGCCATGACATGTTGTTGAACGAGTCCTCCCGTGAGGGGAGTTGGCGCGACGGTAGTCTCGTGCACTCAGCTCGAGCCACACCAGCCCGCCCGAGCGTGTCTAGGCGTGCTTGGTCTCGGCGCGAGCGGGCCGATTCTGAGACCGCAGCGGTACAGCAGGCGCTGTGCTGCCTCCGCGAGGAGGGTCCCCGATGAGGGCGTGGAACGAGAGATCACGCGAAGCATCTTCTGAGGTCCGCGGTGTTCCCTCCACCTCCGTGCACGATCGGACCGGTCTTGAGACGTGGGTGCGACGTGGCTGTGCGCTGGTGGTGGCGTCGGTGGCTTCCTATGCCTCGTACGTGCACCAGCGGACCTTTGCTCTTCAGGGCGGGGCCGACTCGGTGAGCGCGACGTTGTGGCCGTTGTCGGTGGATGGATTGTTGCTGCTCGCGACAGTCGGGTTGCTCAACTCGCCCCGGAGTGTGAGGCGTCGTGCAAGGGCTGTCGTGTGGCTGGCGTTTCTGCTGGGGATCGCGGTCTCGTTGGCGGCGAACGTCGCGGCAGCTCCTGCAGGTCACGTCCGCTGGAGTGGTGTATTGACGGCCACTAGGTGATCTCGTCTTTGAGGCTATGCGGTGAGTTCGGTGGGCATGACGGTCTCGTCGGT
>NZ_JBIVKB010000039.1:0-13729 GCF_044750545.1 Streptomyces sp. NPDC088794 | reverse complement strand
CGGCGAGATCGAGGCCGTGTTGACCGCGCACCCGGCTGTTGCCCAGGCCGTGGTCGTCGCGCGTGAGGACGGCCCCGGCGACAAACAACTCGTCGGCTACCTCGTCCCGCAGAGCCGGCCCGAGGGCCAAGGGCAGGACATCGACATGCGCCAGGTCCGCGCGCATCTCGCCGATCGGCTCCCGGAGTACATGGTCCCGGCCGCGCTCCTCGTCCTCGACGCTCTGCCTCTTACCCCCAACGGCAAGATCGACCGGGCCGCCCTGCCCGCCCCCGACTTCGCGGGACGGGTCTCGGACAGTGCGCCGGTCGGGGAGACGGAGGAGAAGCTGTGCGCGCTCTTCGCTGAGGTGCTGGAACTGGAGCGGGTCGGCGTCGACGACAACTTCTTCGACCTGGGCGGTGATTCGGGGCTGGCGATGCGGCTCGCCGCGCGTATCCGGGAGGAACTCGGTTCCGACCTGAGCATGCGGCAGTTCTTCGGCGCGTCGACGCCCGTGGGTGTGGCCCGCATGCTCGCGGCGAAGGCACGGCCGGAGCTCGGGCCGGCCGAACGGCCGGAGGAGATACCGGTCTCGGTGGAACAACAGCGCACCTGGCTGATGGCCGGCCTGGCCGAGGAGGCGGGGGGCGCCCACCGGAGTTCGGTCGCCCTGCGGCTCAGTGGCGCTCTGGACCGTTCGGCGCTGGAGGCGGCGCTCGGGGACGTCGCCGTGCGGCACGAGATTCTGCGTACGCGGTTCACCGGCGGGCGAGCCGACGACCTGCGTCAGCAGGTCCTGGACGCCGACGACATCGCGGCCAGGCCCGCATTGTCCGTGACCCGCGCCGGCGAGGAGGAACTCGCCGGACTGCTCGCCGAGCGCTCGGGTCGCGAGCTCGATCTGGCGCGTCAACTGCCCTGGGCGGCCGACCTGTTCGGACTGTCCGACACGGAGCACGTGCTGTTGCTGGTCGTGCACCGGATCGCCGCCGACGACGCCTCGCTGGAGATCGTCGTCCGTGACCTGGCCGCCGCCTACGGTGCCCGCCGGACAGGGCGCAAGCCGGAACGGGCCGCGCTGTCGCTCCAGTTCGCCGACTACGCGCTGTGGGAGCGGGAGCTGCTGCGGGGCGCGGAGGAACCGGACAGTCTCGTCAGCGACCAGCTCACCTACTGGAAGGAACGGCTGGCCGATCTGGAGCCGGAGCTGCCGCTGCCGTTCGACCGGCCGCGACCGGTGCTGGCCGACCACCGGACCGGGTCCGTGCCGCTGAGCCTCGACGCGGACGCGCACGACCGGCTGGTGGACACCGCCGAAGCCGAGGACGCCTCGGCCTCCATGGCCGTACAGGCAGCCCTGGCGCTGCTGTTGACGCGGCTCGGTGCCGGTGACGACATCGTGCTCGGAACCCGGCTCTCGCGGCGCTACGAGGAAGGTGACCTGGAGGGTGTGGTCGGGCCGCTGACCCACCCGCTGGTGCTGCGCACCGACACGTCCGGTGATCCGACGTACCGGGAACTGCTGCGCCGCGTGCGGGAGGTGAACCAGGAGGCTCTGCGGCACGCGGACGTGCCGTTCGAGCGGCTCGTGGACGTGCTCGGGCAGCCGGCCTCGGCGGCCCGCCACCCGGTGTTCCAGGTACTGGTGGAGGTCAGCGACCTGAGCGTGGACGAACTGGACGCGGCGGACCTGCCCGGACTGCGCACCACGCGGCTGGACGGCGTACGTGGCGACACCGAGCTGGATCTGTGGTTCGCGCTGAACGAGCGCACCCACGGGGACGGCACGCCCGACGGCATCGAGGGACTGCTGCGGTACGCCACCGAGCTCTTCGACGCCGCGACCGCGACCGCGCTCGCGGAGCGGCTCGTTCGGGTGCTGGAGCAGGTAGCGGCCGATCCGGAGGCGCGGCTGAGCGAGGTGGACGTGCTGCTAGGGGAGGAGGAGCGGCGCCGGCTCGTCGGCGAGTCCGTGGACCCCGCGGGCGACCTCGCCCACGACACCGTGCTCGGTCTGCTCGCCGAGCAGGTGGCACGGACGCCGGAGGCCGTCGCGGTGAAGGGGCAGGACGGGGCGCTCGGTTACCGGGCGCTGGACTCGGTGACCGACCTGCTCGCGCGCCGGCTGTCCCGGCGGGGCGTGGGTGCGGAGCAGCGGGTCATCGTGATGCTGCCGCCCGGGGTGGGCTTCACCGTCGCCGTGATCGGCGTACTGAAGGCCGGTGGTGTGTGCTCCTTCGTCGATCCGACCCGGCCGTTCGTCGGCGGCGCGGACGGTCCGGGGCCGCGCAGTCGGCCCGCCGCGCTGGTCTGCACGGCGGCCATGGCGGGGCGGATGAACGCGGACAGCAGGATCCCGGTGCTGTGGATCGACGACCTGACTCAGGAGGGCGCGGAGTTCCCTGCCGTCGTGGCGAGCGACGGAGCCGTGCCCGCGTCCTCCCGGCCCGGTCAGGCTGCCGTCGTTCTCGACGCGCCGGTGGCGGACGGCTCCCTTCTCGGCTCGGTCGTCGACCACCGGGCGCTGCTGCACCAGACGGCGCACCGGCTGCGTACCGCGGTCACCGGCACCGCACCCGCGCTGCTGGACGCGCGCGCTCCCGTCGGCGCGTTCCTCGTACCGCTGCTCGCGTCGCTGAGCGCGGGCGGTGGCGTCCGGTTCGTCGTGCCGGGAGAGGACGCGGTGGCCCTGGCCGACGGGCAGGACACGACCCTCGTCACCACCCGGGAGCGGCTGCGGAAGGTCATCGGACCGGAGGCGGGACACCGTCCGTTCGCCGAGGTCACGGTGGTGGAGAACGGTCGGCCGGTCGTCGACGACGAGGCCCGCGAGTGGCTGGACCTGCATCCGCGGACCCCGCTGGTGAGCAGCCTCGCCGGGGTCGGGACGGCGGGGCCGTGGCTCGAACACCGGCCGCTGCCCGGCGATTCGATGCCGGCGCGCCTTCCGGCGGGCAGGCCCGTGCACGGCAGCCGGGCACTCGTCCTGGACGACCTGCTGCGCCCGGTTCCGCCGGGGGTCGTGGGTGACGTCTATGTGACCGGCACCCCGCTGTCCCGCGGACTCACGGGCGGCGCCTCCCTGACTGCCGAACGCTTCGTCGCCTCCCCCTACGGAAAGGCGGGCGAGCGGATGCTGCGGACCGGGGAACGGGCGCGGCGGAGTTCGGCCGGGCTGCTGGTACTGCGCGACCCCGGCGAGGAGCGGGACAGGACGTCCCGGGCCCGGCGCACGGTCACCGACAGCCGGGAGCTGGAAGTGCTGCTCCCCCTGCGCGCCACGGGCGACCGCCCGCCGCTGTTCTGCCTGCACGAGACGACCGGCCTGAGCTGGATCTATGCCGCCCTCCTCCAGTACCTGCCGCAGGACCTGCCGGTCTACGGCGTCCAGGCACGCGGTCTGACCGGCGCCGAACCGCCGGCGGACAGCATCGAGGAGATGGCGGCGGACTACGCCGAGCAGATCCGCTCGGTGCAGACCACCGGCCCCTACCACCTGCTCGGCTGGTCACTCGGCGGGGTCCTCGCCCACGCCGTGGCCGCCCGGCTGGAGGAACTGGGCGAGGAAGTGGCCCTCCTCGCGATGCTCGACGCCTACCCCCGGAACGGCGTCGGCACGTCCCTGTACACCTACGACGACGAGGAGACACCCGAAGGACGGGACAGCGGGCGCCGGATGCAGCGCGGCCCCGGCGGCCAGGACATCACCGGTGTGAGCGGCCCGGCGCTGGAGAACGTCAGGAAGGTCATACAGAACACGGCCGGATTCATGCCGGACCACACACCGGGTCACATCCGGGGCGACCTGCTGGTCTTCGTCGCGACGCAGGACCGCCCCGAGGACAAGCCCGTACGGGAGGCCGTCGCGAGCTGGACGCCGTACGTCGGCGGAGACGTCGAGTCGCACGAGATCGCCGCCCGCCACAAGGAGATGCTCAAGCCCACCCCGGCCGCGCACATCGGACGCGTGCTCACCGAGAAACTCGGGAAATACGTCGGCGCGGAAAAGGAGTGAGATTCCGGCACCCCCGTATTTCCCCCCGGAATTGGTCAGTTGGACATTCGTTGACGCCCACGCCGTGCGATTTCACACTCGGACGGTGGGCCACGGAACCCGCGGTGAGAACTGAGAAAGGGAATCGCCGATGCCGAAACCCCCGGAAATACCCCTGCACAACCGCCGGGCCGGACTCGATCCGCTGCCCGAACTGGGTCGTACGAGCCGGGAGTGCCCCTTCACGGAGACCGCCGCACCGAGCACCTCGGCGCGTGCCTGGCTCGCCTCCGGCAACGAGACGGTCCGCACGGTCCTCGGCGACGCCGAGCGGTTCAGCACCCTGCCCCCGGCGGACAGCAAGGAGGACTCCCGCCGTCTCATCCAGCCCGGCAACCTCCTCCAGTACGACCCGCCCGAGCACACCAGGCTCCGCCAGCTCCTCACCCCGGAGTTCACCCTGCGCCGCATGCGACGGCTGGAGCCCCTCATCGCGGACATCGTCGCGGACCGGCTCGACGCCCTCGAACTGGCCGGTCCGCCCGCCGACTTCATGCGCCACTTCGCCTGGCCCGTGCCCGGTCTGGTCAGCTGCGCGCTGCTCGGCATCCCGCAGGACGACCACGCCGAACTGGCCCGGAACCTCGACATCACGCGCGCCACCAACCGCAGCCGGCAGCAGCAACAGGCGGCCGGAAAGGCCTACATGGCGTACATGCACAAGCTGATCGGGAACAAGCGGCGTGACCCCGGCGAGGACCTGCTCGGCAGGCTGATCCGGGAGCACGGCGACGACATCACCGACGACGAACTGGTCGGCACCGCGGCCACCACCATGGCCGCCGGGTTCGAGAACGTCGCGGGCACCCTGGGCCTCGGCGCCCTGGCGCTGATGCAGCATCCGGACCAACTGGCCCTGTTCCAGGACCGGCCCGAGGTGGTCGACCGGGCCGTCGAGGAGCTGATCCGGTACGTCTCGGTCATCGCGACGGCTTCCCCGCGCACCGCACTGACGGACCTGACCATCGAGGGGCACGAGGTCAAGGCGGGGGAGACCGTGGTGTGTTCACTGATGGCCGTCAACCGCTTCCAGGCCGTGCCGTCCCCGCAGGCCCCCCGCGAGGAACTCGACATCACCCGGGAGATCACCTCCCACCTGGCCTTCGGACACGGCATCCACTACTGCCTGGGCGCCCCGCTGACCCGGCTGACCCTCCGGATCGCCTTCCCGGCCCTGCTCGCCCGCTTCCCCAAACTGCGGCCCGCGGTGCCGCCGGAGGAACTGCGCTATCGCACGCTCGCTCCCAACTACGGCGTCGACGCGCTGCCGGTCACCTGGTAGGGGACGAGATGCCACGCGAGACGACCGCCGTGCCCGTACACACCCGCCGCACCCGCTTCGACCCCTCGGACGACCTGCGCACACTCACCGGCGGCCGCCCCGTCGTGCGCCTGCCCGTGGGCCCCGGCACGGACGGCCGGCCGGTCTGGCTGGTCACCGGGTACGAGGAGGTGCGCCAGGTCCTGGGCGACCACACGCGCTTCTCCACCCGCCGGCGCACCGGCACCCCGCACGGGCCGGCGGCGCCCGACAGCGGCCGGCCGGAGCAGTCCGTCGGTCAGCTCATGGACTACGACCCGCCCGAGCACACCAGGCTGCGCCGCCTGCTGACACCGGAGTTCACCCTCCGATGTCTGCGCGGGATGGAGCCGTACATCACCGAGACCGTGACCGAACGCCTCGACGCCATGGAGGGGTTGGGGCCGCCCGCCGACCTGGTGGAGCGGTTCGCGTCGCCGGTGCCGGGAGCGGTGCTGTGCGAGCTGATCGGAGTGCCCCGCGACGACCGCGACGACTTCCTGCGCCGGGGCCACGCGCACCTGTCGGCCGCACGGGGACGGCAACGCCGGGCCGGCGCGGGGGAGTCGTTCCTGCGGTACCTCACCGGCCTGGTGGAACGGCAGCGCAAGGAGCCCGACGACGGCTTCCTCGGCGCCCTCGTGCGCGACCACGGCGACGAGCTGACCGACGAGGAACTGCGCGGCCTGTGCGTCCTGTTGATGCTCGCCGGACTGGACAACATCTCCGGCATGATCGGCCTGGGCACACTCGTCCTGCTGGAACACCCCGCCGAACTGGCCGCCCTGCGCGCCGACCCGAAGACCGCGGACCGGGTGATCGACGAGCTGCTGCGCTATCTGTCCGTCCCGCACGCCCCCACACCCCGGATCGCCCTGGAGGACGTCGTGATCGGCGGGGAGCTGGTCCACGCGGGCGAGAACGTCGTCTGCTCGCTGCCGATGGCCAACCGCGATCCCGCGCTCACCCCGGACCCTGACCGCTTCGACCCCGGCCGCGCCCCGGTGCCCCACGTCGCCTTCGGACACGGCATCCACCACTGCCTGGGCGCCGCGCTGGCCCGCGTCGAACTACGCGTCGCGCTCACCGCGCTGCTGACCCGCTTCCCTTCGCTGCGCCCGGCCGTACCCGCCGACGAGGTGCGTTTCCGAGTCAGGTCGCCCGCCTACGGGCTGGAGCGGCTGCCGGTGGCCTGGTGAGAGGAGAACGCGTGGACGGGGAGCTGGAGATCGAGGTCGACCGCGACAGATGCGTGGGCGGCGGCATGTGCGCGCTGTTCGTGCCCGCGGTCTTCGACCAGTCGGACGACGACGGCAAGGTCCTGCTCAAGATTCCGGCACCGGGTGCCGGGCTGACCGGATCGGTGCGGGGGGCCGCGACGCGGTGTCCCTCGGGCGCGATCACACTCCATGAACGGCGAGGGGACACCATGAAACACGGGGAAGACACTATGAGCACGAGGGGGGCACCATGAACGAGGACACCGCCGGCCGGGCCGGCCCGGGGGAGCTGCGCCGGTTCGTGGTCTCCCTGTGGTGTGCCGAACTCGGCGTACCGGACGTGGGGGACACGGACGACTTCTTCGCCCTCGGCGGTCACTCGCTGGCGGCGCTGAACGTCCTGACCGACGTAGAGGACGCCTACCAGGTCGAGTTGGACACCCGAGCCGTCGTCGAGCATCCGACCCTGTCGGACTTCATCTCGATGCTGGCCTCGCTGATCGGCGTCGCTCCCGCGACCCCCGACGGCGCCCGTACGGCGGCTTCCGGGAGCGCCGCCTGACCGACCACCGCACGTCGATCCACGGCCCGGTGGGCTGCGGGACGAGAGCCCCTCGTCCCGCAGCCCACCGGGCCTCTTCGTGTCCCGATGTCATGGGTGTTGCTGGTGCCGTCTTTTGTGTCCGTCGTGTGACCGGCCGCTGCGTAGAACTGGGCGCATGTTCACTCCGAAGAAGCGAGCTCTCTCGCACACCGCACTGGCCGCGTCGGCACTCGCTGTCGCCCTCTTCGTGACCGGCTGCTCCGACGACCCCAAGACCGAGGCGTCGACCGACGTCGGCGCCGGCGCCTCGGCCTCGCCGACCAGCCCCTTCGAGAAGGCCCTGGACTACGCGCAGTGCATGCGCTCCAACGGCGTCCCGAGCTTCCCCGACCCACAGCAGGACACCGGTGGGGTCCGGATCAGCCCCGGTGACGTCGACCCGAACTCCAGCGAGTACCAGAAGGCCGAGGAGGCCTGCCGCGACAAGATGCCGCAGGGCGGGGGCGGCGCGGCCGCCGGCGGCGGCCAGCTCGACTCGGCCAAGGTCGCCGAATGGGCCAAGTGCCTGCGGGAGAACGGGCTCACCAAGCTGCCCGACCCGGAGATCAACGGCGGCAACATGACCATCGACCCCAAGGCCGCGGGGATCACGCCCGAGCAGTTCCAGAAGGCGCAGCAGGCCTGCCAGGACAAGTACCCGGGCGGCGGCCTGATGCTGGGACCGGGGCCGGGCCAGTGACGACCTCCGACGAGACCGAGCTCGCCGTGCGCGGCGAGGAACCGAACGCACTGGAGCGCAGGGCACCGGACACCGTGGCGGACACCCGGGCCGGCGAGGGTGCCGAGCCGCCCGCCACCACGGGCGGCGACGGCGGATCCGACGCCGACGACCAGGCACCCGCCCGCGGCGGCCGCAGGCGCCGTCCGCTGCGCACCGCGCTGTTCGTGGTGATCGCCATCGCGGTGGCCGCGGCCGCCGGGATGGCCGCGTCCGGAACGTTCGGCAGCGACGGCGAGGGCTCCGCGAACACCGCGCCGTCCGGGCCGCCCGCCACGACCAAGGTGCAGCGCACCACGCTGACCGCCACCGAGACGGTGAACGGCAACCTCAGCTACGGCGACGCGACCGACGTACAGGCCCCGGCCGCCTCGGCCGGCACCGGCTCGGGCACGGGTCAGCAGGGCTCCGGCGGGAGCACCGCCGCCGGCGTCATCACCTGGCTGCCGACCGACGGCGTCGTTCTCAAGCGGGGCGACACCGTCTACCGCGTCGGACAGGAGAAGGTGCCGCTGCTGTACGGCTCCATCCCCCTGTACCGCACCCTGGAGACCGGGGACGAGGGCGAGGACGTCAAGATCCTCGAGAAGAACCTCAAGGCCCTCGGCTACACGGGCTTCACCGTCGACGACACCTACACGTCCGGCACGGCCGACGCCGTCGAGGAATGGCAGGAGGACCTCGACCGGCCCGAGACCGGCACCGTCCAGGTGGGCGACGCCGTCGTGGCGTCGAGCGCCCGCCGCGTCGCCGAGGTCAAGTCGGTCCCCGGCGCCCTCCTCAGCGGCAGCCTGCTGTCCTGGACGGGCACCGCGCGGGTCGTGAACGTCGACCTCGACCCGCAGTACGAGGACCTCGTCAAGAAGGGCACCAGGGCGACCGTCACCCTCCCCGACGACACCACCGTCGAGGCCGTGGTGACCGACGTCGGCACCCCGCCGCCCACCCAGAGTGGCTCCGGCAGCGACTCGGGCCAGCAGTCCGGCAGCGGCGGCAGCGACGAGGCCACCATCCCCGTACAGCTGGAGATCAAGGACCAGAAGAAGCTGGGCCGTTACCAGGCCGCCCAGGTCGACGTGGTCCTCAAGGCCGAGACCCGCGAGAACGTCCTCGCCGTACCCGTCAACGCGCTCACCGCGCAACGCGGCGGCTACGCCCTGGAGGCCGTCACCGACAAGGGTGTCGCGTACGTCCCGGTCAAGCTCGGCATGTTCGCGGGCAACCTGGTCGAGGTGACCGGGACGGGTATCAAGGCCGGCATGGTCGTGGGGGTTCCCAAGTGACCGGTCCGTCCCACCCCGTCGTCCATCTGAGCGGGGTCACCAAGACCTACGGCGACGTCCACGCCCTCAAGGGCGCCGACCTCGTCATCCGACGCGGCGAACTGCTCGCCATCGTCGGGCCGTCCGGCTCGGGCAAGTCGACGATGCTCAACATCATGGGCACCCTCGACCGGCCCACCGCCGGCACGGTGAGCATCGCCGGACATCTCACGGACGAGCTCTCCGACCGTGAACTGTCCGCACTGCGGGCCGGCACCATCGGCTTCGTCTTCCAGCAGTTCCACCTCGCCCCCGGCGTGGCGTCGGTGGACAGCGTCGCGGACGGGCTGCTCTACAGCGGCAGGCCGCGCGCCTGGCGGCGCCGGAAGGCCGAGACCGCGCTGCGCCGGGTCGGCCTCGGCCACCGGCTCGACCACCAGCCGCACCAGCTGTCCGGCGGTGAGAAACAGCGCGTCGCCATCGCCCGCGCCGTACTCGGCGATCCGCCGCTGCTGCTCGCCGACGAACCGACCGGCGCGCTGGACTCCCGCTCGGGCGCCGTGGTGATGGAGCTGCTGCACGAACTGCACGAGGCGGGCACCACGGTGGTGGTCATCACCCACGACCGGGACATCGCCGGGTCCCTGCCCCGCGAGGTCCGGGTCAGGGACGGCCTGATCGAGTACGACTCCGGCCGCCCGGCGGAACTCGCCGACCGAGTCCCCCAGGAGATCACCTCATGAGCACGCTCCACACCGAGCCGGACACGGTGGAACGGGACTGGGCGGCGCTGCCGCCGCCGACCCGCCCCAAGCCGGCCAGGATGGGCCCGGCCGACGTGGTCCGCGTGGGCGGTTCCGGTCTGCGGTCCCGGCCGATGCGGGTCTTCCTGTCCGCGCTCGGCATCGCGATCGGCATCGCCGCCATGGTCTCGGTGGTCGGCATCTCCAGTTCGTCCACCGAGGGACTCAACCGCAGGCTCGCGTCCCTCGGCACGAACCTGCTCACCGTCACCCCGGGGCAGTCCATCAGCGGCGACACCGCGCATCTGCCCGACGAGGCGGTCGGCATGATCGGCAACATCGACGCCGTCGAGTCGGTCTCCGCCATCGGCAAGACGAGCGCGAAGATCTACCGCAACGACCACATACCCAAGGAGGAGACCGGCGGCCTCACCGTCAACGCGGCCCGCACGGACCTGCCGAAGAGCATCGGGGCCGAGCTCGTCGACGGACGGTGGCTGAACGGCGCCAACAGCCGTTATCCGGCGGTCGTGCTCGGCGCCAAGGCGGCGCAGCAGGTCGGCGTCCACCAGGCGGGCGAGGACGTCCAGGTGTGGATCGGCGGACGGTGGTTCACCGTGGTCGGCCTGCTCGCCCCCAACGAACTCCTGCCGGAACTGGACTCCGCGGCCCTCGTGGGATGGCCGGTCGCCGAGCAGCTCCTGGACTTCGACGGGTACCCCACGGCCGTCTACACACGGACCGACGACTCCGCAGTCAACGACGTGCAGGCCGTCCTCGGCGCCACCGCCAACCCGGAGAACCCCAGCGGCGTCAACGTCTCACGGCCCTCCGACGCGCTGGCCGCCAAGGAGGCCACCGACGACGCGCTCAGCGGACTGCTGCTGGGCCTGGGCGGTGTGGCCCTGCTGGTGGGCGGTGTCGGCGTCGCCAACACGATGGTGATCTCCGTACTGGAACGGCGCTCCGAGATCGGCCTGCGCCGTTCACTGGGCGCCACCCGCGGACAGATCCGCACCCAATTCCTGTCCGAGGCACTGTTGTTGTCCGCGCTCGGCGGACTCGGCGGCGTGCTCCTGGGCATCGGAGTCACGGCCGGCTACGCCGCCTACCAGGGGCTGCCGTCCGTGGTGCCCCTGTGGGCGATGGTCGGTGGCGTCGGCGCCACCCTCGCCATCGGCGGCCTCGCCGGCTTCTACCCGGCCGTCCGCGCCGCCCGGCTGCCGCCCACCGAGGCCCTGGCCACCACCTGATACGGCGACACCCCCGCCGGTGATCCCCCGCACGGAGGGGGTGTCGCTGCCCCGCCCCGCGCATGTCGTCCGCGTCGTGCAGCAGTCAGCAGACAGAGGAGTAGTCATGGTCGTGGTGATGGCCCCGGAAGCCACCCAGGAAGACATAGAGGCCGTCGTCGAACTCGTGCGCGCAGCAGGCGGGGACGCCTTCGTCAGCCGCGGAGTCTCCCGCACCATCGTCGGACTCGTCGGTGACGTCGAGGACTTCGAGGCACTCAACCTGGGCGGTCGCCGCGGCGTCCTCCAGGTCATGCGTGTGTCCGCCCCGTACAAGCTGGTCAGTCGGGAGCATCATGCGGCGCGCTCCGTGGTCAGGGTCGGCGGGGTGCCGATCGGGCCCGGCACGCTCAGCCTGATCGCCGGGCCCTGTGCGGTGGAGAGCGCCGAACAGACCCTCCAGGCCGCGCTGTTGGCCCGGAAGGCGGGCGCCTCGTTGCTGCGCGGCGGCGCGTTCAAGCCGCGCACCTCGCCCTACTCCTACCAGGGACTGGGCGAGGCCGGTCTGCGGATCCTCGCCGAGGTCCGCGCGGAGACGGGACTTCCGGTGGTCACGGAGGTCATCGACCCCGGCGACGTCGACATGGTCGCCTCCTACGCCGACATGCTTCAGGTCGGTGCCCGCAACATGCAGAACTTCGCGCTGCTCCAGGCGGTCGGCCGGTCGGGCCGGCCGGTCCTGCTCAAGCGTGGTCTGAGCGCCACCATCGACGAATGGCTCAGTGCCGCCGAGTACATCGCCCAGCGCGACAACCTCGACATCGTGCTGTGCGAGCGCGGCATCCGCACCTTCGAGAGCGCCACCCGCAACACCCTGGACATCAGCGCCGTCCCGGTCGTCCAGCGGCTGTCGCACCTGCCCGTCATCGTGGACCCCTCGCACTCGGGGGGCCGCCGCGATCTGGTCGTACCACTGGCCCGAGCCGCGCTCGCGGCCGGCGCGGACGGTGTCATCGTCGATGTGCACCCGCGGCCCGAACAGGCGCTGTGCGACGGCGAACAGGCACTCACCGGAGACGACATCCGGGAGATCGCCGACGCCGTCACCATCCTGTCGCCGCTGATGGGCCGTTCCCTCGCCATGCCGCTGGCCTCCCGTCCCGGCGCCCGCCGGGTCGCCCGCGCGAACTGACCTCCCACGGCACCTCCCACTCCTCCGAGGAACGTGCCATTCCCGCCGTTTACCCGGCTCTCGAAACCCCTAGGAAACAGGGGGTGTAAGGGTCGTCCGGGCGCTGCGAGCAGGGGTTTCGATGTGGATTCGATGCTGTTAATTTCGGACACATACGCGGAAGCACGATAACCGCTGAGATCTTTTGCTCAACATCGTCCGGGGGGAGTCGAGGGCATTGGAAACAGGGTGGTTCCCGCAATCCCAGGCAAAGCGAGGCGCCGGGACGGAACCCGAGGAGGAAGAACTCGATCAACAGCCGGTCGTGGAAGTCGAAATCGACACGCTCGATCTCTCGGGTTCACCACGACTGGCCGGAGAGCGGCCCGAACACATTCAGATACTCGCCGCGATCCAGGATCCGCTGCCGCCCATCACGGTGCACCGGTCGACGATGCGTGTCATCGACGGCTTCCACCGGCTGAAGGCGACCCGCCTTCGGGGCGGACACACCATCACCGCCAGGTTCTTCGACGGGGACGAGGCGGCGGCCTTCGTCCTGGCGGTGAGACTGAACGTCGCCCACGGTCTGCCACTGGCCCTGTCGGACCGTAAACGCGCCGCCGACCGCATCATCGTGACGCACCCTCAGTGGTCGGACCGGCGGGTCGCCTCCGTCACCGGGATCTCCCCGGGGACCGTCGGTGACCTGCGGCGCCGGATGAGCTCGGACGCCGGGTCGACCGGGCACCGCCTGGGCCAGGACGGCCGGCTGCGACCGGTCGACGGCAGCGTGGGGCGGCTGCACGCACAGGAGTTGCTCACCGAGGACCCGAGCCTGTCACTACGTCAGGTGGCCCGGGCGGCGGGCATCTCCCCGGAGACGGCCCGCGACGTACGCAACCGGCTGCGCAACGGCGAGGACCCGCTGCCGCGCAGGCGCCGAGGCGCGACCGACACCCGGACCGACCGGTCCGAGGTCACCGCACTGGGGCTCGCCCGCCCGGGCGGCCGTTCCCGCGGGGAGCCGGTACTGGACCGGGCCGCGCTCGTGAAACGTCTGACGGCCGACCCGGCCCTGCGGTTCACGGAGACGGGACGCAACCTGCTGCGCCTGCTCGCGCTGCACACGGTGCGCAAGGAGGAGTGGGACGCCATCATCAACAACGTCCCCCCGCACTGCACCGACATCGTTGCCGACCTGGCCCGTCAGTTCGCCGACCTGTGGTCGGAGTTCGCGGTGCGGGTCAGCGACGAGGTGCCGCAGATCGGCTGAGCGCCGACGAGGCCGGGCGTCCGAGTGTCGAAAGCGGACGGTTGGACGCCCGGTTTCCGGTACCAGGGTTCGGCCGTGCACATGGGGTCGTGGGCGTGGGGGGGGGGGGCCCGCGACTGAGGGGGGGGGGCGCCCCCGGGGGCCGCCCCCGAGTGGCGAGAAGCCCC
>NZ_JBIVKB010000038.1:0-17622 GCF_044750545.1 Streptomyces sp. NPDC088794 | reverse complement strand
ACGTCGGAGCGGTTTGTGGCCTGCCCGTTCGCGGACGGCGGGCGCATGTATCGCTCGGGGGATCTGGCCCGCTGGAACGCCGACGGTGAGCTGTCATTCGTCGGCCGCGCGGATGCGCAGGTGAAGGTGCGGGGTTTCCGTATCGAACTCGGCGAGATCGAGGCCGTGTTGACCGCGCACCCGGCTGTTGCCCAGGCCGTGGTCGTCGCGCGTGAGGACGGCCCCGGCGACAAACAACTCGTCGCGTATGTGGTCGAGGTCGGTGGTGCAGTGCCGTCCGGCGGGGATCTGCGGGCGTTCGCCGCCCAGCGGTTGCCCGACTACATGGTGCCGGCGGCCTTCGTGTCGGTGGACGCACTGCCCCTCACCGTCAACGGCAAGGTCGACCGGGCCGCCCTGCCCGCCCCCGATCGCGGTGAGGGAGGTGCCGTCGGTCGCGCGCCGCAGGGTGTGGTCGAGGAACTGCTCTGCGCGCTGTTCGCCGAGATCCTCGGGCTGGAGCGGGTGGGCGCGGACGACGGGTTCTTCGAGTTGGGTGGCGACTCGATCATGTCGATGCAGTTGGCGTCGAGGGCGCGTAGGGCGGGTCTGGTGATCACGCCTCGGCAGGTCTTCGAGGAGAGGACCGTCGAGCGGTTGGCGCTGGTCGCGGAGGCGACGGGCGCGAGTGGCTCTGCGCGTACCGGTGATGTGGGCGTCGGCGAAGTGCCCTGGACGCCCGCCATGCGAGCGGTGGGTGAACGATCCGCTCGCCCGGGGTTCGCGCAGTGGGTGGTGGCCGGTGCGCCGGCGGACCTGGACCCGGATGCACTGAGCGGAGCTGTGGGCGTACTGCTCAACCGGCACGACATGTTGTGGGCGCGGGTGCTCGGCAGCGAGCCGAAACTGATCGTGGACGAGCCCGGTTCCGTCGATCCGGCGGGCCTGATCACTCGGGTCGCAGCGAGCGTCGACGAAGTGGACGCGGTGGCGGGGCGTGCGGCTCGTGAGGCGGTGGGCCGTCTCGATCCGGCTGTCGGGGTCATGGTCCAGGTCGTGTGGGTGGATGCGGGTCCGGGCCGGGTGGGCCGACTGGCTCTGGTGGTCCATCACTTGGTCGTGGACGGAGTCTCCTGGCGGATCCTGCTGCCGGATCTTCAGACGGCGTACGAGGAACTGGCCGCCGGCCGGACCCCCGTACTCGATCCGGTGGGTACGTCCTTCCGGCGCTGGGCCGGAGTACTGGCCGAGCAGGCCCTCAGCCCCGAGCGGACCGCCGAACTCGACGACTGGCTCGCTCTGTTGGGACAGGACGACCCCGCCCTGGGCCGTCGGCCGCTGGACTCCACGACGGACGTCACCCGTACGTTGCGGCACCGCGACTGGGTGGTGCCCGCCGAACAGGCGGCCACGTTGGCCGGCCGGACCCCGGCTGTCTTCCACTGCGGTGTGCACGAGGTGCTGCTGTCGACGCTCGCCGGGGCGATGGGCCGCTGGCGGCCCAGCGTGTCCAGCGTGTTGGTCGATGTTGAGGGCCATGGCCGCGAGCCGGTAGGAGACGTCGATCTGTCGCGGACGGTCGGCTGGTTCACCAGTGTGCGGCCGGTACGGCTGGACGTGGGCGACGTCGATCTGGTGGACGCGGTCAAGGGCGGGGCAGCGGCGGGCGACTTGGTGAAGGCGGTCAAGGAACAGTCCACCCAAGTCCCCGGTGACGGTCACGGATACGAACTCCTCCGCCACCTCAACCCGGACACCCGTACCGCCCTCGAAGCCGCCTCCAGTGCCCAGATCGGGTTCAACTACCTGGGTCGGTTTGCCGCGGCCTCGGCGGACGCGGGTCCGGCTCGACCGTGGCAGATGGCGGGGGAGAGCGCGGTCGGCGGTTCCGCCGATCCCGACATGCCCGTGACGCACGTACTCGAAGCGGGCGCCGTCATCCGTGACACTGCCGAGGGACCGGAGCTGACGCTCACCCTCAGCTGGCCCGAAGGAGCGCTGGACACCGCTGACGCGGAAGCCCTCGGCGCGGCCTGGACGGACCAACTCGCCGGACTCGCCGCACACACCGACGCGCCCGCCGCCGGCGGACACACCCCCTCGGACTTCGGGCTCCTGAACCTAGCCCAGGACGAAGTGGACGAACTCGAGGCCGAGTTCGCAGACGACACCGACTTCTAGACATCTCGACGCAAGCCGCTGAGGAGACAAGCGATGACCCGATCCCGTGTCGAAGATGTCTGGCCGCTCTCGCCTTTGCAGGAGGGGATGCTCTTCCACGCCGCGTTCGACGACCAGGGCCCCGACGTCTACCAGGGACAACGGAACTTCGACCTGATCGGCCCGCTCCACGCGGACCGACTGCGCCGGGCGTGGGAGGTGCTGCTCGCCCGGCACGCGGCGCTCCGCGCGGGTTTCCGGCGGCGTAAGTCGGGTGAAGCCGTCCAGGTCATCGCGCACAAGGTCGTACTGCCGTGGCAGGAGGCCGATGTCTCCGGGTTGCCGACGGCCGAGGCAGCCGCCGAGTCCGAGCGGCTGGTGGCCCAGGAGCATGCGCGGCGCTTCGATCTCGCCACCGCCCCGCTGCTGCGCGTGCTGCTGATCAAGCTCGGCACGGACCGGCATCGCATGGTCCTGACGAGCCATCACGTGGTGATGGACGGCTGGTCGATACCCGTACTCATCAATGAACTGACAACGATCTACGAGGCCACCGCCACCCCCACTGCCTTGCCCACGGGCACCGACACCGGCACGATCGCCGAGCTCCCTCGGGTGACCCCTTACCGCGACTATCTGGCCTGGCTGGCGACACAGGACAAGGAAGCCGCGCGCGCCGCGTGGCGGGCGGAACTGGCGGGCACCGACGAGCCGACGCTGGTGGCGCCGGCCGATCCGGGCAGGACGCCGGTGACCCCCGAGAGCCTGATCACCGAGATCCCCGCGGACGTGGCGCAGGGCATGGTGCGCCTGGCCCGCGCGCACGGGTTGACCGTCAACACGGTGGTGCAGGGTGCGTGGGCGTTGGTCCTGGCGAGGCTCGCCGGGCGGGAGGACGTGGTGTTCGGGGCGACGGTGGCCGGCCGGCCACCGGAGTTGCCGGGTGTAGAGTCGATGATCGGTCTGTTCATCAACACCCTTCCGGTGCGGGTGCGCCTCGACGGAGCTCAGCCCCTCCTCGACCTGCTGACGGATCTCCAGGCGCGCCAGTCGGCGTTGATGTCCCACCAGCACGTGGGGCTCACCGAGATCCAGCGCCTGGTCGGTCCCGGCGCGGTCTTCGACACCCTCGTGGTCTACGAGAACTACCCCCTGCCCTCCGCACGGCCGGCTGGCCCGGACCGCTTCGCGATCCGTCTCGCCGGCGGCCAGGAGGCGGCGCACTACCCGTTCACGCTGGTCGTGGCACCCGGCGACACGATGCGTGTCAAGCTCGACCACCGGCCGGACCTCTTCGACGGCGATGCCGCACAGTCGGTCTTCGACCGGTTCGTGCGGGTGCTGACGCAGATGGTGGCCGATCCCTCGCTTCCGGTCGGCCGGCTCGGCGTGGTGACCGGGTCCGAGCACCGACAGGTCGTCGACGACTGGAACGCCACGGCGGCCCCGACCACCGGCGACTCCGTGCCGGAGCTGTTCGCCGCTCAGGTGCGCCGAGCGCCGACCGCAACGGCTGTCGTGGACGGTCGGGCGCACCTGTCGTACGAGGAGTTGGACACGGCCTCCGCGCGGCTGGCCGCGTACCTGACGGGTCAGGGCGTCGGTCGCGGCGACCGTGTGGCCGTACTGATGGACCGGTCCGCCGACCTGTTGGTGACCCTCCTGGCGATCTGGAAGGCCGGGGCCGCGTACGTACCCGTCGACACGGGCTATCCCGCCGAGCGGATCGCGTTCCTGCTGACCGACTCCGCCCCGGTGGCAGTGGTCTGCACCGAACAGACCCGGCACGCGCTCCCCGCACACCTCGCCCCGGACGCGCTGGTGCTGGACGCCCCGGCGGTGGCGGCCGCCGTGCTGGCGACCGCGCAGCAGGGGGACGACCTGCACGTGCACGGCCCGCACCTGCCGACGGCGGACGACCTGGCCTACGTGATGTACACCTCCGGCTCGACCGGTGTGCCGAAGGGCGTCGCCGTGCCGCACGGCAGCGTCGCCGCTCTCGTCGGAGAACGCGGCTGGTCGGTCGGTCCGGGCGACGCCGTGCTGATGCACGCCCCGCACGCCTTCGACGTCTCGCTGTTCGAGGTGTGGGTACCGCTCGCCGCGGGCGGCCGCGTGGTCGTCGCCGGGCCCGGTGCGGTCGATGCCCAACGACTGCGCCAGGCCGTGGCCGAAGGCGTGACGGCCGCGCATGTCACCGCCGGACTGTTCCGGGTGCTCGCCGAGGAGTCCCCGGAGAGCCTCTCCGGCCTGCGTGAAGTACTGACCGGCGGCGACGTGGTGCCGGCCGCCTCCGTACGCCGTGCGCGGGAGGTGTGCCCGGACATCGCGGTCAGGCATCTGTACGGCCCGACCGAGATCACCCTCTGCGCCACCTCCCACGTCCTGCACCCCGGCGACGCATCGCCGGAGCTGCTCCCCATCGGCCGCCCGCTCGGCAACCGGCGGACCTACGTCCTGGACTCCTTCCTCCAGCCCGTACCGCCGGGTGTGGCAGGGGAGTTGTACATCGCGGGCGCCGGCCTCGCGCGTGGCTACCTGGGACGCGCGGGGCTCACGGCGGACCGCTTCGTCGCCTCCCCGTTCGCCTCGGGCGAGCGCATGTACCGCACCGGCGACCTCGTGCGCTGGACCGACGACGGTGAACTGCTCTTCGTGGGCCGCGCCGACGAGCAGGTGAAGATTCGCGGCTTCCGGGTCGAACTCGGCGAGGTGGAGGCGGTGTTGTCCGCCCACCCGTCCGTGGGCCAGGCCGTCGTCGTCGCCCGCCAGGACCGACCCGGCGAGAAGCGGCTCGTCGGCTACGTGGTCCCCGAAGGCCTCGACGCCGATCCCGCACTGGTACGGCAGCACGTGGCCGAAGCCCTGCCGGAGTACATGGTGCCGGCGGTGGTGGTCGTCCTGGACGCCCTGCCGTTGACGTCGAACGGCAAGGTGGACCGGGCCGCGCTGCCCGCCCCGGACTTCGCCGGCCAGGTATCCGGACGGACGCCGGTGGGCGCCGTCGAGGAGCTGCTGTGCGGGCTGTTCGGGGAGGTTCTCGGGCTGGAGCGGGTGGGTGCGGACGACGGGTTCTTCGAGTTGGGCGGGGACTCGATCATGTCGATGCAGTTGGCGTCGAGGGCGCGTAGGGCGGGTCTGGTGATCACGCCTCGGCAGGTCTTCGAGGAGAAGACTGTCGAGCGGTTGGCGCTGGTCGCGGAGGCGACGGGCGCAAGTGGCGCTGCGCGTACCGGTGATGTGGGCGTCGGCGAAGTGCCGTGGACGCCTGTCATGCGGGCACTGGGCGAGCGGGGCACACGCCCGGGGTTCGCGCAGTGGGTGATTGCCGGTGCGCCGGCGGATCTGGACCTGGCGGTGCTGGGCCGGGCTGTGGGTGCGCTGCTGGACGGTCACGGCATGTTGCGGGCGCGGGTGGTCGGGGACGAGTTGAAGCTGGTGGTGGGCGAGCCGGGTTCCGTGGAGGGGGCCGACTTGATCACTCGAGTTGAGGCGGGCGCCGAGGAGTTGGACGCGGTGGCGGGGCGTGCGGCTCGTGAGGCGGTCGGCCGTCTCGATCCGGCGGCCGGGGTCATGGTCCAGGTCGTGTGGGTGGATGCGGGTCCGGGCCGGGTGGGCCGACTGGCTCTGGTGGTCCATCACTTGGTGGTGGACGGGGTGTCGTGGCGGATCCTGTTGCCGGATCTTCAGACGGCGTACGAGGATCTGGCCGCCGGTCGGACGGCCGTGCTCGATCCGGTGGGGACGTCGTTCCGTCGCTGGGCGGGAGTACTGGCCGAGCAGGCCCTCAGCTCCGAGCGGACTGCCGAACTCGGTGACTGGCTTGCCCTGTTGGGCGAGGAGAGCCCGACGTTGGGCCGTCGGTCGCTGGATCCGGCCGTGGATGTGGCCGGCACGTTGCGGCGCCTGGAGTGGGTGGTGCCTTCCGGGCAGGCGGCCGTGTTGGCCGGTCGTACGCCTGTAGCGTTCCACTGCGGTGTGCATGAGGTGTTGTTGTCCACGTTGGCCGGGGCGGTGGGCCGCTGGCGGCCCGGCGTGTCCAGCGTGTTGGTGGATGTAGAAGGTCATGGTCGCGAGCCGGTCGGTGACGTGGATCTGTCACGGACGGTGGGCTGGTTCACGAGTGTGCAGCCGGTACGGCTGGACGTGACCGGCATCGATCTGGACGTGGTCTCCCAGGGCGGACCCGCGGCCGGCGACCTGGTGAAGGTGGTCAAGGAGCAGGTCCGGTCGGTGCCCGGTGACGGGATGGGCCACGAACTCCTGCGCCATCTCAACCCGGAGACCGCGCAGGTGCTTTCGGCGGCCCCGGCTCCGCAGATCGGCTTCAACTACCTGGGCCGGTTTGCCGCGGCCTCGGCGGACGCGGGTCCGGCTCGGCCCTGGCAGATGGCCGGGGAGCGTGCGGTCGGCGGTTCCGCGGACCAGGACATGCCCCTGACGCACGCTCTGGAAGCCGGCGCCGTCATCCGCGACACCGCATCCGGTCCGGAACTGACGGTCAGTCTGAGCTGGCCCGAGGGTGTTCTCGACGCGGCGGACGCCGAGGCGCTCGGCGAGGCATGGACGACCCTGCTGTCCGGTCTCGCCGCGCACACCGCCACCCCCACCGCAGGCGGACACACCCCCTCCGACTTCCCGCTGGTGGAGTTGGCCCGCACGACGCTGGACGAGCTGGAACAGGCGGTCCCGGACCTCGTCGACATCTGGCCGCTCTCCCCGTTGCAGGAGGGGATGCTCTTCCATGCCGCCTACGACGACGAAGGACCGGACGTCTACCAGAGCCGGCGGACGCTGGCCCTCGACGGTCCACTGGACACACGTCGGCTGCGGGCCTCGTGGGAGGCGCTGGTGGCACGGCACGCCGTCCTCCGCGCGAGCTTCCACGAGTGCGCGACCGGAGAGTCGGTCCAGGTAGTGGCCAAGAGCGCGGTACTGCCCTGGCACGAGGTCGACCTCTCCGGCCTGCCGGAGGCCGAAGCGGAGGCCGAGGCCGAACGGCTGGCGGAAGCGGAGTCGGCTCAGCGCTTCGACCTGACCCGGGCGCCCCTGCTCCGGCTGCTGCTCATCCGCCTCGCCGACGACCGGCACCGGCTGGTCGTCACCAGCCACCACATCGTCCTGGACGGCTGGTCGACACCGATCGTCCTCAACGAGGTGGCGGCCGTCTACGCCGCTCAAGGCGACGCCTCCGGACTTCAGCGGACGCAGTCGTACGGCGAGTACCTGGCGTGGCTGGCCCGTCAGGACAGGACGGCGGCCCGGGAGGCCTGGCGCGCGGAACTGGCCGGGGTCGAGGAGTCGACGCTGGTGGCGCCTGCCGACCCGGGCAAGGTGTCCGTCGTTCCCGAACAGACCTCGGTCGACCTCTCACGGGAGGCCACTCGCGGCCTCGCGGCGCTTGCCCGCGCGCATGGTCTGACGGTGAACACGGTGGTGCAGGGTGCGTGGGCGTTGGTGTTGGCGCGGTTGGCGGGGCGGGAGGACGTCGTCTTCGGGGCGACGGTGGCCGGTCGGCCTCCGGAGTTGCCGGGTGTGGAGTCGATGATCGGCCTGTTCATCAACACGCTTCCGGTGCGGGTGCGGTTGGACGGCGCACGGTCGGTCCTGGAGACGCTGACCGACCTCCAGGACCGACAGACCAAGCTGATGGCTCATCAGCACATGGGTCTGTCCGAGATCCAAGGCGTAGCAGGCCCCGGCGCCTCCTTCGACACCATGCTCATGTTCGAGAACTACCCCCGGAACTCGGTCGCCCTCTCCTCCGCCGACCGGGACGACGACGCCGTATCCATCCGTCAGTTGGACACCCTGGCCGGCACGCACTACCCCCTGGCCGTGGGAATCGCCCCGACGGAACGCCTCCAGGTCCGCCTCACCTATCGCCCGGATCTGTTCTCCCGGGCGGAGGCGGGTGCTGTGGGGCGGCGGTTGGTGCGGGTGTTGGAGCAGGTCGTCGCTGATCCTTCGTTGCGGGTTGCCTCTGTCGATGTGACGGAGGTGAGCGAACTGGCGTCTGTGGTCGGGGAGTTCAACGACACGCGGCGACCTGTGGTCGGTGACTCGCTGCTGGATCTGTTTGGTTCTTTTGTGCGGGCGACGCCGGAGGTGGTGGCGGTTCGTTGCGGCAACGAGGTGTTGTCGTATGCGGAGTTGGATGAGCGGTCGGATCGGCTGGCTCGGTTCCTGGTGGGTGCCGGGGTGGGCCGTGAGCGGGTGGTGGGTCTGTGCCTGCCGCGTGGTGTGGACATGGTGGTCGGTGAGTTGGCGGTGTGGAAGGCCGGGGGCGCCTTCGTACCGCTGGATCCCGACTATCCCTCGGACCGGCTGCGGTACATGGTCGAAAACAGTGGTGCGGCTGTGGTCCTGGCCACGGCCGAGACCCTTGCCCGGGTGCCGGCCGGACCGGCCCGTGTCGTTCTTCTCGAAGAGGTGCCGGCTGAGACCGGGGACGAGGATCTGCCTGGAGTCGCAGAGGCCGGTCAACTGGCCTATGTCATCTACACGTCGGGTTCGACGGGTCGTCCCAAGGGTGTGGCGGTCGCTCATCGTGGTGTGGTGAACCTCGTCCAGGCGATGGCGCCTGCTTTGGGTGCGGGTCCTGGTGTGGTGACGTTGCAGTTCGCGTCGTTCAGTTTTGATGCGGCGATTCTGGATGTGGCGGTGGTCCTGGGGTCGGGTGGGACGCTGGCGATCGCCACCGGTGAGGAGCGGGCGGAGCCGGGCGCGTTGGCCGGGATGATCGCCGCGCACGGGGTGAGCACGGCCAGTGTGGTCCCGTCCCTGCTGGGAGTCCTCGACCCCGAGCAGGTCTCCGGCATGAAGACCTGGGTGTTGGGTGCGGAGCGCCTCAGTGCCGACCTGGCCGCGAAGTGGGCGCCCACGGCGAAGGTATGGAACACCTACGGGCCCACCGAAGCCACGGTCATGGTCACGGCTGGTCGGGTCGATGCCCGGATCGCGGCAGCGGACGAGGCGCCGGTTATTGGTCGTCCGTTGTCCAACTCCCGTGTGTTCGTGCTGGATTCCTTCCTGCGCCCGGTGCCGCCGGGGATCACGGGTGAGGTGTATGTCACGGGTGCGGGTCTGGCCCGCGGCTATGTCGCGCGTGCCGATCTGACGGCGGAGCGGTTTGTGGCCTGCCCGTTCGTGGACGGTGGGCGCATGTACCGCTCGGGGGATCTGGCCCGCTGGAACGCCGACGGTGAGCTGTCGTTCGTCGGGCGGGCGGATGCGCAGGTGAAGGTGCGGGGTTTCCGTATCGAGCTCGGCGAGATCGAGGCCGTGTTGACCGCGCACCCGTCCGTTGCCCAGGCCGCGGTCGTCGCACGTGAGGACGGCCCCGGCGACAAACAACTCGTCGCTTACGTCGTCCCGCAGACGCACGGCGCCGAGGTCCCGGAGCTCCGCGAGTACGTCGGTGAAGCCCTGCCCGAGTACATGGTGCCGGCGGCCTTCGTGTCGTTGGACGCGCTGCCCCTCACCGTCAACGGCAAGGTCGACCGGGCCGCCCTGCCTGCCCCCGAACTCAGCGCAGGGGCCTCGGGCCGGGCACCCGTGGGAGCGACGGAAGAGAAGCTGTGCGCGCTGTTCGCCGAGATCCTCGGGCTGGAGCGGGTGGGTGCGGACGACGGGTTCTTCGAGTTGGGCGGCGACTCGATCATGTCGATGCAGTTGGCGTCGAGGGCACGTAGGGCGGGTCTGGTGATCACGCCTCGGCAGGTCTTCGAGGAGAAGACGGTCGAACGACTCGCGCGGGTGGTCGAGTCCGCCGAAGCCGCCGAGATCGTCGACGAGGACGACGTGGCCGTGGGGGACGTTCCCTGGACGCCCGCCATGCGTGCGATAGGGGAGCGGGCCGCTCTTCCGAGGAACGCGCAGTGGGTGGTGACGGGCGCCCCGGCCGACCTGGACCTTCAGGTCTTGGCCCGAGCTGTAGGCGTCCTGCTGGACGCGCACGGCATGTTGCGGGCGCGAGTGGCCGGCAGTGAGTCGGCACTGATCGTGGACGAGCCGGGTTCGGTGGATCCGTCGGGCCTGATCACCCGGGTCGGGGCGGGCGCCGAGGAGTTGGACGCGGTGGCGGGGCGTGCGGCTCGTGAGGCGGTGGGGCGGCTGGATCCTGCGGCTGGGGTCATGGTTCAGGTCGTGTGGGTGGATGCGGGTCCGGGCCGGGTGGGCCGACTGGCTCTGGTGGTGCATCACTTGGTGGTGGACGGAGTCTCCTGGCGGATCCTGTTGCCGGATCTTCAGACGGCGTACGAGGATCTGGCCGCCGGCCGGACCCCCGTACTCGATCCGGTGGGTACGTCCTTCCGGCGCTGGGCCGGGGTTCTCGCCGAGCAGGCCCTCAGCGCCGAACGGACCGCCGAACTCGACGACTGGCTCGCCCTGTTGGGCGAGGAGAGCCCGATGTTGGGCCGTCGGTCGCTGGATCCGGCCGTGGATGTGGCCGGCACGTTGCGGCGCCGGGAGTGGGTGGTGCCTGCCGGGCAGGCGGCGACGCTCGCCGGTCGTACGCCTGCGGCGTTCCACTGCGGTGTGCATGAGGTGTTGTTGTCCACGCTGGCCGGCGCGGTGGCCAGTCGGCGGCCGGATATGAGCAGCGTGCTCGTGGACATCGAGGGCCATGGCCGTGAGCCGTTGGAAGGCACCGAACTGTCGCGCACCGTCGGCTGGTTCACCAGCGTGCAGCCAGTCCGTCTCGACGTGACCGGCATCGACCTGGCCGACGCCGCCGCTGGTGGTGTCGCGGCAGGCCAGATCCTCAAGACGGTCAAGGAGCAGACCCATGCCGTACCCGGTGACGGGATGGGCCACGACCTGCTGCGCCATCTCAACCCGGATACCGCGCAGGTGCTCGCGGCTGCCCCGGCTCCGCAGATCGGCTTCAACTACCTGGGCCGGTTTGCCGCGGCCTCGGCGGACGCGGGTCCGGCTCGGCCCTGGCAGATGGCCGGGGACAGTGCCGTGGGTGGTTCCGCCGATGCCGACATGCCCGTGGCGCACGTACTCGAAGCGGGTGCCGTCATCCGCGACACGGCCGAGGGACCGGAGCTGACGCTCACCCTCAGCTGGCCCGAAGGAGCGCTGGACACCGCCGACGCGGAAGCCCTCGGCGCGGCCTGGACGGACCAACTCGCCGGACTCGCCACACACACCACCACTCACGGTGCGGGTGGTCATACGCCGTCGGACTTCCCGTTGGTGGAGGTTTCGCAGGTGGGTGTGGCGGAGCTTGAGGCTGTCGTTCCGGACTTGGTGGATGTGTGGCCGTTGTCGCCGTTGCAGGAGGGGCTGCTGTTCCACGCTGCTTTTGATCAGGACGGTCCTGATGTGTATGAGGGGCAGCGTTCGCTGATTGTTGAAGGGCCTCTGGATGTGGCCCGGTTGCGGTCGGCGTGGGGGGTGGTGGTTGAGCGGCATCCGGTGTTGAGGGCGAGTTTCCATCCGGGTGTGGCGGTGTCGGGCGGCGCGGTCCAGGCGGTGTCAGGCCTGGCGGTAGTCCCCTGGACCGAGGCCGACGTCTCCATGCTCACCGAAACCGAAGCGAGGACCGAGGTCGAGCGGTTGTCCGCGCGGGAGCGGGCTGAACGCTTCGACTTGGCCCAGGCGCCGTTGGTACGGGTGCTGGTCGTGCGGCTGGCGGCGGAGCAATACCGGATGACGGTGACGAGTCATCACATCGTGCTGGATGGGTGGTCGTTGCCGGTGTTGGTGGGTGAGGTGTCGGCGGCGTATGCGGCGGGTGGCAGTGGGCGTGGGCTGCCTGCGGTGGGGTCGTATCGGGAGTATCTGGCGTGGCTGGCGGTGCAGGACAAGGGGGCCGCGCGGGTGGCGTGGCAGGAGGAGTTGGCGGGTGTCGACGGGCCGACGTTGGTGGTGTCGGCGGAGTCGGTGCGGTCGGTGGTGGTGCCGGAGCGGGTGCGGTTCTCGCTGGAGGAGGAGCTGTCACGGGGACTTGCTGAGCTGGCGCGAACCCATGGCCTCACGGTGAACACGGTGGTGCAGGGTGCGTGGGCGTTGGTGCTTGCGCGACTGGCCGGGCGGGAGGACGTCGTCTTCGGGGCGACGGTGGCCGGCCGGCCTCCCGAACTACCGGGGGTGGAGTCCATGATCGGCCTCTTCATCAACACCCTGCCGGTCCGAATACGCCTCGACGGCGCTCAGCCCCTCCTCGATCTGCTGGCGGATCTCCAGGAGCGCCAGTCCGCGTTGATGTCGCATCAGCATGTGGGGTTGCAAGAGATCAATCAGTGGGTGGGTGAGGGGGCGTCCTTCGACACGTTGGTGGTGTACGAGAACTACCCGCGCGCCACCAGCGAACCCCACACCGGGGCCGATGCCATCACCATCCGCCCGGCCGACGTGCCGGAGGACACAGGCCACTACCCCCTCACGCTGATCGTCGCCCCCGGCGACCCCATGCAGGGCGACCTGATCTATCGGCCGGATGTGTTGGGTCGGGCGCGGGCGGGTGAGGTGTTGGCGTCGTTCGTGGGTGTGTTGGAGCAGTTCGTCGCGAACTCGTCCCAGTTGGTGGGACGGGTGGGTGCGGCTGGTCGTGAGCTGGTGGTGGAGGGGTGGAACCGTACGGCGGTGTCGTGGGTGCCTGGGGTGTTGCCGGAGTTGTTCGCTGCTCGGGTGGCGGTGTCGCGGGATGCGGTGGCTGTGGTGGGTGGTAACGAGGTGTTGTCGTATGGGGAGTTGGAGGTGGAGGCGGCTCGGTTGGGTCGTTTGTTGGTGGGGTTGGGTGTGGGGCCTGAGTCTCGGGTGGGGGTGGTGGTGGAGCGGTCGGTGGCGATGGTGGTGTCGTTGCTGGGTGTGTCGATGGCGGGTGGTTGTTTTGTTCCGGTGGATGTGGGTTATCCGGCGGAGCGGGTGGCGTTCGTGCTGGGGGATGCGGATCCGGCGGTGGTGGTGTGCACGTCGGGGACGCGGGGTGTGGTGCCGGCGGGGTTCGCGGGTCGGGTGTTGGTGTTGGATGATCCGGCGGTGCAGGCCCAGTTGGCCGATCTGCCCGGTGTTCCGGTCGCTGATGGGGAGCGGTTGGCTGGGTTGCGGCCGGATCATGCGGCGTATGTGATCTATACGTCCGGCTCCACGGGCACCCCCAAGGGCGTCGTCGTCCCCCACGCCGGACTCGGCAATCTGGCGCAGGCACAGATCGAGCGCTTCGCCGTGGGGCCGGAGTCCCGCGTGCTGCAGTTCGCGTCGGTGAGCTTCGACGCGGCCGTCTCCGAACTGTGCATGGCCCTGCTGTCAGGCGCGTCGGTCGCTGTCGCCGCACCGGACCGGCTGCCACCGCAGGTGTCCCTGTTCGAAGCGCTGCGCGAAACCGGCGCCACTCATGTCACCGTGCCCCCGACCGTCCTCGCCGTGGAGGACGAACTGCCTTCTGAACTCAGGACAGTTGTCGTGGCCGGAGAGGCCTGCCCCGTCGGAGTCGTGGACCGCTGGTCACGGGACCGCCGCATGGTGAACGCGTACGGCCCGACGGAAGTGACCGTCTGCGCCACCATGAGCGAGCCGCTGACGCCGGGTGCGGACCTGGTGCCCGTGGGGCGCCCGATCTCCAACGTCCGCACCTTCGTCCTCGACCCCTTCCTTCTGCCGGTGCCGCCCGGCACGGCCGGCGAACTCTACGTGACCGGCGCCGGGTTGACGCGGGGCTACCTCGGCCGACCGGCACTGACATCGGGGCGGTTCGTGGCTTCTCCGTTCGCCTCGGGCGAGCGGATGTACCGCACCGGAGACGTGGTCCGCTGGACCGACGACGGTGAACTCCTCTTCGTGGGCCGGGCCGACGACCAGGTCAAGGTCCGCGGCCACCGCGTCGAACCGGGTGAGATCGAGACGGTCCTGGCCACCCACCCGTTCGTCGCCCAGGCCGCGGTCACCGTACGCCGGGACCGCCCAGGGGACGACCGGCTGATCGCCTACGCGGTGGCCGACCCCACCACGGACGCCGCACGGCGGAAGGACGAACTGCCTGCCGTCCTGCGCGACTTCCTGCGGGACCGCCTGCCGGAGTACATGGTGCCGACGGCCGTGATGGTTCTCGACACCCTCCCCATGACCCCGAACGGCAAGGTGGACCGGGCCGCGCTGCCCGCCCCCGACTTCGCCGAACGGGCCGTGGGACGAGCTCCCGTGGGTGAGTTGGAGGAGTTGTTGTGCGTGCTGTTCGCCGAGTCCCTGGGGCTTGAGCGGGTCGGCGCGGACGACAGCTTCTTCGAGTTGGGCGGGGACTCGATCATGTCGATGCAGTTGGCGTCGCGTGCTCGTAAGACCGGTCTGGTGATCACTCCCCGGCAGATCTTCGAGGAGAAGACCGTCGAGCGACTGGCCGACGTCGTCGAATCCGCGGACCCGCAGGCGAACATCGCCGTAGAAGACGTGGCCGAAGGGGAAGTGCCGTGGACGCCCGTCATGCGAGCACTCGGCGACCGGGTCGTACGCCCCGACTTCGCGCAGTGGGTGGTGGTCGGTGCGCCGGCGGACCTGGACCCGGACGCGCTGGGCCAGGCGTTGGGCGTCCTGCTGGACGCGCACGGCATGTTGCGGGCGCGGGTGGCCGGCGGCGAGTCGAAGCTGATCGTGGACGAGCCGGGTTCGGTGGATCCGTCGGGCCTGATCACCCGGGTTGAGGCGGGCGCCGAGGAGTTGGACGCGATGGCGGGGCGTGCGGCTCGTGAGGCGGTGGGCCGTCTCGATCCGGCGGCCGGAGTCATGGTCCAGGTCGTGTGGGTGGACGCGGGTCCGGGGCAGGTGGGCCGACTGGCTCTGGTGGTGCACCACTTGGCGGTGGACGGAGTCTCCTGGCGGATTCTGCTGCCGGATCTGCAGGGTGCGTACGAGGATCTGGTGGCCGGTCGGACGGCCGTGCTCGATCCGGTGGGGACGTCGTTCCGGCGCTGGGCCGGGGTTCTCGCCGAGCAGGCCCTCAGCGCCGAACGGACCGCCGAACTCGACGACTGGCTCGCCTTGTTGGGACAGGACAAGCCCACCCTGGGCCGGCGTCCGTTGGATCCGGTGGTGGATGTGGCCCGTACGTTGCGGCGCCGTGAGTGGGTGGTGCCTGCTGGGCAGGCGGCGACGCTCGCCGGCCGTACGCCTGCGGCGTTCCACTGCGGTGTGCATGAGGTGTTGTTGTCCACGCTGGCCGGCGCGGTGGCCAGTCGGCGGCCGGATATGAGCAGCGTGCTCGTGGACATCGAGGGCCATGGCCGTGAGCCGTTGGAAGGCACCGAACTATCGCGCACCGTCGGCTGGTTCACCAGCGTGCAGCCGGTCCGGGTGGACGTGACCGAGATCGATCTGGAAGAGGTGTCCCAGGGCGGAGCCGCGGCCGGTGACCTGGTGAAGGTGGTCAAGGAGCAGGCCCGCGCCGTACCCGGCGACGGGATGGGCTATGAACTCCTGCGCCATCTCAATCCGGAGACCGCGCAGGTGCTTTCGGCTGCCCCGGCTCCGCAGATCGGCTTCAACTACCTGGGCCGGTTTGCTGCGGCCTCGGCGGACGCGGGTGCGGCTCGGCCCTGGCAGATGGCCGGGGACAGTGCCGTGGGTGGTTCCGCCGATGCCGACATGCCCGTGACGCACGTACTCGAAGCGGGTGCCGTCATCCGTGACACGGCCGAGGGACCGGAGCTGACGCTCACGCTGAGCTGGCCCGACGGAGCGCTGGACACAGCCGACGCGGAAGCGCTCGGTGCGGCCTGGACGGATCAACTCGCCGGACTCGCCACACACACCGACGCGCCCGCCGCGGGCGGACACACCCCCTCCGATTTCCCCCTCCTGAACCTGGCGCAGAGCCAGATCGAGGAACTCGAAGCCGGTCTTGCCGGCGAACAGCAGTAGCCACAGTCGCAAGACTCTGTGAGGAGAGAGTGCAATGACCCGATCCCTTGTCGAAGACGTGTGGCCGCTGTCGCCGTTGCAGGAAGGCATGCTGTTCCACGCCGCCTTCGACGGAGGCCCCGACGTCTACACGGTGCAGTCCGCCCTGGACGTCGACGGACCCGTCGACGCGGCCCGGTTCAGGGACTCCTGGCAGGCGCTCGCCGCCCGCCACGCGGCCCTGCGCGCCTGCTTCCGCCAGGTCAGCGGCGGACAGATGGTCCAGGTCGTCGCCCGCGAGGTGAAGCTGCCCTGGCGCGAGACGGACGTCTCGCAGCTGACCGCGGGCGAGGCGGCGGCCGAGGTGGAGCGGCTGGCGGCGGAGGAACTCGCCGAGCGGTTCGACCTGGCGACCGCACCCTTGTTGCGGCTGCTGTTCATCCGGCTCGGAGAGAACCGGCACCGTCTGATCATGACGTTCCATCACGTCCTGATGGACGGCTGGTCCATGCCGGTCCTGCTCGGCGAACTGTCCGCGATCTACGCGGCCGACGGCGACGCCTCACGCCTGCGTCGGGCCCCGTCCTACGGCCAGTACATGAGCTGGCTGGCACGCCAGGACAAGGAGGAGGCGAGGACCGCCTGGCGAACGGAGCTGTCCGGCGCCGACGAACCGACCCTGGTCGCACCGGCGGACCCCACCCGGGCCCCCGTCTTCCCCGACCATGTCTTCGGCGAACTCCCCGAGGACACCACGCGTGCCCTCGGGGACCTCGCCCGCGGCCACGGCCTCACCATGAACACGGTGGTGCAGGGAGCGTGGGCACTCGTGCTGGCGCGGCTGGCCGGACGCGACGACGTCGTCTTCGGAGCGACGGTGGCCGGTCGGCCCGCCGAACTGCCGGGCGTGGAATCGATGGTGGGACTCCTCATCAACACACTCCCGGTACGGGTCGCCCTCGACGGCACGCAGTCGGTGCTCGACCTGCTGCAACGACTCCAGGAACGGCAGACCGGGCTCATGTCCTACCAGTACATGGGACTTTCGGAGATCCAGAAGCTGTCCGGCCCCGGAGCTGTGTTCGACTCGCTCGTCCTGTACGAGAGCTTCCCGGCCCCGCCTGCCGCGCCGGCCCTCCCCGACGCCGTGTCCATCAGGCCCTCGGGCATGGCGCGCGACGCGTCCCACTATCCGATCACCCTGGTCGTCACCCCGGGTCCGCGGCTGCGCTTCAAACTGGACTACCGCCCCGACCTCTTCGACGAGACCACCGCGGAATCGATCTTCCGGCGAGTGGTCCGGGTGCTGGAGCAGGTGGTCGCTGATCCTGCGACGCGGGTCGCCTCCATCGACGTACTGGACGAGCGTGAACGCGGTTCTGTGGTGGGGGAGTTCAACGACACACAGCGGTCGTTCCCGGACGGGACCCTGCTGGAGTTGTTCGGTTCTCATGTGCGGGCGATGCCTGGGGTGGTGGCGGTTCGTTGCGGCAACGAGGTGTTGTCGTATGCGGAGTTGGATGCGCGGTCGGATCGGCTTGCTCGGTTCTTGGTGGGTGCGGGGGTGGGCCGTGAGCGGGTGGTGGGTCTGTGCCTGCCGCGTGGTGTGGACATGGTGGTTGGTGAGTTGGCGGTGTG
>NZ_JBIVKB010000037.1:0-29704 GCF_044750545.1 Streptomyces sp. NPDC088794 | reverse complement strand
TCGCCCACACGGCGGCCTCGGCGGCCAGACTCCCTACGAACGCCTCAAGCAGAAGACCGCACCCCAGGCGTAAACGATCATCGTCGGTTGCACACTGACACCGTACGAGGTTGCACCTGATGACCGCTTCGCGGCTGATGGGCGAACTGCTCTCACACGGGTTCCTCACGCGGGACGCGGACCGCCGCGGGCGGATCGGCGCACGGCTGTGGGAGCTGGGGACGCGGGCCTTGCCGACAAAAGAGACCCCCGACGACCCCGCAGGGCGGCTTCCTCTTCGGGCAGTTTCCGTGCCCCCGGCCTGCGAACCAGAGGCACCCGCATCCGCGCCGCCCTCGCTGCCGGCCCGGCATTCGACTGGCCGCGCCGAGGATGTCAGCCCCATGCCCACACAACAGGTAAACGGGACAGCGAATCAGCCCGGCGCCACCGTCGGCCAGGACCCGGCTCCGCCACCCCGGCCCCTGTACGGCCCCTGGGTTCTATCATCGGCCTCAAAGCAGCCGCCCGGACCCCGAGCGACACCCTCGATCATCTACTCAGCCGCAGGTCAGACGGGGTGGAACTCCCCGGAACGCCGTCGGCTTCCAAACCCCCGAGCAGCGGATTCAGTCCGTTCAGGCAAAGTTGACGATCCGACAGGACAAAATGAACGTTTCCGCAGGTCAGAGCCTTGCGCAGGTGGGGCGGGTGGGACTCGAACCCACGGCCGGCGGATTATGAGTCCGCTGCTCTAACCGGCTGAGCTACCGCCCCATAGCGGCGTGTCGCGCACACGTGTACGCACCGTCTGCCGCAGCATAGCCGCTCATACGATCTCCTGCTTCGGATGGTCGACTTCGCATGCCCTTGAGGACTCCGCTGTGACCTGCACGGTTCCTGCGGACATGAAAAAGGACCCCATCGGGGTCCTCGTTCACGTGGCTTCCAGGTGGCTCTCCCGACTGGACTCGAACCAGTAACCTGCCGGTTAACAGCCGGCTGCTCTGCCAATTGAGCTACGGAAGATCGAAGCTCCCCCGACTGGACTCGAACCAGTAACCTGCCGGTTAACAGCCGGCTGCTCTGCCAATTGAGCTACGGAGGAATGCCTCGTTGCATCGAACGTAGCTACCTGGGTATTCGCCAGGGGGCGGGCGCTCGCTGCGACACATACATTAGCGCAAGCAGGGGGGTGCTCCGCCAATCGATACTCCCCGGCACCTACGCCGCACCAGAGATCCACACGAGGGAAGGGTGGCCGCCATGCGCTACAAGCTCACGTTCGTCGCCGGGCTGACGCTGGGCTACGTGCTGGGCACGCGGGCCGGGCGCGAGCGTTACGAACAGTTGATGAAGTCCGCTCGCCAGGTCGCGCAGAACCCCGCCGTCCGCAACACCGCCGAGTCCGCCGCCCAACAGGGCCGCCAGTTCGCCGGCAAGGCGTACCACGCGGTCAGCGACAAGGTCGGCGACCGCGTCCCCGACTCGGTCGCGGAGCGCGTGCGCTCCCTGAGGGACCGCAACACCAACGGCGCAACTGGTGACGACTGGGGTACAAGCAATACATAACGGCACTTTTCAACGCCGCCTCTTCCCCACGTCCCCAAGGGGCGCGGGGAACTGCGCGACCAGCCACAACGGCGAGGCACCGGCCCATTCACAGGCACCCCTACGACGCGACGGCCAAACCCAGCGGAGCGATGCGGCAGAATTTTGGCCATGGGGATAGTCGCCGGGTTGGACAGTTCGCCCGATTTCACTCGCATCGTCGTCTGCGACGCAGACACGGGAGCCGTACTCAGGCAGGGGTATGCCCCGCATCCGGTAGACGGCGCCGAGGGCACGCGGCCCTCCGACATCGATCCACAGGCGTGGCTGCTGTCCCTCGGTGAGGCCGCCGGCGGCGGGCTGCTCGAAGGCGTGCAGGCCATCGGCGTGTCGGCCCAGCAGAACGCCGTGGTCCCGCTGGACTCGCAGGGCAACACCGTCAGACCCGCGATGGTCGGCGGCGACAAGCGCGCACAGGTCGCGGCGGCCGATCTGATCGACGCGCTCGGCGGCCGCGAGGCGTGGGCGCAGGCCGTGGGCTCCGTGCCGCAGGCCGCCCAACCGGTGACCAAGCTGCGCTGGCTGAACAAGACCGAGCCGGACAACGCCCTGCGCACCGCCGTCCTCATGCAGGCGCACGACTGGCTCGTATGGCAGTTGCTCGGGCGCCCGGTGCGCCGTACCACCGATCGTGGCGGGGCCTCCGGGACCGGGTACTGGTCGGCGGCCACCGGCGCGTACCGGCCCGATCTGGTCGAGCTGGCGCTCGGTCACCAGGTCATGCTGCCCGAGGTGATCGGGCCGGCGGAGGCGGCCGGTACGACGCCGGAGGGGCTGTTGATCTCCGCCGGGACCGGCGAGACCATGGCCGCCGCCTTCGGGCTCGGGATCGGGCTCGGGGACGCCGTCGTGTCGCTCGGCGCTTCCGGGTCCGTGATGGCCGTACACGGTGAGGCGCTGGTCGATCAGAGCGGGATGATCACCTCGCTGGCCGACGCGACCGGCATGCACCTGCCGGTCGTCACCACGCTGAACGCGGTACGGGCCCTGCGCGGGACCGCCGAGCTGCTCGGGCTGCCGGATCTGGAGAGCCTGTCGGAGCTGGCGATGAAGTCGACGCCGGGTTCGCACGGGCTGGTGCTGCTGCCCTATCTGGAGGGTGAGCGGACGCCGAACCTGCCGCACACCGCGGGAACACTGACCGGTCTGCGGCGCGAATCTATGCGTGCAGAACACCTCGCGCGGGCCGCCTTCGAGGGCATGCTGTGCGGGCTCGCCGACGCGCTCGACGTGCTGCGCGGGCGGGGTGTCGACGTACGGCGGATCTTCCTGCTGGGTGCGGCGGCCGAGCTGCCGGCCGTGCAGGTCGCGGCGCCGTCGCTGTTCGGCGCGCAGGTCGTCGTACCGCAGCCCGCGGACTACGCGGCGCTCGGTGCCGCCCGGCAGGCCGCCTGGGCGCTCGGGGTCACCCAGGGCACGCTCGACCGGCGCAACCCGCCCATGTGGCAGGGCGCGGCGGCGCAGGTGCTCGATCCCGGCGAGGATCTGGCCGTGGGACAGGCCGTGCGCCAGCAGTACATGTCGGTCCGCGAGCAGACGCACCCGAACGCTTTCCGCTCATGACTTCACGAGTCGGCAAAGGACAGCGCCCATAAGGCGGTAAAGCGCCCTGCTGTCGGCTTAATCGGTTGAGGTAACGCGGGTGGAGTGTTCGACGATAGGAGCCTGGGGCACGAAGCCCGCCCCGCCCCACCCGCCGATCCGAGAGACGTAGCGTGCTCATACGACTTCTGCGGACCTATCTCAGGCCCTACAGGAAACCCATCGCTCTGCTGGTGCTGCTGCAGTTCCTGCAGACCTGCGCCACCCTCTACCTGCCCACGCTGAACGCGCACATCATCGACAACGGTGTCGTCAAGGGTGACACCGGTTACATCCTCTCCTTCGGCGCCTTGATGATCGGCATCTCGCTGGTGCAGGTCGTGTGCAACATCGGGGCCGTGTACTACGGCGCCCGGACCGCGTCGGCGCTCGGCCGGGACATCCGGGCGGCCGTCTTCGACCGGGTGCAGTCGTTCTCCGCCCGAGAGGTGGGCCACTTCGGCGCGCCCTCGCTGATCACCCGTACGACGAACGACGTGCAGCAGGTCCAGATGCTGGCCCTGATGACGTTCACGTTGATGGTGTCGGCGCCGATCATGTGCGTGGGCGGCATCGTCCTGGCGCTCGGCCTGGACGTACCGCTGTCCGGGGTGCTGATCGCGGTCGTGCCCACGCTGACCATCTGCGTGACGTTGATCGTGCGGCGGCTGCGGCCGCTGTTCCGGGCGATGCAGACGCGGCTGGACACGGTGAACCGGGTGCTGCGCGAGCAGATCACCGGCAACCGTGTGATCAGGGCCTTCGTGCGCGACGAGTACGAGAAGGACCGGTTCAGGAAGGCCAACACCGACCTGACCGAGATGCAGCTGAAGACCGGCAACCTGCTCGCGCTGATGTTCCCGGTGGTCATGACCACGGTGAACCTGTCGTCGATCGCGGTGGTCTGGTTCGGCGCGCATCGCATCGACAGCGGCGGGATGCAGATCGGCGACCTGACCGCGTTCCTCGCCTATCTGATGCAGATCGTCATGTCCGTGATGATGGCCACCTTCATGTTCATGATGGTGCCGCGCGCGGAGGTCTGCGCCGAGCGCATCGAGGAGGTACTCGACACGGAGTCCAGTGTCGTGCCGCCGCTCGCGCCCGTCACCGAACTGCGCCGGCACGGCCATCTGGAGCTCCGCGGGGTCGGCTTCTGCTACCCGGGTGCCGAGGAACCCGTGCTGAAGTCCGTCGACCTGGTGGCACGGCCGGGTGAGACGACCGCCGTCATCGGCTCGACCGGCAGCGGAAAGTCCACCCTTCTGAGTCTGATCCCCCGGCTGGTTGACGCGACCGACGGTCAGGTCCTCGTCGACGGTGTCGACGTGGCGACGATCGACCCGGTGCTGCTGGCCAAGACGGTCAGCCTGGTACCGCAGCGGCCGTACCTGTTCGCGGGCACGGTCGCCACGAACCTGCGCTACGGCAACCCCGACGCCACCGACGAGGAGTTGTGGCACGCGCTGGAGGTGGCGCAGGCCAAGGACTTCGTGTCCGCCCTCGAAGGCGGCCTCGACGCACCCATCGCACAGGGCGGCACGAACGTCTCCGGCGGTCAGCGCCAGCGCCTCGCGATCGCCCGTACGCTCGTCCAGCGCCCGGAGATCTACCTCTTCGACGACTCCTTCTCGGCCCTCGACTACGCCACCGACGCGAACCTGCGCGCGGCGCTGTCGCAGGAGACCGCCGAGGCGACCGTCGTGATCGTCGCCCAGCGCGTGGCGACCATCCGGGACGCCGACCGGATCGTGGTCCTCGACGAGGGCCGGGTCGTCGGGACCGGCCGCCATCACGAACTGATGGCCGACAACGAGACCTACCGGGAGATCGTCCTCTCCCAGCTCACGGAAGCGGAGGCTGCCTGATGGCCGGGCCGATGGGGCGGATGATGGCCGGGGGCGGCCCAGATCAGCGCTCGATGGATTTCAAGGTGTCGGGCAAACGCCTGATCGCCCAGTTCAAACCGGAACGGCTCACCATCTACGCGCTGTTGACCTGTGTGGTCATCAGCGTCGGCCTGAACGTGATCGGTCCCAAGATCCTCGGTCAGGCCACCGACCTGGTCTTCGCCGGGATCATCGGCCGGGAGATGCCGGCCGGGGAGAGCAAGGCGCAGGTCCTCGCCTCGATGCGGGAGCGCGGCCAGGGCACGGTCGCCGACATGCTCCGCTCCACCGACTTCACCCCGGGCCAGGGCATCGACTTCGACGCCGTGGGCCGGGTGCTGCTGCTCGCGCTCTGTACGTTCCTGGTGGCGGGCCTGCTGATGGCGGTGGCGACCCGGCTGGTCAACCGGGCCGTCAACCGGACGATGTTCCGGCTGCGCGAGGACGTCCAGGCGAAGCTGTCGCGGCTCCCGCTGTCGTACTTCGACAAGCGGCAGCGCGGTGAGGTGCTGAGCCGGGCGACCAACGACATCGACAACATCGGGCAGACCCTCCAGCAGTCGATGGGCCAGCTCATCAACTCGGTGCTCACGATCATCGGCGTCCTCGCGGTGATGTTCTGGGTGTCGTGGCTGCTGGCGCTGGTGGCGCTGGTGACGGTGCCGCTGTCGTTCCTGATCGCCACCCGGATCGGCAAGCGCTCGCAGCCGCACTTCGTGCAGCAGTGGCGCACCACGGGCAAGCTCAACGCCCACGTCGAGGAGATGTACACCGGGCACACCCTGGTGAAGGTGTTCGGCCGGCAGGACGAGTCGGCGAAGCAGTTCGCCGAGCAGAACGACGCGCTGTACGAGGCCGGGTTCAAGGCGCAGTTCAACAGCGGTGTCATGCAGCCGCTGATGATGTTCGTGTCGAACCTCAACTACGTGCTGGTGGCCGTGGTCGGCGGCCTGCGGGTCGCCTCGGGCGCGCTGTCCATCGGTGACGTGCAGGCCTTCATCCAGTACTCGCGCCAGTTCTCGATGCCGCTGACGCAGGTCGCGTCGATGGCGAACCTGGTGCAGTCCGGCGTCGCCTCGGCCGAGCGGATCTTCGAACTCCTGGACGCGGACGAGCAGGAGGCCGACCCGATGCCGGGCGCCAAGCCGGCGGAGCTGCGCGGACGGGTCGCGCTTGAGCACGTGTCGTTCCGCTACGACCCCGACAAGCCGCTCATCGACGACCTCTCGCTCACGGTCGAACCCGGCCACACGGTCGCGATCGTCGGCCCGACCGGCGCCGGCAAGACCACGCTGGTCAACCTCCTCATGCGGTTCTACGAGGTCTCCGGCGGCCGCATCACCCTCGACGGCGTGGACATCGCCACGATGTCCCGGGACGACCTGCGCGCCGGCATCGGCATGGTGCTCCAGGACACCTGGCTGTTCGGCGGCACGATCGCGGAGAACATCGCGTACGGGTCCGCCCGCGAGGTCACCCGGGGCGAGATCGAGGAGGCGGCACGGGCGGCGCACGCCGACCGGTTCGTCCGTACGCTGCCCGACGGGTACGACACCGTGATCGACGACGAGGGCACGGGTGTCAGCGCCGGTGAGAAGCAACTGATCACCATCGCGCGGGCGTTCCTGTCCGACCCGACGATCCTGGTCCTGGACGAGGCGACGTCGTCGGTCGACACCCGCACGGAAGTGCTGATCCAGAAGGCGATGGCCAAACTGGCCCATGGCCGCACGTCGTTCGTGATCGCGCACCGGCTCTCCACGATCCGCGACGCGGACACGATCCTCGTCATGGAGAACGGCGCGATCGTCGAACAGGGCGCGCACGCGGACCTGTTGGCGGCGGACGGGGCGTACGCACGGCTGTACAAGGCGCAGTTCGCGCAGGCGGTGGCGGAGGTGGACTGAGTAGTCACCCGGTGTCAGGGTGCCGCTACGCGGCACCCTGAACTCAGTCCAGGTAGCCCCTCAGCTGATCCGCGAATGCGTGATCCCTCAGCTTGTTCAGGGTCTTGGACTCGATCTGCCGAATCCGTTCCCGCGTGACCCCGAAGATCCGCCCGATCTCCTCCAACGTCCGCGGCCGGCCGTCGACCAGCCCGTACCGCAGCTGGACAACCTTCCGCTCCCGCTCCCCCAACGTCGAGAGCACGGCCTCCAGATGCTCCCTGAGCAGCAGGAACGCGGCCGACTCGACGGGGGACGCCGCGTCGCCGTCCTCGATCAGATCGCCGAGGGCGACGTCGTCCTCCTCACCCACCGGCGCGTGCAACGACACCGGCTCCTGGGCGAGCCGCAGCACCTCGCTGACGCGCTCCGGCGCGAGGTCGAGGTGGTCGGCCACCTCCTCCGGCGTCGGCTCGTAGCCGCGCTCCTGGAGCATGCGGCGCTGGACGCGGACGACGCGGTTGATGAGTTCGACGACGTGCACGGGGACGCGGATGGTGCGGGCCTGGTCGGCGAGGGCGCGGGACATGGCCTGCCGGATCCACCAGGTGGCGTACGTCGAGAACTTGTACCCGCGCGCGTAGTCGAACTTCTCGACCGCCCTGATCAGGCCGAGGTTGCCCTCCTGGACGAGGTCGAGCATGGTCAGTCCGCGGCCGACGTAGCGCTTGGCGACGGAGACGACGAGCCGGAGGTTGGCCTCGATGAGGCGGCGCTTGGCCATCCGGCCGAGCACGACCAACCGGTCCAGGTCCAGGGCGAGTTGACTGTCCAGGTCGACGGCGGTGCTGAGCCTTTCCTCGGCGAACAGCCCGGCCTCGACCCGGCGCGCGAGGTCGACCTCCTCGGCCGCGGTGAGCAGGGAGATCCGGCCGATCTCCCGCAGGTACTGGCGGAACAGGTCCGAGGACGGCCCACTGGTGTCGGCGCGGCTGCTGCGGGGCGGCTCGGGTACTTCGACCGGTTCGGCGGCCTCAGGGCTCTCCAGCGCCTCGGCGGGCGGCTCGGCGGATTCCGCGGTCTCGGTCTCGGGGTGGTGCGCGACACGCGTCTGCGGGGGGACGGCGACGAGTACGTCGGTCTCCGCGTCCGGCTCTGTGCCGTCTGTGCTCTCGGTCTGTGTGAGGGTCTGGGTCTGCACGGGGGCGACCTCCAGGATGATCGCTGCCAGGGGGTACGGCAGCGGTTCTTCGGGGGCGGAGTCGACGGCCTCGCCGTTGTCCGTCCCGTACTCGATGAGCGGAACCGCGGGGGTCTGGGACCCGTATGGGACGGATCGGCCGCGCTCCGAGGACTCAGGCACCGGAACCCAGTGTGGAGTACGACACATCACCGCCACGAGGGGCGTGCGGTGACTTTTTGAGTCCGGTCCGTGACCGCGTGGTTACCCTCGCGAAGAACTCGGAAGCTTGTGTCCGCTCTGATCTGCCACGATTCGCGCGCCGACGCACTTCGCCCCGGCCCGGGGCCGGTTGTGCGAACAACCCGCGCTCAGGTGCCGGGTGCCCAGGAGCGCGCCGCCGAACCCCGCTAGAGGGCCCCGGCCCCCTGCTCCCGCAGCGCCTGGTCGTACTGCTGGAGAACCCACAGCTCGTTCTGTACGGCGGCCAGCTGGGCCGGGTCGCCGCCGGCGGAGAGGCGGGCCATCTGGGACTGGATGTCGCGGATCCGGCGTTCCACGGCTCGGCGGCGGACCCAGACGAGCTGCTCGCCCGCGTAGTTCTCGTCGACCGTGCGGCGCATGATCGCCTCGACGGCCAGCTCCGTCACCATCGCGCGGACGGCGTCGTCGGGAGCCGCCTCGCGGACGCGGACCAGGTACTCCTGGCCGTCCTGCATGCCGTACTCGGCGCCGCCCGCGTCCATCACGGCCTGGCGGACGGCCGCGTAGGGGACGGCGGTGAACTCGTCGATGCCGTACGCGTCGAAGGCCGGGGAGACCAGCTCGGGGCGTTGCAGGGCGAGTTTGAGGAGTTCGCGTTCGGTCGCGTAGACCGGGTTGCGGAGGTTGAGGGCCGGGCCGCCGGGCGCGGCGGCGCGGGGCGTCGCCTCGTACGGCTGCTGCCGGCCCCGGTCCGGCGCCGGGCCCTGGCCGCCGCGGTCGCGGGCCCAACGGGCCAGCTGGGCGATCCGCTTGACGACGAACTGGGTGTCGAGGATGCCGAGCATGCCGGCGAGCTGGACGGCCACCTCGTGCTGGGCGCCGGTGTTCTTGATGCGGGCGACGACGGGGGCGGCCTCGTCCAGGGCGGCCGCGCGGCCCGCGGGGGTGTCGAGGTCGTAGCGGACGACGATCTGGCGCAGCGCGAACTCGAAGAGCGGGGTGCGGGGTTCGACCAGGTCGGCGACCGCCTCGTCGCCCTTGGCCAGGCGCAGTTCGCAGGGGTCCATGTTGTCCGGCGCGATCGCGATGTACGTCTCGGCGGCGAACTTCTGGTCGTCCTCGAAGGCGCGCAGGGCCGCCTTCTGGCCGGCCGCGTCGCCGTCGAAGGTGAAGATCACGCGCGCGCTGCCGTTGTCCATCAGGAGCCGGCGCAGGATCTTGATGTGGTCGGTGCCGAAGGCCGTGCCGCAGGTCGCGATGGCCGTGGTGACGCCGGCCAGGTGGCAGGCCATGACGTCCGTGTAGCCCTCGACGACGACCGCGCGGGACGCCTTGGCGATGTCCTTCTTGGCGAGGTCGATGCCGTAGAGGACCTGGGACTTCTTGTAGATCGCGGTGTCGGGCGTGTTGAGGTACTTCGGGCCGTTGTCCGACTCGTAGAGCTTGCGGGCGCCGAAGCCGACGACCTCGCCGCCGATGTCGCGGATCGGCCACATCAGGCGGCCGCGGAAGCGGTCGATGGGCCCGCGGCGGCCTTCCTGGGCGAGGCCGGACAGGAGGATCTCCTTGTCGGTGAAGCCCTTGCCGCGCAGGAAGCGGGTGAGGTGGTCCCAGCCTTGAGGGCTGTAGCCGACGGAGAAGTGCGCGGCGGCGGCCTGGTCGAAGCCGCGCTCGGCGAGGAACGAACGGCCGGCGTCCGCCTCCGGGCTGGTGGCCAGCTGCTCCATGTACCAGTCGGCGGCGATCTTGTGGGCCTCGACCAGACGGATGCGCTCGCCGCGCTGGTGGGCGGGGTTGTAGCCGCCCTCCTCGTAGCGCAGGGTGATGCCGGCCTGCGCGGCGAGACGCTCGACCGACTCCGAGAAGGTGAGGTGGTCGACCTTCATCACGAACGTGATGGTGTCGCCGCCCTCCTGGCAGCCGAAGCAGTGGAAGAGACCCTTGCTCGGGCTGACCTGGAAGGACGGCGACTTCTCGTCGTGGAAGGGGCACAGGCCCTTGAGGTTGCCACCGCCCGCGTTGCGCAGCTGGAGGTACTCGGACACCACGGCGTCGATCGGGACCGCGTCCCGAACCGCCTTCACGTCCTCGTCGTTGATCCGTCCTGCCACGCGTGAATTCTACGGGGATGGACTGACACTCAAGGGACGAGGCTTTCGAGCGGAACGTGCGGGTCCGCCAACGACTCGGTGTTCACCTGGGTCTTCGAGCGGATCAGCTGCTGGATCGGGTCTGTGACGTCCCACACGTTCACGTTCATCCCGGCCAGCACGCGGCCCTCCTTGACCCAGAACGCGATGAACTCACGCTTGCCCGCGTCCCCCCGGATCACCACTTCGTCGTAGGAGCCCGGGGGCGCCCAGCCGGAGTACTCCATGCCGAGGTCGAACTGGTCGGAGAAGAAATAGGGCACGCGGTCGTAGGTGACGTCCCGGCCGAGCATCGCGCGGGCCGCCGCCGGGCCGCCGTTGAGGGCGTTGGCCCAGTGCTCGACACGCAGCGTGGTGTCGAACAGCGCGTGATGGAAGGCGGCCACGTCGCCGGCCGCGTGGATGTCGGGGTCGGAGGTGCGCAGCCGTTCGTCGACCGCGATGCCGCCGCCGTGCGCGCGGTCGGCGATCTCCAGGCCCGCCGCCTCCGCGAGGCCGGTGCGCGGGGCCGCGCCGATCGCGGCGAGGACGTCGTGCGCGGGGTGCTCCTCGCCGTCGTCCGTACGAGCCGCCAGGACCATGCCGTCCTGGCCGACGATCTCGGTGAGGCTCGCGCCGAAGTGGAAGCGCACCCCGTGCTCGCGGTGCAGCTCGGCGAAGAGATTGCCCAGTTCGGGGCCGAGCACGCCGTGCAGCGGGGTCGGCCCGTGCTCGATGACGGTGACCTCGGCGCCGTACTCCCGGGCCGCCGCGGCGACTTCCAGACCGATCCAGCCGGCGCCGGCGATCACGAGGTGGCCGTTGTCCCGGCCGAGGGCGGCCAGGACGCCCTTGAGGCGCTCGGCGTGCGCGAGCCGGCGCAGGTGGTGCACGCCGGCCAGGTCGGTGCCCGGGATGTCGAGGCGGCGGGGCTCGGCGCCGGTGGCGAGCAGCAGCTTGTCGTAGCGCACGAGCGTGCCGTCGCCGCCGAAGCGGACCGTCTTGGCGGTGCGGTCGATGGTGTCGACGGGCTCGCCGAGGTGCAGCTCGATGTCGTTCTGCGCGTACCACGCGGGCTCGTGCACGAAGACGCTGTCGCGCTCCTCTTTACCGAGGAGATAGCCCTTGGAGAGCGGCGGGCGCTCGTAGGGGTGGTCGCGTTCGTCGCAGATCAGTATCACCCGGCCGGTGAAGCCCTCCGCTCGGAGCGTCTCGGCCGCCTTCGCGCCGGCGAGCCCGCCTCCGACGATGACGAATGTCTGATCCGCGTCGACCACTTGATGCCTCCTCGTAACGGTGCCGCCACATGCGAGCGTCCCGCACGGAGTGTGATGGGGGAAGAGGGAGTGGCCCGATCAGGCCACGGAGGGTCACATTCGGGCGCGATTCACGTCACCCTTTTCTCGTCAGTCTCTCTGGTGCCCCGTCAGACGCGCGTGAAGCGAGCGGGCCGAGGCGTCGGTCAGGGAGGCGATCTGGTCGACGATCACCCGTTTGCGGGCGCGGTCGTCGGCCGCCCGGTCGAACAGGGCGCGGAACTGCGGATCCAGGCCGTCGGGAGCGCGCGCGGTGAGCGCCTGCGCCAGTTCGGCCACCACGATCCGCTGATCGGCCCGCAGCCGCTCCTGCTCGGCCCGCTGCATCACGTACCGGTCGGCGACCGCCTTGAGGACCGCGCACTCCAGCCGTGTCTCGTGGGGTACGACGAGTTCGACGCCGTATCTCGTCAGCCGCCCGGTGCCGTACGCCGCGCGCGTGGCGGACTCGGCGGCCGTGCAGAAGCGGCCGATGAGCTGGCTGGTGGCGTCCTTGAGGCGGGCCTGCGCGACGGCCGAGCCGTCGTAGCCGTGCGGCCACCACTCGGCGTCCTGGAGCCGGTCGAGGGCGGCGGCCAGCTCGGCGGGGTCGGTGTCCGCGGGCACGTACCGCCCTATGGCGACCGCGAAGACCGCCTGCCGCTCCGGCTCCGCGTGCAGGCAGTTGGGGTCGATGTGGCCCGCGTGCAGGCCGTCCTCGACGTCGTGCACGGAGTACGCCACGTCGTCCGACCAGTCCATGACCTGGGCCTCGAACGTGATCCGGGTGCCGGGGGCTTCCTCGCGGACCCAGTCGAAGACGGGCCGGTCGTCCTCGTAGACGCCGAACTTGGGCGACTTGGGGTCGTCGGGGCGGCCGCCGCGCGGCCAGGGGTACTTGGTCGCCGCGTCCAGGGTGGCGCGGGTGAGGTTGAGGCCGACGGAACCCTCGGGGGTGAACCTCTTGGGTTCGATGCGGGTGAGCAGGCGCAGGGACTGGGCGTTGCCCTCGAAGCCGCCGCAGTCGTCGGCGAACTCGTTCAGCGCCTGTTCGCCGTTGTGACCGAACGGGGGGTGGCCGAGGTCGTGGGAGAGACAGGCGGCTTCGACCAGGTCCGGGTCGCAGCCGAGGGCCGCGCCCAGCTCTCGGCCTACCTGGGCGCACTCCAGGGAGTGGGTGAGGCGGGTGCGGGGGCTGGCGTCCCAGGCGGACGAGTTGCGCTCGCCCGGCGTGACGACCTGGGTCTTGCCGGCGAGCCTTCTCAGGGCCGAGGAGTGCAGTACGCGTGCGCGGTCGCGTTGGAAGGCGGTTCGCCCTTGGCGTTTGTCGGGCTCTGCGGCCCAGCGGGCGACTGACGTCGGGTCGTAGCCGGGGGGTGGGGTGTCGTTGTTGCCTTCCATGACTCGACAGTAAGCGGAGGCAGTGACAAATGGGGTGCGCCCCAGCGTCTGCGGGGTGCGGTTATATGGCGAGTGCGGGCTGGTTGTGGCTGGTCGCGCAGTTCCCCGCGCCCCTGAGGTCGGGCAGCGGCACCTGCGTTGACCATGCCTGGTCGTAGCGGTGGAGCAACAGGTTGGCCATCGCGGAGTGCGTTCCCAGTGGAGCCGAGGCGATCCACGGGGCCCGCTCCGCGCACTCCCTCGCGAAGCGGCCCGGGGCCGTGAAGTACGACGCTACGGCTACTCGCCGGCGGCCCTGGGCGGCCAGCGTCGCCAGAGCATCCGGGAGCGTCGGGGCTGCGGTGCTCGCGTAGGCGGGGAGGACGGGGACGCCCAGACGGTCGGCCAGGAGCGCGGCCGTGTGGTTCGTGTCGGTCTGGGAGTCCGGGTCGCGGGAGCCTGCCGCGGCGAGGACCACGGCGCTCGTGCGGCGAGTGGCCGCGTCCATGCGCATGCGCCAGCCCGCCTCGACCAGGCGGGCCTGGAGGGCGTCCACCAGGAGGGGGTGCGGGCCGAGGGGCGCGGCCACACGCGTGCGTGCCTCTGCTTCGGCGGCCATCTCGGGGATGTCCCGCTTGACGTGGTAGCCGCGGCTGAGGAGGAGCGGGACGAGGACCGCCCGCGCGGTGCCGAGGGCGGCGAGCGTGTCGGGGAGCGGGGGCTCGTTCAGTTCGATGTGGCCGAGGTGGACGGACAGGCCCGGGCGCAGGGCGCGGACGCGGTCCAGGAGCGTGCGTACGGTGCTCAGCGCACGCGGGTCGCGGCTGCCGTGGGCGACGACGACGAGCGCCGGGACCGCGGGCCGCGGGCGCCGGCTGCCGTCGAGGGCGACCAGGCTGAGCTGGCTGGCGAGTTGGCTGCCGATCCGGTTCATGAGGTGCGCCGTACTGTCGAGGTGGGCGGGCGTGGACTCGTCGCGCTGAGGGTTCGACGGCGTCATGGACCGATGGTGGCGGTACGAGGTTGCCGTCCCGTTGCACCGGAATGACGCGTCTTTTCGGGGCGTTCACGGTGGGGTGCAGGGGGTCTGTGAGGTGACGTGACCTGGAGTTTCGCCTCCCGTAGTGAACCTGGTCACGTGCCGGGTGCCGAACCGTACGGCCTGACAGGACGTCTCTGAGTGTCCAGCGACCGACCGGAAAGGGGCCGTGCGATGCGCCGACCGAAGCTCCGCCGTCCACGTCTGCCACGCACGCGTGCCGGGCAGCGGCGGCTGGTGCAGGCCGTGATGGCCGGCTGCGTGCTGGCGCTGCTTCCGTCGACCTGGATGTACGTCGTGACGGGCGACCGGCTGCGCACGATCGCGGACGTGCCCCGCACCGAGGTCGCGGTCGTCTTCGGCGCGGGCCTGTGGGACGGCGAGCCGTCGCCGTACCTCGCCCACCGCCTCGACGCGGCGGCGAAGCTGTACCGCGCGGGCCGCATCGAGGTCGTCCTCGTCACCGGCGACAACAGCCGCAAGGACTACGACGAGCCCGACGCCATGCGGACGTACCTGACGGAACACGGCGTACCGGACGCGCGGATCGTCAGCGACTACGCCGGTTTCGACACCTGGGACTCCTGCGTCCGCGCCAAGAAGATCTTCGGTGTGGACAAGGCCGTACTGATCAGCCAGGGCTTCCACATCCGGCGGGCGGTCGCGCTCTGCCAGGCGGCGGGCGTGACGTCGTACGGCGTCGGGGTGGACGCCAAGCACGACGTGACCTGGTACTACGGCGGCACGCGGGAGATTCTCGCGGCGGGGAAGGCGGCGCTGGACGCGGTGTTCGAGCCGGATCCGCGGTTCCTCGGGCCGAAGGAGGCCGGGGTGAAGCGGGCGTTGACCGGGGCCCGGTGAGCCGCGCTCTAGGCTTGGCGGGGTGAACGATCACGAGTTCGGTTACCGCTGGGGCCATTCCGCGCTCCTCCTCGACCTCGACTTCGGCGAGGAGTCGAGCGCGTTGCTGCGGGTGTCCCGACCCGGTGACCCGACGCCGACCGTGACGGGCCTCCCGCTCGTCGACGTGACCCTCATGGGTGCGGGCACCGGCTGGTCGGGGCCGCGTTTCAGGGGTACGGCGCTGGGGGCGCGGCTGCGGTACCGCGGGCACCGGGCGACCTACGGCGACGGGTGGCATCACCTGACCGTCGAACTGGACGATCCGCAGAGCGGGTTGAGGGTGTTCGCCGAGTACGCGTCGCCGGACGGGGTGGCGGTGCTGCGCTCGCGGGTACGGGTGCGCAATGAGGGCGACGCGGCGGTGACGGTCCGTTCCGTCGGCAGTCTGCTGCTCGGCGGACTGCCCTCCCCCGACGTGCTGGACGCACACCGGGCCCGCAACGACTGGCTCGCCGAATGCCGTTGGTACGCCGAGCCGTTGCGGGCGTCGGTGCCGGACATCGGGCGGGACGTGCACGAGCACGACTCGCGGGCCGCGCTGCGGCTGACCGGGCGGGGCAGCTGGCCGACCGACGGTCATCTGGCGATGGGCGCGCTCACCGACCGTACGGACGGGCGGTGTTGGCTGTGGCAGGTGGAGTCGGCAGCGGGCTGGGCGTGGGACGCGGGCGAGGCGCCGGCGGGGCGTACGTACGTGGGGCTGAGCGGGCCGACGTACGACGAGCACGGCTGGAGTCAAGAGCTGGGCCCCGGCGAGGAGTTCGCGTCGGAGTACGCGGCACTCGCGCTGGGGGACGGGTTCGACGGGGCGCTGGGCGCGCTCACGGAGTACCGCCGCCGGGTGCGCCGACCGCATCCGGATCACGACCGACTCCCGGTCGTCTTCAACGACTACATGAACACCCTGATGGGCGACCCCACCACCGAGAAGCTGCTCCCGCTGATCGACGCGGCGGCCGCTGCGGGCGCGGAGTACTTCTGCGTGGACGCCGGCTGGTACGACGACTCGGCCGACGGTGGTTGGTGGGACAGCGTGGGGGCCTGGCAGCCGTCGGGGCGGCGCTTCCCCGGGGGTATCCAGGAGGTGCTGGGGCGGATTCGGGAGCGCGGGATGGTGGCGGGGGTGTGGCTGGAGCCGGAGGTGGTGGGCGTCCGGAGTCAGGTGGTGAATGTACTGCCGGATGCCGCGTTCCTGCGTCACGCAGACGGCAGTCGCGTCACCGAACAGGGCCGTCACCAACTGGACTTGACCCACCCCGCGGCCCGCGCGCACCTCGACGCCGCCGTCGACCGGATCGTCGGCGAGTGGGGCGTGGGCTACCTGAAGCTGGACTACAACATCACGACGTCGGCGCCGGGGCTGCTGGATCACACACGGGCGTGGCGGGCCTGGTTGGCATCCGTGCTGGACCGGTACCCGACCCTGGTCGTCGAGAACTGCGCGTCCGGCGGCATGCGCATGGACGGCGCGTCCCTGTCCGTCACCCAACTCCAGTCGACCTCCGACCAGCAGGATCCGGTCCGCTACCCACCGATCGCGGCGGCGGCGCCGACGGTGGTGCCGCCGGAGCAGGGGGCGGTGTGGGCGTACCCGCAACCGTCCTTCTCCGACGCGGAGATCGGCTTCACGCTCGGCACGGCGATGCTGGGGCGGGTCCATCTGTCCGGCCATCTGGACCGGATGACGGAGCGTCAGCTGGGGCTGGTGCGGGAGGCGGTGGCGACGTACAAGGCGATTCGGGGCGACCTGCGCACGGCGGTGCCGTTCTGGCCGTTGGGGCTGCCGGGTTGGACGGACGAGTGGATCGCGGTGGGGTTGCGGGCGCCGGTGGAGGGGGCCGCGTATGTGTCGGTGTGGCGCAGGGGTGGGGGAGGCGGCGACGGGGTCGAACTGGTGCTTCCGGTAGGGCATTTGGCGGGGCAGGCGGACGTACGGACCGAGGTTCTGCACGCGACCGACACCGGGGTGGCCGTGGCGTGGGACGAGGGGGCGGGCCTTCGGGTGACGATGGAGTCGGCACCGGCGATGGCGCTGGTCAGGCTCATCTGACCCGACTCACCTGATCCGCCTCATCTGATCCACCAGTCGCCGCTTTCGATCAACTTCCCGTGGGTGCGCAGGTTTTCGGCGACGGGTGCTGCGGCGACGTACACCCAGGCCAGGACTCCGACCCTTCCCCCGCCCTCTTCCTCGCACCGCACCTCGCGGGCCACGCGCTCGTAGAGGTTGCTCGGGTCGCCCGGCGCGTACTCCTCCAAGCGGTCCAGGGCGGCGAGCAGTTCCTCGTAGTGGTCCGGGAGGGCGGTCACCAACTCCCCGTACACGACCCCGCCCGGCGCCTCCACGGCGTATGGGTAGCCGGGGCCGTCGTAGAGGACCGCGCCGGTCAGGCGGGCGGGGGTCTCGGAGCGGGTGCGGGCGCGCAGGAACAGGTCGTGGTTGACCTCGCCGGGGCGCAGGGTGCCGTAGACGAAGAAGGGGAGGCTCACAGAAAGATTCTCTCTCCCCACGCACTTCCTCACATTCTTCCGCAGACGCGGTATGGACATGACATCCCCGGGCTTCTTAAATCTTGGTCAGCACCAGCGCGCACCTCCCCCACACGCGCCCGTTGGCGCCTTCCCGAGGAGATCGATGAGCCCGATACGCCAGCACCTCCGAGGTTCCCGTCGTCTCGCCACCGCAGGAGTGGCGGTCACCACCGCGACCCTTCTGGCCGCCGCGCTCTCCCCCGGCGCCGAGGCGGCCGACAGACCGACCAGGGCCACCGCGATCGACAACGCCGTGTCCGCGCTCGTCGCGCACGCGTCGGCGCTCGGACTCGACTCGACGCAGAGCACGTCGGTCCGGGACGTGATCGTCGACAAGGACGGCACACAGCACGTCCGTTACGACCGGACGTACCGTCAGCTCCCGGTCCTGGGCGGCGACTTCGTGGTCCACCTGGCGGCGGACGGGACGTACCGCAGCGCGAACCGGGCGACGAAGAGCCGAATATCACTGCCCTCGATCACCCCCTCGGTGTCGGCCCCGAAGGCCGCCGATCTCGCGACGAACGCCCTGCGGGCCGCGAACCTGGGCGAGGCGCTGAAGAAGCTGACGGCCAAGCCCCAGCTGGTGGTCGACGCCCTGCACGGCACGCCGAAACTGGCCTGGCGCACCAACGTGGTGGCCCTGGACTCCCTCGGCAACCCCGTCGCGCGCACGGTGATCACCGACGCGCGCAGCGGCGCGCAGATCGACGCGTGGGACAGCATCGAGACGGCGAGCGGGGACGGGCAGTCGCTGTACGGCGGGACGGTGCCGTTGGAGACGACGGTGTCCGGGACGACGTACCAGCTCAAGGACCCCAACCGGGGGAACACGTACACCGGGGACGCGGCGAACAAGACCGACCTGTGCATCTTCGGTATCTGCATCGTGCGGGCGCCGTCCACGGTCTTCACCGACGCAGACAACCACTGGGGCACGGGGGCGACTTCGGACCGCGCGTCGGCGGCGGTGGACGCGCAGTACGGGACCAACGAGACGTGGGACTACTACAAGAACGTCCACGGCCGGAACGGCATCGCGGGCGACGGCAAGGGCTCGTACAACCGGGTGCACTACGGCACCAACTACAACAACGCGTTCTGGGACGACAGTTGCTTCTGCATGACGTACGGCGACGGTGACGGGACGACGTTCGGGCCGCTGGTGGCGCTGGACGTGGCCGGCCACGAGATGACCCACGGCGTCACGTCCAAGACCGCCGCGCTGACGTACTCCGGCGAGTCCGGCGGTCTGAACGAGGCCACGTCCGACATCCTCGGCACGATGGTCGAGTGGTACGCCAACAACCCCTCCGACAAGGGCGACTACCTGATCGGCGAGAAGATCGTCCGCTCCGGCTTCGGCAAGGCGGCCCTGCGCTTCATGGACAAGCCGTCGAAGGACGGCAACTCGGCGGACTCCTGGAGCAGTTCGGTCGGCAACCTCGACGTCCACTACTCCTCGGGCGTGGCCAACCACTTCGCGTACCTCCTGGCGGAGGGCAGCGGCGCGAAGACCATCAACGGCGTCGACTACAACTCCCCGACCTCCAACGGCTCCACCCTCACGGGCATCGGCCACGACAAGGTCGGCGCGATCTGGTACCGGGCGTTGACGGTCTACATGACGTCGTCGACGAACTACGCGGGGGCGAGGACGGCCACGCTGAACGCGGCCAGGGATCTTTATGGGGCGGGGAGTTTGGAGTATGGGGCTGTGGGGGCGGCTTGGAGTGCGGTGAACGTGAACTGATGCCGCGTACGTGAAGAAGGCCGGTGCCTCCCCACGCGGGCACCGGCCTTTTCGCATCGCCCTCGCTCGGGCGACCCCGAACCCTCCGGAGCTATCCGGCGTACGGCCGCACCGCCCGCGCCTCCCTCAACGCCCGCCCCCACCACACCAGTTGATCCAGCATCACCTTGGCCGCGGCATCCGGGCCCGCCGGGTCCTTCAGGCGGCCCTCGTCGAAGGACGTGCCCGCGTTGTGGAAGGAGACGGTGTCGCGGATCGTCACCGCGTGGAGTTCGGCGAAGACCTGGCGGAGGTGTTCGGCGGCGCGGAGGCCGCCCGCGAGGCCGCCGTAGGAGACGAGGGCGACGGGCTTGGCGCGCCACTCGGTGTAGTGCCAGTCGATGAGGTTCTTGAGGCCGGCCGGGAAGGAGTGGTTGTACTCGGGGGTGAGGACGACGAACGCGTCGGCGGCCGCCAGCCTCGGGGTGACCGAGGAGCGGGCGGCGAGCGCCGCGGCGCTGGGTTCGAAGGTCGTGGGCAGGTCGGCCTCCGCCACATCCATGATCTCGGGGTCCAGGTCGTCGTGGTCGCGCATGCGGTCCAGGAGCCAGTCGGCGACGACCGGGCCGAAGCGGCCATGGCGGTTGCTGCCCAGGACGAGGGTGACGGCGAGGGGGGAGGCGTCGGCGGAGGGGTGGGCGGTGAGGGGCTCGGTAGTGGTTCGTGTCTCTGTGGTCTGCATGCGGAGAGCCTCGTACCTCAATCATTGTTGAGGTCAAGCGGACGTGGTCGCGAAAGTGCCCACGCGTCGGGTCACCCGTTCACACGCGCGCTCTGCGCCCTTCGGGTTCTCTTCCGCCCCGCCCCCGCGCCACCTCGGTGACCTGCTGAAATGCCAGGCAGCCAGGCCCGCTTTACACCGCTTCACCACCCATTCACCGCATTTCTGACACACCCTCAGGAAGCGCGCTCGGCCCGCTGGCACTTACCTCGGAAGGGCAGGGGACACCGAAGAAGCTCTAGGGAGCACCGATGCGACGTACCGCCCGACTGCTGACCGGTACCGCGCTCGCCGTCGCGGCCGCCGGTCTCGTCGCCGCGCCGGCCCACGGCGTCGGCGGCGGCAGCCTGGAGGTGTACCCCTCCTCGGCCGTGCCGGGCGATCAGGTCACCGTCAACACCGCGGCCTGCGGCGAGGGCGGTACCGCGGCGGGCGACGCCAGCGCGGTGGGCGCCGGTGCCTTCACGCTGGCGCCGAGCGCGCACGAGGGCGACGCGATCGGGCAGTTCAGGGTGCCGCCGAGCGCGCAGCAGGGGACGTACGAGATCGTCGCGGAGTGTGCGGAGGACGGGCGGCAGGTCTCGGGCGACCTGGTGGTCACGCTGACCCCGGTCCGGGGGCAGGTGCACCCGAGAGGAAGCGTCAAGACGGGGGTCGGCGGCGCACTGGGCCCCGATCCCGTACAGACCGCGGCCGGCGTGGCGGCTCTCGCCGTCGCCGCCGCGGGCGGTACCTGGCTCCTGCATCGCCGGGCGAGAGGCGACGGGATCTGACGGACACCCTCCGCTGTCCGTTCGCCGGTACCGCAAGTCCCTCCCCCTCCGGGTCCGACGCCCCTCGCGGCCCGGAGGGGGACCGGGGTCCCATCCAGGCAGAAGCCCGCTCCCGCGGCGACCGCGCAGCGGCCCGCGGGCAGCGGTCAGCAGGTCGCCCCACCGGGCAGGAGACCGCTCCGGCAGGCAGGAGGCTCGCGTGCGCAGGTTCAGCAACGCCCTCATAGGGACCGTCACCGTGGTCGCGCTCTGCACGGGCGCGTGGCTGCTCGACAGCGGCACCGGCAACGCCCCGCCGCAGCCGTCGGCCGCGCAGGGCCACGCCGCGCGCACCGGCCAGCAGGGCCAACGGCCCGCCGCGCCCGCGCTGCCGCCCTCCCCGCCCGACCGCATCCGCATCCCGTCGATCCGCGTGGACGCCCCCCTCATGGGCCTCGCCCTCACCCCGACCGGCAGCCTCGACGTACCGCCCGCCGAGAAGCCGAATCTCGCGGGCTGGTACGAGGCCGGCACCGCCCCCGGTGAACGCGGCACGGCCGTCGTCGCCGGCCACGTCGACAACGCCGACGGTCCCGCCGTCTTCTACGACCTCGGCGCCCTGAAGAAGGGCGGCACCGTCGAGGTGGACCGGCGCGACGGGAGCGTGGCCGTGTTCACGGTGGACGCGGTGGAGGTCTACGAGGCGAAGAACTTCCCCGACGAGAAGGTGTACGGCGCCGCCGCGCGCCCCGAGCTGCGGGTCATCACCTGCGGGGGCGGGTATTCGCGAAGTACGGGCTATCAGGGCAACGTGGTCGTGTTCGCCCATCTGACCGGCAGTCACCAGTAGCGCGGGCCTCGGTCACTCGGTCGCTCCCTCACGACGTGCTCTCCAAGTACCGCAGTACCGCCAGCACCCGCCGATGTCCCGTGTCCGACGGGGGCAGGTCGAGCTTGGTGAAGATATTGGCCACGTGTTTCTCCACGGCCCGTTCGGAGACCGTGAGGGTCGTGGCCACGGCGTGGTTGGTGCGGCCCTCCGCCATCAGAGCCAGGACCTCACGCTCTCGTGGGGTGAGGGTGTCCAGGGCCGTGGTGCGGCGGCTCGCGCCGAAGAGCTGGGCGACGACCTCGGGGTCCAGCGCGGTGCCGCCGGCCTTGATGCGCTCCAGGGCGTCCACGAACTCCCCGATGTCGGCGACCCGTTCCTTGAGGAGGTAACCGAACCCGGCCGGGTTCGCGAGCAGTTGGGTCGCGTGCGCCGTCTCCACGTACTGGGAGAAGAGGAGAACTCCCGTGCCGGGGCGCTCCGTTCGGATGCGTACGGCCGCTCGTACGCCCTCGTCGGTCTGGGTCGGGGGCAGACGGATGTCGACGACGGCGACGTCGGGGGCGTGTTCGGCGACGGCGACGAGGAGGGTCTCGGCGTCCCCGACGGCCGCGGCCACCTCGACCCCGCGCAGCTCCAGCAACTGCGCCAGCCCGTCGCGCAGCAGGGCCGAGTCCTCGGCGATGACGACGCGCATTCCACTCCCGTCACATGGGTGACCCGGCGCACCCGGTTCACCTGGGCAACTCGCTTCACCCGGCTCACATGGGCAGTTCGACGGTGACCACCGTAGGCCCTCCGGGCGGGCTGTCGCAGGTCAGCGTGCCGTCCACGGTACGGACGCGGGCGAGCAGGCCGGTGAGTCCGGAGCCGGCCCCGATCACCGCGCCGCCCCGGCCGTCGTCGGTGACGCGCAGCCGCACCAGGCCGTCGCGGGCGGTGACGGTCACGCCGACCGCGTCCGCGTGGCTGTGCTTGGCGGCGTTGGTCAGGAGTTCGGCGGCGCAGAAGTAGGCGATGGACTCGACGGCCTGGCTCGGGCGGGCGGGGATGTCGGTGGTGAGGTCGACGGGGAGCGCGGTGTCGGCGACGAGGCCGGCGAGGGCCGCCGGGAGGCCCTGGTCGAGTACGGGGGGATGGATGCCCTTGACCAGGTGGCGCAGGTCGGCGATGGCCTGGGTGGCGTTGCCCTGCGCGGTGTCGACGACGGTGAGGACCCGGTCGGGGGCCGCGTCGGCGCTGATCAGTTCGCGGATGATGGTGAGGTGCATGGTGAGGCCGACCAGGCGAGCCTGGGTGCCGTCGTGCAGGTCGCGCTCGATGCGGCGCAGGGTCGCGGCGGCGTCGTCGACGGCCTGGGCGCGGGTCTCCTCCAGCGTGCGGATGCGGCGGTCGGCGGCGTCGGTGCCGAGGAGCCCGGTCAACAGGGCGCGGTGCGGTGTGAGCGCGTGTCGCAGGAGGTGCGGGGCGACGGCGAGCAGCAGCAGACCGAGTGTGAACGGGATCAACCAGCGCGGCCAGCTGTCCACCTGGTAACCGAAGAACTCCAGCGATACGTGGGTCACGGTGCCGTCGGGGTGGTGGACGGTGTTGTAGTTCAGGCGGCTGAGGACCGGGTGGAGTGTGAGCAGGACGCCGTAGACGTATCCGATGACGACAGCGACGTACGCCAAAACGCCTGTGAACGGAGTCAACAGGGCGCAGCCCACGGCCCGCCACCCCGACCGCTCCCCCAGCAGCGCCCGCCGCCACGCGAACACCCCGCCGCCCCGCTCCACCGGCGGCTCCTCGATCTCCACCCCGAGCAGCCGCCGGGCAAGCCCCCGCTGCACCGCCCCCAGCACCAGCGCACCCCGCACCGTCCCGGCCACCAGCCACAGCCCCAGCGTCGTCACCGACAGCACCCCGCCCACCGCGAGCCCGAACAGCGTCAGCACGAAGCCGACCAGCGCGAGCGGGAAGGCGATGACGCCGTAGAGGACAGCGGCGAGGGCGCGGCGGCCGAAGGTGGCGGCGGCGAGGGAGGCGAGGGTGCGGGGGCGGAGGGACCGGAGGCGGAAGGAGCCGCCGCGGAGGGAGCGGACGCGGTCGTAGAGGCGGTTCACGGCGTTCAACCTAGGCGAGGAAGCGATGGGCGAGCCGGAGCTGGAGGGCGGTCAGGCCGCGTCCGATCCACGGCATGAGCAGCAGGAAGCCGATCCCGCCGAGGAGCGCGTGGAACGCCCACGCGCCGGCGAAGGTGGGGCCGCCCCACGCCCCGGAGTAGTCGTCGCCCGCGCGCAGGGGCCAGCCGAGGTTCATGGGGACGATGAGCCAGCCGTAGACGGTGACGAAGAGGGTGAGCAGGTTCAGCGGCAACGAGACGAGGGCGTGGGCGAGCCCGCTCCTGGCTCCGCCGCGCACATCGCTTACGGTCCCCTCCGTGTCCTCCCTCAGCACCCGCCGCATCACCGCCCGCTGCCAGCGTCCCGCCGGCGCCCCGACCAAGGCGAGCGGGATGCTCGCCAGACTTATCGGCAGGGCCACCACGCCATAGGCGAAGCGGCGCCAGGTGCCTGCGGTGAAGGGCTCGCGCAGGACGCGTCGGACGCGGATACCGGCGGGGGTGCGGGGGTGGTCGGCGGTGGTGCGGGGGTGGTCGGCGATGGTGCGGGTGTGGTCGGCGATGGTGCGGGGCGGGATCTCACGGGTGGTGGTCATGGCATCAAGACTCGCCGCCGACCTGGTCGCGGGCGATGGTGCGAGTACGGAACCCGGGGGTTCGGCCAGCCCCACCCCGGCGCCCCGGGCGTGCCCGCCGCACAGCACGCCCCCGGGCGTGCCCGCCTCACAGCACGCCCCCGCCCCACCCCCCGAACCCTCACACCCTCCCCCCGCCCCCGCTGAGGGCAGCGTTCCTCGCGGGAAACAGGTGTGATGCGGTCGGGTAACACCGGCGTCGCAGGCTCCTGGCATGACCTCGAATCCGCGTGTGGTGCCCACCATCGTGCTGGTCGGCCATGGCATGGTCGGTCAGCGCTTCCTCGAAGCGCTCGCCGAGCGCGGCCTGACCGCCACGCACCGCGTGGTCGTGCTGTGCGAGGAACCGCGTCCGGCGTACGACCGCGTCCAGCTCACCTCGTACTTCTCGGGCCGCACGCCCGAGGAACTGTCGCTCACGGACGCGGAGTTCATCAAGGACCACGGGATCGAGCTGTACGTCGGCGACCCGGCGGAGACGATCGACCGGGCGGCCAGGACTGTAACCGCCCGCTCCGGGCTGACAGTTGAGTACGACACGCTCGTCCTCGCCACCGGCTCGTATCCGTTCGTTCCTCCCGTGCCCAACAAGGACGCCGAAGGCTGCTTCGTCTACCGCACGATCGAGGACCTCCTCGCGATCGAGGCGTACGCGAAGTCGAGGGCGACGACCGGTGCCGTGGTCGGCGGCGGTCTGCTGGGCTTGGAGGCCGCGGGCGCGCTGAAGGGGCTCGGACTCACCAGCCACATCGTGGAGTTCGCGCCGCGCCTGATGCCGGTGCAGGTCGACGAGGGCGGCGGCGCCGCGCTCCTGCGCACCATCGAGGACATGGGCCTGACCGTCCACACAGGCGTGGGCACGCAGGAGATCGTGACCGACGCGGACGGCGCGGTCACCGGCATGAAGCTCTCGGACGGTTCCGAACTCGCCACGGACCTGGTGGTGTTCAGCGCCGGTGTCCGTCCCCGCGACCAGCTCGCCCGGGACTGCGGTCTGACGGTCGGCGAGCGCGGTGGCATCACGGTCGACGAGCAATGCCGTACGGTCGCCGACCCGCACGTCTTCGCGATCGGCGAGTGCGCGCTGGCGGCGGACGGCCGGGTGTACGGCCTGGTGGCGCCCGGCTACGAGCAGGCGGAGACGGTCGCGGCGACCATCGCCCGGGACGAATCGGCGTTCACCGGGGCCGACCTGTCCACCAAGCTGAAGCTGCTCGGCGTGGACGTGGCGTCCTTCGGAGACGCGCACGGCACCGCCGAGGACTGCCTGGACGTCGTGTACTCCGACGCCCGCGCGGGCCTGTACAAGAAGCTGGTCATCGCCCGGGACGGCACGCTGCTCGGCGGCATCCTGATCGGCGACGCGGACGCGTACGGCACCCTGCGCGCGTTCACCGGCTCGGTCCCGCCGGTCGCCCCCGAGTCGCTGGTCCTGCCCGCCGGCGAGTCGGTCCAACTCGGGCCGTCCGCACTGCCGGACGAGGCGATCGTCTGCTCCTGCCACAACGTCTCCAAGGGCACGATCCGGGGCGCGGTGACGGAACACTCCTGCACGACCGTGCCCGAGGTGAAGAAGTGCACCAAGGCCGGTACGGGCTGCGGGAGTTGCGTCAAGGTACTCGGCCAGCTCGTCACCGCCGAACTGGAGGCGAGCGGCGTCGAGGTCGACAAGGGCCTGTGCGGCTGCTTCGCCCAGACCCGCGAGGAGCTCTACGAGATCGTCCTCGCCCTGCGCGTCAACTCCTTCCAGGACCTGCTCGACCGCTACGGCCGCGAGGGCGCCCGGGGCGGCGACGGCTGCGAGACCTGCAAGCCGACCGTCGCCTCGATCATCGCGTCCCTCGCCCCGACGATCGGCGCGAGCGGCTACGTCCTGGACGGCGAACAGGCGGCCCTCCAGGACAGCAACGACCACTTCCTCGCCAACCTCCAGAAGAACGGCTCGTACTCGGTCGTACCGCGTATCCCCGGCGGTGAGATCACCCCCGAGAAGCTCATCGTGATCGGCGAGGTGGCCCGGGACTTCGGGCTCTACACGAAGATCACCGGCGGCCAGCGGATCGACCTGTTCGGCGCCCGGGTCGAGCAACTCCCGCTGATCTGGGCCCGGTTGGTGGACGCGGGCTTCGAGTCGGGGCACGCCTACGGAAAGGCCCTGCGCACGGTGAAGTCCTGCGTCGGCCAGACCTGGTGCCGCTACGGCGTCCAGGACTCGGTCCGCATGGCGATCGACCTGGAGCTGCGCTACCGGGGCCTGCGCTCCCCGCACAAGCTCAAGTCGGCGGTCTCCGGCTGCGCCCGCGAGTGCGCGGAGGCCCAGTCGAAGGACTTCGGCGTGATCGCCACCGCGAGCGGCTGGAACCTCTACGTCGGCGGCAACGGCGGCGCGACCCCGCGCCACGCGGACCTGCTGGCCCAGGACCTGACCGACGCCGAGCTGATCCGCCTGATCGACCGTTTCCTGATGTTCTACATCCGCACCGCCGACCGCCTGGAGCGCACAAGCGTGTGGCTGGAGCGGATCCCGGGCGGCCTGGACCACATCCGCGAGGTGGTCGTGGAGGACTCGCTCGGCATCTGCGAGGAGTTGGAGTCGCTGATGGCGGCCCACGTCTCGAACTACGCCGACGAGTGGGCGACCACCATCAACGACCCCGAGAAGCTGGGCCGGTTCGTGTCCTTCGTGAACGCCCCCGACACCCCCGACCCGGTCGTCGGCTTCGTCCCCGAGCGCGACCAGATCAAGCCCGACCTGCCGCTGCTCACCATCGGCCACCGTCCCCTGGAAGGAAGCGCCCAGCGATGACCCTGGCACCCGAGACGACCGACCTGAAGGTCCAACTCCGGCTGGACACCGACTGGTTCACGGTCTGCGACCTCACCGCGCTGACCCCGGGCCGCGGGGTGGCGGCCCTCCTCCCCGACGGCCGCCAGGTGGCCCTCTTCCGCGACCGCGACGGCACCCTGTACGCGATCGACAACCGCGACCCGTTCAACGGCGCCGCGGTCCTCTCCCGCGGCCTCACCGGCACCCACCAGAGCCGCCCGTTCGTCGCCTCCCCGCTGCTGAAACAGCGGTTCGACCTGCTGAGCGGGCACTGCCTGGACGACGAGTCGGTGCGGGTGGCGACGTACGAGGTGCGGACGACCTGACGGGAGAACGGTCGAGGCCGGCCGAACCTTTCTTGACCGATCGTTCCGCACAGTCCTACCCTCCCCCTATGGCCAGGACCAAGGAATTCGACCCCGACGCCGCACTCCAGTCCGCCCTGGAACTGTTCTGGCGGCGCGGCTACGAGGCCACGTCGATGTCCGACCTGGTCGAACACCTGGGCATCGGCCGAGCCAGCCTCTACGCCACCTTCGGCAGCAAGCACGAGCTGTACCTGAAGGCGCTGGACCGCTACGACCGGGCCGGACTTCCGCCGATCGTGCGGGAGTTGGCCCAGCCGGGCCCCGCACTGCCGGCCGTACGGGCGGTCGTACGGCGGTACGCGACGGAGGCCGGCGACGAGCAACTGCGCCTGAACGGCTGCCTGGTGACCAACACGGCGGCCGAACTCGCCCCGCACGACCCGGTCGCGGCCCGGCGCGTGGAGCGCAACTGGGACCAGCTGGAGACCGTACTGCACTCGGCGCTCGTCCGCGCGCAGGCCCAGGACGAACTGCCCGCCGACCGCGACCCGCTCACCCTCGCCCGCATGCTGCTGGTGCTGATGCAGGGGCTGCGGGTGGTCGGCAAGGCGTCGGCGGACCCGGCCCGGGTGCGGGACGCGGCGGAACAGGCCCTGCGGTTGCTGGACTGATCCACACCACCGGTCTCTTGCCCGGAGGGGCCTTTCTTACGCCCATATACTGAACCGATCGGTCAAGAAACAGGGGAGATCATGGCCACCACCCATCTCACCGGCAGGACGGCCCGCTTCACCGGCCGGACGGCCCTCGTCACCGGTGCCGGCTCCGGAATCGGCCGTGGCGTCGCCCTCGCGTTCGCCGCCGAGGGAGCGAACGTCGTCGTGGCCGGGCGACGCCGCGAACCCCTCGACGAGACCGTCCGGTTGGTGGAAGCGGCCGGCGGCAAGGCCCTCGCCGTGACCGCCGACGTGTCGCACGCGCCCGACACCGAGGCCCTGGTCCGCGCCGCCGTCGACCGCTTCGGCTCCCTCGACGTGGCGGTCAACAACGCGGGCGTCCACCGGGGCGGCGCCCCGCTCGCCGACCTGTCCGAGGAGGACTGGCAGGCTCAACTGGACGCCAACGTCACCGGCGTGTTCCTGGCGCTCCGGGCGGAGATCCGGCAGATGCGGACCCAGCCGTCCGGCGGCGCGATCGTGAACATCGCCTCCGTCTTCGGCGTCCACGCCCGCCGCCCCGGCGCCGCCGCCTACTCCGCCACCAAGGCCGCCGTCTCCGTCCTCACCAGGGGCGCCGCCCTCGACCACATCCACGAGGGCGTCCGCATCAACGCGGTCAGCCCCGGCGCCACCGCCACCCCCATGTCCTTCCGCCCCGGCGAGACGGAGGGCGACCGGGCCGAGCGCGCCCGGGCCACCCTCCCCCTGGGCCGTATCTCGGAGACCGCCGAAGTGGCCGCCGCCGTCCTCTACTTGGCCTCGGACGACGCGGCGTCCGTCGTCGGCACGGACCTGGTGGTGGACAGCGGCGCGACGGCCTGACCGCCCGGGTGGCAGGGCACGCCAGAGGGGCGGCACCCCCGCACAGGGTGCAAGACCAACCCCCTGACCAGGGGGTTAGGGGTCTGCCGCCCCTTGCAGGGCACTCTCAGGGCACATCGTTCAGCGCGGACTCCATCATGTCGGCAGTCCGGTCCTCCTCCGCCTCCCACAGATGGGTGTAGACGTTCAGCGTGATCGACGGCTTGGCGTGACCGAGCCTCATCTGTACCTGCTTCGGTGTCGCCCCGTTCTTGATCAGCACTGAGGCGTAGAAGTGACGCAGATCGTGAAGCGTCGTGCCCTCGGGGACACGGACCTTGCTGCCTGACTTCTTCAGGTAGGTGTTCGCACGCTTGACGTTCCGGGCCCACACTTTCGACCAACTCCCGCGTCGGATCGCTCCGCCGGTCTCGCTGGTGTACAGCAGCCGAGCATGGCGCCATACGGGCTTCCTGGGGTTCGTCCGATCCTCGATGTACACGACCTGGGGCGGGGTCACGTCCGCTGGAGTGGTGTATTGACGGCCACTAGGTGATCTCGTCTTTGAGGCTATGCGGTGAGTTCGGTGGGCATGACGGTCTCGTCGG
>NZ_JBIVKB010000036.1:0-33958 GCF_044750545.1 Streptomyces sp. NPDC088794 | reverse complement strand
CCCCGGGGGCGGTTATCTGGCGCCGGCGCCGCCCCGGGGCCCGGGGGGGGCGCTGGGGGGCGGGGGTCGGGGGGGGGGGCGGGTGCGCGCGCCCCCCCCCCGACTCACCGTGGGTGACCCGCCATGGGTGTCCCTATGGGTACCGAGTCACCATCGGTACCAGCGACTGCGACCGCCGGACGATGTAGTACCGCGCATCAGGAAGCCGAGCACCCACAGCACCAGAACCACCAGTGCGACCCACCAGAGCAGCTTCAACGCGAAGCCGGCACCGAACAGGACCAGGACAAGAAGCAGGACAAGCAGAATCGGAACCATGTTGTGAACCTCCTGCCCTCCGAGTAACCCGAAGACGGAGATTCAGACGTCCTTTCGGCACAGGATCTCCGCATGCAGGACGGAGAACCAGCCGTCCTCCCGCCGGCCCCACTCCCGCCAGGCCTCCGACGCGGCCCGCAGCTGCTCAGGGGTCGCGTGTCCGCCCTCCGTGGCCCGCTCGGCGTACGCCGACGCCAGTGTCCGGTCCGCCCACAGGCCGCTCCACCAGGCCCGTTCCTCGGCCGTGGAGAAGGTCCAGGTGGAGGAGGTCGCCGTGATGTCGGTCAGCCCCGCCGCCAGCGCCCAGGACTTCAGCCGACGCCCGGCGTCCGGCTCGCCGCCGTTGGCCCGGGCCACCCGCCGGTAGAGGTCCAGCCAGTCGTCCATCCCTCGGGACGCCGGGTACCAGGTCATGGCCGCGTAGTCCCCGTCGCGGACGGCGATGAAGCCGGTCGGTTTGGTGACCCGCTTCATCTCTCGCAGCGCCTGCACCGGATCGCCCACGTGCTGGAGCACCTGGTGGGCGTGGACCACGCAGAACGTGTCGTCCGGGAAGTCCAGCGCGTGGACGTCGGCGACCGCGAAGTCCACGTTGTCCAGGCGCCGTTCGGCGGCCGTCGCCCGCGCCTGCTCCAGGATGTCGGGCGCCTGGTCGACACCGGTGACGTGCCCGTCGGGGACCAGTTCCGCGAGGTCGGCGGTGATCGTGCCGGGGCCGCAGCCGATGTCCAGGATCTTCATGTGCGGCTTCAGCGAACCGAGCAGGTAGGCCGCGGAGTTGGCGGCGGTTCGCCAGGTGTGCGAACGCAGCACCGACTCGTGGTGGCCGTGCGTGTAGACGGCGGTCTCCTGCGGCCTGGACATGGCTGGTCCCCTCTCGACGTACCTGCTCGCGGGGCGCTCACGACCCCGTCGGCGGTACGTCTCACGGTACGCGCGCATGCCGAATGATGAGACCCGGATATTACGATGTGGACTGACGGATCGTCAGGCGGCTTGCGGCCCGTCAGTCCGCATCGCGGCAGGGCGAGGGGGTCACGGCAGCAGGCGGTAGACACGCAGTGCGTGCGGCAGCTTCTCCACCGTCACCCGGCCGGTCGCCTCGGTGACCTCGCCGTCGTAGGCGAGAAGCGTCCCCGGGGCCACGCCGTCCAGACGCAGTCGCGTGACCTGGACCGCCGCGTGCGCGGGGGAGCGGGTCAGCGGGCCCGCGGCCGCGGCGGCGAGCAGCCGCAGCGCGGGGCGCCGGCCCCCGTGCACCACACGGACGTCGAGCCGGCCGTCCGCGAGGTCGAGCCGGCGGGCCGGAGCCAGGCCCATCCGGTGGTAGGTGCCGTTGCCGACGAACAGCAGCCACAGCGGGTGGGTCTTGCCGCCGACCTCGGCCTGCAGCGGGTGCTGGTCCGTCCGCAGCACCCGCAGCGCCCCGACCACCCCGGCCGGCCAGCTGCCGATCCGGTCCGACCAGCGCTCCCGCTCACGCACCAGCTCCGGATAGACGCCCAGGCTGAAGGTGTTGAGGAAGATGCCCTTGGTGCCGCCGGCGTCGAACCGGGCGACGTCCACCCGCACGCCCTCGCCGCCCTGGATCGCGCGGGCCAGGGTGCGGGCGTCCTCCACGCCGAGGTCGTAGGCGAAGTGGTTGAGGGTGCCGCCGGGCAGCACGGCGAGGGGCAGGTCGTGGCGCAGGGCGATCTCGGCCGCGGTGTTCACCGTGCCGTCGCCGCCGCACACGCCGAGCACCGTGGCGCGGGCCGCCGCCTTCTCCAACTCGGCCTGTATGTCGGCCGGTTCGCACTCGACGATCTCGGCCAGCGGCAGATTGTCGCGCAGCGCGCGCACCCGGTCGGCGGTGCCCGAGGCGATGTTGGCGACCATGACCAGACCGTCGCCGTCCGGCAGCGTCGGCAACTCGGTACGGGGCCGGGCCGGCGAGACCGACTGCACCCGGGTGGGCACCAGACCCCGTACGGCGAATCCGGCGACCGTGCCGAGGACGGCGCCCGCGAGCACGTCGCTCGGGAAGTGGACGCCCGTGTAGACGCGGGACATCGCCACCGAGAACGCGATCGGGCCGATCGCGGCGCCCCAGGCCGGCGACTCCAGGGCCACCCCGGTCGCGAAGGCCGCCGCCGACGCGGCGTGACCGGAGGGGAAGGACGTGGTGATCGGCTGCCGCTTCAGCTGCCGGGCGACCGGTACGGGATCCAGGACGGGGCGCGGTCGCCGTATCGACCGCTTGCCGATGGTGTTGATGGTCAGCGAGGCCACGCTGAGGGAGGCGAGCCCGCGGGCGGCGGCGCGCCGGGAGCGCGGGGTGCGGGCCGCGGTCAGGGCCGCCGCCGCGACGAACCACAGCACGCCGTGGTTCGCGGCCCGGCTCAGCCGCGGCAGGACGGGCTCCGCGGCCGGCCAGTTCCGCTCGGCCGCGAACTCGAACAGCCTGGAGTCGAGCGCGAGCAGCCGGTCCCGCAGGGGATGCAGGCCGGGCTTGGGAAGGGTGAGGTCGACGTCTGGGCTCATATGGTCCCGCTACCCTGAACTCGCCGTTTCTTGTCCGGCGGACGGCAACCGACACCCGGAGGGTCCCCGCATGCGTCTGATTCTCGTCCGCCACGGCCAGACGCCGTCCAACGTCGCCTTCGTCCTGGACACGGCGATCCCGGGACCCGGACTGACCGCCCTGGGCGAGCAGCAGGCCGCCGCCCTGCCCGAAGCGCTCGCCGACGAGGACATCGAGGCCCTCTACGCCTCCACCATGGTCCGTACGCAGCTCACGGCCGCCCCGCTGGCCGCCGCGCGCGGCCTCGACGTCGTCGTCAGGGCCGGCATCCGCGAGCTGTCCGCGGGCGACCTGGAGATGCTGCCGGGCGACGCGGAGCGGGCCCGGATCTACATGCGCACGGTGTTCGCCTGGGCGGCCGGGGACACCGAGCTGAGGATGCCGGGCGGCGAGAGCGGCGCCGAGGCGCTCGCCCGCTACGACGCCGTCGTCGCCGAGGCCGCCGACAGCGGGGCCGGGACGGTCGCCATGGTCAGCCACGGCGCGGCCATCCGGATGTGGACCGCGGCCCGCGCCGGCAACGTCGACGTCCCCTTCGCCGCCGCCCACCCCCTCGACAACACCGGCGTGGTCGTCCTGGAGGGCTCGCCCGCCGACGGCTGGAAGGCCGTCTCCTGGGCGGGCGCGGTGGTGACCCCGGCCGGCGAGGGCGGACCCGCCGGGCAGGCGTTGGACTGAGCCCGCTTTTCGACAGACGGGCCGGGCGGGATAACGGTTTGCCCGACCCGCCGGGCGGCCCGCAGAATGCCTGTTCATGGGACATCTGGAAGCCGCACACCTCGAGTACTACCTCCCCGACGGGAGGGCGCTGCTCGGCGATGTGTCGTTCCGGGTGGGCGAAGGGGCCGTCGTGGCCCTGGTCGGACCCAACGGCGCCGGCAAGACGACCCTGCTCCGGCTGATCTCCGGCGAGCTGAAACCGCACGGCGGGACCGTCACCGTCAGTGGCGGCCTGGGCGTGATGCGGCAGTTCGTGGGGTCCGTACGGGACGAGACGACCGTACGCGACCTGCTGGTGTCGGTCGCCCCGGCGCGCATCCAGGAGGCGGCGGGGGCCGTCGACCGGGCCGAGCACCTCATCATGACCGTCGACGACGAGGCGGCCCAACTCCAGTACGCGCAGGCCCTGTCCGACTGGGCCGAGGTGCACGGCTACGAGTTCGAGACCCTGTGGGACATGTGCACCATGGCCGCGCTCGGAGTGCCGTACGACAAGGCGCAGTTCCGGCAGGTGAGCACCCTGTCCGGCGGTGAGCAGAAGCGGCTCGTCCTGGAGGCGCTGCTGCGCGGCGCCGACGAGGTGCTGCTGCTCGACGAGCCGGACAACTACCTGGACGTGCCCGGCAAGCGGTGGCTGGAGGAGCGGCTGAAGGAGACGCGCAAGACGGTGCTCTTCGTCTCCCACGACCGCGAACTCCTCTCCCGCGCCGCCGAGAAGATCGTCTCCGTCGAGCCCTCGCCGGCCGGCGCCGACGCCTGGGTGCACGGGGCCGGGTTCGCCACCTATCACGAGGCCCGGCGCGAACGCTTCGCCCGCTTCGAGGAGTTGCGGCGCCGCTGGGACGAGAAGCACGCGCAGCTGAAGAAGCTGGTGCTGAATCTCCGTCAGGCGGCCTCCATCAGCCATGAGTTGGCGTCCCGTTATCAGGCCGCCCAGACGCGACTGCGCAAGTTCGAGGAGGCGGGACCGCCGCCGGAGCCGCCGCGCGAGCAGGACATCACGATGCGGCTCAAGGGAGGCCGTACCGGCGTAAGGGCGGTCACCTGCAAGGGACTTGAGCTGACCGGTCTGATGAAGCCCTTCGACCTGGAGGTCTTCTACGGCGAGCGGGTCGCCGTCCTCGGCTCCAACGGCTCCGGCAAGTCGCACTTCCTGCGGCTGCTGGCCGGCGACGAGGTGGCGCACACGGGGGAGTGGAAGCTGGGCGCGCGGGTCGTGCCGGGCCACTTCGCCCAGACCCACGCCCACCCCGAACTGCGGGGCCGCAAACTCCTGGACATCCTGTGGTCGGAGCACTCCCAGGACCGGGGCGCGGCCTCCTCCCGACTGCGCCGCTACGAGCTGACGAACCAGGCCGAGCAGACCTTCGACCGCCTCTCCGGCGGCCAGCAGGCCCGCTTCCAGATCCTCCTGCTGGAACTGGAAGGCGTCACCGCTCTGCTCCTCGACGAGCCCACCGACAACCTCGACCTGGAATCCGCCGAGGCGCTCCAGGAGGGCCTGGAGGCCTTCGACGGCACGGTCCTCGCGGTCACCCACGACCGCTGGTTCGCCCGCTCCTTCGACCGCTACCTGGTCTTCGGGAGCGACGGCCGGGTCCGCGAGACACCGGAGCCGGTGTGGGACGAGCGGCGGGTGGAGCGGGTCCGCTAGGCGCGGGCCCGGCCGGTTGTTCGTACAGTGGATGAGGAGACGCCGGCTCCACGGCACCCTTCCGGAGCCGTACCCACGACGAGCGGGGCACCACGATGACCGGAGTCGAGCCCAGCCGACTGGACGACCAACAGCTCATGAAGGAGCTGGAGACGATCCACCGCACGCGCCACGACACCCTGCTGCACGGCTCCGTCGACGCCCTGCGGGCGCACAACGTCCGCATGGCGTCACTGGAGGGCGAGTTCCTGCGCCGCAATCCCGAGCGCATGGTCGCCGCGGGCCGCACCCGCGAAGGGGCGCGGGAGCGGTCCTCCGGCAGCTGACCCACCCGCGCCGCCCCGGCGGCAGCTGATCTGCCCGCTCACCTACCCGCGCCGCTCCGGGTCCGCGCCGACGAGGGCGTCGGTCAGTTCCTGGACGCTGGTGTAGCGGGCCGTGTGGGGCAGACGTGCCACCGGATCGGCCAGGGCGTCGGGCGCGTGCGCGTCCTGGAGGGTGAGGGCCAGGGCGAACGGGTCGGCCGGGAACGAGTGGCGGCCCAGATAGCGGGAGAGCTCCAGGCGGATCGCCTCCGGGGGCGCGGACGGGCTGCCGGGTGCGATCGGACCGCCCGCGAGTTCCGGGTCGTCCTCGGCGGCCGGCTCGGAGCCGTGCCGCTCCTCGGCCCGGGTGGGGTGACCGGACCTGAGCAGGTCCCGCAGTTCGTGCTTCAACTCCTCGTCTCGGTGGGCGCTGAGCCGGTTGCTGCCTCGCTGCATGTGTCCCTCCTGGGTCTTCGGACGGATCTTCGGTGCGTGTGCGGCGCCTACCCGAACAGCGGTCGTCGACACGGGTGTTTGCCCGGAGAAGTCGAGGGCAGGCGGAGGTCAAGTGCTTCGGACCGGAGGCACGTCCGTGGGAACGGCTCTATCGCCGCCACGGCCGTGTCCGCCCGGATGCCGGCCGCAATTCCCACGGTGACCTTCACCCGAAGCACCACCGAGGGAGTTGCGACGCAACCATGCCTACCAAAGTGAGCGCGAAGCACCACCCGCACGACGACGCCCCCGACACCGCGGAGGCCTTCCGTACGCTCGCCGCGCTGCCCGCCGGCCAGCAACGGGACACCCTGCGCGAGAAGTTGGTCGAGGCCTGGCTGCCGATGGCCGACCGGCTCGCGGGACGCTTCCGCAGCCGTGGCGAGAGCTTCGAGGACCTGCGCCAGGTCGCGGCCCTCGGCCTGGTCAAGGCCGTCGACCGGTACGACCCGGCCCTGGGGAACGCCTTCGAGAGCTACGCCGTACCCACCATCACCGGCGAGATCAAGCGGCACTTCCGGGACCACATGTGGACCGTGCACGTGCCGCGCCGCGTCCAGGACCTGCGCAACCGCGTCCGGTTCGCCGGCCAGGACCTGTCCCAGACCATCTCCGGCCGCCGCCCCACCGTCGCGGAGATCGCCGCGCAGGCGAACATGAGCGAGGAGGACGCGCGAGCGGGACTGGAGGCGCTGGAGAGCTTCACGGCGCTCTCGCTCGACGCGGAGCTGCCCGGCAGCAACGACGGCTACTCCCTGAGCGACGCGCTCGGCGCGCCCGACGGGCGACTGGACACGGTGGTGGACCGCGAGGCCGTCGCACCCCGCCTCGCCGCCCTGCCCGAGCGCGAGCGGACCATCCTCTACATGCGGTTCTTCGACGACATGACCCAGAGCCGCATCGCCGAGCAGCTGGGCATCTCCCAGATGCACGTCTCCCGGCTCATCAACCGCTGCTGCACCCAGGTGCGCGAGCAGGTCATGAGCGGCGCGGCCTAGGCGCAGGGGTCGGGTTCGAGTTCGGGCTCAGGTACGAGTTCGGGTTCGAGTTCTGGTTCGGCGGGACGCTCCCCCGTGGGTCCACGGGGGAGCGTCCCGCATGTCACCCGGTCGGCCGTGCGCGTCCCGCGAATGGTGTCCGGCCGCGCGCGCGGCGCCGTCGGGCGGGCTGTGATGGCTGCGGGGGCACGAACTCCGTGTCCCCGCAGCCGCCGGCCGAAGGAGCCCTTCCCATGCGCCGCACCGCCCGTGTCCTGTCCGCCGCCGCCCTGGCCGGTGCCGCGCTCGGCGCCGCCGCCTCGGCCGCCTTCGCGGACCCGGCCGCGGAGGTCAGCCCGAGCAACGTCTCCCCGGGCGGCAGCGTCACCGTCTCGGTCTCCTGTGACGCCACGAGCGGCACCGCGCCCGCCACCCTCGACGCCACCTCGCAGGCCTTCGACGACGGCACCGTCCAGCTCCAGCGCGTGGCCGGCAACGACGACGCGATCGCCGGGCCCGCCTACCGCGGCACCGCCCGCATCGCCCCCGCCGACGACTTCCCGGACCGCGGCCCGAACGCGGTCACCCGGGACTCCGCGTGGACCGTCGACGGCACCTGCCCGGCGGCGCCCGGCGGCCAGGGCAAGGCCTGGAGCGCCACCTTCACGGTGACCCGCGGGAACGGCGGCGGCCGGACCTGCGCCGAACCCCACGCCGACACCTGGGTCCAGCCCCGCACCGACACCCGGGTCGAGCCGCGCACCGAGGACTGTGCCGCCGCCCCCGTCCAGCGCGGCGTCGAGGCCGGCGAGGGCGGTACGTTCACCGACTCCGTGCCCGCCCTGGTCGCCGGCGGCGTCCTGATCGCGGGCGGCCTGGGTGCCGCCGCGTACCGGCTGCGCCACCGGGACGCCGCCGTGGACAGGTGACCCGGCGGCCCGCGTCCGGCACCGCCCGGGCGACCGGAGCAACCCTGCGCACACCTGCCGGCGTCAGTCACCCCGGGTACGCGGATCCCGACGGCACGACCTGCCTCGTACGCACCGGTGACCACCGGGCGTGGCGGCGGGGCCGGCCGGCGGGACGGCGACGAGGAGGCGGCTTACCGGGCGCGGACGCACCGGACGGGGGGGACGGGGATGGACACGGGGCCGGGGACCGGGACGCGGCCGGGGGCGGACGGACGTCCCACGGTCTCGGAGGGCGACGGACACGGCAGCAGGCACGGCGCGGAGGTACGTATGCGGCGGACGGCCCCGGAAGGCCACGGCCCCGTCCGCTACGGGCCGCATCTCCCCGAGGACGGGCTGCCCGTGCTGCCCGAACTCGGCGCCGCACTCGCCGCCGCGGCGGGCAACGCCGACGGGGAGCCGGTCGGCGGCGGCACCGCACTGCGGGAGGCCGCCTGCGGCTACTGGCAGCGCCGCGGACTGCCCGTCGAACCCGCCGGGGTCGCCGCGGGACCCGGCGCCCCCGCCCTGCTGCTCGCGCTGACCGCGGCCCTCGGCAGCGACGTCCTGGTGCCCCGGCCGTGCGCGGCCTGGTGGGCGCCGTACGCACGGCTGCTGGGCAGGCCCGTCTTCCATGTGGCGACGCCGGCCGAGTGCGGGGGTGTGCCGGATCCGTACGCCCTGCTGGAGACCGTGCGCCGGGTGCGGGCCGAGGGCGGGGATCCGCGGCTGCTGGTGCTGTCCGTCGCCGACGACCCGACCGCGACCGTGGCGCCGCCCGACGTGCTGCACGCGTGCGTGGAGGCCGCCGTCGAGGAGGGGCTGCACGTGGTCAGCGACGAGACCTGGCGCGACACCGTGCACGCCCCGCACGACTCCGTGCAGCTCAGCCCCGCCGAGATGCGGCCCGACCGGGTCACCGTCGTCACCGACCTGGCCGGCGCCCTGCTGCCGGCGGGCTGGCCGGCCGCGATCGCCCGCTTCCCGGCCGACGAGGACGGAACCGCCCTCCACGCGCGCGTGCTCGACGTCCTCACCGCCATGGGCGCCTGGATCGCCGGCCCGGTCGCCGCGCCGGCCGCGTACGCCCTGACGGAACCCGCGCCGGTCACCGCGCGCCTCGCCGCCGCCGTACGCCTCCACGCGCGCGTGGCCGCCGCCGCGCACCACGCGGTCGTCGAGGCCGGTGCGGTGTCCCGTCCCCCGCAGGCGGGCCGTCACCTGTACGTCGACCTGGACCCGCTGCGCCCCGCGCTCACGGCGCACGGCGTCGGCGACGCCCAGGAGCTTGAGGACTTCCTCGCGGCCCGGCTCGGCATGCCGGCCCCCGGCGGTCACCGCTTCGGCGACGAACTCGGCGCCCTGCGCGTCCGGTTGTCCACCGGCCCGCTGCTGGGCCGTACGGACGACGAACGCGCGGAATGCCTCACGTCACCCACGCCGTTGGAACTGCCACACGTGCAACGCGCGTTGATCCGACTGAAGTCGGTCTTCGACGATCTCCGCGACGACGCTCAGCGATGGGAGCCTCCTCGATGACGCAACAGTCAGAGTCGACCACCACGAGTACGACACCGCAGACGACCATGCCCTCCACGCTCCCGATGACACCGTTGTCCCCGCTGGCCCCGCCGCCGCCCTCACCGCCGCTCGCCGAGCCCCGTCCGCAGGGTGAGCGGCGGGTGTGGCCGCGGACCTTCCACGACCGTCTGACCGCCCCGTTGCCCGGCCTCAAGGCCACGGCCCGCTTCGCCCGCGAGGGTTCCGTGCGCCCCGGGCGCGAGGGCCTCGCCGACATCCCCCGGCTCCCCTTCGAACCCGGTCCGCTGCCCCGGGTCGACGCCCGCACGGTCGCCGTCTCCTGGGCGGGACACGCCAGTTGGGTCGTCCGGATCGGCGGCCTCACCGTCCTCACCGACCCGGTCTGGTCCCGCCGCATCCTGGGCACGCCCGCCCGCATCACCCCGGTCGGCGTCGCCTGGAGCGCCCTGCCGCGCGTCGACGCGGTCGTCATCAGCCACAACCACTACGACCACCTGGACGCCCCCACCCTGCGCCGACTCCCGCGCGACACCCCGGTGTTCGTGCCGGCCGGGCTCGCCCGCTGGTTCCGCCGCCGCAGATTCACCGCCGTGACGGAACTGGACTGGTGGGAGGCGGCCGAACTGGACGGCGTCCGCTTCGACTTCGTCCCCGCCCATCACTGGTCCAAGCGCTCCCTCACCGACACCTGCCGCACGCTGTGGGGCGGTTGGGTGCTGACCGCCCGCGACGGTCAGCGCGTGTACTTCGCCGGCGACACGGGGTACGGCCACTGGTTCGACCGTATCGGCAGCCGTTACCCGGGCATCGACCTCGCCCTGCTGCCCATCGGGGCCTATGACCCCCGTTGGTGGCTCAGCGACGTCCACTGCGACCCCGAGGAGGCGGTCCGCGCCACCCAGGACCTCGGCGCCCGCCGGATGGCCCCCATGCACTGGGGCACGTTCGTCCTCTCGGCGGAACCGGTCCTGGAACCCCTCACGCGCGTGCGCGCGGCGTGGGAGAAGGCGGGGCTCGCGCGGGAGGACCTGTGGGACCTGCCGGTGGGAGGGTCGCGCGTGCTGGGGGAGTGAGCGGGGAGATCGGCGAACGTAGGCCCCTACGGTCCGAGGAACGCTCGGATCGTGGGGGCCGTCGCGCGGGCCAGGTCCTCGGCGGTGCGGAGTTCTCCGTCGATCCGGACCGTGGCCGGCTCGCCGTGCGGGAGAGCGGCGGCGGCTCCTCGGCCAACGCGGTCGGGTGGGTCGGTGCCGGGGAAGACCAGGGCCGGCGCGGTGATCGTGGCCAGTTCGGCCACGCTGCGGAAGGAGCGGTCGTGGCCGATCGCCGCCGCGGCCACGATGCCGGCGGGGTCCGAGCGCGGGACGGCGTCACGCACCATGGCGCCGACGACGGGCGGGAGCGCGGCGAGGATCGGCGCCCAGCCCGTTTCGATGCCGTCGGCCGCGACCCGCTCGGCGAACGCGCGGACCCCGGAGTCGGGTACGCGTCGACCCGCCGACCGATACCGCGTTCCCGCCACCCCGCGTCCGAGGGCCGGTGCACTACGCCTGTGCCCGAGCCCCGTCCTAAGCCGTCCGAGGCTTCCGCACCCGGCGCCAGAGAGTAGGTGCCGTGCTGATCACCACCGTCAGGGCGACCGCGGCGACCACGCCCTCCCAGGGTTCGTTGAAGAGGGAGCCGCCGAGGACGCCGATCAGCTGGTAGGTGACGGCCCAGGCGAGACAGGCCGGGAGGTTGCCGCGGGCGAAGCGGCGCATCGGCCAGCGCGCCAGGAGACAGGCCAGCATGACCGGGAGGCGGCCCGCCGGGACAAGGCGGGACAGGACCAGTACCGCCACCCCGTGGTCGGCCAGCTTCTCCTGCGCCTGCGTGAGGCGCTCCTCCGGCGCCCGGGAGCGGATCGCCTCCAGCCAACGCGAGCCGTTCTTCGAGTGCAGGCCCCGCCGCCCCAGCCAGTACAGCGTCGCGTCCCCGAGGAACGCGGCCAGCGACGCCGTCACGAAGACCAGCACCATCGCGAGCGGCGCCGTCTGATGGATGGCCACCACGGCCGCCGAACTCACCAGCGCCCCCGTCGGCACCACCGGCACCAGCGCCCCGAGCAGCACCAGCAGGAACAGCGTCGGATACCCGATCGCCTGCTGCGCGGTCTCGGGCGCGGTCGTCGTCGAGGCCGCGGCCAGCGCTATCACCGGGCGACTCCCACGCGCACGCTCTCCCCGTGCCCGAGCAGATGCACGGCCACGTCGGGCGCGCGCTCGGCCGCGATGCGTACGAACTCCTCGCCGGGGGCGTGGAATTCATGGGGGCGCACCGCGTCCATCCCGATCGGCCAGTACGTGCCGTAGTGCACCGGCACCGCACTGCGTGGCGCCAGCCGGGCCAGCGCCTCGGCCGCCCGCCCCGCGTCCAGATGCCCCTCGCCGAGATACGGGCCCCAGCCGCCGACCGGCAGCAGTGCCACGTCGACCGGCCCGACCTCCTTCGCCATCGAGTCGAACAGGCCGGTGTCCCCGGCGAAATACGTCCGGGCCTCGCCCTCGACGACGTAGCCGAGCGCGGGCGAGCGGTGCGGGCCGACCGGCAGCCGCCGCCCGTCGTGCCGGGCCGGCACCACCCGTACCACCACGTCACCCACCGGGATCACGTCCCCGGGCGCCACCTCGGTCACCGACAGCTGAGTGAGCCGGCGCAGCCCCGGTACCGCCCGTGGTGCGCCCCGGGGCACCAGCAGGCGCGTGCCCGGATCGAGCCGCTCAAGGGAGGGAACGTGCAGGTGGTCGGCGTGCAGATGGGAGACCAGGACCAGGTCCGCGCGTCGGGCGTCGGCCGTCGGGACCGCCCCGCGCCGGCGGCGCAGATGCGCGAGCCGGCGTGCGAACAGGGGATCGGTGAGCACACGCACGCCCGAGTCCGCGACCGTGCAGGTGGCGTGACCCCACCAGGTGATCTCCACCGGCACTTCTTTGCCTCCTTCGCGCGACTCCCCGAAGCCTACGGGCTGGAGTAGGGTCGGCGGCGAAACCCGGAGGTGAGGGGGACGCCATGGGACCGGTGCGGGTCACTGCGATCGCGAGTCTGACGCCGCTCGAAGAGCTGGACGACGACCCCTTCCTGGTGGACTCCCGCAGCCAGCACGCCATGTGTGCCCGCTGGGCCGCCGAGCGGGGCTTCATCGTCAGCCGGGAGCTTCTGGTCCGAGGGCTGCGGGCCGACCACTGTGTGCTGTGGGACGGGGTCCGGCCCGGGTCCGACCTGTTCGTGGCGCCCAGCCGACGGGTCCTGGAGAGCGCGCTGTCGTCCGTCGAGGAGTTCACCGCGGAGTGCGCGCGACGCGGGGTGCGGGTGGAGACCGTGGGATCGGCGGAGCCGGCCTACGACGCGCAGATGAAGGCGCGGGTGCATCGCCGCCTGTCCATGCCGACGGCCGGATACGACGGCCGCTGACGGGGACGGGCGGTCGCCGACGGGGACGACCCGTCGTTTTCCGGAAACCGGTCGGTCCGGGCCGTATGACAGGGTAGGGAGACAGGGGCCCGCTCCGGCGTCGGGCCGGGACGTGAGGTGGCAGGGCGTGCGTGGCGGGCGTTGGCGGCGGATCGCCAGTCAGATGGGGCGCAGCATCGCCGTGTGGGCCGTCTCCACGGTCACCATGCTCGTGCTCGCCGGGATCCTGCCGGACTTCCAGATCCAGTCACCGGACGGCGACAGCGCGACCCGGATAGCGGTCACCGCGGCGTTCGGCGCCGGCGCCTTCGGTCTGCTGTCGGCGCTGGTGTGGCCGCTGCTCGTCCGGCTGCTGCTGCTCGTACCCGCCCTGGTCCTGGGCCTGTTGGTGTTCGTGCTCAACGGGTCGCTGCTGCTGATCGCGCTGCGCATCAACCCGTCGGGACGGGGCGAGGTGGCCCCGGAGACCGCCGTCGTGGTGGCCGCCGTGATGTCCGCCGTCGCCTCCGCCACCGGCGGTGCGCTGGCCGTCCGCGACGACGACGCCTACCGCCGCCGCCTCTACCGTCTCGCCGACCGCCGCCGCGACCGCGGCCCGACCGGTCCGTCCAGCCCCGGCACCGTCTTCCTGCAACTCGACGGCGTCGGCCACGACGTGCTGCTCGCCGCCGTGGGCAAGGGCCTGATGCCGACCGTCGCCGGCTGGCTGGAGGGCAGCCACCGGCTCACCCCGTGGCGCACCGACTGGTCCAGCCAGACCGGCGCCAGCCAGCTCGGCATCCTGCACGGCAGCAACTTCGACGTGCCCGCCTTCCGCTGGTACGAGAAGGACACCCGCGAGGTCATGGTCTGCAACCGGCCGACCAGCGCCGCCGAACTCCAGCGCCGCGCCGTCGAGCGCACCGGCGACGGCGGCCTGCTCAGCGCCGACGGCGCCAGCCGCGGCAACCTGTTCAGCGGCGGCGCCGACGAACAGGCCCTCGTCCTGTCCATCGCCACCCGCAGGCGCGGGCGCGAGAACCGGTCCAGGGCGGGCTACTTCGCGTACTTCGCCGACCCCGCCAACGCCGTGCGCACCGCGATGTCCTTCGTCGCCGAGGTCGGCCGTGAGATCGGCCAGTCCACCCGTTCCCGGGCCTGCAAGCAGCGCCCCCGCGTCAAACGCGGCGGCCTCTACCCCCTCATCCGCGCCTTCGCGACCGTCGTCGAACGCGATGTCGTCGTCGCCGCGGTGATGGGCGACATGTTCGCCGGGCGCACCTCCGTCTACGCGGACCTGGTGGCGTACGACGAGGTGGCCCACCACTCCGGGCCGCGCAGCCGGGACGCGGAGAAGGTCCTCGCCCGGCTGGACCGCTCGCTCGCGCTGATCCAGAACGCCTCGGAGCACGCCCCGCGGCCGTACCGGATCGTCCTGCTCTCCGACCACGGCCAGAGCCCCGGCGAGACCTTCCGGTCCCGCTACGGCCTGGGCCTCGGCGAACTGGTGCGAGCTGGTTGCGGGCTGCCCGTGCCGCGCAAGGCGCGGCGCACGCACAGCGGGGCCGAGGCGCGCGCCGCCGTGCGGGCCGCGCTGCGCCGCCCGGTCGAGGAGGGCGGCGAGCAGCACCGGCCCTCCCGCCGCTCGGAGCCGATCGTCCTGGCCTCGGGCAACCTCGGCCTGGTCTCCTTCCCGGACGTGCCGCACCGGATGAGCAAGGAGGAGATCGACGCCCGCCATCCCGCCCTGCTGACCACGCTCGCCAACCACCCCGGCATCGGCTTCCTGCTGGTGCGCAGCGAGGAGCACGGCGGGGTCGTGCTCGGCGCGTACGGCGCCGAGATCCCGTTGGACCAACTCGACGGGGATCCAGGCCCGTTGGGGGCGTTCGGAGCCGGCGCCGCCGACGCCGTGCGGCGCACGCACGGCTTTCCGCACACCGCCGACATCATGGTCAACTCCGCCCACGACCCGGCCGACGGCGAAGTCCTCGCGTTCGAGGAGCAGATCGGGTCGCACGGAGGGCTCGGCGGGGCGCAGGGCAGACCGTTCCTGCTCTCCCCGGTCGCGTTCTCCCCGCCGGTCCAGGAGGGCTGCGAGCTGGTCGGGGCCGAGTCGGTGCACCGGGTGCTGCTGCGCTGGCTGCGCGAGACGCACGGACCGCAGGTGCCGCTGCCGGCCCGGGAGGACCGCGCGGCCTAGCGGCTCGCGCGGGTCCGGCGGCCGAATAATCGGCTGCGTCGGATCGGCTCCCCGCACACACTGGTCGTATCGGACGTCGCATGTCGCCCGCCCCCCTCGACCATCCCAGGAGCAACTGCGTGCAGGCAGCCGTCACCGTCACCCCGGCCCGTATCCCCGAACTGCTGCTCGGCCTCGCCACCGTGCGGCCGGTCTTCCTCTGGGGCGCGCCCGGCATCGGAAAGTCCTCCCTGGTAAGGGAGTTCGCCGAGTCGCTGGGGCTGGAGTGCGTGAGTCTGCTCGGGACCCAGCTCGCGCCGGAGGACCTGATCGGGGTGCCGCAGATCAGGGACGGGCGCTCGGTGTTCTGCCCGCCGGAGGCGATCGCCCGCGACGAGCCGTACTGCCTGTTCCTGGACGAGCTGAACGCGGCCTCGCCGGACGTGCAGAAGGCGTTCTACTCGCTGATCCTGGACCGCCGTATCGGCAATTACGAGCTGCCGAAGGGCTCGATCGTCATCGGCGCCGGCAACCGCGCCACCGACAACGCGCTCGCCCGCCCGATCGCCTCCGCCCTGGTCAACCGGCTCGCCCACGTCCACCTGGAGGCCTCCGCCACGGACTGGCTGACGTGGGCGGCGAACAACGACGTCCACCCCTGGGTCCTGGACCACCTCACCGACCGGCCCGACCACCTGTGGTCCAAGCCGCCGAAGACCGAGGAGCCGTTCTCCACGCCCCGTTCCTGGCACATGCTCTCCGACGCGCTGCACTCCTTCGGCCGCGACCTCGACGAGGAGACCCTGAAGGTGCTCGCGCACGGCACGCTGACGCCCACGCACGCCACCGCCTTCTGCGGGTACGTCAAGATCGTGCGCAGCCAGTACGGCATCGAGGCCATCATCAAGGGCGACGCCGGCTGGCCGCACCGCATGCAGGACCGCGACCTGCTGTACTACCTCGCCGAGTCGTTCCGCGGCCGGCTGGTCAAGGAACTCCCGGTCAGCAAGGAGCACATGTCGGCGAGCGGCCGGCAGACCGCGTACCGCGCCAAGTCGTTGCTCGTGCAGCTCGCCGAGATCTCCGTCGAGGTCGCGCAGACCGTCATCGCCTCCGACGCCGACGGCAACCCCGTGCTGCCCTCGTGGTTCCTCGTCGAGGCGGCCCGGGACATGCCGCGTCTGGTGGAGGCGCGTCGGTGAGCCGGGCCCGGACCAAGGGCGAGAAGAAGCGGGACCTCGCGGCCGAGGCCTTCGCCGAGGGGATGCGCCTGGTCGGGGCCAACCCGGCGCTCGCGGCGGTGGAGTTCAACGTCTGCCGGCACGAGGACTGCCGGCTCGCGCCCCGGGACGGCCTCGTGCGCGTCGACTCCGACGGCGACCTGCACGCCCACCCGAAACGCCTGGCCGAACCGGCCGACTGGGCCTGGGCGGTGGCGCACGCCGTGCTCCACCTCGGCTTCGGACACGTACCGGCCGTCAAGGGCGAGCGCACCCAGCCGGACCGCTTCGACCTCGCCGCGCGCTGCGTCGTCGTCAACCGCTTCCTGCTCGGCTTCACCATCGGCAGGACCCCCGAGGAGCTGCCCACCGCCTATCCGGACGGTGACGAGGAGCAACTCGCCGCGCGCTGGCGGCGGGACGGCCTGCCGGCCGCGTACGAGCACTGCGGTACGGCGGGCGGTGAGGCCGACCAGCTGCTCCTGCCCTGGCACGGCTGGCTGGGCCAACCCCCGGACTGGCAGCTGGCGTTCGCCACCGCGCTGACCCGGACCGTGTCGGCGGCGATGGACATGGCGGGCGGCCGCCGCGATTCCCTGACCGGACAGATCGCCGAACTGCGGCCCTGGCAGCGGGCGTTGAGCTGGTTCGTCTCCTCCTACCCGCTGCTCGGCGGCATCGCGGCCGGCATCAAGCTGGTCGCCGACGCCGAACTCGCCCGCGCCCACGGCATCGCGGTGGCCGCCGTCAACACCGAGGCCGGCGAGATCTACGTCAACCCGCTGCGGACCTTCGACGACGAGGAGTGGCGGTTCATCCTCGGCCACGAGATGCTGCACGCCGCCCTGCGCCACGGCGACCGCTGCGGCACCCGCGACCCCTACCTCTTCAACATCGCCTGCGACTACGTCGTCAACGGCTGGCTCAGCGAGATGCAGGTCGGCACGATGCCCGAAGGCCTGCTGTACGACCGCGAGTTGACGGGCCTGTCCGCCGAGGAGGTCTACGACCGGATCGCCGGCGACCTGCGCCGCCTGCGCCGCCTGGCCACCCTCCGGGGCAAGGGCGTCGGCGACGTGCTCGGCGCCCCGCTGGGCCCGCCCGGCGACTACGTCGACCTCGACGAGTTCTACCGGCGGGGCCTGTGCCAGGGCCTCGACCTGCACCAGCAGCAGGAGCGCGGCTACCTGCCCGGCGGCCTGATCGAGGAGATCCGCGCCCTCAGCCACCCGCCGCTGCCCTGGGACGCCCGACTGGCCCGCTGGTTCGACGAGTTCGTGCCCCGACCCGAACCGGTGCGCTCCTACGCCCGTCCCTCGCGCCGCCAGTCCTCCACCCCCGACATCCCGCGCGCGGGCCGGTACTTCCCGCCCGAGGAGATCGCCCGCTGCACCTTCGGCGTGGTCCTCGACACCTCCGGCTCGATGGACCGCGTCCTGCTCGGCAAGGCACTCGGCGCGATCGCCTCGTACGCCGAGGCCCGTGACGTACCGGCCGCCCGCGTCGTCTTCTGCGACGCGGCCGCGCACGACGCCGGGTTCGTGCCGGTGACGGAGATCGCCGGCCGCGTCCGCGTGCACGGCCGCGGCGGTACGGTCCTCCAGCCCGGCATCGATCTCCTGCACCGCGCGGACGACTTCCCGCCCGGTGCCCCGATCCTGGTCATCACCGACGGCTGGTGCGACGTCCTGCGGGTGCGACGCGAGCACGCGTACCTGATCCCGCAGGGCGCCCGACTGCCGTTCAGCGCGCGGGGGCCGGTGTTCCGGGTGCGCTGACCTCACGGCGTGGACGACCGTCGTGCCGGTCATGTGGGTGCACCGGCCGAAGGTGTGATCGGATGGTGTCCTGGCACCCGGATACGGGCCCCGCACGGGGCCCCACCCGAAAGGAACAATCGTGGCAACCACGCGCTCCGCACACACCGTCTGGGAAGGCAACCTGATCGAGGGCCAAGGTGTCGTGAACTTCGACTCCTCCGGTGCCATCGAGGCGCAGCCGGTCACGTGGGCTTCGCGCTCTCAGGACGCCAACGGCAAGACCAGCCCGGAAGAGCTGATCGCCGCCGCGCACTCCAGCTGCTTCTCCATGGCGCTGTCGCACGCCCTCAACGGCGCCGGCACCCCGCCCACCAAGCTCGTCACCTCGGCCGACGTGAACTTCCAGCCGGGTGAGGGCATCACCGGCATCCACCTCACGGTCGAGGGCACGGTTCCCGGCATCGACGACGAGGCCTTCGTCGCCGCCGCCGAGGACGCCAAGAAGAACTGCCCGGTCAGCCAGGCGCTCACCGGCACGACCATCACGCTGTCGGCCAAGCTCGCCTGACCCCGTAGGCCTGGTCACTTCTTCGGTGCCGCGTTCCCCGATCGGGGGCGCGGCATCGTCGTTTCCGGGTAGGCGGCATTGACAACAGCGCACTCAAGTTTTGTGCTGTAGTCGGGGAAGTGCCCTGGCGGAAGGGGACCGAAATGGCACGTGCGGTCGGGATCGATCTGGGGACCACGAACTCGGTGGTCGCCGTCCTTGAGGGCGGCGAACCCACCGTCGTCGCCAACGCGGAGGGAGCCAGGACCACACCGTCGGTGGTGGCCTTCGCCAAGAACGGGGAGGTGCTGGTCGGCGAGGTCGCCAAGCGGCAGGCCGTGACGAACGTGGAGCGCACCGCGCGCTCGGTGAAGCGGTACATGGGTGACGCGGAGTGGCGTTTCCCCTCGGAGGGTTCGATCGACGGAACCCGCTACCGGGCGCAGGAGTTGTCCGCCCGGGTGCTGCAGAAGCTGAAGCGGGACGCCGAGGCCTACCTCGGTGAGGACGTCACGGACGCGGTGATCACCGTACCGGCGTACTTCGACGACTCGCAGCGGCAGGCGACCAAGGAGGCCGGGGAGGTCGCGGGCCTGAAGGTGCTGCGGATCATCAACGAGCCGACGGCCGCCGCGCTCGCCTACGGTCTGGACCGGGGTGAGGAGCAGACCGTGCTGGTCTTCGACCTCGGCGGCGGCACCTTCGACGTGTCGTTGCTGGAGATCGGCGACGGTGTCATCGAGGTCAAGGCGACCAACGGCGATACCCACTTGGGCGGTGACGACTGGGACCAGCGGGTCGTCGAGTACCTGGTCAAGAAGTTCAAGGGACAGCAGGGCATCGACCTCGGCACCGACAAGATGGCCCTGCAACGGCTGCGCGAGGGCGCCGAGAAGGCCAAGATCGAGCTGTCCAGCTCGACCGAGACCACCATCAACCTGCCCTACATCACGGCCTCCGCGGCCGGGCCGCTGCACCTCGACGAGAAGATGACCCGGGCGCAGTTCCAGGAGCTGACCGCCGATCTCCTCGACCGCTGCAAGACGCCCTTCCACCAGGCGATCAAGGACGCGAACGTGCCGTTGGCGGCGATCGACCACGTGATCCTGGTCGGCGGCTCTACCCGTATGCCCGCGGTCACCGACCTGGTCAAGGAACTCACCGGCAAGGACCCGCACAAGGGCGTCAACCCGGACGAGGTCGTCGCCGTCGGCGCGGCCCTCCAGGCGGGTGTCATCCGCGGCGACGTCAAGGACGTGCTGCTGCTCGACGTCACCCCGCTGTCCCTCGGCATCGAGACCAAGGGCGGCATCATGACCAAGCTGATCGAGCGCAACACCACGATCCCGACCCGGCGTTCGGAGATCTTCACGACCGCCGCCGACAACCAGCCCTCGGTCGGCATCCAGGTCTACCAGGGCGAACGCGAGATCGCCGCGTACAACAAGAAGTTGGGCGTCTTCGACCTCACAGGGCTGCCGCCCGCCCCGCGTGGGGTGCCGCAGATCGAGGTCGCCTTCGACATCGACGCCAACGGAATCATGCACGTGTCGGCAAAAGACCTCGCCACGGGTCGCGAACAGAAGATGACGGTCACCGGCGGCTCCGCGCTCCCGAAGAACGACATCGACCGCATGATGCGGGAGGCGGAGCAGTACGCCGACGAGGACCGCAAGCGCCGGGAGGCCGCCGAGACCCGCAACCAGGCCGAGCAACTCGTCTACCAGACCGAGAAGTTCGTCCGCGACAACGAGGAGCGCATCCCGGCCGAGACCCGCTCCGAGGTCGAGGCCGCGGCCACGGAGCTGAAGGAACTGCTGGAACAGGACGCCGACACGGCCGCGTTGCGCACGGGCGTGGAGAAACTCGCCTCCGTCAGCCAGCAGATGGGCCAGGCGATGTACGCGCAGGCCGACCGGCCTCCGACGGACGACGCCGACGGCGGTGGCACCGGTACCGAGCAGGACACCTCACCGCAGGACGACGAGGGAGTGGTGGACGCGGAGATCGTCGACGATGACCGGGACACGAAGGGCGGTGCGGCCTAGCCACCCCTAGGAACCGGTCTTCTCCCAACCCCTACGCTCCGGCCGCGGCCCCAACTGCCTGGGGTCGCGGCTGCGGTAGACCACGTACGGGCGGAACAGATACTGGACCGGCGCGCTGAACATGTGGACCAGGCGGGTGTACGGCACCAGCGCGATCAGTGTCATGCCGATGACGGCGTGGATCTGGTACAGCACCGGCACGCCCGCCATCAGCTCCGTCCTCGGCTGGAGGGTGAACAGGCTGCGGGCCCAAGGGGCGATGGACCGGCGGTAGTTGTAGCCGTCGCCGGAGGCGTGGGTCAGTTTCGCCACCATGCCCAGCGCGATCGCCGCGAGCAGCACGACGTACATGAGCTTGTCGTTGACCGTGGTCGCCCGGAACACGGGGGCGTTCGTACGGCGGCGGTAGAGCAGGAGCAGGATGCCGGCGACCGTGAGGACACCGGCCGCGGTGCCGCCGTAGAGCGAGAGCAGGTGGTAGACGTGCTCGCCGATACCGGCCGCGTGGGTCCATGACTCGGGGACGAACAGGCCCACCAGGTGACCGGCGAGGACGAAGAGGATGCCGTAGTGGAAGGCGGGGGAGGCGATGTTCAGGAGCCTCGACTCGTAGACCTGCGATGAGCGTGTCGTCCAGCCGAACTTGTCGTAGCGATGGCGCCAGAACAGGCCGGCGACCAGGAGGACGAAGGCGAGATAGGGCAGGGCGCCCCACAGGAACGTGCTCATCGGCGGGCCTCGGTGGGAGCGGGCGGCAGGGTGGCGCAGACGGCGTCCAGGACGGACGCGTAGGGCGTGCCGAAGTCGGCGAGGCGGGCGCGGAGTTGGTCCAGGGCGGCGCGGTACTCGGAGAGGAGTTCGAGGTTGCCGGTGCGGGACGTGAACTCCAGGACCGCCGGCAGGAAGTCCGGCAGCTCCTCGCCGGTGAACTCCAACTCGTGCGCGCGGTACAGCTCCTTGAAGCGGACCAGGGACATCCCGCGCCGCCGGGTGTCGCCGTCGTGCCACCAGCTCAGGTACAGGCTGTGCCGGTTCTTGAAGTCGAAGACCTGGACGTAGTGCGCGGCCAGGTCCTGCGGTGGGGTGAGGGCCGCGTGGTCGACGAACTCCCGTAGTTGCGGGGCGGCTTCGCGCAGCAGCGGGAGCCGGGCGCGGAAGTCGTCGTCGGGGTAGGTCAGGCAGAGCGCGGCCGCCTGGTACAGCACAGCGTCCGAGGGCATCAGGCATCCTTCGCGTCGTGGTCCGGCCGGTCCGGGTGGTCCGCGGTCTGGCGGTCGCGCAGGGCGTGGAAGTTCTCCACGGACACGATCGGCAGCAGCTTGCGCCCCGAGTCCTGGCCGAACGGCCCGTCGCCGCCCATCCCGGGACCGTCCGCGTGGTCGAGGCTGCACTCGTCGGGCAGCGCGGACTCCTCGAGGCGGCGCGCGTCCCCGACCGCCGCCGTCGGAATCACGTACCGGTCCTCGTACTTGGCGATCGCCAGCAGCCGGTACATCGCCTCGATCTCGGCGGGTTCCATGCCGACGGCCGCCGTGACCTCCGGGTCCGGTTCCTCGCCGAGGTTGATCGCCCGCATGTGGGAGCGCATCGCGGCGAGCTTCTCCAGCGAGGCGCGGACCGGGCCGACGTCACCGGCGGTGAACAGTTCCGCCAGGTATTCGAGGGGGATGCGGAGGGTCTCGATGGCCCCGAACAGGTTCTGCGCGTCCTCGCCGTCGTGCCCGGTCTCCGACAGCGCGTCGACCACGGGCGACAGCGGCGGGATGTACCAGACCATCGGCATGGTGCGGTACTCGGGATGCAGCGGCAGCGCGACCTTGTACGTGCTGATCAGCGCCCGCACGGGGGAGCGGCGGGCCGCCTCCATCCAGTCGTACGGGATCCCCGCCTCCTCGCACGCCCGCTGCACCGCGTGGTCGTCGGGGTCGAGGAACACACCCAACTGGGCCTCGTAGAGCACCTTTTCGTCCCGCACCGAAGCCGCGGCCGTCACCTTGTCGGCGTCGTAGAGGACGACCCCGAGGTAGCGCAGCCGGCCCACGCACGTCTCCGAGCACACGGTGGGCAGACCCACTTCGAGGCGCGGATAGCAGAGCGTGCACTTCTCGGCCTTGCCGGTGCGGTGGTTGAAGTACACCTTCTTGTACGGGCAGCCCGTCACGCACATCCGCCAGCCACGGCACTGGTCCTGGTCGACCAGGACGATCCCGTCCTCGGCCCGCTTGTACATCGCGCCGGACGGACAGGACGCCACGCACGCCGGGTTGAGGCAGTGCTCGCAGATGCGCGGCAGATAGAACATGAAGGTCTGCTCGAACTCGAACTTCACCTTGTCGGCCACCTGTTGGCGGGTGCGCTCGACCATCGGGTCGAGGTCGCCGTAGGCGGGGGCGCCCGCGAGGTTGTCGTCCCAGTTCGAGGACCACTCGATCTTCATCGGCTTGCCGTCGAGCTGGGAGACCGGGCGGGCCACCGGGTAGTCGTCGCCGAGCGGGGCGTCGGTGAGGTTCCTGTAGTCGTAGGTCCAGGGCTCGTAGTAGTCCTTGATCTCCGGCAGCCTGGGGTTGGAGAAGATCCCGGCGAGCTTGTGGAAACGGCCGCCCGCCTTGAGCTTCAGCGCCCCGCGCTTGTTGAGCTCCCAGCCGCCCTTCCACTTCTGCTGGTCCTCGTAGCGGCGCGGATAGCCCTGCCCTGGGCGGGTCTCGACGTTGTTGAACCAGACGTACTCCATGCCCTGCCGGTTGGTCCACGCCTGCTTGCAGGTGACCGAACAGGTGTGACAGCCGATGCACTTGTCGAGGTTCATGACCATGGCGATCTGGGCCATCGGACGCATCAGTACTCGACCTCCTGGCTGCGACGGCGGATGACCGTCACCTCGTCGCGCTGGTTGCCCGTCGGGCCCAGGTAGTTGAAGGCCCAGCTCAACTGGGCGTAGCCGCCGATGAGATGGGACGGCTTGAGGATCAGCCGGGTGAGCGAGTTGTGGATGCCGCCGCGCTTTCCGGTCGCCTCGGTCTTCGGGACGTTCACCGTGCGCTCCTGCGCGTGGTGCATGTAGACCGTGCCGGCCGGCATCCGGTGCGAGACGACGGCCCGGGCGACGACCACGCCGTTGCGGTTCTCCGCCTCGATCCAGTCGTTGTCCGCGACCCCGATGGCGTCCGCGTCCTGCGGGGACATCCAGATGTTCTGGCCGCCCCGGGAGAGGGCCAGCATGAACAGGTTGTCCTGGTACTCGGAGTGGATGGACCACTTGTTGTGCGGGGTGAGGTAACGGACCGTCACTTCCCGTTGTCCGTCCGGGCCGAGCCGCGGTTCGCCGAACAGCCTGTTCATGTCGAGCGGCGGCCGGTACACCGGGAGCGCCTCGCCCAGTTCGTGGATCCAGTCGTGGTCGAGGAAGAAGTGCTGGCGTCCGGTGAGCGTGTGCCAGGGCTTGAGCTGCTCGGTGTTCTGCGTGAACGCCGTGTAGCGCCGGCCGCCGGACTCGCTGCCCGACCACTCCGGCGAGGTGATGACCGGGACGGGGGCCGCCTGGGTGTCGGCGTACGTGACGCGCTTGCCCTCGTGCTCGGCCGCCAGGTGGGCCATCTCCTGCCCGGTGCGCTGCTCCAGGGTGCGGAAGCCCTGGGTGGCGAGCCGCCCGTTGGTCGTGCCGGACAGGGAGAGGATCGTGTTGGCGGCCTTCACCGCCGTGTCGAGGGACGGCCGGCGCTGATAGGCCGTGCCGTTCAACTCCCGCAGCCGCGCGACCTCTTCGTCCGGGTGCAGGGCGATTCCCTTGGCGGGCAGGCCCAGTTCCTCGACGAGCGGGCCGAGGGCGGTGAACTTGGCGCCGATCGCCGTGTAGTCCCGCTCCACGACGACCAGGTTCGGCATCGTCCTCCCCGGGATCGGCTCGCACTCCCCGCGCTTCCAGTCCAGGACCACCCCGCCGGGCTGGGCGGTCTCGCCCGGGGTGTCGTGCTGGAGCGGTGCCGCCACCAGGTCCTTGCGCACGCCCAGATGCAGCACGGACAGCTCACTCACCCGCTCCGCCAGCGCCTTGAACGTGTCGAAGTCGGTGCGCGCCTGCCACGGCGGGTCCACGGCCGGGGTGAAGGAGTGCACGTAGGGGTGCATGTCGGTGGAGGACAGGTCGTGCTTCTCGTACCAGGTCGCGGCGGGCAGCACGACGTCCGACAGGAGCGTGGAGGAGGTCTGCCGGAAGTCCAGTGACAGCAGCAGGTCGAGCTTGCCCTCGGGCGCCTCCTCCCGCCAGACGACGTCACGCGGGCGCTCGTCCACCGAGGCCTCCTCGGCGCTCAACGACGAGTGCGTGCCCAGCAGATGCTTCGTGAAGTACTCGGCGCCCTTCGCCGACGAACCCAGCAGATTGGCCCGCCACAGCGTCAGCACGCGCGGCCAGTTCTCCGGCGCGTCCGGGTCCTCGCAGGCGAACTTCAGTGTCCCGGCGCGCAGTTCGGCCACCGCCTTGGCCACCGGGTCGCCGAACGCCTCGCCCAGCTCCAGCGGATTGCGGTCGAAGGTCGGGTACGACGGCATCCACCCCGAACGCGCCGACAGGGCGAGGCAGTCGGCGCCCGTCATGCCCTTGAACCGGCCCTCGCCCAGCGGCGAGGCCAGCACGTCGGCCGTGAAGCGGTCGTAGCGCCACTGGTCGGTGTTGAGGAACCAGTAGGCGGTGCCGATCATCTGGCGCGGCGGACGCGACCAGTCGGAGGCGGCCGCCAGCGTCGCCCAGCCCGTCGCCGGGCGGCACTTCTCCTGGCCGACGTAGTGCGCCCAGCCGCCGCCGTTGCGGCCCTGGCAGCCGGTGAGCTGGAGCAGGGCGAGGAAGGCGCGGTAGATCGTCTCGGAGTGGAACCAGTGGTTGGTGCCCGCGCCCATCAGGATCATGCAGCGGCCCTTGGATCGCTCGGCGGTCCGCGCGAACTCCCTTGCGATCTTGACGCACTTGGCGGCCGGGACCGAGGTGTGCGTCTCCTGCCAGGCGGGCGTGCCGGGTGTGCGGGCGTCCTCGTAGGAGGTGGGCCAACTGCCGGGCAGGCCAGGGCGGTGGACCCCGTACTGGGCGAGCAGGAGATCGAAGACGGTCGTGACCAGCGGACCGTCCGTCCCGCCGAGCCGGGTCGCCGGGACCCCGCGTCGTACGACGTCCCCACGGCCTTGTCCGTGCTCGCCGCCGTCGGTGTCGAAGCGGGGGAGCAGGATCTCGACGTTTCCGGACGCCTCATGGCCGTACAGGCTCAACTGCGGCTCGACCGGACCCAGTTCGAGGTTCCAGCGGCCCTTGCCGGAGTCGGTCCAGCGGAAGCCCAGGGAGCCGTTCGGGACGACCGCGCGACCGCTGGCCGCGTCCAGGACGACCGTCTTCCAGTCGGCGCCCTCGCCGCTCTGCCCGAGGTCGGCGGCGCGCAGGAACTTCGACGGGACGTGTCCGCCGTCCTTCTCGGTGAGCGTGACCAGGAAGGGCAGATCGGTGAACTGCCGTACGTAGTCCGCGAAGAACGGCGTCTCGCGGTCGACGAAGAACTCCTTGAGGATCACATGTCCCATCGCCAGGGCCAGCGCGCCGTCCGTGCCGGGGTGCGGGTGCAGCCACTCGTCGGCGAACTTGGCGTTGTCCGCGTAGTCGGGCGCGACCACGACGACCTTCTGGCCGCGGTAGCGGGCCTCCGCCATCCAGTGCGCGTCCGGCGTGCGGGTGACCGGGACGTTCGAGCCCCACATCATCAGGTACGCGGCGTCCCACCAGTCGCCCGACTCCGGTACGTCCGTCTGGTCGCCGAAGACCTGCGGGGAGGCCACGGGCAGGTCGGCGTACCAGTCGTAGAAGGAGAGCATCGGGGCGCCGATGAGGGAGTGGAAGCGGGCGCCCGCCGCGTGCGACACCATCGACATCGCGGGGATGGGGGAGAAGCCGGCGATCCGGTCGGGGCCGTACGTCTTGATGGTGTGGACGTGCGCGGCGGCGACGATCTCGACGGCCTCGTCCCAGGTGGCGCGGACCAGTCCGCCCTTGCCGCGGGCTTGCTGGTAGCGGCGGCGGCGCTCGGGGTCGGCCTGGAGGTCGGCCCAGGCCAGGACCGGGTCGCCGTGCCGGGCGAGGGCCTCGCGGTACAGGTCGAGCAGGACACCCCGGATGTACGGATAGCGCACGCGGGTCGGCGAGTACGTGTACCAGGAGAAGGCGGCGCCCCGGGGGCAGCCGCGCGGCTCGTACTCGGGGCGGTCGGGGCCCACCGACGGGTAGTCCGTCTGCTGGGTCTCCCAGGTGATGATGCCGTCCTTGACGTACACCTTCCACCGGCACGAACCCGTGCAGTTCACACCGTGCGTGGAGTTCACGACCTTGTCGTGGCTCCAGCGGTCCCGGTAGAAGGCGTCCGCCTCCCGGCCGCCGGACAGCCCGATGCTGTGCAGGTCGGGCGCCGGTGTACCGGGCCGGAAGAACCTGCCCAGCCGCAGCAGCGCCGCACCCGGCTCGGCGGGCGGTGTCCGTATCTCGGTCACGTGCGCTCCCTTGCTTGCCCGTGGTGTCGAACCTAGGGCGGGGCAGGGGAGCGCACCTTTTCACCGCAGCCGTACGGGTCAGGCCTTGCGGGCGACCGCGCCGTACAGGGGCACGATGCCCTCGGCCTGGGCCGCCACGTCCTCCGGGTCCGGCCGCCAGCCGTAGACCGAGATGACGCCGGGGCCGAGGAGTTCCAGACCGTGGAAGAAGCGCGAGAACTCGGCCAGGTCGCGCGGATGGAACGGGGTACCGCTGCGCCGGAAGTGCTCGGCGGCCTGCGCGATGGCCTCCGGGTTGAGATCCGGTGTGACCTGCGACATCACCAGATAGCTGCCCGGCACGAGCACGTCGACGTACCGCTTGATCAGGCCGTACACGTCGTCCCCGTCGGGGTCCTCGCCCAGGTAGTGGGTGAGCGCCACCAGCGACAGCGCGATCGGCTGCGTGAAGTCCAGGCTCTCGCCGGCCAGCCGCAGGATCGTGTCCGGGTCACGGACGTCGGCGTGCACGTACTCCGTGCTGCCCTCGGCCGAGCCGTGCAGCAGTGCCTCCGCGTGGCGCAGCACGATCGGGTCGTTGTCCGCGTACACCACCTTGGCGTCCGGGGCGACGCTCTGCGCCACCTGGTGCAGGTTGGGCTCGGTGGGGATGCCCGTGCCGATGTCCAGGAACTGGCGGATGCCGGCCTCGGCGACGGTACGGGTCGCCCGGTGCATGAAGCGGCGGTTGGCGCGCGCCCCGCGCACCGCCGTGCCGTCCGCGGCCAGGATGCGGCGGGCCAGCTCCTCGTCCACCGGGTAGTTGTCCTTGCCGCCCAGCCACCAGTCGTACACCCGGGCCGGGTGCGGCCTGCTCGTGTCTATCTGGACGGGCGCGGCGTCGGATCCGGTCATGCCGTGTCTTCTCCTCGTGTGGGAAAGGTGCGATGCGTGACTCCGGAGGTGCCGTGGGGGGAGAAGTGCAGGTGGTTCCGGGCTGTGCTGTGCCGCTCGGGGTCGGGCCGCTCAGAAGTCCTCGCGGCACTCCCGCAGCAGCTTCTTGGTGCGCTCGGCCGAGGCCGCGCGCGCCGTCATGTGGTCGAGGACCTCCAGGTGCGCGGAGACCTCGCTGCGGGAGTCGAGATACAGGGCGCCGGTCAGGTACTCGGTGAAGACCATGTCGGGCAGCTCCGGCTCGGCGAAGCGGAAGAGGGTGAAGGGCGCGTACGTCCCCGGATGCGGACCGTCCTCGAACTCGGCGATCTGGAGCGTGACCCGGTCGCGCTCGGCGTACTCGAGCAGCTTGTCCAGCTGTCCGCGCATCACCTCGCCGCGGATGCTCACCGGCCGCCGCAGCACCGTCTCGTCCATGATCACCCACAGGTGGGGCGGGTCGTCGCGGTCCAGCAGCCGCTGGCGGGTCATACGCAGGGTCACATGCCGCTCGATGGCCCCCGGCTCGGTCTGCCCGACCGTGCCCGCCTCCATCACCGCACGCGCGTAGTCCTCGGTCTGGAGCAGCCCGGGCACGAAGTGCGGTTCGTAGGAGCGGATCAGCCGGGCGGCACCCTCCAGGCTCACGTACAGGCTGAACCAGTCCGGCAGCACGTCGTGGAAGCGCTGCCACCAGCCCGGCCGGTTCGCCTCCTCGGCCAGCGCGACGAACGCCGTCGCCTCCTCCTCGGCGACCCCGTACGTCTCCAGGAGCACCTGGACATACGGGATCTTCAGCGCGACGTCGGCCATTTCCATCCGCCGTACGGTCGCGGGAGCCACCCGCAGTACCCGGGCGGCCTCCTCACGCTTGAGGCCGGCCGCCTCTCTCAGTTCCTGCAGGCGCTTGCCGAGCACCACCTGGCCCACGGTGGGCGCGGGACGCCGCTCACTCACGTCACGCCTCCCCTACGCGCCGAAGTATGCGCGAAGCAGTGTGTCATGTTCCGCCGACAGTCTCATGGGATCCGGGTGAGGCATATGCCTCACCGGCGATCTCCCTCCTCATTACCCCAGACGTAATCGACTCGGCGCGCGACGCGCGGGACCGTGGCCACATCGGGTCCCGGGCCGGCGCACTCCGGTCCGGGACCCGTCAGGACATCAGCGAGTGGAGATACTTGGCCGTCGCCGGGTCGGCCGGGAGCAGCGTCTCGATGGCCAGCTCGGCGACCGTCACGTCCATCGGGGTGTTGAAGGTGGAGATCGACGAGATGAACGACAGCGTCCGGCCGTCGTGCTCAAGCCGCATGGGCAGCGCGAAGTACGGTACGGGCTCGGCCGGTTCGGCGGCCGGGTCCGACTCGGGCACCGGATAGGCGGCGACCTCCTCGTACAGCTGCCGCAGCGGCTCGGAGCGGTGCAGGGCGATCTCGCGCCGCATCTGGTCCAGCAGGTGCCCGCGCCATTCACGCAGATTGCGGATGCGTGGTGCCAGGCCCTCCGGGTGCAGGGTCAACCGCATGGCGTTCAGGGGCGGTTGGCGGAGATGGTCCGGGATGCCGTCGAGCAGGACGGCGACGCCCCGGTTCGCCGCCAGCACCTGGTACGTCGCGTCCACCACCAGCGCCGGATACGGCTCGTAGCACTGGATCAGCCGCTCCACGCCCTCGCGCAGGGCGTCCAGGGCGGGGGAGTCCAGCGGGGTCTCCGGATAGCGCGGGGCGTAACCGGCCGCCAGCAGCAGGGCGTTGCGCTCGCGCACGGGAACGTCCAGGTGCTCGGCGAGCCGCAGCACCATCTCCTCGCTGGGCCGGGAGCGGCCCGTCTCGATGAAGCTGATGTGCCGCGCGGAGGAGTCGGCCCGCAGCGCCAGCTCCAGCTGACTCACCCGCCGCCGCTCCCGCCAGTCCCGCAGCAGCGGGCCGACACCCTTGTCGACGGTGGGAGCCGTGGTGGCGGTGGTGGAGTTCCCGTGCGCGGCGGCGGTCATACGACGACCGTAGTCGACGTCCGCGGAAGGGAACCGGGCACACCGCGGACGACCCCCTCTGACCAGCGCGGCGATGTCCCGGACTGTGGCACGCTGAAGGGGTGTCCGGCCGTCACGAAGGAGCGATGCCATGCCCGTGGAACCGCTGTCGCAGCAGCAGATCGAGGAGGGGCTGGCCGAGCTGCCGGGCTGGTCGCTCGACGGCGACCTGCTCACCCGCTCCTACCGGCTCGGCACGCACTTCGCGGCGACCGCGATGGTCGTCCACATCGCCCAGGTCCAGGAGGAGTTGGACCACCACTCCGACCTCACCCTCGGCTACAACACCGTGTCCCTGACGGTGAACACGCACAGCGTCGGCGGCAAGGTCACCGCGCTGGACTTCGCGCTCGCTCGCCGCGTCGAGGAATTGGCGCAGGGCCACGGGGCACACTGACGTGCGTGCTCGACTACGACAAGGAAGCCGACGCCTACGACGCGAGCCGCGGCGGTGAGCCACGGGCCGCAGCCGCGGCGGACGCCGTACTGGGCCTGGTCCCCGCCTCGGCCGGCCGGCTGCTCGACCTCGCCTGCGGCACCGGCATCGTCACCCGGCGGTTCGCGGCGGCGCGGCCCGCCACCCGGGTGACGGGCGCGGATCTGACGTACGGCATGGCCCGGATGGCCGCTCGGCGGCTGCCCGGCGCGATCGTCCTCGCCGACAGCCGCACGCTACCGTTCCCCGACGCCACCTTCGACGCCGTCACCAGCGTGTGGCTGCTGCACCTGCTCGACGAACCCGAGCACGTGCGGGCCGTCGTCGCCGAGTGCGCCCGGGTGCTCAGACCGGGCGGGGTGTACGTCACCACCGTCGACAAGGCCGCCGCACACGACGTGGGCAGCGACATCGACGCGGTGCTCGCTCCGCGCCCGCGCCGCCCGGCCCCCGACGCCGCCCTGCTGGTGGAGACGTACGCCGCCGCGCAGCGCCTGCGTCCGGCGGGGCAGGCCCGCTTCAGGGGCCGGGGTCAGGGGCGCAGTCCCCGTCGTACTGCCGCCGATCTGCGCCGCGGCTGGTTCACCCGGCTGCCGCCCGGCGACCCGCTCACCGAGCGGTTCGCCGAGCGTCTCGAGGCGCTGCCCGACCAGGAACGGCCGCGCGCCGACCCGGAGTTCACGCTGCGGGCCTTCAGGAAGCCGGCGGTCGGCTGAAGTCCATGGTCCAGTTGGTCAGCCAGGTCTCCTCGCCGTCGAGGGCATCGAGAGAGTCGAGGGAGTCAGGGGAGTCGAGGGAGAAGGCCTGTTCCCAGCGGGCACGGTCCGGCGCCGCGACCGTCCAGACATACCGCACCCGTACGTCCTTGCCGTCGTGCGTGTCGTCACCGTGGAACTCGCCCCGGTCGCCGTCGAATCGACCGACCACGGGTGGGAAGAGCGTGCCGCTGCGGCTGGACGCCCAGTACAGCGACCACCGCTCGGTCTCCCGGTCGAAGAGCCGCAAGGTCGCGCCCTTGGCCGCGAGCTGCGGCAGATCGATCTCGTCGACGTTCGCGGCCCCGTCGAACAGCGGCCAACAACGGGCCGTTGCCGGGAACACCTCCCAACCGCTGTCCGGGTCGAGGAAGTCGGTGCGGCGACGGTTGACCACCTCCCAATCGCCGTGGAGGAAGTCGAAGTCGTGCGGGCCGCTCATGCCCGGTCTCCTGTCGTTCCCTCGGGCAGGGAGTCGGCCAAGTAGGCGTCGAGGTCCGGGACTTCGGGCGCGAGCAGGTGCCGTACCCAGGCGTCCCGTTCGTGCAGGATCGGCGGCAGCTCCCAGACGCAGCCGATCCAGGGCAGGTCGGGTCGGATGAAGTGGGTGGGGTCGTCGTCCGGGCAGCCCAGCACCGGCTGGCCCGCCGAGGCGCCCCGGAAGTGCAGCACGTTGTCCCACACCCAGCTGTAGGCGTTGAGATAGGCGCCGGTGTCGCCGCCCTTGTGCAGCACCACGAAGGTGGCCGGCGGAGTGCCGTCCGGCTCCGGCAGCAGCTCCGGGAGGATCGCGTACGCCGCCTTCTCGATCTCGGGCGCGATGCCCGCCGGATCGGCGGTGACGTGGTAGCGCTTGATGTGCCGGCCGGCCAGCTCGATCGGGGGTGGCACGGTGAGCAGTTTCTCGGTGAAGGCCATGGCGGGACGCTAGGCCACCTTCACTGACAACATGTGTCAGTGAAGTCTGGGATTCTGGAGAGGTGAAGTCCAGCCGACTCGTCTCGATCCTCCTGCTGCTCCAGACCCGGGGCCGGATGACCGCCGCCCAGCTCGCCGAGGAGCTGGAGGTCTCGGTGCGCACGGTCTACCGGGACGTCGAGGCGCTCGGCGCGGCGGGCGTCCCGCTGTACGGCGACGCGGGCCACGCCGGCGGCTACCGCCTGCTCGACGGCTACCGCACCCGCCTGACCGGCCTCACGGCGGGGGAGGCGGAGGCGCTCTTCCTCTCCGGCGCCCCGGGCCCGGCCGCCGAACTGGGCCTCGGCTCCGTGCTCGCCGCCGCCCAGCTGAAGGTGCGGGCCGCGCTGCCGCCGGAGCTGCGTGTCCACGCCGACCGGATCAGCGGCCGCTTCCACCTGGACGCACCCGGCTGGTACGCGGAGGCCGACGACGCCCCGTACCTCCCGGCGGTGGCCGACGCGGTCTGGAACAGCCTTGTCCTGCGCGTCCGTTACCGCCGCTGGGCCGAACCGACGGATGTGGAGCGGCGGTTGGAGCCGTACGGGCTGGTGCTGAAGGCGGGGCGCTGGTACGTCGTGGCGGGAGCCGAGGGATCCGGGCCGCGTACCTTCCGGGTCGACCAGATCCTCGAACTGGCCACGTCGGACGAGGAGTTCACGCGCCCCGAAGCCTTCGACCTGGCGGCCTACTGGACGGCGTACCAGCGCGACTTCCACGACCGGCTGTACCGGGCGGAGGCGGTGGTGCGGCTGGCCCCGGGCGTGACGCTGCCGAGGACGGTGAACGGGCGTGCAGGAGAGGGCGGTTGGACCGTCGTTCGGGTCCCCATCGAATCCGTCGAGCGGGCGCATGGCGAGTTCCTGCGCCTGGGCACGGACATCGAGGTCCTCGAACCGCCCGAGCTGCGCGAACGCATCGCCCGAACGATCGCCGAACTGGCCGAAAGATACGGCAACGCGGCGGAAGGCGGCGGCGACTGAACGTGCGGAACCCGTCCGTCCTCTCTGGAGGTACGTCACGTGCAGCATCCGCACCCGCACCTGTCTTTGAACGCGCGTCGCAGACGCCGAGCCGCCGTCTCGGCGATGGCCGCCACCGCGGCTCTGATCGCCGCCGGACTCACCGGTCTCAACGCAGGCCCGGCCGAGGCCGCCACCGCCCGCCAGGTCGAGAAGCTCGACCGGGGTGTCGTCAGCGTCCACACCGACACCGGCAACCTGGTCAGTTGTCGCTGGCTCGGTACCGACCCGAACGACGTCTCCTTCAACGTCTACCGGGCCGGTACGAAGGTCAACGCGACCCCGATCAGCGGCTCCACGAACTACTTCCACGCCGGCGCCCCCGCCCAGGCCGACTACACGGTCCGCGCGATCGTGGGCGGTGTCGAGCAGGCGGACTCGGTCCACGCGGTCCAGTTCCGCACCGGCTACAAGGACGTACCCATCACGCCACCGGCCGGCGGCACGACCCCCGACGGCGTGGCGTACACCTACGAGGCGAACGACGCCTCCGTCGGAGACCTGGACGGCGACGGCCAGTGAGCAATGCTCAAGACCTGTGGATCAATCTCGGGTTGGACGCGAAGGGCGTACCTTCCCGATTGATCCTGTGATGGTCACCGAGTAGGCCCGCGT
>NZ_JBIVKB010000035.1:0-34717 GCF_044750545.1 Streptomyces sp. NPDC088794 | reverse complement strand
ACGCGGGCCTACTCGGTGACCATCACAGGATCAATCGGGAAGGTACGCCCTTCGCGTCCAACCCGAGATTGATCCACAGGTCTTGAGCATTGCTCGATACCGCTCGCCGCCGAGCACAGGACAAACCCTCAAACGGTGCGCATTGGGTTCCGCTCGTTCGACCGGCAATACGTGTTGCCGGACAGCCGATTGATGGAGCGAGGCAGAGCGGACCTTTGGCGAGTTCGCAGCGACCGCCAGATCTACACCGTTGAGCAGAACGCCCACCCGGTGGTCAGCGGTCCGGCGCTGGTCTTCAGCGCCCTCATTACCGACATGGACTATTTCAACAACCGCAGCGGTTGCGCCCGTCCCCTCTACCGCAACGCCGCCGGCACATTGCCCAACGTCACGCCCGGTCTTCTCCCCTTGCTCTCCGGGCGGCTCGGCATACCGGTCGTCGCTGAAGACCTGCTGGCCTACGTCGCCGCGATCGCGTCCCACCCGGAGTACACAGCTCGATTCCAAGAGGACCTCGAAGTCCCCGGCGCGCGGATACCCCTCAGCGCTGACCTTTGCTTATGGGAGCAGGCGGTTGCCATCGGTCAGCGAGTTTTGTGGCTGCATACCTACGGCGAGCGGTACGCCGATGAGACGGCCGGGAGGCCGTACGGCAGGGTGCTGCTACCACGCGACCGCCCTCGATGTGTCGCGGAGATCCCGGATGATGCGGAAGCTATGCCAGAGAAGCTGGTGTACGACCCCGTGACACAGGATCTGTGGATCGGCAGTGGGAGGATCAGTCCCGTGCCTCGCGCGGTCCGGGAGTACGAAGTGTCCGGGATGAACGTTCTCGACAAGTGGTTCGGCTACCGACGGAGGAACCCCGCCGGCAAGCGACGCCTCGAACTGGACCACGAGGTAGCTCCGCGCTGGCTTCCCTCATGGACAACGGAGCTGCTGGAGTTGCTGAATGTCCTCGGCCTGCTCGTGCGAGAGGAGCCAGCACAGGCCGATCTCTTCAATGATGTGTGCGCGGGCCCACTGATCACGGTGACGGACCTAGCCACAGCGGGGATCCTCCCTGTTCCCGCAGAGGCAACCAAGGCGCTGAAGGCCACATCGGACGCGGGCGACGCACTGTTCGACCTGTGACCGAAGCGGCGTGAGCGATACATGAGCGGATGGGACAACACGAGCCGACACGGGAAGGATTGGCGATCATTCTCAGAGGCACTTCGAGCTGGGGCCGCAGTTGTTTCTCCGCCGCGTCCTCGGCCCGCTGGCGCTCTCATGGTGGGGTTCCTTCTTGTGCCAAGCGTTTGACACAAGGTGTCGCCCGAGGCCATCTTGTACTCGCCACTTGGTACAAGATGATCTGGGGGGCCTCCGCATGCTCGACACCGTCCCGTTCCAGCAGAGATTCCTCGATCACGCCGATCAGTACGCCCGTTGGTCCGGCCTCGCCATCGGCATCATGGCCGCGCAGGCGCTGTCCACCCTCGGGCAGGTCGAGTTCGAGCAGCGCGTCGTGTTCTGCATCACGGCTTTCGGGGTGTGCACGGTGGCAGGCGTCCTTCTGGCGGACGCGCTGACGCTGCTTCCTCAGGACGCGGTACGCACCGCGAGTCTCGCCCCGCGCAGGGTCAGAGAGCACGTGCCACCACGCATGGGTCCCCTGATCGCCCTCCAGGGCGTCACCCTCGTCGTGCTGCTGGCGATCACGGCCGCTACGGCCTCCGTCGACTCCGGCCGTGTCCTCAGCAGGGGCAAGGTCCTCACCGTCGCCTGCAACGGGATTCCGGCAACCCTGGGCCCCTGGCCCGGCCTGTACTACAGCCTTCCGATGTTCGGCGCGCTCGCCATAGCCACCCCTACATGTGTGTGGGCACTGCGCCGCATCGCTCACGGACCAGGTGGGGAGCAGGAGCGTCGCAACCGCGCGTGGGCGGTGACCGGGGCCTGGGGCCTGCTCGTGTCGAGCCAGCAGTTGTACGCGGTGCTGATGGTCACCATCTCCTTCATGGAGACAGGCTGCGCCGGCGCGACGGGCGCACTCACCTTCTGGGTGTTCTACCCGCTGGCCCTGGTGAACCTCATCACCGTCGTCTGGTCCCTGCTCACCGTGGTGGCCCCGCGGGCCGTCGACGACGTGGCGGAGGGGGACCGCGCCGGTGAATGAGCCTGCCGTACGCGTCGACACCACCAGCCCGGTACCGCCGTACCTGCAGATCCGCGCGCAGCTCGGCGCTCTGATCGTCACCGGCCGGCTGGCCGAGGGCGACAGGCTGCCGACCGTGCGTCAGCTGGCCACGGACCTCGGCCTCGCTCCGGGCACCGTGGCCCGCGCCTACCGCGAGCTGGAGGCCGAGGGCCTGATCCGCACGCGCCGGGGAGCCGGTTCCCGGGTCGCGGCGCCGCCGGCCCGCCCGACCCATGACCATGCCTCCCAACTCATGGCCCTGGCACGGGACTTCACCTTCTCCGCCCGCGTGCTGGGTGCCGACACGGAGGCCATCCTCGCCGCCGTCCGCGACGCCCTCGGCCCGGAAACGCGTTGAAGGGTGCACCTGAGTACACCCCGAACCCGGAGGACACCTCCATCCTCTCCGCGCCGCAGACGCGGTTCGCTGGTGATCGTCACCGATCAGGACCACAGCAACGGGGGATCAGATCATGCGGATTCAGTCGTCCAGGAAGACCGGAGCCGTCGTACTCGGCGCGGCGCTGCTCGCACTGACGTTGCCCGCGACCGCCGGTACCGCCGCCGCCCACTCGACCGGCGGCCACCCTTACACCCGGGCCCAGCTCCGGCAGGACCTCGCCGCCGTGCGCCGGGCCGGCGGCGGTGACGTCAACGTCCTGGCCAGGGTCGACGGACCCCACCACGCCCGACTCATGGCCCGCATCGGCACCCGCACCGCCGACTCCCCCGCCCCCATCCCCTGGAACTCCCACTTCCGCGTGGCCAGCACCACGAAGACCTTCACCGCGACCGTCGTCCTCCAACTCGTCGCCGAGAAGCGGCTGTCGCTCGATGACACCGTCGAGCACTGGCTGCCCGGTGTCGTCGCGGGGAACGGGAACGACGGCAGCCGTATCACCGTGCGGGACCTGCTCCGGCAGACCAGTGGGCTGTACGACTACGTCGACGACCCGGAGATCCAGGACCGGTTGATCAACCACTTCGACGAGAACCGGTACGACACCACGCCCGCCGCCGACCTGGTCGCGGTGGCGATGAAGCACCCGCCGGTCTTCGTCGCCCAACCCGGCGGTGCCACTCGGTGGGCCTACTCCAACACCAACTACCTGCTCGCCGGGATGATCGCCGAGAAGGCCGGTGGCGCGAGCTGGCAGGAACTGGTCGAGCGCCGGGTGATCGTGACACTGCGCCTGCGGGACACGTCCATCCCCGGGTCCGACCCCCGCCTTCCCGACCCGCACGTGAACGCCTACCTGACCACCCCCGACGGCAAGCGTCTCGACGTCACCGAGCACAGCCTTCAGCACACCGCGGACTCCGGTGTGGTGAGTACGACCGCCGATCTGAACACCTTCTTCCGCGCCCTCGTCGGCGGCCGACTGCTCCCCGCCGCGCAGTGGCGCGAGATGCGGACCACCGTCGAGCGGACCGACGACCCGGAGGACGTGGCCGAGATGCCGGTGGGGACCTACGGCCTTGGGCTGCGGAGGATTCCGCTCTCCTGCGGGGGCTTCTACTACACCCACGAAGGCGATGGCGCCGGCGTCAACACCCGCCCCGCCGTGAGCGCGGACGGCACCCGTGCGGTGACCGTCTCCATCACGACCACCACCGCGCCGCCCGACCTGGCCGCCCTCAACCGCGCGACGGGCACCCTCGTCGACCACGCCCTCTGCGCCGCACCCACGAACTAGCTGTCACGCTCGGGATCCGGCGACCCGCATCGCCCGCCACGAACGGTTCCGCTTGAACGGCAGCTCGAAGAACCGGGCGAACACCCACCCCGTCAGCAGCGACGCCGGCACGCTCAGCAGGACCGTGACCGCGAAGGTCGGCAGGCCGGGGGAGACCACGCGAGGAGCGATCTCACGGACGGCGATCATGACGATCGGCAGGTGGATGAGGTAGAGGCTGTACGAGATGTCGCCGAGGCTGCGGATCGCCCGGGTCGACAGCAGGCCCATGAGCCAGGTCGGGCGGCCCGTCGCCACCGCCACCAGCAGCAGCGTCATGGCGGGGGCCACTGCCAGGTCCACCCAGAACGAGTGGGTGACCGTCCAGGTCGAGCCCTTGACGACCATCACGGACAGCACCGGTACGGCGGCCAGCGCGGCGAGCCAGTGCCACGGGAGCCGTCGGATCCGGTCCCGCGCGACCACGATCCCGGCGCCGACCAGGCCGGCCACGAAGACCGGGGCGAGGTTCGGGGTCAGCCAGTTCATGCCCTCGACGGGGTTCGCGTTCGTTGCCATGAGGCCGCGGGCGACCACCGGCAGGGTCACGCCCGCCACCAGGACGACCGCGCCCAGGCGCCGCCGGATGAACAGGAGGACGGGGAACAGCAGATAGAGCTCCGCCTCCACCGCGATCGACCAGAACGCCCCGTTCGGGGTCGGTGCCGTCGTCACGTCCTGGGCCAACAGGCCGTACACCACGACCGTCTTGAGGTTCGGCGGGCCGAAGTGCGAGGCGGGGACGATGAAGTAGGCGACCGCCACGCTCAGTACGAGGGCCGCCCAGTACGGCGGCAGGATGCGCCAGGCCCGGCGGCTCAGGAAACGCGCGGTGCCGCCCGGGTGCCAGCCGTTGCGGGCGGCGGAGATGGCCAGGGAGAAGCCGGACAGGACGAGGAAGAAGACGACGGCGAGACGGCCGTACATGAGCCAACCCAGCCAGGACGGGCCCGAGTTGCGCGGGAAACCGGGGAAGGCCAGCAGCCAGCAGTGGAACAGGACCACGTAGAGGGCGGCCAGGCCACGCAGGCCGTCCAGGCCCGGCACATGGCGGGGGACCCGTGCTTCCGGCGTGCCGCCGTCCCGTTGCGGTGCCGGGCGTACGGGCGCGTCGAGCGTGCCCGCGTCGATCGTGTCGACGTCGAGCGTGCTGACGGATCGGCTCGGTTCCGGTGAGATCGCTGGGCCCCCTTCGTACGGCACCGGACGCTCAGCCCGGTGCCACCCACAGTGACTGATACGTCGCAATTGGGCGAGCCGTTCAACGGGCGCGTGCGGGGGTTTCGAGGGGTGTACGGGAGCCCGCTCCCACCAGGGCAAAGGGTGTAGCCCGCTACACCGCGCCGCCCGCCTCCGTCGCTTAGCGTTGCCGTATGAGGACAACGATGCGGCAGGCCGCGCGGGCCACAGGGCATCTGCTCCTCGCCGCCCTGATGGCGTTCTGCCTGTGGATCTTCGTCACGGTGCTGCTCATCACGGCCATCGGGACGCTGGCGGTGGTCGGGGCGTGGCTGTTGCCGGAGACCGTGCTGCTGGTGCGGAGGATCGCCGGGGCCAAGCGGGGGATGACCGCCGCGTGGACCGGGCAACGGATCCCGGAGGCCTATCAGCCGATCACCGGGACCGTGCGGGAGCGGATCCGGATCGCCGTGCGCGATCCCGGGACGTTCACGGATTTCCGGTGGATGGTCGCGGACTACTTCTACGGTGCTCTGATCGTCCTCGCGCTGCCGCTGTGGCCGGTCGGGCTGGTCGTCGACGGCGTGTGGAGCGGGCTGCTGCGGCGGACGCCGGTCGTGCTGCCGTTGATCACGCGGATCGCGGATCTGGAGGCCGACTGGTCGACCGCCCTGCTCAAGCCCTCGCCGAAGGCTCAACTCGCCGCCCGCGTCGAGGAATTGGCCGCCACCCGCGCCGACGCCATCGCCGCGCACGGCGCCGAACTGCGCCGTATCGAACGCGATCTGCACGACGGCGCCCAGGCCAACCTGGTCGCGCTGTCCATGCGCATCGGCCTCGCCAAACGCGCCTACGACCGCGACCCGGACACCGGGCGCAAGCTGCTGGACGAGGCCCAGGCACAGGCCGAACAGGCGCTGACCGACCTGCGGAACGTCGTCCGCGGCATCCACCCGCCGATCCTGACCGACCGCGGCCTGGTCGGCGCGGTGCGTGCGCTGGCCGCAGGGTGGGGGTCCCCCCGCGCGAGCGAAGCCGAGCGTGGGGGAGGGCTCCACGTGACCGTGGAGGTGGAGCGGTTGGAGGACGACGGGGTGCGGGCGCCGGCCGCCGTCGAGGCCGCCGCCTACTTCGTCGTCGCCGAGGCGCTCACCAACGCCGCCAAGTACAGCGGCTCGTCCCGGGCCTCGGTCCAACTCGCCCGGATGAAGCGCGGGTTGCGGGTGCGGGTCGCCGACGAGGGGTGCGGCGGCGCCGACGAGACGAGCGGCTCGGGGCTGCTCGGCATGCGACGGCGGGTCGCCGCGCTCGACGGGACCGTGGAGCTGTCCAGCCCGGTCGGCGGCCCCACGGTGATCGAGGTGCGGCTGCCCTGCGTGTGGTGAGCCCGCGGCGCCCGGGTATGCGCCCCGACCGGCCCCGTCGAGCCCATCAGCCCGCGTTCAGCTCCGTCAACTGGCCCAGCGGCAGGGTGTGGTGGGTCTGGAGGACCTTCGCGCGCAGGTAGCGGACGTTGTGCGCGGTCTTGAAGACACCGGTGGGGACGCGGTCGCGCACGGAGATGCCGAGGGAGCGCAACTGGTCGGCCTTGTCGGGGTTGTTGGACAGCAGGTCCAGTTCGTCGATCCCCAGGGACCGGAGCATCTGGGCCGCCGCCGTGTAGTCGCGGGCGTCCTCGGGCAGACCGAGGGCCGCGTTCGCCTCGTACGTGTCCAGGCCCTGGTCCTGGAGGGCGTACGCGTCGAGCTTGTTGTAGAGGCCTATGCCCCGGCCCTCCTGGCGCAGGTAGAGCAGGACGCCGCCGCGCTCGGCTATGCGCTCGACCGCCTCGCGCAGCTGCGGGCCGCAGTCGCAGCGGGCCGAGCCGAAGACGTCGCCGGTCAGGCACTCGGAGTGCAGGCGCACCAGCGGGGTCGTGCCGGGCGCCGGTTCGCCCAGGACGACCGCTACGTGTTCCTGGCCGTCGGTCAGGCCGTGGAAGGTGACCATCTCGGTGTCGACGGTGTAGCCGTCGTGGAAGCGCAGCGGGACCCGGACGCGGGAGCGCGGCGTTGCGGCAGGGAAGTCAGGCATGCGGGTTCTCCCGGTCCGGTGGACGAATACCGATCTGCTTCAAAACTGAAGCAGATCCACGATCACGGACCCTACCCCATGCTTGAAATTTGAAGCAACTGGTTTGTGGGCCGGGTCACGTACAGGGCGAGGACGAGGACGACCGGCGGCGCCACGGGACGTCCTCCCGCGTGGCCTCGGTCCCGTCGCCCTCCAGCGCCCGCACGATGCCCGTGCCGATCTCCTCCAACTGGCTCACCTGTTCCGGGGTGAGATGGTCGAAGATGGCCGCGCGGACCGTCTCGACGTGCCCGGGAGCGGTCCGCACCAGGGTCTCCATGCCGGCGTCGGTGAGCACCGCGGTGCTGCCGCGCTTGTCGGACGGGCACCCCTCGCGCCGTACCAGACCGTCCTTCTCCAGCCGCGTCACCGCGTACGTCAGCCGGCTCCGGGTGATCTTCGTCCGCCCGGCGAGATCGGTCATCCGCAGCCGGTGGTCCGGTACGTCGGAGAGGTTGGCCAGGATGGAGTAGTACAGGTGGGGCATGCCGGCGTCCTGCTGGAGCTGCCGGTCCATCGCGTCCTCCAGGAGCTGCGATGCGGCGATGTACGCGCGCCATGCGCGCTGCTCCTCAGGGGTGAGCCAGCGAGTCGTCATGGGACCAGTGTAGGTTTGTTTCAAACTTGAACCAAGCCCCACCTTATAGAGAACTCGAACCCAGCTCCGTGGACCGAGTCCCGTACACCCAGCCCCGCCTCGCAGAGAGAGCGCGTCGATGCCCCACCCGTTCGTCCTGCTGTCCGCCGCCGTCTCCCTCGACGGCTATCTCGACGACACCGGCCCCGAGCGTCTGCTGCTCTCCTCCCCGGCCGACTTCGACCGGGTCGACGAGGTACGGGCGTCCGTCGACGCGATCCTGGTCGGCGCCGGCACGATCCGCGCCGACAACCCGCGCCTGCTGGTGAACTCGCCCGAGCGCCGCGCCGCTCGCGTGGCGTCGGGCCGGCCGGAGTACCCCCTCAAGGTCACCGTCAGCGGCACCGGCGAACTCGACCCGGCCGCCAACTTCTGGCACACGGGCGGCGAGAAGGTCCTGTACACGACGGACAAGGGCGCCGACCGGGCGCACGCCCTGGGCATCGCCGCCGACGTGGTCCCGCTGGGCCCCGACCTGGACTGGCGCCGACTCCTCACCCACCTGCACGAGGCGCGCGGCATCGACCGCCTCATGGTCGAGGGCGGCGGCACGATCCACACCCAGCTGCTCCAGGAGGGCCTCGCGGACGAACTCCACCTGGTCCTGTCCCCGCTCTTCGTGGGCACCCCGACCGCGCCCCGCCTCTTCGGCCCCGGCCCCTACCAAGCCGGCCGCCTCCGCCTCCTCGAAACCCGGCAGATCGAGGACGTCGTCCTCATGCGCTACGAGCCCACCGCCCCCGGCACCGGCCCGCTCCCCACCGCCGCCGACCACCACTGGCTCCGCCTGGCCTGCGAACTGGCCACCCACTGCCCGCCCTCCACCACCGCCTTCAGCGTCGGCGCGGTCGTGGTCGCCGCCGACGGCACGGAGCTGGCCCGCGGCCACTCCCGCGAAGGCGGCGACCCGGTGGTCCACGCGGAGGAGGCGGCCCTGGCGAAACTCGCCCCCACGGACCCCCGCCTCCCGTCGGCCACGATCTACAGCAGCCTCGAACCCTGCGCCCACCGAGCCTCCCGCCCCAAGCCCTGCGCCCGGCTCATCCTCGACGCGGGCGTACGCCGCGTGGTGACGGCCTGGCGCGAGCCGGACACATTCGTGACGGCGGCGGACGGGAACGGGTTGTTGGCGGGGCAGGGCGTCGAGGTGGTCGTGATCCCGGAGTACGAGGAGCGGGCGAAGCAACCGAACCGCCACCTGTCGGCCTGAGCGGCCAGCACGTTTCGGCGCCGGTCGGTCCCGCTCTCGCGCCGGTCGGCACATCTCAAGGCCGGGTCCGGATCTTCTCAGCCCGTCCGGCGTTTGAGGACGAGGCCGTCCAGGCCGAAGCGGGGGCCTGGGGGCGGCAGCCCCCAGAACGGACGCCCACACCAACGCCCCCCACAGTCCGATCGGCCCAACAGATCCTGCGCCCAAGACCCCGAAGGGTCACGCTGCGAGTGACCCGGAGTGGACATACGCGGAGGTACTGGTACCAGTGAGGCCATCCCGAAAACGAGCCGCCGTGCTCCTGATCGCGCCCCTTCTCACCGTGACCGTCGCCTCGTGCGGCAGCACGGACACCGGTACCCGGACCATGGCCCGCGCCCTCCCCCCGGACGCCACGTTCACCCACCCCGGCGTGCTCGTCAGCAAGGCGCAGCTGGACTCCGTACGAAAGAACGTCACCGCCGGGAAGCAGCCGTGGCTGAAGGCGTTCCTGGAGATGCGGGACAGCAAGTACGGGTCGTACAAGTACCGCCCCGAGCCGTACGAGAACGTCGACTGTCCCTGGGGCGGCAAGGTCGCGCAGGGGTGCGTGGAGGAGCGGGAGGACGCGATCGCCGCGTACACGCAGGCACTGCTCTTCAGCGTCACCGGCAAGCAGGAGCACGCGCTGAAGGCGCGGGAGATCATGGACGCCTGGTCGGCGAAGATCAAGCGGCACTCCGAGGAGGACGCGGGGCTGCAGACCGCGTGGGCCGGGTCGACGTGGGCGCGGGCCGCGGAGATCGTGCGGTACGCGCCGGGGGCGGGGTGGCCGGCGGACCGGGTGGCGCGGTTCGAGAAGATGCTGCGGACCGCCTATCAGCCGTACGTCACCGAGAAGCTGCCCGACTACAACGGCAACTGGGACCTCGCGATGACCGACGCGGCGATCGGCATCGCCGTCTTCACCAACGACCACAAGGCCTTCGACGCCGCCCTCGCCCGCTTCCGCGACCGCGTGCCCGCCTACTTCTATCTGGAGAAGGACGGCAAGGTGCCGCTCACCGTGGCCGGCTCGACCATGAACACGCCGCAGAAGCTGACGACGTACTGGTTCAAGCAGGGGACGTACAAGGACGGCGTCGCGCAGGAGACCTGCCGCAACTTCAAGCACGTCGGCTACTCGCTCGCCGCCACCGCTCACATCGCCGAGACGGCCTGGCACCAGGGCGTCGACCTGTACGGCGAGGTCAAGGACCGGCTGACCGCGGCCCTCGCGTTCCACGCCCGCTACCAGCTGGGCGAGAACCCGCCCGCGTGGCTGTGCGGCGGCAAGGTCGACCGGAACATGGGTCCGGACCTGGAGGTCGCCCTCAACCACCTGGAGGACCGGCTCGGCGGTTCCGTCCCGGCCGCCCACAAGCTGGCCGAGGAGACCCGCCCGGCCGGTACCGACGATCTCTTCGTCTCCTGGGAGACCCTGACCCACGCCGGAAACCCGGCGGCCTGACCGGCCCGGCCGCTCCCCGACCGCTCCTTGGTCACTCCCGTCCCGCGGATGGCGTACAGTGGAGAACACAACGGCGCGGGGTGGAGCAGCTCGGTAGCTCGCTGGGCTCATAACCCAGAGGTCGCAGGTTCAAATCCTGTCCCCGCTACTAACGGCCCAGGGCCGGAGTCCGGATCATCGGACTCCGGCCCTGAGTCATTTCCCGCTCGGCTTTCCGACCGTTGTCACGCCCGGTGAGCAGGCGAACGCCCTCCGCCCAACAACTGACATCCCGTCAATACCTGTGTGGATTCACAGGCTTGGTCAACTCGCCCGATTTTCACCGGTCATGGCCTGAACGTCCTGCGTGAAAACGTTAATGATCAAGCCGAACAGCTTGGAATCCCTGCCCCGTGTCTATTAACGTTCGATAACGCAGCGCGGTCGTCCCAGCCGTCACAAGAGTCGGCTCCGTGCGCACGTGCCGAATCCCGCAAGGGAACCGGGGAACCACCAACTTGGGGTGAATCGCAAGTAGTCCGTCGTGTACGCACGACCGGTTTACGCGCGTAGGAGACCTTCCTGCTCCGAACCCGTCAGCTAACCCGGTAGGCGAGAAGGAAGGAAGGAGTACGCCCAGGTGGCGTCCAACCCCCCTGCCCCGGCGGCCCCGTTCGTGCCGAGCCAGCGTGACAACGAGACGTTCGGCTACGGCGGATACCGCACCGACGAGGGCCCTTGGGAGGAATGGAACCCCACCGAGGATTCCGTCCGCCCCAACCGCGGTCGCCACCGCGTCTCCAAGCAGCGCGGCGGAGGACTCGCCCGCAGCTCCACGGTTCTGGGCGTCGGTGTCATAGCCGCCGTCGGCGCGGGCGGCATGGCCAGCGCCAACACCGGCAAGCCGCCGGTCTCCATCTCCGTGCCCGACCTGCCGAACGTCGGCTCGGTCTTCGGCGAGACCCCCAGCCCCGCCAAGGGGTCCCCGACCGCGCTCAGCAGCGTCGGCGTGACCTCCAGCGAGACCGCGCAGGGCACCAAGGACGCCGGCGAGGTGCTGCGCGACCGCATCATGGCGCAGGCCGAGTCGCAGCGCGTTCAGGTCGACAGCAAGGTCCAGTACGCCACCGAGGCCTCCCTCTCCAAGCAGGTCGACGACGCCGCCGCGAAGGCGGAGAAGGCGGCCGCCGCCAAGGCCGCCGCCGCGAAGAAGAAGGCGGAGGCGGAGGCCAAGAAGAAGGCCGAGGCCGCGAAGCTGGCGGAGCTGGCCACGCAGTACCGGCTGCCGGTCGCCTCGTACACGATCACCGGCACCTTCGGGCAGGCCGGTTCCCTGTGGTCCTCCGGCTACCACACGGGCCTCGACTTCGCCGCCCCCACGGGCACGCTCATCAAGGCCATCCACAGCGGCACGGTCACGGAGGCCGGCTGGGCGGGCTCGTACGGCTACCGCACGATCCTCACCCTCGACGACGGTACGGAGCTGTGGTTCTGCCACCAGTCGTCGATCGGCGTGAGCGTGGGCCAGAAGGTCGCCACCGGCGATGTCATCGGCCGTGTGGGCGCCACCGGCAACGTGACCGGGGCGCACCTGCACCTGGAGGTCCACCCCGGCGGCCAGGCCGACGGGATCGACCCGATGGCGTGGCTGCGCAGCAAGGGCCTCACCCCCTGAGGCAGTAGTCGTCGGCAGACACCGACACATCGCCAGGTTCCCGGAACAGCGGACTCCGCTTGTTTACGGGAACTTTGCGGCTCCGGCGGAAGACCGGTCTCCGGGGCCGGCGTTGATGTGAAGCATGACGTCCTCCTCTGCTTCTCTGCGCAAGCTCGGCTCCTCCGACCTCGAGGTCTTCCCCCTCTCCCTCGGCGGCAACGTCTTCGGCTGGACGGCGGACGAGGCGACCTCCTTCGCCGTCCTGGACGCCTACGCGGCGGCCGGCGGCAACTTCGTCGACACCGCCGACTCCTACACGGCCTGGATCGAGGGCAACTCGGGCGGCGAGTCCGAGACGATCATCGGCAAGTGGGTCAAGGCCCGCGGCAACCGCGCCGACGTCGTCATCGCCACCAAGGTCAGCCAGCACCCCGAGTACAAGGGCCTGTCCGGCGCCAACATCAAGGCCGCCGCCGACGCCTCGCTGCGCCGCCTGGACACCGACTACATCGACCTCTACTACACCCACTTCGACCAGCCCGAGATCCCGGTCGAGGAGATCATCGGCGCGCTCGACGAGCTGGTGCGGGCGGGCAAGGTGCGCAACATCGCCGTCTCCAACATCACGCCGGAGCGGCTGCGGGAGTCCCTGGAGTTCTCCGACCGCGAGGACCTCGCCCGGTACGTGGCCATCCAGCCGCACTACAACCTGGTCTCCCGCGACACCTACGAGGGCGAGCTGCGGGACATCGCCGCCACGGCGGGCCTCGCCGCCGTCCCCTACTTCGGCCTGGCCGCCGGCTTCCTCACCGGCAAGTACCGGCCCGGTACGACGGTCGAGAGCGCGCGGGCGGGCCGCGCCGGCGCCTACCTGGAGTCGGAGCGGGGGCAGCGGGTGCTGACCGCCCTCGACGAGATCGCCGCCGCCCATGACGCCCAGGTGGCGACCGTGGCCCTGGCCTGGCTCGCCGCCCAGCCGACGGTGGCCGCGCCGATCGCGTCCGCGCGCACGCTGGAGCAGCTGCCGGCCCTGCTGGCGGTGGCGGACCTGACCCTGACGGAGACGGAGATCGACCGCTTGACGCGGGCGTCGGCCTGATCGGTCCCTGAGCTGGGCGATCCTCGATCCGGGCGGCCCTCGACCTGCGCGATCCCTGGTCTACGGCTGATACGGGTTGTACGCGGGGTACGGCGATGCCGGATAGGCGGGCTGCGCCGGATACCCGTACACCCCGTACACCGGCCAGGGCGGGGCGGTCACCGCGACCGGCGGGGCCGTCGTCCTGGCCGCGTAGTCCAGCGCCGGGCGGGCCACGTCCTTGCGGCGCCACAGCTCGGCGAGCAGTTCTCGTTCCCGTACGACGAAGTCGGCGCCGGCCCGGCCGCGGCGCCCCCGGTGCCGTAGGAAGGCCAGGGAGGTCGCGTACGCCTCGTACTGGGCGACCGCCCTTGCCGCGGGCTTGCCGTAGTGGCGGGCTGCGTAGTCGCGGGCGAGGCGGCGGGCGCGCATGGAGCCGAGTGCGAACGGCTCGGCGGGGGTGAGCCAGCCGGCCATGGTGTAGGCGGGGAGTTCCTCGCGCACGGTCCGCAGTTCGCGCTGCCGGGTCCAGATGACCAGCCAGGTCAGCAGCCCGAACGAGGGCACCATGAACGCGGCGTAGACCCCGAAGAACCCGTACTCGCCGAACGTCGACGAGCTGTTCCAGATCGCGTGCATGCCCATCGCGAGCAGCAGCCCCGACAGCGGGCCGAGGACGCGGCGCAGGTGCTGGCGGTCCCCCGAGAGCGCGGCGATGCCGAAGCCGATGCCCGTGCAGACGGTGAAGAGGGGGTGCGCGAACGGCGACATGATGATGCGGACGAAGAAGGTCGCCGCGGTGACGGAGGCGATGCCGCGGTCGCCGGTCAGCTGGTCGGTGCCGAAGGCGGTGCCCAGGTAGAGGATGTTCTCGGTGAACGCGAAGCCGGTGGCGGTGATGCCGGCTATCACCACCCCGTCGACGATCCCGGTGAAGTCCCGGCGCCGGAACAGGAAGAGGAGCAGGACGGCCGCGGCCTTGGCCGACTCCTCGACGATCGGCGCTATCACCGTCGCGCCGAGGGTGTCCGCGCTGGAGGGGTCCGCGGTCGCCGTCGCGATCCATCTGGTCGCGAAGCTGTTGGCGACGATCGCTATCAGCGCCGCCGCGCAGGCGCCCCAGGCGAAGGCGAAGATCAGATTGCGCCACGGTCCCGGTTCGACGCGGTCGAGCCAGCGGAAGGCGGCTATGAGGAGCGGCACGGGGAGCACGGCGAGGCCGAGTCCGACCAGGAACCCCTCGGTGCCGGTCTGCTGACGCACCAGGGCGAGGATGACGAGCCCGGAGAGCGCGAGCAGGGTACTGAGCGCGCCGTACCGCACCCACCTGCGCTGCCACCAGTGGGCGTGTCCGAGCGCACCGCCGGCGGGATCGCCGGCGTACGGCGGATTCGTCGGGTACGGGGGACACGTGGCCACGGCATTGACCCTAACGAGGGAGGGCGCTGCCCGCGCTGCCCGCGGAGGCTTCAGGCGCCGGTGGGGGGTTGGTAGTTGTGTCGCTTCTCGCGGTCCTGGTCACTGGGCTCTTCGCGATGCTGTACGCGACGGAAGAGCAGGTCGTTCACGACATGACCCTTCTCCAGCCCCTGGCCCTCGAAACGGGTCAGCGGCCGGAACTCCGGACGCGACGCGAAACCGCCGTCGGACGCGGTGTTCTCGAACTCCGGGTGCGCGGTCAGTACGTCGAGCATCTGTTCGGCGTACGGCTCCCAGTCGGTCGCGCAGTGCACGATGCCGCCGGGTCTGATGCGGCTCGCGGCGAGGTCCAGGAACTCCGGCTGGATCAGCCGCCGCTTGTGGTGCCGCTTCTTGGGCCACGGGTCCGGGAAGTAGACGCGCAGCCCGTCGAGCGCGTCCGGGGCGAGCATCTCGCGCAGCAGGATGATGGCGTCGCCGTTGCCGACGCGGACGTTGGGCAGGCCGCTCTGGTCGGCGAGGTTCAGCAGATTGCCCTGGCCGGGGGTGTGCACGTCCACGGCGAGGATGTTGGTGCCCGGCTCTGCGGCGGCCATCTGCGCGGTGGCCTCACCCATGCCGAAGCCGATCTCCAGCACGACCCGGTTGGCGTTCCCGAACAACTCGCCGAGATCCAGCGTCCGCTGCCCGTCGATGTCCAGCCCCCACTTGGGCCACAGCCGCTGCAACGCGTCCGCCTGCCCGGCGGTCACCCGACTCCGCCGCGGCTGAAAACTACGGATCCGCCGCTCGAAGTGCGACCCGGCGGGATCGGGCATGGGCCCGTCGGGGAACCGGGGTTCCCCCTTGGCCCGGGTGTGGCGCAGGGAGACGCCGGGGGTGTGGGGGTGCGTGGGGGCGCCCTCCGTATCGGCGTGCGCCGCAGGGCGGAGGGGTTCGGGGGTATGGGGTGACTCAGACACAGTGCGTCGATTTTACGTGTGCCGGGGTGGGAGTTGTACGGGGAACGAGGGTCGGCACGGTGACCCCGCCGGGGGCAGGCGCAGCGCCCCGGCTCAGTCCAGTACCGCCAGTGCCCGCCGTGCCACCTCCCGGCCGATCGGCAGGGACGCCGTGGCCGCCGGGGAGGGGGCGTTCAGTACGTGGACCGTCCGCGGACCCTCCTTGATCAGGAAGTCGTCGACCAGCGTGCCGTCCCGGAGCACCGCCTGCGCACGCACCCCGGCCGTCGACGGCACCAGGTCGTCCGGAGTCACCGCCGGCAACAATCTGCGGACCGCCGTCGTGAACGCCCTCTTGGACGCCGATCTACGCAGCTCACCAGCCCCGTACCGCCAGTGCTGCCGGGCCATCCGCCACGCGCCCGGCCAGGCCAGCGTGCCGGCCGTCTCCCGGGGCCGTACGACCCCCCAGCCGTACCCCTCCCGGGCCAGCGCCGGGACCGCGTTCGGGCCGACGTGCACGCCGCCGTCGATCCCCCGGGTGAGATGCACCCCGAGGAACGGGAACGCCGGATCCGGTACCGGATACACCAGTCCCCGCACCAGCTCGGGCCGGGCCAGCGCGAAGTACTCGCCGCGGAAGGGCACGATGCGCATCTCCGGGTCGTCCCCGGTCAGCCGTGCCACCTCGTCGCAGTGCAGCCCGGCGCAGTTCACCAGCACGCGTGCGCGGATGACGTCCCCGCGGGCGGTGCGGACGGCGACCCCCAGCTCCGGGCGCCGGTCCACCTGGACGACCCGCGAGCCGTACCGGATCTCCGCGCCGGACGCGTGCGCCAGCTGCCGGGCGACGCCGACGAAGTCGCACACCCCGGTCGTCCCGACGTGAATGGCGGCCAGGCCGCGCACCTCGGGCTCGTACTCCGCGATCTGGGGGGCGCCCAGCTCCCGTACCGGAATCCCGTTCTCCCGGCCGCGCTGCACGAGCGCGTGCAGGCGGGGCAGCTCGTCCCGCCGGGTCGCGACGATCAGCTTCCCGGTGACGGCGTGCGCGATCCCGTACTCGGCGCAGAACTTCACCATCTCGGCGGCCCCGCGCACCGCGTACCGCGCCTTCAGCGAGCCCGGCCGGTAGTAGACCCCGCTGTGGATGACCCCACTGTTCCGCCCGGTCTGATGCCGGGCGGGACCCGGCTCCTTCTCCAGCACGGTCACCCGTGTACCGGGCGCCGCCCGCGTGATCGCATACGCCGACGACAGCCCGACGATGCCCCCGCCGACCACGAGCACATCACAGTCATAAGCGATCCGGGACGTCACCGACACCACCTCCACCATCGATAGTGCACTGCGCCACTGACAGCCACTTCAAACGCGGGGATGTGCAGTGCCCCGCAAGGGGCGCGGGACTGTTTCGATGTGCGGCTCCGCCGCGTGGGCGCGGGCAACCCTCCAGGGCCTGCGGTCAAAAGATCACAGGCACCCGGCAGACGCGTGGGAACCCTTACGCCGGAGCCATCAACAACGGCCGAGCCCGCTCCCGCAGCTCGACAACCCGCGGCTCGTCCCCATAGGGCTCCAACCGATGCAGAAGATCCTTGACGTACTCGGTGGTCCGAGCCGAAGAGATCCGCCCGGCCACCTCCACCGCACGCACCCCCTGCTCACAAGCCGCGTCAAGGTTCCCCGACTCGAGCTCGGCCACCGCCGAGACGACCAACCGCAGCCCGTGCGACCGCACGAACTCCTCCGTCGGCTTCGACAACGCCTGTTCGGTGAACCGCCGTACCTGCCGAGGCGCCTTGAGATCGCGATAGCACTCCGCCGCGTCGGCCGCGAACCGGTCGTAGGAGTAGAACCCCAGCCAGGACGGATCGTTGTCGCCCTCCCGGGACCGCTCCAGCCACCCCTCCGCCGCCTTGAGCGCCGCACCGGCCGCGACCGCGTCACCCGCACGCGCGTGTGCCCGTGCCTCGACGAGCCGGAAGAAGCTCATGGTGCGGGCGGTCGCCAGCCCCCGGTTGCGTTCCAGCGCGGCCTGCGCGAGATCGACGCCCTCGTCGCCGAAGCCCCGATAGGTCGCCTGCAACGACATCGACGCCAGCACGTACCCGCCGAGCGGCACGTCCGCCGCCGCGCGGGCGAGCCGCAGCGCCTGGATGTAGTACCGCTGCGCCGCCTCCTGCTGCCCCGTGTCGAAGGCCATCCAGCCCGCGAGCCGGGTCAGTTCGGCGGAGGCGCCGAACAGCGCCCTGCCGACCTCGTCGGAGTACGAGCCGAGCAGCAGCGGCGCCGCCTCCACGCGTAAACACTCGGGCACCATCGATGAACGCCAGTCGCCGCCCCCGTACTTGGAGTCCCAGCGCCTGGCGTCCTCGGCGGCCTCCCGCAGTTTCAGCACGTCGCTGTGGCCGACTTTGAGCGGTGCGCCCGAGCCCTCGCCGGGGTTCACCTCTCGCGCGACCGAGGTGTCGGCCGGGGTTATCAGCCACCGTGAGGCGGGCGTTGCGTATGCGCTGACTGCGAACGATCCGGCGAGCGACTGCCAGATGCCACCGGTGCCTGCGCGCCGGCCCGCGAGGTCGAGACGGTAGAGCTCCGTCGCCGACCGCACCGCCTGTCCGACGTCCCGGGGGAAGGCGAGGCCCACCTCCGGTGCGGGATCCGCGTCCGCCAGGCCGATCTCGTGGAGCGGCACCGGGCGGCCGAGCTTCTGGCCGATCGCGGCAGCGATGAGGTGCGGCGCGGCACCCTGCGGCACCATCCCCTTCGACACCCAGCGCGCGACCGACGTCTTGTCGTAGCGAAGAGTCAACCCGCGTTGAGCGCCAAGATCGTTGACGCGACGCGCGAGTCCTGCGTTGCTGATTCCCGCGAGGGCGAGAACGGCGCCGAGTTTTTCGTTCGGCCCGCGTTGCTCCCTGGACATGCGCCACCCCTCGACACAGACGGCTGCCGCGCTGGCATAACCACGCGGCATTCGTAAACCCAGCGTAGTTCGCCGCATCCCAAGCGTTAAGGGGCATTGTTCCGGATGGCGGGATTGTGGTCCGTACTGAAGTGCGGGTCCGATACGGGCTGTTGTGCCGTGCTCCCATTGTGTGGCCGTGCGCCCGTCCGTGCGCTCTTCTCCGGCCATCGGGGGAGCGGTTCCATGGACCGTGCGTGGGTCGGCCCGCTGTACTGGATCCAGTGGGCTGGGGGACACCGCCGCCTCCATCCCCGCGGGCGGCGGAGAAGTCCGGGAGGCGATCTCCGCCTCCCGGGCTGCGCGCCTGTGCGGCGGTGCGCAGAGCATGTACGGAGCGTGTGCACGCCTGTCTCCGTATCGCCGATTTGGCCGAAAACCGCCCCCGTCATCCCGGGCTAATCAGCGCTCCTACCATGGCAGTTGAGGGCGCGAAGGGTGTTTTCGGGGCGCGCTCCGGGGGCGCATTCGAGTCGTAGACACCGTGCCCGATAAGGGAGTTGACCCACCCCCGAGGGTGGGCGCGGGGGCGCGTTCCAGGGAGCGCAAGCGGCGCCACCACCCCTCCGAGGTGCGTCCTTCATGGCAGCATGGGGAACCAGTTCGTACGGTGCACTGGTTGTCCACAGGCTGTGGAGGCGTCGATGCGGTGGTTGGTGGGATGGAGCAGTACCGCCGCTGGGACCGCCACGATCGGTTCCGCGGGGGCCACGGGGCCCGACGGCGAGACCGTCCACCCGGTGGGCTCGCAACTCCTGTGGGGGGACCCCGATCCGCTGTGGGCGGTCGGTGACTGGCGCCCCGACGAGGTGCGGGTCGTGCGGGCCGACGCCCAGAACCGGATCGCCGTCCTGGGCACCTGCGGTGCCACCGACGAGGAGCTGCGGGTCGGACTGTTCGCCGCGCGCGGAGGCGCACTTCGCCATCTGACGGCCTGGCCGGGCAGCTACACGGCCATCGTCCAGGTGGGCCGCCGGGTCACCGTGTGCGGCGATCTGGCGGGCATGCGCCCGGTGTTCTACACCCCCTGGGCGGGCGGCACGGCGTACGCCACGGCCGCGCTGCCGCTGGCCGACCTCATCGAGGCGAACCTCGACTTCGGTCATCTGGCGGCCCTGCTGGCGGCCCCCGACGTGCCGGCGGCCGTGCACGACTCCACCCCGTACGACGGCGTGCGGCGCATTCCACCGGGGCACACCCTGATCCTGCGCGTCGGCGCACGCGAGATCGCCGGCTACGAGCAGGTCGCCTCCCTCGCCGTGGCGGCGCCCTCGGCGGACCCGGACAGCGCGGTCGACGCGGTGCGCGACGCGCTGGTCGAGGCGGTACGCGCGCGGCTGTCGGCGCCGCGGCACGTGCCCGGGGCCGACATCGACCCCGGCCCGGTCCCCGGCATGGGGCCCGCCGAGCGGCGCGCCGCGCGCGGGATGCCGGTCGCGGGCATCGGCGCCGACCTCTCCGGCGGTCCCGCCTCGGGCACCCTGGCGCTGCTCGCCGCCGGCCTGCCGGGCATGCCGGGCACGGTCCTGGGCCACGGCACGGGCGCGGGGGAGCGGCTGCTGGCGGTCACCTTCAACGACCTGGCGGTGGGCGGCCGCGAGTCGGAACTGGAACGCGCGGGCACGCTGGCCGCCAACCCCCGCCTCCACCACGTGGTGGTGACGGGCGGCGAGGAAACGCTTCCCTACGCGGATCTCGACGGCCCCCTCACGGACGAACCGGGCCCGTCCCTCATCTCCGCCGCCCGCCACCGCGCCCGCCTCGCCGCCGGCAGCGCGGACCACTTCACGGGCTACGGCGCCCGCCAGGTCCTGGACGCGCACCCGGCCCGCCTGGCCGACCTCCTGATGGACCGCAAACGCCGCCACCTGGTACGCCCCGTGGCCGCGCTCGCCAAGGCGGACGGCTCGGTAATGGTCCCCGCGCGCGTGTACGGCGCGGCCCGCCGACTGGCCCGTACGCCCTACCTCGAAGGCCTGGAGCTGCTCGGCGAGCGCCTGATGCAGCGCCGCTTCGAGGAGCCGGGCGGTGCCGTCGGCGCGTCCCTGTCCGCGCTCACCTGGGCCAGACCGGGCCCCGCGGCACGCTGGCTGACCGGCGAGGCGCTGGCTGAAGTATCGGTTCGCCTCCAGACCTCCACGAACCGCTCGGGCATCGGCCCCGGCCAACGCCCCGGCGACCATCGCGCGCGTGCGGCCCTGTTCCGCCACGCCGCGGACCTACGCGTCCTGGAACAAGCCGCCGAGATCCGCTCCCAACGCCTCCACGCCCCCTTCCTCGACAACCAGGTGGTCCGCGCCTGCCGCGCCCTCCCCGAGGCCCTACGCGTCCAGCCAGGCGCCCGCGCGGCCATCCTCCGTACGGTCCTGGAGGGCGCCGGCGTCGCCGACCTCCCGCCCGGCTGGGGCGCCCCCACCCACGCCCCCACCGCGGCCGCGGCCCGCAAGGGCCTGCGCGTGGCGGCGGACTCCCTGATGTCCCTCTTCGGCACGCCCCTCCTGGCGGAGGCGGGCCTGGTCGAAGCGCGGGTGGTCCGCAAAGCACTCCGCGCCGCGGCGGAGGGCGAACCCCTCCCCTTGGACGGCCTCGCCGACCTGGTCTCCCTCGAACTCTGGCTCCGCCGCCTACTCTCCCGCCGAGGCACCTGCTGGACAGGCACGCCGGCCCGCCAACGGGCGGTCCCGGCAGGCATCACACCGAGACGGGGGGCGTTGGCTTCGGGGGGTGGGGCGGGGGTGGCATGAGGAAGGCTGTGCCGTCCTGATCCTCCACCCACCCACCCACCCGCAAGGGGCTGCGCCTCTCGGATGCTGGCGCGGGCGTCTGTTTCTCTTCCGGTCCGGTGTCCGGGGCCGAGGCTGTGCCGTCCTGATCCTCCGCCTTCCCGCAGGGGGCTGCGTCTCTTGGATGCTGGCGCGGGTGTCTGTTTTTCATCCCGTCCGGTGTCCGGGACCGAGGCTTTGCCATCCCGATCCCCCACCCACCCCAAGGGGCTCCGCCTCTTGAACTCCGGTCCGTACAACTCAGCCCGTCCGGTGTTCGAGGCCAAGGCTCTGCCATCCCGAACCCCCACCCACCCCCAGGGGGCTCCGCCTCCTGAACTCCGGTCCGTATCTTTCAGCCCGTCCGGCGTCCTAGGACAAGCCTCAGCCATCCCCAACCCCCACCCACCCCCAGCGGGCTGCGCCTCTTGACCTCCGGTCCGTATCTTTCAGCCCGTCCGGCGTTTGAGGACGAGGCCGTTCAGGCCGAAGCGGGGTCTGGGGGCGCAGCCCCCAGTGGGGTCGAAGGGGCAGCGCCCCTGGGGATGGGACGGGTAGGGGCGGCGGGGGCGAAAACACCACCGCCCACAAACACCGTGCTCCACCCCCCACTCCCAGCGACAATGACCCCGTGCGGTACAGAATCCTGGGCATAACCCAGGCCGAGGACACCCAGGGCACCCCCCTACCCATCCCTGGCCCCCGCCTCCGCACCCTCCTCACCGCCCTGGCCCTCCACCCCGGCCGCCTCACCACCCCCGACACCCTGATCGAAGAGATCTGGTCGGACACCCCACCCCACGACGCCCCCGCCGCCCTCCAGGCCCTGATCGCCCGCCTGCGCCGCACCCTCGGCAAGGACGCCATCACCTCCGCCCCCGGCGGCTACCGCCTCACGGCCACCCCGGACGACGTAGACCTGTTCGTCTTCGAACGCCTCGTGCACGAGGGCACCACCGCCCTGTCGAACGACGACGCGGCGACCGCCGCCCACACCCTCGACGAGGCCCTCGCCCTGTGGCGCGGCCCCGCCCTCACCGACTTCCCCGACCGCACGGCCGCGACCCGCGCGAACGCCCTGCACCTGGAGGCGACCCGAGCCCGCACCGAGGCCGCACTGCGCCTCGGCCGAGCCCAAGAGGCCGTACCCCGCCTCAGAGAACTGACCACGACCCACCCGTACGACGAACCGCTGCACGCGCTGCTCATCCGCGCCCTGCGCGACACGGGCCGCACGGCGGACGCCCTGGCCGCCTACGAGACGGCCCGCCACACCCTCGCCGAAGGCCTGGGCGCGGACCCGGGCCCCCAACTCCGCGCCCTGCACACGGAACTGCTGACGACCCCACCCCCACCCACCGCATCACGCCCCACCACCCCCACACCACCCACTCACTCCTCCACCCCCACACCACCCACTCACCCCTCCAGCCCCACCCACCCCGAAGCCCCCACCCGAACCGGCAACCTCCGTCCCCGACTTACCTCTTTCGTGGGCCGGGAACCCGAGCTCGACGCCATCCGTTCCGAATTGCACAGGGCCCGACTGGTCACGCTCACCGGACCGGGCGGCTCGGGAAAGACCCGCTTGGCCGAGGAAGCCGCCGCAGGCACCCCCCAGGCCTGGCTGGTCGAACTGGCACCCCTCGACCACCCGGAGGCCGTGCCGGGCGCGGTGGTCAACGCCCTCGGTCTGCGCGAGACCGTACTGAAGACCACCGAGCTGACGGCCCCGCAGGACGACCCGATCGCCCTGCTCGTAGAGCACTGCGCCCCCCGCAGCCAGCTCCTGATCCTTGACAACTGCGAACATGTCATCGAGGCGGCGGCCACCCTCGCCGAGACCCTCCTCACCCACTGCCCCGGCCTCACGGTCCTCGCCACCAGCCGTGAACCCCTGGGCGTCCCCGGCGAGTCCGTGCGCCCGGTCGAACCCCTTGTCCCCGACCAGGCCCACCGCCTCTTCACGGAGCGCGCCACCGCCGTCCGCCCCGACGCGGCCACCCTGCTCCGCGACGAGGTCAACAGCGCGGCGGTGGACGAGATCTGCCGCCGGCTCGACGGACTGCCGCTCGCCATCGAACTGGCCGCCGCCCGGCTGCGCCTGCTCACCCCACGCCAGATCGCCGACCGCCTGGACGACCGCTTCCGCCTCCTCACCTCCGGGAGCCGCACGGTCCTGCCCCGCCAGCAGACCCTGCGCGCGGTCGTCGACTGGTCCTGGGACCTGCTCGACGACCGGGAGCGGACGGTACTGCGCGAGGTGTCCGTCTTCGCCGGCGGCTGGGACCTCACGGCGGCCGAGGCCGTGTGCACGGGACCCGCGGCCGACCTGATCGGGTCCCTGGTCGACAAGTCCCTGATCGTGGCGTCCCCGTACGAGCGGGACAGTGGCGACGGCATGCGGTACCGCATGCTGGAGACCATCCACGAGTACGCCGTCGAGCGCGCCGCCGAGGTCCCCGGACTGCGCGCCGCGGCCGAGCGTCGGCATCGCGCGTGGGTACGCGCGCTCGTGGAGGAGGCCGAGCCGCAACTGCGCTCCGCCGGTCAACTCCCGTGGATCGCCCGTCTGGAGACGGAGCTGGACAACATCCGCGCGGCCCTGCACGGCGCCCTGACCGACGAGGCCGAGGCCGAGGCGGGCGCCCTCGCGATGGCCACGGGCTGGTTCTGGTGGCTGCGCAACTACCGCACGGAGGCCATGTCCTGGACCGACCGGATCCTGCGCCTGGGCGTAACACTGGACGCGGCCGAACAGAGCGACGCTCTCCACACAGCCGGCCCTATTGATCCCACCGATCCGACCGGTCCCACCAATCCCACCGGTCCCACCAATCCCACCGGTCCCACCGGTCCGGCTGATCCCGTCGATCCCATCGACCCGGCCGATCCCGTCGACGCCTTCCTCGCCGACCCGGACGGGGAGACGGACCACCCGCTGCACACCCTGCGGATGAACCTCCGGATGCTGCATCTGTTCCTCAGGATCGACGCCGAGCCGCTGGACGATCTTCTCGACGACCGCATGCGGGAGTACGTCGACCGGGTGCGCGACCACTTCGCACGGGGCGGTCCGGACGCGGCCCGGGTGCCGGGACTCGTGTGGCCGATGACCACCTTCTCCAGGGACGGCTCGCTGGGCATACGGGCCGCCCTGGACAGCACGGTCGCCAACTGCCGTGCCCACGGCGACGACTGGTCGATTGGCGTCAGCCTGATGTTCCGCACCCACATGATCGTCGACTCCTCGGGCGGCATGGCCGGCATCGACGACGACCTCGCGGAGCTACGGGTGCTCAGCCGCCGGGTCGGCGACCGCTGGATGCGCGCCCAGGTGTGCAGCGCGGCCGGTGAGGCGGCGATGATCCGCAGTCGGCCGGAGGAGGCCAAGGCGGAGTACGCGGAGGCCTTGCGGCTGGCCTACGAGGTGGAGGCGTACGCCGAGACGCCGTTTCTCCTCGCCCGGCTCGCCGAGGTTGCCTACCGCACGGGCGACCGCTCGGCCGCGCTGAAGTCCCTGGACGAGGCCACCGCCGCCGCCGACCGCTACGGCGTCGCGGAGGCCCAGGCGTTCGTCAGGCTGATGGAGGCCCGCATCGCCTTGGACGACGAGGACATCGCCCGCGCGCGTGAACTGGTGGACGCGGTCCGGGCGGAGGTGGGCCAGGACGTGGCGCCGCCCCAGTTCATGGTGATGGTGCTGTCGATCGAGGCGATGGTGGTGGTCGCCGAGTCCGGCCCGGAGCACGGGCTGCCGCGATTCGTGGACACCGTCCGGCAGGCGGTCGAGAAGCAGTGTGCCGACGCGGTCGTGGCAACCCTCGTGGACATGACGGCCGCCCTGCTGACCGACCTCGACGATCTCCCGCGCGCGGCCCGGCTGCTCGCCGCCGCCGAACGCTGGCGCGGCGGCGTTCCCCGTTCCCGCCCGGAGGACGAGCGCGCCGAGTGGGCCGAGGAGGCCGCCCGCGCGGGGCTGGGCCCGGCGCGGTACGCGGCGGAACGCGCCCGGGGCGCGACCCTCACTCCGGAAGAGGTCCTCGCCGACCTGGCCGAATCGGAGGAACTGGGGCCTCACCAGCACCTGTTGGGGCACTAGGAAGTCGGCTCCCCAGAATTCCCCAGGGCTTCCCAGGGCTTCCTTGGACTACCTAGGGCTCACTAGTGGCCCCAAGTCGCCCCCGTCGCCCCCGATTGCCCTAGCCGCAGGAGAACTTCGACTCGGCCCAGTCCGCGAGCGCCAGGGAGTCGAAGTCGCTGAGCGGTTCGACGACCAGCCGTACGGTCTTGCGGCCGGCGATGTTCACATGGACGGGCACCGCACGGTCCCCGCCACGGATCGTTCCCGACCGCCACAGCTGGACCCCGTCGGCGTAGACCGAGAAGTGCACCCGGCCGATCCCCAGGGTCATGTCGTCGACGCCGACGAGTGCGTCGTAGGAGTTGCAGCTGCGGTTGAGGTCGATGGTGACGGAGGACCGGCCGTGCACGGTCACCCCGTGCGCGTACCGCTTGTCGGCGATCGACACCCCGTACCGCTGCCACACCCAACTGCTCTCGCCGAGCCGCATCTCGGGCCCGGTGCCGTCGCCGGAGACGTTGTAGGACAGCTCGCTCCACTGGTAGACGGTCGGAGCGGGCGGGGGAGGCGGCGGCGTCGGAGTGGGTGTCGGGGTGGGCGTGGGCCTCGGGGTCGGTTTCGGCGTGGGGGTGGGCTTCGGGGTCGGCGTCGGGCTGGCCTTCGGCCGGGGAGTCGGCGTCGGTTTCGGCGTCGGCTTGGGAGCGGGGGCCGCCGCGAACACCGGGGGTTCCGGCTCGGGTTCCTTCTTCGAGGGCGCGGGCGTCGGCGCTTCGGGCTTGACCACCGGCGCGGACACGGGCGGTTTGGCGTCGGGCTTCTTGGGCGGGACTTCGTTGTTGACCAGCGCGAGCGCCACCGCCGCGGCCGCCACCGCGACGACACCGGCCGCGATGCCGGCCTTCACGGGCGCGCCGAGCCCCTCGGAGGCCGCGGCCCCACCGGCACCCGCCCCGCCGGACGAACTGCCGCCCGCCGCCACGGCCGCACCCGTGGCCCCGGCCGCACCGGCCCCCGCGCCACCGGCGATGAGCGCGACCACCTTGGCGTACCCGGCGGCACCGAACCAGCCGATGATCGCGACTGGCACGACACCCGGGATCCCGCTGGCGACTTCCTTGATCTGGCCCGCGGCAAGCCGGCACTTGGCGCACTCCTCCAGGTGCTTGCGCAGGCCCCGTTCGGCACGGGTGCGCAGTCCGCCGCGGGCGTAGGCGCCGAGCCGGTCGGCGTAGCGGGCGCACTCCTCGTCGCCGACGAGCGCGGCGCTGACGTGGGCCTGGAGGTAGGCCTGCTTGAGGCCCTCGCGGGCGCGACTGGCCAGCACGCGCGTGCCGTTGGCGTCGAGCCCGAAGAGTGTGGCGACCTCGCTCGGCGACTCGTCCTCGACCTCGGTGTGCCACAGCACGGCCTGCCAGCGCTCGGGCAGCGACCGGAAGGCCTGCATGGCCATGGTCTGCTCGGCCTCGTGCATCGCGCGCACATCGGCGCCCAGGTCGAGCGTGTCGTCGTCCGACACCTCGGAGCCGCGGGCGGCCTGCGCGGCGAACACCGCGAAGTCGTCGACCAGTTGCTCGCGCCGGGCCGACTTGGTCCAGTTCGCGGCCACCCGGCGGACGGTGGTGAGCAGATAGGCGCGTACGGCGTGCTCGGGACCCGAACCGCCGCGCACCGCCTGCAACATGCGGGCGAAGACTTCGGCGGTGAGGTCGTCCGCGGTGTGGGCGTCACGGCAGCAGGTACGGGCGTAGCGGCGCACCGCGTCCGCGTGGCGCCGGTACAACTCCTCGTAGGCCGTGTCGTCGCCCGCGCGCATCCGCTCGATCAGGTCGGCGTCGGCCGGTGGCAGGTCCCTCGGCGGCGGCAGCACGCTGCCGTCCTCGCGCCGGTCGCGCTGCGCGGGCACGCTGCCCTCTACGGGCTCACCACCCTGAGCCGGGACGACGGCCTCGACGGGCTCACCACCGCGCCCCGCCCCGGCGGCCCGGCCACCCTGACTCGGTACCTGCGGGGAACCGCCGGCCTCCGGGTCATCGTCACCCAGTGACTCGTCCCGCCCGTCAACGCTCATCGCGGAAAGCCCCCGCCGCCTGACCTACAGTCGCGAACACCGGGTCAGAGTGCCATATTGGCTTTTGTTCAGGACCCCCTTGGAGGGGACCTTCCACTCATCCGTGGGGACTTGTCGCGCCGCAGTGCTAGCCGTCACCCGTCCGGGAACGGCTCAAATCGCACTCCAGGGCTGAGAGTTGCGCCATCTGTCCGGAATGTCGAGCGTGTTGCGAGCTCGCCCGGGGGGCGCGGGCCGCGCAGAGCCCACGCTCCTCCGTCACCTTTTCGAGTAACTCGGGCCATGACAGCGGCCGGAGCCGTACCGCCATGACCGCGGCCACAGCCGCCGCACCGGTCGCGACCGCGGCCAGTCACGCGCGGCCGCGATCGCGATCCGTCACAGCGGTCGGGACCGCAGTCCCTCCAGGAGGATGTCCAGCAACCGCGCCGACGCGGCGGCCTGCTGAGCCGCGTCCGGCAACGAGGGCGCGGCCGTCGCGATCACCAGCAGTACGTCCGACACCGAGACGTCGGGCCGCAGTTCACCCGCCGCACGCGCCCGGTCCACGAGCTGGCCCACGACCTCCAGCAGCGCGGCCGCGCCCGTGTCGTCGTCCGCCGAGACCGCCGGCACCCCCTCGGGCACCAGCCGCAACTCCCCGGCACCCGGCTGGGACCGCTGCTGCGGCACGCGCGCCTCGTCGAACGCGCCGTCGCCCTGCTCGTCCGCGACGCCGACCCTGAGCACCTGCGGCGGCAACAGCCGCCCGGCACCCGAGGCCACCGACGTCCGCAGGAAGCGCGAGAGCGCCGACCACGGCTCGTCCTCCTGGCCGAGCGCCGTCCGGGCCTGCTCGGTCAGCCGGGAGGTCTCCTCCTCGGCTATCCGCCGCACCAGGACGTCCTTGCTCGGGAACCGCCGGTAGACGGTCCCCACACCCACCCGCGCCCGCCGCGCCACGTCCTCCATCGGCGCGCCGTATCCCAGCTCGCCGAAGACCTCGCGCGCCGCGCGCAGTACGTGTTCCAGGTTGCGCTGTGCGTCCACGCGGAGGGGCGCCGTGCGGGCACCGTCCCCGCGTCCGTTTGCCGCCGCGCTCACCACACCAGCCGGTGCGAGCGTGGACGCGGACGACCAATGAGTGTCCTGAATATGCATGAATGTTCCCCCGGTAATGACGTCTCCCCCCGGAGACTCTCCCCGCCATCGGCAGCCGGGGCTCGGGAACAAGCGCGACCACGGGCCCGCCCGTCGCGGACTCGATGAGCGCATCCCCCTACACCCCGTCGACACACGAACATAGTTGAGCGGGGGTCAATTCAGAAGGGGCAGGTTCCGCACGGAGCGCCCCCCGATCGGAGTACGGGCCGCATACGTCCCGATTACACCCCCCAAGGTCACCCGGCGCACACCTGCTGACCTGCAATCCTTCCGCGCACTCCGGCAATTCGGCCAAGTCCGGATGTCCCCGACCCGCGGTCACACAAATTGTCGAGGCTGTGGACAAACTCAAGAGCTCGGTGCGTCATGGGATGGTGAAGGAACGTGCGCGCATTCTCGTTGTCGGCGGCGGCTACGTCGGGATGTACACGGCTCTGCGCCTGCAACGGAAGTTGAAACAAGAACTCAAGCGGGGCGAAGTCGAGATCACGGTCGTCACCCCCGACCCGTACATGACCTATCAGCCGTTCCTTCCCGAAGCGGCGGCCGGTTCCATTTCCCCCCGCCATGTCGTCGTCCCCCTGCGCCGCGTCCTGGACCGCTGTCATGTGGTCATCGGCGAGGCGGAGATGATCGACCACGCCAAGCGCACCGCGGCGGTCATGACCCTCGCCACCGACGAGGAGGGCGCGGGCCCCGAGCGACTGGAGTACGACGAACTCGTCCTCGCGCCCGGCTCGATCTCGCGCACCCTGCCCATCCCGGGACTCGCCGAGCACGGCATCGGCTTCAAGACCGTCGAGGAGGCGATCGGCCTGCGCAACCACGTCATCGAGCAGATGGACATCGCCTCCTCCACCCGAGACCCCGCCATCCGCGACGCGGCCCTGACCTTCGTCTTCGTCGGCGGCGGCTACGCGGGCGTGGAGGCGCTCGGCGAGCTCGAGGACATGGCCCGCTACGCCGCCCGCTACTACCACAACGTCGAGCCCGACGACATGAAGTGGATCCTCGTCGAGGCCTCGGACCGCATCCTGCCCGAGGTCGGCGAGGAGATGGGCCGCTACACGGTCACCGAACTGCGCCGCCGCAACATCGACGTACGCCTGCACACCCGCCTGGAGTCCTGCGTCGACCGCGTCGCCGTCCTCGACGACGGCGCCCGCTTCCCGACCCGGACGGTCGTATGGACGGCAGGCGTGAAACCCCACCCACTGCTCGCCGGGACCGACCTCCCGCGCAACGAGCACGGCCGGCTGAAATGCACCCCCCAGTTGACGATCGAGGGCACCACGCACGCGTGGGCCGCGGGAGATGCCGCCGCCGTCCCCGACGTCACCGCCGAGAAAGCCGGCACCGAGACCGCGCCCAACGCCCAGCACGCCGTGCGCCAGGCCAAGGTCCTCGGCGACAACATCGCGCACTCCCTGCGCGGCGAGGACCTGGAGACGTACGCGCACAAGTACGTCGGCTCGGTCGCCTCACTCGGGCTGCACAAAGGTGTCGCGCAGGTCTACGGGCGCAAGCTGAAGGGCTACCCTGCCTGGTTCATGCACCGCGTCTACCACCTCAGCAGGGTGCCCACCTTCAACCGGAAGGCTCGCGTCCTGGCCGAATGGACGCTCTCGGGTCTCTTCAAACGGGAGATCGTGTCGCTCGGATCACTCGAACATCCCCGAGCGGAGTTCGAACTCGCGGCCGGTGGAAAGCCTCCTACCGACCCGAAGGGGTCGTCCTGACCGGAGTGAGGAACTCCGTACACCGCGCAGGCGTCTGACGGATGTCGCCCTCGTAGGCCACACTGCCAGACTGGTCCCACCCCTCGGACGAGCAGAAGCTCGCCCCTCGAACCCGCGAGGCTCTCCCCACCGTGCTGCATCCCCGGGGCGCCAACCCCCAGACCCCCGGCCGGGTCCGGAGCCGGCCGAAGACGACGACACGAGGCAAGGATTCGTGAACTTCACGCGCTGGAGCGCCCGGCTCCCCGGAACGCAGCGCCGCGCCGCAGCGCGGACCGACCACGCGGTCACCGCGGACCGGCGGACGGAGGGCGCGGGCTCGGTCCCCGCCGCCCGCGCCGAACAACTCACCGACGAGCCCCCGCCCGTACCGGCCGTCGACGACCTCCCCGTCCGCGAGGTCCTCGACCGCGTCCCGGCCCTCGTCGCCCTCGTCCACGGCCCCGACCACCGCGTGGCGTACGTCAACGACGCCTACGTGACGGCCTTCGGCGTACGCCCCCTGGGCGAACCGACCCGCGACGCGCTCCCGGAACTCGACGAACTGGGCCTGCTCCCGCTCCTGGACCAGGTCCTGCGCAGCGGCAAGCCCCGCACCCTCAAGTCCCGCAAGGCCCCCGACGGCCGCTCCTACACCTTCACCTGCACCCCGGTCGCCGAAGGCGACGACGGGGGAGTGCTCGTCTTCGCCACCGACGTCACCGACCACGCCGAGGCCGCCGAACGCCTGCGCGCGAGCGAACGCAGCCAGCGCGAGACCGCCGTCACCCTCCAGCGCTCCCTCCTCCCGCAGGAGCTCGAAGAACCCGACGACCTGCGGATCGCCGCCACCTACCAGCCTGGCGGCACGGAGGCCGCGGTCGGCGGCGACTGGTACGACGTCATCACCCTCGGCGGCGGCCGCACGGCCCTGGTCATCGGCGACGTCATGGGCAGAGGCGTCCGAGCGGCGGCGGTCATGGGACAACTCCGCACGGCGGTCCGCGCGTACGCCCGCCTCGACCTCCCCCCGCACGAGGTCCTCCAGCTCCTGGACGGCCTCGCCATCGAGATCGACGCCAACCAGATCGCGACCTGCGTGTACGCCATCCACGACCCGAACGAGGGCCGCCTGGTGTACGCCTCCGCCGGCCACCTCCCGATCCTGGTCCGCGACGAGAGCGGGGTCGTCCTGCGCGCCGACGAACCGACAGGCCCGCCGCTCGGCACCGGCGGCTGGATGCACTCCTCCGGCTCGATCCCGCTCGGCCCCGGCTCCACCGCCGTCCTCTACACGGACGGCCTGGTCGAACGCCGCAACGAGGACCTCGACGAGGGCATCGCGGCCCTCCAGCGCGCCCTGGCGGGCGCCACGGGCACTCCACAGGTCGTCTGCGACCGCCTGGTCCGCTCGGCCGGCGTCACCGCGGACCACGACGACGACGTCGCCGTCCTCGTCCTCCAGCACCCGGCCCGCACCGGCCCCGACAGCGACCTGTTCCGCAACGCGGCCCTGGAGCTCCTCGGCGGCGTCGAAGCGGCCCCACGCGCGCGTGCGTTCGCCTCGGGCGTCCTGACCAGCTGGCGCTTCCCCACCGAACTGCACGACCTGGGCGTCCTGGCCGCCAGCGAACTCGTCGCCAACTCCCTCCAGCACGGCATCCCACCCATGCGCCTGCGCCTGCGTCGCACCGACCGCCGCCTGATCATCGAGGTCACCGACGGCGACGACCACCTCCCCCGCCGCCGCCGAGCCGAACCGGGCGACGAGTCCGGCCGAGGCATCGCCATCGTCGCCACCATCGCCACCAACTGGGGCTCCCGCCGCACCCCGGGCGGCGGCAAAGCGGTCTGGTGCGAGTTCGTCCTCCCACGCCCGACCTAGTCCCGCACACAGAAGCGGCCGCCACCCCCAAGGGCGACGGCCGCTCTCCCATCCCGATCTCACGCCTCGGCGACAACAGGCTCCGCAGCCGCCCCACCCCGAGCGACCACCCGACTCCTGGCCACCGCCCAAGGCCGATCCTGTACGGCGGTCAGCTGCCGCCCCAGCCGCAGCGCGAGGAACGTGATCCCCAGCGAGAACAACAGGAACGCCACGATGTACGGCGCGTGCAGCGAGGCCCCCATCGGCCCGCCCACCGCGGGCCCGACGGCCAGCGCGAGCTGCTTCACCAGGGCGAAGGCGGAGTTGTACTGCCCGGCCATCCCCTCCGGCGCCAGATCGGCCACCAGCGGAGCGACGGTCGGCGACAACATCGCCTCACCCAGCCCGAACAGCGCGTACGTCGACACGAAGGCCGCCGTCGCCATCTCCTTGCTGCCGTGCCCGAGCCCGGCGTACCCGGCCACGACCCACGCCACGGCCCAGATCAGCCCCACGACCGCGATGACCCGCGACCGCCGACGCCGCTCGACGAACCTCAGCACGGCGAACTGCGCGACGACGATCATCAGGGTGTTGGCGGCCAGCGCCGACCCCAGCGCGGACGTGGAGATCCCGGCGGCCTCGACCCCGTAGGCACTGAGCCCCGACTCGAACTGCCCGTAGCAGGCGAAGAACAGCACGAAGCCCAGCACGGACAGCTGCACCATGGCCCGGTTGCCGAGCAGCTGCTTCCAGCTCCCCTTCGCCGATCCGGCAGGCGCGGCCCCGATGTGCGGGGCGTGCGGCGTCCGCACGGTCGCCATCACGACCGCCAGCAGCAGGAACATCGCCGCCTCGATCGCGAACAGCAGCGTGAAGGAGGACGCGCGCGTGGTGTCGACGAGATGACCACCGATGAGCCCACCGACGCCCAGCCCGAGGTTCTGCAGGAAGAACTGCATCGCGAAGGCACGCGAGCGCGTGTCGGACGTCGAGCAGTCCACGATCATCGTCGCCAGCGCCGGCTGCATCACGGCCTGCCCCGCCCCGAGCGCCGCCGCCGACAGCAGCACGGCCGTCGCACTGCCCGCGAGTCCGAGGCTCAGCGCCCCCAGAGCGGCGGTGACCAGAGCGGCGATCAGAACCGGCAGGGGCCCGCGCCGGACGATGGCCCGTCCGGCGAACGGCAGTACGACCAACGCGGCCACGGCGAAGACGGCGAGGACGAGCCCCGCCGTCATGGCTCCCAGACCCCGGACCTGCGCCACATAGACGTACAGGTACGGGACCGTGAAGCCGAGCCCGAACGCGCTGAGTGCGTTTCCCACGTGGATCCGGCGCATCGCTGCGCCCATCGCCCTGGTCACGTTCACCTCAATCAAGTAGTTGAGACTCCTAGTAGTTAGGAGTGAAGACTTCGACACTAAACTTCGAAGCTAAATAGTACACAGCGAAGGACTTCAAAGCAAAGAGGGTGCGTGCCATACTGCGGCCATGGCCGAGACCCCTGGCGTCAGCGAGCCGACGCTCGACGAGCAGATCGCCGCCTACCAGCGCGAGTTCCGGGACCTCGACCCGCAGGTCGAGCAGATCGTCTCGGCCCTGTCCCGGCTGAACCGCCGTATGAACGTGGCCTACGGCCGCCAGACCGCCGCCCTCGGCATCAGCAGCTCCGACTGGGAGGTCCTCAAGGCCCTCGTCCTCGCCGGCGCTCCCTACCGCCTGGGTCCCAGCGACCTCGCCAAGCGCCTCGGCCTGACGCCGGCCGCGATGACCCACCGCATCGACCGCATGGTCGGCGAGGGTCTGGTCACCCGGGAGCGCGACGAGTCCAACCGCGTCCGCGTGATCGTCGAGCTCACGGTGGAGGGTCGCGAGAAGTGGCTGGAGGCGATGCGTATGGCCACGGTCTTCGAGGAGGACCTGCTCCAGGACCTCTCCCCGGAGGACCGCACGGCCCTCGGCGACGTCCTCACCCGCCTCCTGCGTAGGGTGGAGCACGCCCAGCCGGACGCGGGCGGACGCCTCAGCGACCTGGACTGAGCCGGAACCGGGCCGGGCATAAAAGATCTTGACAGGGGTGGGTTGACAGTCCCCATCCGGATCCGTAGAGTTCTTCGGGTTGCCACGGGGCCGTAACGGTTCTGCGGCAGCACCTCCGCCGCGTCAGCGGCAACCCAAACCTTCAGCACGACCTCCCAACCGGGTCGATTTCGGCGTGCCCGAATTCAATTCGATTTGGGGCTCGGCGGCCCGATTGGGAATCGCCGAGAGGATCCGCTAAGGTTTGAGACGTCGGAACGGCCCAACAGCCGGAAAGACAACCCCATCTGACGGGGAATCGGACGCCGAAAGGGTCTGATAGAGTCGGAAACGCAAGACCGAAGGGAAGTGCCCGGAGGAAAGCCCGAGAGGGTGAGTACAAAGGAAGCGGCCGTTCCTTGAGAACTCAACAGCGTGCCAAAAGTCAACGCCAGATATGTTGATA
>NZ_JBIVKB010000034.1:0-37557 GCF_044750545.1 Streptomyces sp. NPDC088794 | reverse complement strand
GCGGCCTCACCAACGAAGACTTCGTAGTCCTCGATCAATGGCTGCGGGCTACTTGAAGATCCCCACGGTGATCCACAGGAATTGACAATTGCTCGGCCAAGCGCGTTGACGGTGTCATCGAGGATGTGGATGCCACCGTGTTCAAGGCCTTCCCGGTCGAGTCTTTTCGTCCGTCACAGGCCTCGCCGTCAGTCTCGACGGCCGGTGTCCAGGTTTGAGGCGGGGACCTTCAGCGCGTGTTCGTGGATCGCTTTTGGCTGGTCAGGGGCACTTTCTGTTCCCTGGCCGCCTGCCGACAGGCCGCTCCATGAATGCGCGAGGCCAAGAGCTCGTGACGCGATCATGTGGCTGACACGGATTGGGCACAGCCCGAGTCCCGGCTCCAGCCATGAGAACCGGCATGGCGGGCATTGTCAGGGGCATCAGGCACACTGCGCCGTATGAACTTGGTGGCCTCACACGACTACGCGTGGATCCGCACCTCGCCGATCTTCCGCCACATGATGGAGAGTGGATACACCCTGACACTGGTACGGGGGAGGAGCCCGCAGGAGGTGCTGCGTGCGATGGAGGCGGAACCGCGCGGCATCGGGGAGGGCTCGGCCGGGCTGATCGAGGCGGATGACGCTCACCGTGCCGAGGTAGATTACGACTACTGGGACGAGTCCTACGTCGCAGGCGCCTTCAAGGCCCCGGGCGAGGACGGCGACTGGACAGTTGTCCTCGGCTTTGACGGTGGCCTTGGGATGCCGTGTGCGGAGACGTTGTCGGAGGGCGGCCGGGTCGTGGCGCACTCGAGCAACGGCGGCAAGCCCATCCACCTCTTCCACTGGTTCGAGGACGGTGAGCTCCGTACAACGTTCGAGGGCCCCTCGGCACGCGATGGCAGCAGCCCCGATGAACTGGTTGCTCTGTTGCGGGCAGTCGGTTTCCCGCTGACTCCGGAGGGAGAGCACGACGAGTACGCCCCGGCCGTCGACGGGAAGGCGGCGGTCCTCGCTCTGGCCGAGAGACTCACCGGCATACGCGTCACCGAATCCCTCCTCCAAAACGCCACGTACGAACTGGGACTCGTCCCCGATCAGCCCGCCGAGGAGTGGACCCGCATGGTCGTCGACATCACCGATGCCCATGGCGAGCGTCTGTACAAGGAATGGACCTACGAGGAGATGGCGGCGGCTTCCGACCGGGCACGGGCGGAGGCGAACGCGCCGGTCGTGATCAACTACAACGAGCCTCTCGCCCAGGGTCGTCAGGACCGCGAGACGGGTGAGTAGCGCACGGGCGCGTGGAGGGTGCCTTCGGGTACGTACCACCCTCTCCGATGGACATTGCCGCCATGAGACCTTCTTCGATCATGGAGCGGCAGCCCTTTTGAGCCGTCAGTACAGATGAGGCTGCAGGCGAGGCAGACGAATGCATCGCGGAGTTCGGTGCGGCGTTCCCATCGGACGGCGAGTCGTTTGCAGTGGTGGAGCAGCGCAAAGGTCTGCGCGACGACGTGACGGAGCTTGCCCAAGCCCTCGATGTTGGGGGCGTCGGCGGGGCCGGCCCGGGCGTCCGGTGACGGGCGGGATGCCGTCGACCAGGGGCGAGGGTCTGGGTGACGTCGTTGACGTTGGCCGCGGTGGCGATGACCTTCAGCGGGATGCCCGCGTCCGTCGCAGATCACATGGTGCTCACTGCCCGACTTCCGCCGGTCGACCGGTGACGGCCCGGTATCGGCTCCCCCTTTTTCGCGCGCCGTGGGAGCCGTCCGCACAGGCTCTGGACCAGTCCAGCTCGCCGGCCGCCAGCGAGGCCTCCAACGCTTCATGTCGGCTCGGCCTCACAGATCGGGCGGAAGGCGGGCACTGACCAGCACCAGGAACTGCGCCCGTGATCATCGGTGAGCAAGCCGATGGGCGCGGGACTTCACTCGTGATCGATTACGGTCTCTCGGCGACGTGCACGCCACCGTGGCCCCAACTGGTACCGATATCCGTGGAGTGGATGTGCGCCGACTCGTATGCGATGGCCGGTGGACCCACCCGATCGGCAATGACATGGCCAGGAGGTTGCCCCAGTGAGACACGTGCCGTCACTTCCCGGACAAGGGCAACGCACGGCAACGACGGGCCACATGGTCGTGTGCGGCGACGACGCCCTCGCCGAGCGCCTGGCAGCTGAACTGCGCGAGTTGTACCGGGTGCGGGTCATCGTCGTCGTACCGTCGCTGCGCGGCACCACCGACACCGGAACGGGCATCGCTCGACGAAATTGAGCCGCCGACCTGCTCGCCCGGATGCAGACGCTCGTGAACCGATCGGCCGGCGCGGAGACAGCGCCCGGCGTCCGCGTCCTCGAAGCCCCGCTTCTCGACGAGGACGCCATGACCGAGGCCGGCATCGAGCGGGCCGACGCGCTCGCCCTCGTCCATGGTGACGACGAGACCAACATCCGCGCCGCCCTCGCCGCCCGCCGTCTCAACCCCCGCCTGCGGCTGGTCATTCGGCTCTACGACCGCAAGCTCGGCCAGCATCTCGCCGACCTGCTGGACTAGGCGGCGGTGGTCGCCTCCCCCGGGCTCGACCCGGCCGCACTGGACACCTCGACCACCGTCCTGTCCGACGCGGATACCGCGGCCCCCTCCCTGGTGGCCACCGCAGTGACCGGCACCAGCAAGGTCGTTCAGGCGGACGGTCTGCTGCTGCGCGCCGTGGAACGCATCCCACCGGGACGCGGCGAAGTCGCCGACCCCGGCCTGTGCACGCTCGCCCTGCTCTCCGCCACCACCAACGACCCGGCGGGAACGGAAGGTTCGGATGCCAGCGGCCAGGACGGGCCGCTGCTGCTGCCGGACGACGAGGCTGTCGCCGCCGCCACCGGACGCGGAACCGTCGTCCTGGAAACCGTCACCCACGCCGGCCCGTCCCGCCGCGCCGGACGCGGCCTGCCGCTCGGCTCGCTCTTCTCCCGCCGGCTGCGCTGGGTCCTCGCCGGACTCGTCCTCAGCGTCCTCGGTCTGGCGGTGGCGTCCTGGCTGACCACCGGCGATCACCCCCTGCACGCCGCCTACCTCACGCTCCTCGACATCTTCGCCATCGGCGACCCCGCCCTCGACGCGCCCGTCGCCCGTCAGGTCCTCCAACTCCTGTCCGGGCTGGCAGGGTTGCTCCTGCTGCCCGTACTGCTCGCCGCGGTACTGGAAGGGCTCGGCACCTTCCGCACCGCCTCCGCGCTGCGCCGCCCACCGCGCGGGCTGTCCGGCCACGTCGTCCTGCTCGGCCTCGGCAAGGTCGGCTCCCGCGTCCTGGCCAGGCTGCACGAGCTCGGCATCCCGGTGGTGTGCGTGGAGGAAGACCCCGAGGCGCGCGGTATCCCGTTGGCGCGCCGACTGCGCGTGCCCACGGTGATCGGTGACGTCACCCAGGAAGGCGTCCTGGAGGCGGCAAAGATCCACCGCGCGCGCATGCTCTGCTCGCCGTCACCAGCAGCGACACCACCAATCTCGAAGCCGCTCTGTACGCCCGTTCCATCGCACCCCGCGTACGCGCGGCGCTGCGCCTGTACGACGACACGTTCGCCGCCGCCGTCTACCGCACTCTCCGCGCCGCCCACCCCGCTGCCCTCACCCGCAGCCGCAGTGTCTCGACCCTCGCCGCTCCCGCCTTCGCCGGGGCAATGATGGGCCGCCGCATCCTTGGCGCGATCCCGGTCGAACGGCGGGTGCTGGTCTTCGCCGCGCTCGACGTCGCCGGCCATCCACAGCTCGAAGGTCGCACGGTGGCCGAGGCGTTCCGCCCCGGTGCCTGGCGTGTCCTGGCCATCGACTCCGCCGCCCCGGACGAGCGGCTGCCTGACCTCGCCGTCTCACCGTCGTACGACGGCGACGAGCATCCCAGCGGCCTGCTCTGGGACCTTCACCCCGGCTACGTACTGCGCCCCCAGGACCGGGTGGTTCTCGCGGCCACCCGCCAGGGGCTGGCTGAACTGCTGGGAGCTCATCCACGAACACGTCCGGGTGCCGTGGCACCGTAGTCCAGGAACTCCCTTTACATACCGCCGATTTCGGATGGATTGCGGTAGTTGCATGTAGTAGGCAGCGTCCGGGTCCTTGGGGGACGATCGGTCGTCGTACTCACGGGCGGGGGGCTGCATGGACAGTGATTTATCAAGATCCACCGACGAAAACTGGTCACTGCTGAAGGTACCGGTCGTCCCACGGCCGGGGAGGAACGGGGCCGTGCCAGTCGGTGCCGGGCAGGGCGGGATGACCGAACCCACTCGGCTACTGTGCGCCGCCGCGCACCTACGGCCGGACAGAGCCGCGGAGTTCGCCGACAAGCTCAAGAAGTGGCGCCGCAAGAAGACCAAGCAGCTCGGCGACAAACTCACCCCGAAGGCCGTACGCCAACGACAGCTGGAACAGGCTGCCAAGCGGGCTCTCGCGCAGCAGGAAGCCGCGCTGGAGAAGTTGAAGGATCCGGGGGAGGACAGCGAACCGACCTCCCCCAAACAGCCGCGGGTGCTCGTGGGCCACGAGTACGCGCGCTGGATGCGCCGCCGGATAGCTGCCGGCGGACGTCCTGTGCCGTCGCAGGGGTTCGACCTTGAGGCCGTACTGACGGCGTGCGCGCAGGCCGAGCGGCTGCTGTGGCTGCGCCGCGCCCTGACCGTCCTGGCCTTCGCGGCAGGTGGGGCCTTCCTCTTCGCGCCTATTGCCTACCTCGGCCCGGCCGTTGCCCTGCTGGGAGTGTGGGCGGCGTTCTGCGCCGACCGGGTGCTCGCGCAGCGACTGCTCCGCGCGGTCATCGGCGCCGACCAGGCCGAGGCATGGGGTGCGGGCGTGCCGCGCCGGTTCCGCGGTGCGGTGGAGCGGATCCGGGACGCGTCGTACGGGGAGGTCGTGCCGTATCAGAATCAGATCCGCAGTGCCGGAGCGAAGTATCACTTCGTCGGTGCGGGCAAGGTCTGGTTCGAGACCCAGATCGGCATCGACGTGATGCCCGCCAAGGCGGAGGACGGGGACGGCAGCCAGGACACGGTGGACGGGAACGCCCCCGCCCGGGCTCTACCGAGTGTGGAGCAGCTGTTGGCGGGAGCGGTACGGGGTGACGGGGTGGTCCGTTTCACTCCGGACGATCTGCACGCTCATGTGGCGCGGGAGTTGCAGCGTCCCACCGATCCGCTGCCCGACTTCCACCCCGACAGCTCGCAGGAGGTCTTCGGGGTTGCGGCGATCGCCGCCGAACGCTGGGACAGCCTGACGGCCGAGCGGTGGGAGGGACTGGTCACGCTGGCACGGGACGGGGTACGGGCGGCGGATGCGCAGCGGGCACCGAAGGTCGCCCGGCGTTTCCTGTGCGCGCGGATGACGTCCTGGGACGGCGAGTTGGTGGCGTCCCTCTTCGTGGGCTTCGCCTATGAGAACCACTATCTGCGGGTCGTGGTCCGCCCGCATGTGGTCAACCCGGTCCACCCCGATCTGCGGGAGGCGGAGAAGAAGTCCAGGAACACGGGATGGTCCTCGCGCAGGCATACGGCGTATCTCGCCGCCGTGGACACGGGCTGGTTCCTCGTGGGGCTGTTCCGACGGGCCAAGAGCAGTGAGCAACGTCCCGCACAGGATCCGGGGAAGGGGCCGGTGAGCCTGCGCGAGGTCTATTCGACCCGGTACATGGACGACATGCTCCAGTACGACGACGCCCGCCGCTACATCGACATGATGCAAGGCCGGGTCCTCGCCGCAGTCGAAGGCTTCCTCGTCGACCACAACGTCGACACCGTCGCCTACCGGGAACAGATCACGGTCGTCCTCAACAACGGCATCATCAACACGGGCGAGATGAGCAACGTCCAGAACCAGCCGGGAGCGGTGGGCTCCCAGCAGTCGGCAGGAGGGGCAACGTGAGGTTCGGTCGCAAGGCACAACCCGGCGGCTCCAACTCGGGTATCCAGAACAGCGGGTCCATGCAGAACGTGCAGAACCAGCCGGGCGCCATCCACTCCACGCAGAGTCAGGACAACTCCGGCATCGGCCGCGATGAGTTACAGGCCATCGGTGAGCTGCTGGTCCGAATCCGCCAGGGCATGGAGCAGGAACGGGACCACGTCAACGATTACGAGGTGTGCGTCGGCTTCCTGGACATGGCGGCCGAGCAGAAGCTGGACAGTCCCGAGGGGCGCGTCGTGGCCACGGGCCTGCTGGAGAAGATCAAGGAGAAGTGCGGAGGGGTGCCCGGGCTGGTTTCCCTCATCGCGTCCACACTGTCGGCGGTCTCCGCACTCGCCTGACACCAGGATCTGACGTCACCCTCGCTGCCCGTCGGCCTGCCAGGCGTGGGCGGGCAGAGCGTCGGCGAGGGTGGCGAAGAACCGCTGGTCGCGCCAGGCGTCGCGGTCGCCGATGACGAACAGGCGGCGCTTGGCGCGGCTGACGGCGACGTTGAGAAGGTTGGGGCGCGAAGCGGCCCAGGCGCGGGCGCCGGGGCGGCGCGGGTCGGTGCCCAGCACGAGGATCACGACGTCGGCCTCCTTGCCCTGGGTGGTGTGGATCGTGCCGACCCGCCCGGTGGGTATCAGGTCCCGGCAGGTCTTCCGCGCACCGGCTACAACAGCGCGGAAAGGGCTGATGACGTACACGTCCTGGGCCAGGTCGACACCACCGTCGTCGCGCAGTCGCCCCAGGATGCGGCGCAGCGCCCGCCCCTCCTCGGGAATCCAGTGCCCGTCGGCTTCGGCGGCGGTCACATGTACCCAGCAGCTGCGGGGGCCGTAGGGGTAGGGGCCTCGGTCGGGGGTGCCGTACACCATGAGGTTGTCGTAGGCGATGGCGTTGCTGACGCTGAACATCGGGTCGTCGCACCGGCGGTGGACGCGCAGTGGGGCGCCGGTCCACACCTCGTGGGAGCCGTCGGGGAGTTCGGCGGGCAGGAGGGTGCCGTAGCGGTTGGTGCGGTCGGCCAGTTGCTGCACGGAGGTGCGGCCGGGCGCCCACTCCTCGCCCACACCGTGGTCGTCACGCAGGGCACGCTGCGCGGTCCAGGGCAGGACGACCACGGGTTCGAGCTGCAGCGGATCGCCGACAACCACGGTGCGCTTCGCCCGCCACATGCCGCCCACCGCCATCTGCGGAGTGGCCTGGCCGGCCTCGTCGATGAACAGCCAGCCAAGTGCTTCGCGGCCGAGCCGGCCGAAGACCCGGTCCAAGGAGGCGAACGTCGTCGAGACGACGGGTACCAGCAGGAACAGGCTCTGCCAGGCAGCCCGCAGATGTTCCTCGGGAACCGTCTTGGGTACGGCGCCGGTTACGGCGTCCATCGCGGCCATGAGGTTGGCGTACATGGTGCGGGCGGTGCAGCGCAGGAACGCCTCGTGCAGGCCGAGGGCGGCCAGGAACAGTTCGCTGCGGGCCCGGGTGATCTCCGCATCCGCCCAGGGCGCGGCCAACTCACGGATGGTGTCGTCCCGCAGCCAGTCCTCGTGCGGCACATGTGCGCCCCAGCGGGAGCGCGCCCGGGCCACCTCCTCCGCAAGCCGGTCGACGCGGGCTACGGCCTCGTCAACAGCCAGCTCGCACGCGACCCCCTCGGCCACCGCAATGGCCGCGGCCCGCCCAGCCTCGTCCAGCCGCGCACGGACACCGTCCCGTACGACGCGCTGCTCTTCCTCTTGTGCGGCGAGATCCCGTTCGGTGCGGTGCCAGGCACGAGCCGCCCGCCCCCACGTGGACAGGGTCACGATCAGGCCCGGGCGGCGCTCGAAATGCGCCGCGTGGCGGCCTTCTGCCTCCGCAAGGAGCATCTGGGCATGACGCAGCGCCTGGTCAGCCTCGAGGACCGCGGCGTCACACTCTCCCAGCCGCGCGGCAGCCTGTTCGGCGACCTCCTCTGCCGTGCGCAGGCCGGTCCGCGCAGTAGGCAGTTCGTGTAGTGCCGTAGCGGCGGCCTGGCGTTCGGTGCGCAGCCGCTCGACGTCGGCCAGTGCAGTGTGGAAGCGTTCCTTGGCCGCGCGCCACACTCCGCTGTGCGGTGTCTTGAGGTAGCCGCGCAGGAGGTGTGCCACCCCGTGTTCGCTGTCGACCCAGGCGTCGCGGCCACGACGGCGGTGCCCGCGTGGTGGGGGCGGCGCATCGTGGTCCGTGAGCCGGTACTTGCCGTGCCAGAGCCGGTTGACGAACTCCAGGCGGTTCTTCTTGCTGCCCAGGCGGGCCGCGACCACGCCCCACGCCGGGACGCCGCCGAGCAGCCGGGTGGCCTGCTCGGCGAAGAAGTCGGCGTCCTCGCGCCACGGCTCACCGAGGGCCTGACGGGCCGGGATCTCGGTCGAGATGTTCTCCACCGCACCGTTGTTCGCCGAGGCCACCACCATCTCGAAGCCGGTGAACTCCGGGCGCAGCGGCGTCACCGTGCGCGTGTAGTCACCGCTCTTCCACATGTACGGGGCACGGTCGGCGAAGGCCTGCGACGGCAGGCGCAGTGAGGCCAGCCGCGTCGCACGCTCCACGATCACGGCGGCGAAGCAGTCGCGCAGCATGGTGGTCTTGCCGGTGCCGGGGGGACCGTTGACCGCGAACAGGCCGCCTGCCTCGCCCAGTTGCCCCTGGACGGTGTTGACGGCGAACTGCTGGCTCAGCGCGAGCGGATGTCCGGGCTCGGTCGGCCACCGCCCTGCGGGTGCGGCAGCGGGCGTCACTCCGTCCAACGCCACCTCGGGCCGCTGCCGCAGGTCGATGCGCCACGCGGTGTTCACCTCGACACCGGGAGTGAGGTACGCGGCAAGCCCAGCACCAGGCTCCTGCGTGCGCAGTGCACGGGCGACCAGGTCCAGGTCCGCGGCGATGAAACTGTTCAGGAAGTCCTGCTGGTCGGCGTCCCCCGCATGGCCCTGCCGCACCGCCACGCTCCGCACCCGCACCTCCTCGGGGCCCAGCGCCTGCGCCACGCCCCAGGCTTCGGCCACCTCGCGAACGAACGCCAGCAACTCCTTGGCCGACAGCCGCCGTTGCCCGACCCGCTCTTCACTGTCCTCGTCGTCGGCGCGATCGGATTCCGCATCCAAGCCGACGTCCGGCGGCTCATCGGCTGGAAGTTCCCCGAGTTCAGCGGCTCGCGTCAACCAGATGTCGGTCTCGTCGTCGAACCCGTCCAGCCAGGAGTGGCTGGACGGCCCGGGCGACAACACGCGCCCGGTGGCCCAGGCGCAGGTGGACAGCACGGGGGAGTCGAGCAGCAGTCGCCCCTCGTCGGTGACCGTAAGAGCGAACAGCGCGCTCTCGCCGTCCATCCGTCCGTCGTGGTCCTCCTCGCTCTCGCCGAAGACCTCCAGCAGGGTGTCGCGCACCGCGCGGAGTGCGTACGCCCCGCCGTAGACCACGTGTTGCCACACGAAGCCGGACTCCAGAGGCACTGAGCGCAGTGCGTGTCCCGCCTCCCAGGGGAGTGGGCCGTCCGCCGCCACCGCGTACACCCGATCACGTGCCGAGACGACAGGTATCATCTGCGGGCTGAACAACTCGACCGCCCGCCAGTAGCCCACGATCCCGGACCGTCGAAGCCGCTCGTCCGCCATACCCCGCCCAGGCCCCTCAGATCCGAGTCCAGCTGCCCCCGACACCCTACGCAACTGCCCGGAGGCGGAGCGAGACGGATCGGCCCCCTGTCTGCGGACACCTGTCGGTTCGCCGCCTGGCCGAACAGGACGGATCCCGCCGCCCACAGCAACCGGTCTTCGTCAGGAGTATGCGCCGTGCGTCCCGGAGGCGCCGCCGCGCCGCGCTACCGTGACGGCCTGCTGTCTCCTGATCGTCAGTACGGCCATCTTGGCCGTGCCCTGTGCAGGACTTGTCGACATGGCTCGCTTTGAGCGGCTGTCAGGGAGGAGAGGTCCGTGACCGGCGAAAGAGTCTCCCGGGGGAGGCCGAGCACGGGTGTCGTGCACGGCACGGGAGAGTCGGGGCCTCGGCCCGGCCGGTGCCGGAACTCGCCGGGCCGATCGTGGCCTCTCCCTGCCCGTGGCAGAGCCGAACCGTGGCAACGGCCCTGGGCCCGGCGCAACCGGCCAGGTCCGGGCTGGATCCGCAGTGGCTGTGCCGTTCGTACGGCAGCCGTCCGCCACGGCGACTCAGCGAGTTGCCGACGGGACAGGCTCGACGCGGGGGCGGCCCTGTGACGCTGCAGGACCTCTACCTGACCCTGCTCATCGGCGGCACCGTTCTGCTTGCCAGCATCGCCGCCGCCCGCACCGCCCACCGGGCCGGTCTGCCCAGCCTGCTGCTGTTCCTGGCCGTCGGCGTGGTCGTCGGGGAGGACGTGCTCGGCCTGCACTTCGACGACGCGCAACTGGCACAGGCCCTGGGTACGGCGGCGCTGGCCGTCATCCTGGTCGAGGGCGGTCTGACATCGAACTGGCCCGACGTCCGGCGCCTGTTGTTGCCGGCCGGCGTGCTGGCCACCGCGGGGGTCGCCGTCTCCGTCACGGTCACGGCGGCCGGCGCCCACTGGTTGTTGGGCATGGACTGGCACCTGGCGCTGCTGCTGGGCGCGATCGTCTCCTCCACCGACGCCGCCGCAGTGTTCGCCGTACTGAGGGTCCTGCCGTTGCCGCAGAAGGTCACCAGCCTGCTGGAGGCCGAGTCCGGATTCAACGACGCCCCGACCGTCATCCTGGTACTGGCCTTGAGTACCGCCACCGCCGACGTGCCCGGTCCGGCGGACATCGCCGGTCATCTCGTCTACGAGCTGGCTGTGGGCAGCGTGCTCGGGCTGGCGATCGGGCGCCTGGGAGCCGCCGCCCTGCGCAACATCGCTCTGCCTGCCACCGGCCTGTATCCGCTGGCCACCGTCGGCTTCGGCATCGTGGCCTTCGCCGCCGCCGGAGCGGCGCACGCCAGCGGCTTCATCGCCGCATACCTGGCCGGGCTCGTCCTGGGCAACGCCCAGCTCCCACACCGCGCCGCCACCCGCTCCTTCGCCGAAGGCGTCGGCTGGCTCGCCCAGATCGGCCTGTTCGTCATGCTCGGCCTGCTCGTGGACCCCAGCGAACTGCCCGCCACGATCGGTCCGGCCGTCGCCGTCGGCCTGGTCCTGCTGCTGGCTGCCCGGCCCTTGTCCGTGCTGGCCTGCCTGCTGCCGTTCCGCGTCCCCTGGCGAGAGCAGGGCTTCATCTCCTGGGCGGGCCTGCGCGGCGCAGTGCCGATCGTGCTCGCCACCTACCCCATCGTCGAAGGGGTGAATGGCGCCCGGAACCTGCTGAACATCGTGTTCGTGCTGGTGGTCATCTTCACCGTCGTCCAGGGCCCCAGCCTGCCCGCCGCCGCCCGGCTGCTGCGCCTGACCAGACCGGGCGCCCTGCGCGACATCGAGGTGGAGACCGCTCCGCTGGACGCCCTGGACGCGGACCTGCTCACCGTGAGCATTCCCGCCGGGTCACGCCTTCACGGTGTGGCCATCTTCGAACTGCGCCTGCCGTCGCCGACCGTGGTCACGCTGATCGTCCGGGACGGCGCCACCACCGTCCCCGGCCACGACACCGTGCTGCGCATGGGTGACGAACTCCTCCTGATCACCACCCCGAAGGTGCGGCAGGCCGCCGAACGCCGCCTGCGCGCGGTCGGCCGACGCGGCAAGCTCGCCCGCTGGCTCGGTGAGCACGGCGACCCGGAGACCACGGAACAGACCAGCTCCTGATGACCGGGAACACCGAGCGGAACGCCCGGAACCCGGCAACCAGACCGAGCCGGTCACTGCCTGACCGCCCCACTGACCCAGCACCCATAGACCAGTGACCCTTGGCAGATGGTTCGTTTTCAGCACACCGTGACACTCGCCCCCGTGCCCCGCTCCTGGTTCGAGTCGTGCGTCGTCACGCTCCACGACCTCGCGGAAAGCATCGAAGCCGAAGATGCACGGTTACGGCTGCCCGACGGACGGAGGCTGCCCGAACTACTCCTGGCCCAGGGAGCCCACCTGCGACCGGGCGCCCGCTATCACCCCGAGAACGACGACGGCAGCGGACCGGACATCGACCAGACGCTCACGATCCTCGCCTGGGACCGCAAGCGGGAGACGGCCCTGGAACTCGTCACGCTCGACGACGATCCCGGTGGCCCCGGCCACATGGCCTGCACGCTCCGACTCACGAGCGCCGAACGGCCGCGCGAGGCAAGGCTCTCGGTGAAGGTGCAGGTAGGCGGCGACTCATGGACGAAGTACACCAGCGGCAGCGGACGCCTGCACCTCGACCTCGGCAAGTGGTGGCCGCAGGCAGCAGGCCGCGGCCGTCCGAGGGCCACACCCCTGACCGGCAGACTCGACCACGCGCTCGCCCGCGCCATGGTGACAGCCGTGCCGCGCCCGGCCGGCGACGGACGCTGGCGCGTAACCGTCACGGTACGAGTCAAGGGCCGCTCCTTCACCCGCCCGCTGCTCCCCCTCGCCATGACGTTCATGGGACGGCGGGCACGCGGGGCCTTCTCCAAAGCGCTGGACGGCGCGGCGAAACAGTGGAACGACCAGGTACCGGAGCTGATCCGCAAGGACATGCAGCAACTGCCCCTGGAACTCGTCGAGTCGCTGTTCGCCACCAATGAGCAACGGACAAGCCCCTCACCGGGCACGTGAAGGAGATCCGGCCAGCCTCTGGAGGTTGTCTCGTCTCGTCGCTCGGCCCCGCACAGCAGAGGTCCCTTCGGACACCTCCGACGGACCTCTGTACCCCCGCTTCCCCGGGGTTCCTCGTCAGCGTGCCGTCCGTGCCGGTGTCGGCAAGGGAAGAGACCACGGCATGCTGCTGCGGGGCCCGGCCGACCGGGTGCGGAGCCGACTGCGGTTCTTCGGGAGTTGGATCCCGAAGCAGGAAACAACGCCCGGCGATTCCTGCGTAGCGGGCGAGCCGACCGCGGTGCCGTCCGCGGCCGAGTCGGCGTACACCGGCGCTGCCTCAGCCAATGCGCCGGAGACGGTGGCAGGGCGGTCGCATTTTCGGGTGGCCCGTCTCATGATTTCCCTGCTTGCCAGATGCGGTGCGGGTAGGCGCCCGCACCGCACAAAATGCAAGGAAATCATCTAATTTATGGCATATCGATCTTTCATTTCCGTGCGCGTTCTACAACTCGGGCCGATTACGTGCCGCGTCGGTGTGGCTCAGGTCCGGCCACTCGCTGTGTGACGCCCACATCGCCACACGAGTGACGACATACGCGAGCGCCACGGAGCCGACGAGGACAGTCACGGCCAGCAGGGCGTACAGGAGTCCGGGGATCTCGGAACGACGCAGGAACACCGAGCCGCCGAGGCTGAACATCCACGCCAGCGCGATCACGAAGGAGGCCGCAGCAGCCACGGGCAGGTCGTACCCGCCCGGTGCGTCGGTGGCCACATCGGAGTCGAAGCTGTCGCGTTGAATTCTGCCCAGCAGGACCCGCAGCCAGAATCCGGCGATCACAACGAGCGCGGCGGTGAACGTGACCGTGGGAAAGCCGACGGCAGTGTCGGCGATCTCTTGCACCTGCCTCACCCCGATTCGTCGGCGGCCGGAAGGGACCCGGTGCCGGACTTCCGTGGCCCGGCACCGGACTCGCCCCGGTTTCTGCCGAGAACATCATGGCAGCGACATCGCCGATTCCGCATTGCCTCACACCGGCAACGTAGACGCCCACACTTCATGCCGGGCTCTCCCACCGTCCGGGGGTCTGCCACTCTTGTCCCTCGTGCGTTAGGAATACGCCAGCAGCGCGTCAAGAATCGAGGAGGCCGGGTGACGGGGCGTGAGGTACCCGACGAGTATCTGGAGGGCTATGCCCGGATACTGGCCGAGGCGTGCGGGACAGGCCGCCGCCTCACGCGGGACGAACTGGAGTCCCTGCGGACCCGGGGAGAGGGCGCCGCCGAAGCCGGACTCGGGCTACGAGCCCTCGTCCGCCGGCATCTGTCCGTGACCCGGGAGCACTGGCCCACCCCCACTTCTTCAGACACCGATCGTGTCCTGGCCGTCGTCGAGCAGGCGATCGACGCCTTCGCCGAAGGCCATGAACGCGCGCAGGGGCTCGCCGTGCGCCAAGAGGAAGGCATACGCCGGGAGTTCATCGACGACCTGCTCTACGGACGCAGCGATCTGGGCCGCCTTTCCGAGCGCGCCGAGCGCTTCGGCCTGCTCCTCTCCCGTGCCCATGCGGTCGCCGTCGCTCAGGGCGGTAAGCCGGTGGAGGACACGCATCCGGCCACTCGGCAGGTGGAGAGCGCCGTGATCACCAGGTTTGGTGAGCGGCGCATCCTGCTCACGACGAAGGACGGTCGGCTGGTCTGCATCGCCCCCGGAGAACAGGACGAGGTCCTGGCGTTCTTCGCCAAGCAGGCACACGCGGCCACCGACGGAGGGCAGGTCGCCATCGGACGCCCCCACCCGGGCGCCGGGGGAGTCGTCCACTCCTACGAAGAGGCCCTCAACGCCCTCGATCTGGCCCACCGGCTGCACATCGAAGAGCCGGTGCTGCGCGCCGCCGACCTGCTCGTCTACCCGGTTCTGACCCGTGACCGGCAGGCCATGGCCGACCTTGTCCGCAACACCCTGGGACCACTGGAGTCTGCGCGTGGCGGTGCCCAGTCGCTCGTCGACACGCTGACGGCATACTTCGACTCGGGCTGCGTCGCGGCCGAGGCCGCCCGCCGCCTGAGCCTGAGCGTGCGTGCCTTCACCTACCGCCTGGAGCGCATCCACAAGCTCACTGGAGCCAACCCGGCCGACTCCGTCCACCGTTACACCCTGCAGACCGCGGTGATCGGCGCGCGACTTCTGGGCTGGCCGGACAACGAGGTGTGACCTGGCGGCCTGCGCTGGCCGTCAGCGCGGGCGCGTGGCGATTGCCGAGGTGCGGAAAGCATTCACGGCGCGATGGTGCCGAGAACTATCCATGACGCGGAACGGATTGAGGCCGCAGGATCGGCGCATGACTCAGGGGAAACGGAGGGTACGTCGATGCTCGCGGTGATCCTCGGCATCGCGCTTGCCGTGCTCATGGCCTGGGCGATCGGTGTTCTCGTCCGCAGGGAGCGCCGGCGGCCAGAGAACAGCGCGGAGGCGCAGCGGATCGAGGCGGTCGCCACCAGGAGTATCCGCGACACGCGGCGCCGCGCCCGAGCCCTGCACCACATTGGTGGGGCGGCGGGGATCAGCCGCCTCGACGACTGAGACGTGAAGCACTGACGGCAGCGACGCGGGTCGGGATGCCGTGCAAAGATCGTCCTCGCCGTGCAAAGATCGCTGCCCTCGCTGAAACGTGACTGGGCACCAGGTCAGTGGGGCGTTCGGTGGCCCAGCAGAGTGCGCCATGTCCGCCGGAAGGATCCTGTCAGGTGGCAGCACAAGGGGCCGCCGTGGGGCAGGGCGATCGTGGTCTCCTGGACCATTGCCAGGAAGAAGGCCCGCCCGTCCCGGGTCTGCAACGTCGTGTTCCACCGGTAGCCGGGGTGATAGGCGAGGAGGGAATGAACGAGCTCGCGGCCCAGCCCCTGGTGCTGCCAGGCGTCGCACACCCAGATGTCCAGTATCCGCCCTGTACGGCACGCCGGACAGGCACGGAAGCGCAGGCGCCCGACGAGGTGGTCGTCGGGATCGAGCAGGACGATCTCGACAGGTGTTCTCGCGGAGGCAGCGGCAAGGCCGTTGAACCACATGGACGGACTCACCCGGATCTCCTCTCCCGGAGTCTTCGGTGCCTCATCTTCGGGACGACGAGGTCGACGATGTGGAGCACACCAGGGCGCGCCAGTTCAATGACGTCCCCCGTTCCGGTCCCTGGGCCTGTCCGCCGCCGGCGCGGTGGACAGGTGGACGATGTGGGCGATGAGCGCCCCGGCCAGCACCGCCCAGGCCACGGAGGCGAAGCCGGCTGCCCGCCAGCCGCCGACGGAGAGAAGCACAGCCACGGTGGCCCCGGAAATCATCGGTTGGCGGCGGGCAAGGAAGCACCACTGTCGGCGCGCGCTTCCCGGGTGACGGATCTCCACCAGTGCGGTTCGGATCACCAGCATGGCGACGGCAGCCACGGGTGCCATGAGCGATGCGTCCGTGCGCGTACTCCTTCCGGTCCGAGTGGTCGTTCCCGTGGCATGTCCGGCAGGCAACAGGTCAGCCGAGCGCGAAGTAGCGCAGCCACACATAGCCGAGGGCGATGGCCACGGTGACGAAGGTGACGACAAGCCCGTACTTGGTGAACTGCCAGAAGGAGATGGGCTGCCGGTTGCGTTCGGCGATACCGAGGACGACGACGTTGGCGCTGGCGCCGATCGCTGTGGCGTTGCCGCCCAGGTCGGCGCCGAGGGCGAGGGCCCACCACATGACGTGGTCGCTGCCGCCGCCCATGTTCTGCACCAGGTCGCTGGTGATGGGGGCCATGGTGGCGACGTACGGAATGTTGTCGACGATGCCGGAGAGGACTGCGGACGCGCTCAGCAGCGTGATGGAGCCGCCGAGTTCGTTGTCACCGATCGCGTCGGCCAGGGACTTGGAAACCTCGCTGATCACGCCGGTCTCGATCAGCCCGCCGATCATGATGAAGAGCCCGGCGAAGAAGGCCAGCGTGGGCCACTCCACCTCCTTGAGCACGTCACCGGTTTCCGCCGACGAGATGGCGATGAGCAGTCCGGCGCCGAGCAGGGCGACGATGCTGGGCTCGTAGTGCAGCACCGGATGCAGGACGAAGCCCGCCACGACCAGCGCGAGCACGATCAGGCCCTGCACGAGGAGCCGGGGATCGCGAATGGCCTCGCGTTCCTCCAGCGCCATGACCTCGGCGGCGCGGTCCTCGTCGTAGACGAAGGTCTTGCGGAACATCACGCGGCACATCAGGACGAAGACGACGATCAGGATCGCCGAGATCGGGGCGAGGTGGACCAGGAAGTCGTTGAACGTGAGGCCGGCGCGGCTGGCGATGATGATGTTGGGTGGGTCGCCGACCAGGGTTGCGGTGCCGCCGATGTTCGAGGCCATGACCTCGGCGATGAGGAAGGGGGCGGCCGGCAGGGCCAGGCGCTCGCAGACCAGCAGCGTCACTGGTGCGATGAGCAGCACGGTGGTCACGTTGTCCAGCAGTGCCGAAGCGACCGCCGTGATGACGACGAGCATGGCCATGACCCGGAAGGGTTTGGCTCGTGCTCGCTTCACGGACCAGATCGCCAGGTACTCGAACATGCCGGTCTTCTTCAGTACGCCGACGATCATCATCATGCCCATGAGCAGGAAGATGACGTTCCAGTCGACGCCGCTGTGCTCGGAGTAGAAGGCCGACTTGTCGTCGGTCGCACCGATTGCCAGCATCAGGGCCGCGCCGCCGAGCGCCACGGCGACGCGGTGGATCTTCTCGCTGATGATCAGGGCGTACGCGCCGACGAACACGACGACTGCCGCCCAGCTGTGCCAGTCCCTCACGATCCTCCGATGAAGTGCTCCAGAAGGGCGGCCGCGGTGACCGCGCCGATCAACGTGGCTTTGTCGCCGTTGCGTTCGACGACCGCGACCAGGGGGATGTCCTTACGGGCCATCAGTACGGCGATCTGTGATGGCGCGGCGTCTGGGCCGACGACCGGGGGTGTGACGCGGCCGCGCGGCAGCCACTCGGCCACCGGCCGTCCGGTCATCGCCTCCCTGGCCTCCTCCTCGAAGTGATCGTTGACTTCGGCGGCGAGGAGCGGCCCGTCCCGCATGTACCAGGGCAGCAGGGCGCTGATCACACGGGCGGACGGCACGGCTGCGTATGGGTAGTCGTCGCGGTCGAGGACCAGCAGCACGGGCAACTGTTCCCGTACGAGCAGGCGGGCCGCGTCGAGCGCGTCGTCGTCGGCGGACACGGTGGGGTAAGGGCTGGCCAGCTCATGTGCGCGCATTGGCCTGGATCTCCTTGGGGCGTGCGTCGGTGTCCTCGCGCCCGGACGGGATTCCGGCCAGGTCGTCGACGTCGAAGGCGCGGGCGATCGGTACGTCCGTCGAGCTGTGCGCGATGATCGAGAAGGCGATGCACACGGCGATCAGGGTGAAGGCCTCCTCGGCCTGCGGGATGCCCGACTGAAGCACCAACAGGCCGTAGACCACGGAGGCGAAGCCCTTCGGGCCGAACCAGGCCGCCACCAGTTTCTCCTTGCGAGACAGGCTCGTACCGATCAGCGAGAGCAGCAGCGAAGTCGGCCGGATCAGCACGATCGCCAAAAACACCGCCACATAGCCGCCGAACGACAGGTCACCGAACAACTGCGGAGTCAGCAACGCACCGAACACCAACAGCGCCGCGAACTTCGCCAGCTCCGCCAGCGCCTCTCCCAGCGGCTCGAAGGACTCCTTCGCCTCCGGCGACACGTGCACCAGCGCCGCGCCCGCCGAGAACGCCGCCAGGTATGGGTTGGCGTGGGTGAGGTGGCACACCGCGTACAGGATGATCCCGGTCGCCAGCGGCAGAAGCGGCTGCAGCTTCGGCTCGGCGCCCAGGAGGCGGAAGCGTACGAGGCCGTTGACGAGCAGCGGCAGCGCGACACCGAAGACCAGGCCGAGCAGCAGTTCCAGGGCGATCTTCCCCGGCGACGCTTCCGCGCTGTCCGCTGTCGGACCCGCGGCCGCGATGAGGATGAGGACGACCGGAAGAGCGAGCCCGTCGTTGATGCCGCTTTCCACGTTCAGCAACTGCCGCAGCTTCGCCGGCACTTCCCGGCGTCCGACGATCGCTGAGGCGAACACCGGGTCGGTCGGCGCCAGGACCGCTCCGACCAGGAACGAGGTCGTCCAGTCCAGGCCTACAAGGAAGTGCGTGATCAGCGCCGTGAAGGCGAACGCGAGCGGCATGCCCAACCCCAGGGCGCGGGCGGGGTTCCTCCAGTTGGCCCGCAGCTTGGGCAGCGATACGTGCATGCCGTCGGTGAACAGCACCGCGAAGAGCGCCAGATCGGCCGTAACGGCGACGATCTCGCTGTCCGGCGTGATGTGGATCAGGCCGAGGAACCCGTCACTGACCAGGGCCCCGCCGACCAGGAAGAGGAAGGACGTGGAGAGCACCGTGCGTGCCGCCAGACCTGACAACAGCGCCGCCACCAGCAGCGCCGCGCCGAACACGGCCACGAGCACCATGACGGTTACCCCCGATCGGAAGAGAGAGTGATCCCCTGCTCGCCGACCAGGCTTCCCGGCACACCGAGGGGAACCCTACCCGCCCTTGACGCGTTTTTGACAGATCACTAATAGGCACAATGAGCACGGTGATATTGCCGGATCCCGGCAACGGTGACGGCGGGGCTGGATTTAAAGACCGCAGATACCGATCGGCTCAACCGGCGACAGCCCGTGAGGCGGACGCGGCGACCTGCGCCTACGCTGACCCTCAGGTGCGCCGGGAAGCCTGGTCGGCAGTTGCCCGCCCTCTGCCCTGGAGCCCCGGATGCCAGACCCTTTTTCTTCGGCATGGCAACACCATGGGCATCACCGGCTGCTGAGTATGGGAAGCCGCCTGCTGCATCCGTTCCGCAGCCGTCCGTTCAGAGCCGAATCCACCCCAGACCGTGCTGTTGTCCACCTCTCGGGGGAGATCACCTCCGAGAACGCGGGGCAGACAGGGAAGGCTCTCGAAGAACTTCTGCGTCCGGGAATCATCCGCCTTGAGATCGACCTGAGTGAGGTGACCTACCTCAGCAGCGACGGTGGTGCGGTGTTCTTCATGGCGCTGCGCGCAGCGCGGACGCGCGGCACACGGGTGATCGCCACGCACGTGAGAGCCCAAGCCCGGAGCACCCTCGAACACCTGGTGCTGTCGCGCGTCTTTGAGGTGTACGACGGGGTTGGGCCAAGTTGCTCATCATGCGGGAGCGAATAGCCGCTCTCCGCCAGGGCCCGGAGCGACCCTGCAGAGGCTGGCTGGAAGTGTCGACTACGGATTCGTGCCGTACGTCCGCCGACCCAACGGCGAGCCGATCTTCGCTGAGGCCGAGGTCTTCACCGCCCCGTCCGGCCCGAGGACCAAGCGCCGGGCTGGACCCTGCTGCGCGCCCTTGTACAGGACGGCGCCGAGTCGACCGACACGTGAGCCACGCCGACTTCCCTGGTCAAGTTCTTGTGTTCAGCTCGGCGGGCTGGCTGAGAGGTGGCTGGCCCCTGCCGTTCGGGCGCCGGCAAGGAGGGTCACTGCGTCGCGCTCTGGATGCCTAGGACGTCGTACAGGTGCCGGCCATGGGCCCATGTCAACGGTTGGAGATTCCCCGACTGGCGCCGTGCATGGGCGGCCTCGGGGGTGAGTCGGCTGCGGATCGTCCAACCCGGGATTCCTGAGGTACGCCCGCCGGGGACCCCATGCGCCGGACGGAAGAACCGTGGCTGCACATAAACGGAGGGCTGCTCCGGGCATGCGGCTGGGTCGGCAGTGGGACATCCGGTGCTGTGCAAAAGGAGGACGGCCACCTGGCTCAGCTGCCGACGGTGGACGAAGGCCCCCGGGTCGAGGGCTTCTCGTTGTCCGCCGTCGCCCGCTCTCCAGTCCTCTGCTCCAGCAGCCTCTGGACGCGCCCAGCGAGGTTCGTGCGGGAGCCCCTGCTGCGATGGCCCTCGACTCGGGGGTCATCTGTGACGTGGTAGCGCTTCACGTATGCCCCGAGGAATGCCTGGAGTGTGGCGACCGCTGGGATGGCAATCAGGGCGCCGACGGCGCCGAGGAGGGCAGTACCGGTGATGACCGAGCCGAAGGCGACCGCTGGGTGGATGTCGACGGTCTTGGCGGTCAGTTTGGGCTGCAGCAGGTAGTTTTCGAACTGCTGGTAGATCACCACGAAGATCAGCACCCACAGCGCGTACCAGGGATCGACCGTGAAGGCGATCAGTATGGGCAGGGCGCCCGCGAGATACGTGCCGATGGTCGGGATGAACTGCGAGACCAGACCGACCCAGACGCCGAGCACGGGCGCGTACGGCACGTCCAGGACCTGGAGCAGGATGTAGTGTGCGACTCCGGAGATGAGGGCCATCAGACCGCGCGAGTAGATGTAGCCGCCGGTCTTGTCCACGGCGATCTCCCACGCGCGCAGCACCTCGGTCTGGCGGGCGGGCGGCAGGACGGAGCAGATCGCGCGGCGCAGCCGCGGGCCGTCCGCGGCGAAGTAGAACGAGAACAGCGTGATCGTCAGCAGCTGGAAGAGCCCGCCAAGGACCTGGGCGGACACATCCAGGACGCCGGTGGCGCCGTTCTGCACGTAGTTGCGCAGCCAGCCGGAACGGAGCAGGCCCTCCTGGACGTCCACGCGCCTCAGCTTGGTGTCGAAGTGGGTGTTGATCCAGTTGATGACGGAGTCGAGGTAGGCCGGGAAGTCCTCGGCGATCTTGATGACCTGCTCGGTGAGCATGGAGCCGAGCAGTGTGACGAACCCGGCGGTCACGATCACGAGGCTGAGGAAGACCAGGAAGGCGGCCAGTCCCCTGCGTAGCCCGCGGGAGGCCATCCAGCTCACTGCGGGCTCGATCGCGAGGGCGAGGAAGAAGGCTATGAGGATGTTGATCAGCAGGCCGATGAGGTGATGGAATGCCCAGCCGGCCAGTTGGAACGCGGCGATGAAGGCGAGCGCGAGCACCATGGCGCGCGGCAGCCAGCGCGGCATACGTGCAACCGGCCCGATGGCCTGTCCGGGTGGAGGATGAGGGCTCGGCGCCGTGTCGAATGCAGACACGTGCGGGGCGGCCTGGCCGGTCTCGTCTGTGCGTGCCACTGTGCAAGTCTCGCCCACGCCGCCTTGTAGCCAGACGCCACCCCTGGCGTTCCGCTGCCGGGCGCCTGACGCAATGCGCGGCTGCGAGCGGCGGTCTCAGTATCCGGTCCTCGGAGGCTCGGCACCATGGGGGCGAGTGGGGCGGAGGGCCAGATCCTCGCCGATGTACCGGCGCAGATGGGGTAGCACGCCGCGTTCCAGCAGGGCCTGCTGCCAGTTCAGCCGTGCCTGCTCCAGCCGGGCGGAGTGCGCGGAACCGCCGCGTCCCAGTACCGCGGCGCCCAGCAGTGAGACGAGGGCGACAAGTGCGCTCAGGGCTGCGACGAGGCCGAGGATCCAGCCGACCGTCACCAGCGAGCCGGGCAGTGTCCCTCGTGCATCGGCCAGTCGGAGCACGTAGCCGAGTACGAACAGGACCGCGCCGGACGGGCCGGCCACCAGGGGTGTGAGCACTGCAAGAGCGGGCAGCAAGCCTGCATTGGCGCCGTCCTTGGTTTCCTCGGCGGACGCGTTCAGGAAGAGACGGGTCAGATACGCGTGATACTCGCCCTGTGCCGCGGTCGCGATCTCGTCGGCGTCCGCGAGCGCCCGCAGGCGCAGGCGGGCGGTGGCCCCGCCGGTCGGATCGGCCCGCAGGGCGCTGCGGATGTCCGGGGTGCTCAGCGCCAGGTGCAGTACGGCTTCGAAGTCCGCCCGGTCCTCGGGGCGGAGGCCGGCCGGATTGCTCACGTGAATCTCCTGGCGGGTAGGGGCATCGGTGCGGGGCAGCGGTGTGCCGGGCCCGCTGCTGGGCGCGAGCCCGGCCGGGCGGTTATCTGGGTCAGACGTTGACGCCGAAGTCGGCGGCGATGCCGGCCAGCCCGGAGGCGTAGCCCTGTCCGACTGCGCGGAACTTCCACTCCGGGCCACTGCGGTAGAGCTCGCCGAAGACCATGGCTGTTTCCGTCGAGGCGTCCTCGGACAGGTCGTATCGGGCGATCTCGGCGCCGCCGGCCTGGTTGACGACGCGGATGAAGGCGTTGCGGACCTGGCCGAAGCTCTGGCCGCGGTTCTCGGCGTCGTGGATGGAGACGGGGAAGACGATCCGGTCGACCTCGGCGGGCACGGCCGCGAGGTTCACCTTGACGGACTCGTCGTCGCCCTCGCCCTCACCGGTGAGGTTGTCGCCGGTGTGCTCGACCGAACCGTCCGGGCTGGTGAGGTTGTTGTAGAAGACGAAGTGCCGGTCGGACAGGACCTTGCCGGAGGCGTCCAGGAGCAGGGCCGAGGCGTCGAGGTCGTAGTCGGTGCCCGTCGTGGTGCGCACGTCCCAGCCCAGGCCGACCAGGACCGCGCTCAGGCCCGGCGCCTCCTTGCTGAGCGAGACGTTGCCGCCCTTGGACAGGGAAACTCCCACGGTGAACTCCTTCTCGATGTGTCAGGTCGGGGCCGGCGCGGCCCGGGCTTAAAATCTACAGCAATGTAGAAAATGGTGAAGGGGTGGTTCAGTCGCGGGAGTTGCCAAAGAGGAGGCGGTAACCGATCAGCAGGACCAGAGCGCCCGCGATGGCCGAGCCCCAGGTGGCGGCGTCGAAGAACTCCCGCTGCACCGGCCGGTCGAGGAACCTTGCCGAGAGCCATCCGCCCAGGAAGGCTCCCGCGATGCCGATGAGCGTCGTGCCGATGAGTCCGCCAGGATCGCGCCCGGGGAGGATGGCCTTGGCGATGGCCCCGGCGAGCAGTCCCAGAACCAGCCATGCGATGAAGCCCATGTCTGCCCTCTCTCCTCGTGTACTGGTGTCGTCTATGCGGTCCAGACGGACCCATCCGGGCAGCCTATCTTCTACAATTATGTAGATGATGCAGTGTGAGTACTGCACATAATCCGCGGTGCGGTGGGTGGCCGCCGGGGCGTCTATACGATGGCCGCCCGTGGATTCGGGGCCGGCAGAAGGGAGACAGGGCGTGACGGACCAGCGGGGTTCCCGGCGACGGGGGCAGGGGGAGCTGGAGGCGCTTGTCCTGTCTGTGCTGCGCGAGGCGGACGGCCCGGCGAGTGCGGGCTGGGTGCAGGAGCGCCTCGGCGGTGACCTTGCCTATACGACGGTGATCACGATCCTGACCCGGCTGCTGGCCAAGGGCGCGGTGACCCGCGAGCGCGCCGGCCGGTCCTTCGCCTGGACCCCGGCCTCGGACCAGGCGGGCCTGGCCGCGCACAAGATGCGCAAGGTGCTGGACGGCGAGAGCGACCGTGAGGCGGTGCTGGCCCGCTTCGTCACCTCCCTGGAGCCGGGCGATGAACGGCTGCTGCGGGAACTGCTGGATCATGCGAGGGGCGAGAGGGAAGACTGAAGCCTCATGGGGGTGTTCGTCTTTCTGCCGCTGGTCCTGCCGCTGACAGCATGGCCGATCGCGCGCCTGGCCGAGCAGCGGCTGCATCCGCGGACCGCGACCCGGCTGCTGACCGGTGTGGCCGTGGTGATGGCGCTGTGCAGCACGGTGTGCCTGGGCCTGCTGATGGTGGTCGGCACCGCGCAACTGCCCGGCAACCCGCTGCCTGATGGCTGGTCGGACCCCGAGGTGCGCCAGGCGGTCCCGTACGACGAGGTCGCCGGGAAGCTGGCCATCCCGGCGCTGCTCGCGGTCCTGCTGACCTGCGGCCGCACGCTGTGGCGGCACGGGCGGATCCGCCGCCGTGCCCACCGGGCCCTGGCCGGACTTCCGGGCACGAAGGTAGCGGTGCTGTCCGACGAGGTGCCGTACGCGTACGCCCTCCCCGGCAGGCGGCGGGACCGGGTCGTGGTGACCACCGGCATGCTTTCCTGCCTCGAACCGGCCGAGCGCCGCGCCCTGTTCGCCCACGAGCGCGCCCATCTCGCCGCCCGGCACCACCGCTTCCTGCTCGCCGTCCGACTGGCCGCGCGCGCCAACCCGTTCCTGCTCCCTTTGCGCACGGCTGTCTCCTACACGACGGAACGGTGGGCGGACGAGGAGGCCGCGCGGACGGTCGGCAGCCGCCGGGACGTAGCGTGCGCGATCGGCAAGGCGGCCCTGGTCTCGCGCGGCACCCCGGCCGCCACGCTCGCGGGCGTCGCCGCGCCGGGGCCGGTGCCGCGCCGAGTGGCTGCCTTGCTCGGCCCCGCGCCGACGTCGCGCAGCTGGCCGTCGGTGTTCACTGCGGTGGGCTTGGCCGCCTGGGGTGCGGCCGTTGGGGCCGCGGTCTCCGCGCTGTCGTCCGCGAACTCGGCGGTGACGATGGTGCTCATCCTGTATGCGGCGACACCGCTCTGACCGTGGACAGCGGTCCACAGGTACGGCGATGTCTCTGGCGGGCCCCAGGCGGCCCGAATCAGCGCCGCGTGCGAACAGCGCCGGCCGGTCAGCCTGCCGGTCGGCGCGAGCCCGAGACGTACGGGGGGTGCGGAGGCGTCCCTGGCCGCGACCCGCGGGAGTTGTCAGGCAAACGGCACAGTCGCCTGGGGCTGGCCGGCCTGGCCCGCGGCCCCAGTAGCCGCGCGATGCAATGGGAGTAGGAACGCGACGACGAACAGGCCGAAGAGGGTGATGGGCAACAGGCGCAGCAGCCTCGAAGGATCATCGTGCAGCCAATGCCGGTTGCCCCACCAGTTCGCGCAGACGTCCATCACCATCACGGCGCCTGCCAGCCACACCCCTTCCCTCCGCTTTACCCCCACCAGCACGGCGACGAGCGGATCGAGGACCGCCAGGCTGACGAAGAACGCCTGCAGGGGAACCTGCGGAAATGACGCATAGGCATGGATGCCGCGCCAGGCCAGGTCGAGAGCGTGGACGCAGGCCCCTTCAAGGAAACCGATCACGTACACCGCGCGGACCCATCTCGCCCACACCGGCTGTCCGCCCCACCGCTGACGCAGTTCAGACCCCACCGGGCCACCCTAGACGAGCCTGGGTGTCCGGATCCGCCGTCGACGACGCCCGTGCTGGGCTGCCGTCGGCGGCCGGCACAGTGGGGCGATCAGAGGTCGAACTCGTGCGGCGGCAGATCCAGGGTGAAGCATGCCTCGCGCACGACGGCCTGCTCGGTCTTGTCAAAGTCGCCGTCGGCGCCGCCGATGACGATGCCGATCTGGATGACGGCGCGGGCCTCGGCCGGCTTCTTCTTCGCCTTGGCGATCTCCTGCAGCACGCTGACCTTGCCGAAGGCGAAGTCGGCGGTCAGCTTGCCCAGGTTGTCATCGAAGCGCCGCTGCAGGTCCATGGCGTCGAAGTTCTGCAGCACCTCGTTGGTGGCGATCAGCTGGGCCACCCGCTGCCGCTCGGAGGGGTCGATGGTGCCGTCGGCGGCGGCGACGAGCGCGCACATCGCCATGCTCGCATCGCGGAAGGCACCGCTCTTGAGGTCGTTCTTCTTCGCCACGAGCTGGGTCTGCATCGTCGACGCGGACTCCTTGAGGCGGTCCCACAGGGCCATGTGAACTCCAAACGGTTGGTCGGCCGGTTCGCGTTGGTGGCGGTCCGAGCTCGTAAATATCTACAGCAACGTAGAAACTAACGGTCCGGCGGAGAAGTTCCGGCGATTTCCGCCAGGTTCATAAGGCGGGTCGCGGCTCTCACGTGGGCGCTGCGGCCGTGACGCCCTGCCTGTCTAGGATTTCAGGCATGGCGAAGCGCAAGGTGCATCGACGGGCCCGGAAGATCCTTGGCGAGGACCCCGTGGCCATGGTCTGGTGCGAGATCGGCAAGCCGATTCCCGCGCCTCCCAAGGCCGTCCACCGGGCTGCGGGCAAAGGGCGGTTGAAGCCGAGGCACCACTGGCTGCTCTATGTCGGCGGTGTTGTGTTCTTCTTCGTCATCGTGCCGATGATGTTGATCGACAAGTTCGGCGACGTGCTGGACGGGCAGACCTCTTCCGGAGAGAGAGGCTCCACCCGGGACCGCGCCGCCAGCAGCGGCCGCCGTGAAGTCGGCGACCCCGCCAGAGGCATCTTCGATGGTGACTGGAACCTGACTGCGGGCAGTTGTTGCTGCGCTAGTACGGCCACTCACCCAACCCGAAACGACTGGTGATGCTGGCTCGTGACCGCGTCTGCGTGGCCGCCTCCCCGGGCCGTACGCTGTCGCCCACCACAGCCGACGACTTCCGGACCATCGCGGAGTTCCCCTTCACCGAGGCTCGTATCGAAGCCGAGGCGGGCCAGCCGCGAGGGTTTGCCACCTTCAGGATCCGCTTCACCGACGGCTCTTGGCTGGAGCTGGGCCGACTGGGTGAGCCGGAGGACGCGGACCGCTTCCTGCGTACGGTCAGCGCCTGATCCGATCCTCCGGCCACCCGCGCCGTCAGTCCTCGTCTTCGTCTTCCTCGTCGCCCTCGAAAAAGTCCCCGACCTCGTCGACGACCTCGGCCGCGACCATCCCGCCCACGACGCCGACGGCGAGGCCGGCCGCACCGGCGGCGATGGCGGTGCCCATGCCGGGGCCGGAGCGATGCCCCTCGTGATGGTGCTCGTCGTGTCCGTGTCCGTAGTGGCCGCCGTGGCTGCCCGCGTACGGGTCTGCGTGGGTGTAGGCGGAGTGCGAGCCGTAGGAGGCGCAGTGCTCGACGAGCTGGCGGATCCAGCCGTCGATCAGGGTGTTCCAGTCCTGGTGCTCGATGCCGTCGTGGGAGACGGTGAAGCGGGTGAGCGCGTCGTGCCCCTCGGAGAAGAGGCCGCCGCGCTTGTCGGCCTCCAGGACCACCTCCATGCCGCCGGGGTGGGCGAGGAAGGTCAGCTCGATCTCGTTGACCTGGTGGGCGTACTGCGGGGCCGGCGTGAGCTCGATCTCCTGGTAGAAGGGCAGCTGCTGGCCGGTGCCGCCGATGCGCCCGTACTCCAGGTCAGCGGACTTGAAGCCGAAGCCGAGCTGTCCGAGGGCTTCCAGGATCGCCTCCTGGGCCGGAAGCGGGCCCACGGCGAGCTGGTCGAGGTCGCCCTTGTCCTTGGCGCCTGCCACCGACAGTTCGGTGCGCACGCCGAGGACGATGCCCAGGCCCTGTCCGTACAGCTCGGTGATGGGCGTCTCCCACGGCAGCATCACACTGAACGGGATGCTGTGCTGCTCGCCCTCGGCGAGCCGGAAGCCGCCGCCGACGGTGAAGCGTTCGAAGGCGACGACGCCCTCGCTCTCACCCTCTTCGTGCTCGGCCTCGACCCGGGCCACCAGCTCCAGGGTGATGTGCTCGATGTCGAAGTCGGCGCTGCCGCCCCTGAGATGGACCTGGCCGCTCAGCGTGGAGCCGGGGCGGGCTGCGCCGGGGTCGAGGACCGTGTCGACCGTGGGGCCGCCCACGCCGAGCGAACCGAGCAGTCGTTTGAACACCATCGTGGCGTCCACTCCTTAACGTGCGTGTGTTCCGTGAGAGCGATGCCGCATGCCTCTGCGGGAGCTACGGCAGCGGCTGCGCGGGGGCCGGGCTGTCGTGCCGTGCTCTGTGTCCAGGTCGGTCGAAGCCATGCGTCTCATCCCGTCGCGCGTGCAGGTGAGAGGCGCGCGGCTCCCGGGAACAACCGGTAGGAGCCACCGCGTTCTCTCTACAAACACGTAGAAGCATAGGGTCGCCGCGGGCTGGTCCCCAGCGCATCCTGGCGGCTGCGGCGGGAAAGTCCGAAAAGAGCCGCCGATCGAGACCGGCGGTGGCTGACCTGGGTGCTTTGCCGATCTTTTACGATAATGGGCAGGGTGTGTCTCTGCCCTGCCGACGACTGAGGGCCCTCTGGCCCTCCCGAACAGAAGGAACGACGGTCCCGCAATGGGTGAGCCCCCCAGTACCAGCCGCGTCGTACCCCGTCCGCAGTCCGCGCTGTCCGTGCGTGAGGGATCGGGGGTGACGCGGTGACCGAGGTCCTGCTGCTCCTGCTGGCCCTCCTGCTCACACTGGCCTGCGCGGTGTTCGTCGCGGCCGAGTTCTCCCTGACCACCGTCGAACGCTCTGACCTGGAGCGCGCCGCAGAGGCGGGCGAGCGTGGTGCCGAGGGCGCGCTGAAGGCCGTACGCCGTCTGACGGTTCAGCTCTCCGGCGCCCAGCTCGGCATCACGGTCACCTCGCTGGTGATCGGCATGATTGCCGAGCCGTCGCTCGCGGCGCTTCTCGAAGACCCGCTCAAGGCGGTGGGGCTGGGCGGTGCCGCCTCGTCGGTGGCGACGGTGCTGGGTGTGGCCGTCTCCACCGTGGTGCTGATGGTGGTCGGTGAGCTGGTGCCGAAGAACTGGGCGATCTCCCGCCCGCTGGCCGTCGCCAAGGTGGTCGCCGGCCCGCAGCGCGGCTTCACCGCGGCCTTCGGGCCGTTCATCCGGCACCTGAACAACACCGCGAACCGGTTCGTCCGCCGCGTCGGCCTGGAACCCGCCGAGGAACTGGCCTCCGCCCGCAGCCCCGAAGAACTGGTCGCACTCGCACGGCACTCGGCCGCCGAGGGCGCCCTGGAGGCGGACTCCGCCGAACTGTTCGTGCGCACCCTGCACCTGGGCGAGCTGACCGCGCAGAACGTCATGACGCCGCGCGTGGACGTCAAGGCGCTCGAAGCGCACGCGACGGCCGCAGACGCGGCGAACCTCACCCACGCCACCGGCCTGTCCCGCTTCCCGGTGTACCGCGACAGCCTGGACGAGGTCATCGGGACCGTCCACATCCGCGACGTCCTCGCCCTGGAACCGGAGAAACGAGCCGTCACCCTGGTGACGGAGCTGGCCACCGCACCCCTGCTGGTGCCCGACAGCCTGACTGCCGACCGACTGCTGGAGCGGCTGCGGGAGAAGCGCACCATGGCCGTGGTCATCGACGAGTACGGTGGCACGGCGGGCGTGGCGACGATGGAGGACATCGTCGAGGAAGTCGTCGGCGAGGTCCGCGACGAGCACGACCCCGTCGAGGTACCCGACCTGCTGCCCTCGCAGGCCGGCGCGGACGGCCGCGCGGTGTGGGAGGCGGACGGCGGCGTCCGCCTCGACCAGCTCGGGGAGATAGGACTCGCGGCACCGGAGGGCCCGTATGAAACCGTGGCCGGCCTGATCGCCACTCGCCTCGCCCGCATACCCGCCAAGGGCGACACCGTCGACCTCGGCGGCTGGCAGCTGGACGTCCTGGACGTCGAGCACCACCATGCTGACCGGATCCGCATCACCGAACCGGCCCAGGTGCCGGTCCAGGCGGGGGAGGAGTCCCGATGACCACCCTGCAACTCGTCATCGGCGCCCTGACGCTGCTGACCAACGCGTTCTTCGTGGGCGGCGAGTTCGCGCTGATCTCGGTGCGCCGCAGCCAGATCGAGCCGCACGCCCAGGCGGGGAACACGCGGGCCCGGATGACCCTGTGGGGCCTTCAGCACCTCTCCGCGATGATGGCTACCGCCCAGCTGGGCATCACGGTCTCCTCGCTGGTGCTCGGTGCGGTCGCAGAACCGGCCATCGCGCACCTGCTGGAGCCCGGTTTCGACGCGGTTCACATCCCGCACGGCCTGGTGCATCCCATCGCCTTCGTCATCGCCCTGACGGTGGCGACGTACCTGCACATGCTGATCGGCGAGATGGTCCCCAAGAACATCGCCCTGGCCGCACCGGTCCCGACCGCACTACTGCTCGGCCCGCCGCTGGTGGCCCTCACCCAGGCCCTGCGACCGGTCGTGTTCGGCATCAACGCCTTCGCCAACGCCCTGCTGAAGCTGCTGCGGGTCGAGCCGAAGGACGAGGTCGAGTCGGTGTTCACCGACGATCAGCTCGCCCGGATGGTCCTCGACTCCAGCGAGGCTGGCCTGCTGTCCACGGCCGACGGCGAACGGCTGCGCGACGCCCTGGAGCTGGGCACCCGCCCGGTCGGCGAGATCCTTGTCCCGGCCCAGAAGATGCGCACGGTCGCCCACACCGTCACCCCGGCCGAACTGGAGCGGACCGCAGCCGCTGCCGGCTACTCCCGCTTCCCGGTCACCGGCCCGAACGGCACCCTGCTGGGCTACCTCCACATCAAGGACACCCTCGGCATCACCGACCGCGACCAGCCCTTCCCGCGCACTGTCCTGCACCCGGTCACCCAGGTCCGCCTCGACACCCCGCTGGACGACACCCTCACCGCACTGCGCGCCGACGGCAGTCACCTGGCCGCCGTCACCGGCGAGACCGGTGCCGTCCTCGGCTTCGTGACCATGGACGATGTCCTCTCCGAGCTGGTCGGCCCGGCACCGGCCGCCGCCTGACCACCGGGCCACCTCGTGCACGCCCCTGCACGAGGTGGCCCGGCCTGGCGCAGGCCCGCGGTGGCCTGCGGTCTGCCCGGCACGGTCAGCTGCCTGCTCGTTGGCGCGCTGCCCGACGCGGCCCCACGGGCCAAGGCTCCCGACCAAGAGCTCCAGGCCAGGATCGCCGCCGTGCGGCCATCTCTCGACGCCCTTGAAGTGAAGCCCGCGTCACCACTGCGTGCCCAGTCAGCGCAGGAAAGTACGGCGCGGCCCCGGCACCTCGGGCCCCGAGCGCGCGACGGCCGACCGGCCGCCTCGCGACGGCGGATACGCTGCCGCCATGGTGCGGGCGGTGGCGAAGAGTGATCTGACGGGGCGGGCGCGGCTGCGCGAGGCGGCGCTGGAGCTGTTCGCCGAGCACGGCTTCGAGGCCACCTCGACCCGGGCGGTGGCGGCCTCGGCCGGACTGTCCCCGGCCCTGGTGACCCGGCACTTCGGATCCAAGCAGGGTCTGCGGGAAGCGGTCGACGAGTACGTACTGGAGCGCATCGCCGAGCAGTTGAAGGGCCTGGACCCCGGCAAGGGGGTGATGGCCTCCCTCGGCGAGGTCTCCGCCCAGGTCTTCGGGGCGGATCCGGTCCTGCGCGGCTACCTGCGGCACGTCCTGCTGGAGGACAGCGAGGCAAGCGCCGCTCTCTTCGGCCGCCTGCTGTCCGGCGCCCGCACGGAGCTGCGACGCCTGGCCGAGGTCTACGGCGAACAGGGCCCCGACGAGGAGTGGGCCCCGTTCCAGATGCTCTGCCTGATTCTCGGCCCGCTGCTGCTGGAGCGGGTCATGCAGTCCAACCTCGCCGAGCCGATGTTCGCCCCCGACGTGCTGGCCCGCCGCAGCGCAGCCAACCAGCGCCTGCTGCTGCGGGGTTACTACGGACAGCTGGAGGCCGGGGACGGGGGTTAACCCCAGTGCGGGGTGTATACGTGTTTACAAGAATGAACACATGGACACTCCCTTTCCTCTGCGGTCCGCACCGCCGCGCATACCCACGTCGTCATCCCGCCTCGCCTGGCTGGACAACCTCCGCATCGCACTGACCGTCCTGGTCGTCGTCCACCACGCGGCCCAGCCCTACGGCCCCGCCGACTGGTGGTACGTCGAAGGCCAGCCGCGCACCGGCACCCTCGCGACCCTGTCGGCGGTCGACGGGGCGTTCTTCATGAGCCTGTTCTTCTTCGTCTCCGCGGTCCTCGTGCCCGGCTCCTACGACCGGCGGGGCGCCCGCCGCTTCCTGACCGGCCGTCTGCTGCGTCTCGGCCTGCCACTCGTTGTCGGCGCACTCACGATCGTGCCGGGCCTGATGTACGCGTACTACGTGCACTACCGCGGCTATCCGCCGATCTCCTTCCCCCGCTACTTCACCGACGTCTACCTCGGACTCGGCGACAAGCCCGCCGACTGGAGCGGCCCGTCCTGGCCCGACCTGCAGTTCGGACACCTGTGGTTCATCCAGAATCTCCTCGCCTACAGCGTTTTGTACATGCTGTGCCGCCAGGTGGCCCGGCTGGCGCGCACGCGCGGCGGGCGGAGCCTGCCGGTGCCGGGCCACCGTGGCCTGCTCGTCCTCACGGCCGCGATCGCCGCCGCCACCTTCCTGGTGCGCCTGCGCTATCCACTGGACACCTGGGTGCCGGTGCTGGACTTCCTCCAGGTCGAGCCTGCCCGCCTGCCGCAGTACGCGGCCTTCTTCGTCCTCGGGGTGCTGGCCCACCGCCATCACTGGCTGGAGCGGTTCGACGCTCGCACCGGATGGATGTGGCTGGCCGGCGGACTGGCTGGCGTCGCGCTGCTGTTCGGGCTCGGCGCGGACGCCGACTGCTTCGGACTGGGCGGCTTCGACGGCCCGTCCGCGCTGTGGGCGGCGTACGAGAGCGCGCTGTGCGTGGCGCTGTGCGTCGGGCTGCTCACGCTGTTCCGGGAGGTGCTGACCGGCTCCACCCGTCTGTCGGCGGAGCTTGCGGCCGACTCGTACGCTGTCTACATCATTCATCTGCCGCTGGTGGTGACGCTGCAGTACTACCTGGCTGGCCGCGGACTGCCGGCCGTCGGCGCGTGGGCTGCGGTCTGCGCGCTCGCACTGCCGACGGCCTTCCTGGCCGCGGCCGGGCTGCGGCGGCTGCCGGGCCTCCGTCGGGTGCTGTGAGCGCCGGTCAGTGACGCACCTTCACCTTGCTGAGTGCCGCGACGCCGAGAGCAGCGAGGGCGATCTGGATGAGCCACTCGATCCAGTCGACGCCGTTGGTGTCGGCGACGTCGAGGCCGGCGGCGATGCCGGATCCGATGAACGCGGCGACGATGCCGATCGCGATCGTCCACAGGATGCCGATCCGCTGGCGCCCGGGAACGACGAGCCGGCCCAGGACACCGATCACGATGCCGATGACGATCGCGCTGATGATGCCTGAGATCTCCATGAGCCGTAGGTCACCCCTCAGATGGTTGGTGACATACGAGTGCCCGTTCGAGGCGGAGCCACGCGGCTCTACTTCTCGGCCAAGGAGACTGGAAGGCGGGCTTGTTGAATGATCGCACCCCGGGAGATACTTCTACAGTGATGTAGATTGCAGGGCTCGGGCGGTGTGCTGTATCGGCCACCGCCTGCCACCGGGAGAGAGTAGACCTGATGTTCGGCCTGAGTGAACTGGCCCTGATCCTCATCGTCGTCATCGTGGTCGTCGGCATCAAGAAGCTGCCTGAGCTGACGCGGTCGGCGGGCAAAGCGGCTCGGATCTTCAAGAGCGAAGCCAAGGCGCTGAAGGAGCAAGACGCTTCCGGTGCGCCGCCCGGACCGGGACGGGTTGTCCCGGGGCATGGCGAAGCCCTCGGCCGCTGATGCGGCGGCCGAGGGCTCCAACTGGGGCTGATTACGGTCCGGCGGTCGGCGGGGGCGGAGGGGGAACGGTGCCCGGAGTGCCGTTGGGGGGCTGCGAGTGCCCGGTGCCCGGGGTGGGCGTGACGTGCTGCACGTCCGCCGTGGGGCGGGTCGTCCACCACATCACGGCCACCAGACCAACGGCGCACGCACCAGCGACGACCAGCCCAACTGGGGGGCGTCGCGGGGAGCGCACCAGGCGCAGGCCTATCCAGCCGACGCTTGCCCCCGCGAAGACCACAATCGGCGAGGTGAGGTCGCCGTTCTCGTAGGTGACCAGCAGTGCGTCGTAGTTGGTGAACAGCACCAAGAGCGTCGCGTAGAGCACCGCGATGACCCCGCACAGCCCTTCCAGCAGGCGCAATACGCGTCGAACTCCGCTCATGCCCTTCTCCTCCCTAGCTCGGCCGACCGCAGGGGCCGTCACCTGGCAGTCAGGAAAAGCCGCAACCGGCCAGTCACCTTTGTCATACCGGTGGAGCCAGATCAACTTGGTACACCGATGGCCCTCGAAAGCCTTGGAACGGCGGGGCCCAAACACTTGGGGTGCGGCTCTTCTGCAGTGAGCTGGTGATGCTGTGCGCCGTTGCCGTTCGTGGTCGGAGGGCGGATCGTCGTGTCCTGGGACGTGGTCTTGGAGGCGGCGATGGTGTCGTGGTTGGAGGAGCTCGATCGGCGGGAGGCTGCCGCGCGGGAGGAGATTGCCGAACTGCGGGACCAGATTGGTGAGTTGAGTCGTCGTCTTGCCGACCGGGAGGAGGTGTTGTCCCGGTTGGAGATCACGCGGGAGACGATGACCGAGATCCTGTCCGGCGACGAGACGATCACAGTTGCCGGGGTGGAAGCGGAGGTCAGCGGGGCGGGGGCTGCTGAATTGCCGCCCCCGGCAGGGTCGCCGGTCGGGGTGCGGCTGTGCCGCGGTGGACGCCCGAGCTGGGGATGGAGGTGCTGCCGGATTCGTACCGGGACATCGTCGAGGTTCTTCAGGATGCGGTGCATCCGATGCGGGCGCATCACCTGTGTGCCGCGCTGGGATTGTCGACGGACAAGAGCAAGGTCGAGGGCTTCCGGTCGAAGCTGAAACGACTGGTGGAGCGGGGGTGGCTGACCGAGGCCGAACCGGGACTGTTCGCCGCGCCGGGCGGCGGCGGCGGCCGACGCGGGTGCGCCGGAGCGGGATCGGCCCGCCGCTGCACCTCGCCGCGCCGATGCCGGGGCGGGCTCTCGTCCCTCGCGTCGACGGTGCCAACCAGTCCACACCCCAGGATCGAGAGCCCGATGAACGGAGCGTATGACGCCGCTGCGTCGGCTGACCCCTTTGACCGAACCGTTTCCTGCCTCACTTCCCTCATCGAGAACCTCTCCAGTACTGATGCGCTTCGCCTGTCACACGAGCAGGTGGAAGAGATCGCCGAAGGCGGGGCGCGGGAGGTGGCCCGTCTGCTGTTGCAGGGCCACCTCGACCTGCGCGCCCGCCTCGAAGAAGCCCGGCTGACGGCCCTTGACGCTCCGGGCCGCGCCGCGCTCGCCGCGGGCCGCACCCGTTTGGAGCGCGGGCACCAGCGTCAACTGGCCACCGTGGTCGGGACGGTGACCGTCACCCGGTACGCCCTGCGTGCCCCGCACCGGCCCAACTGTCACCCGGCCGACGCGGTGTTGGGGCTGCCGATCGGGCGGCACAGCCTGGGACTGCGCCGGCTGGCCGTTCTGGAAGCCGTCCGCGGTTCCTACGACACCACGCTGGCGGCGATCGAACGCCGCTGCGGCACCGCGATGGCCGGCAAGCGTCAGGTCGAACAACTCGTGCGGGCCGCCGCGGTGGACGTCCCCGCCTTCTACGCCGCCTGCACCCCCGCCCCGGCCGCAAGCTCGACGCTGCTGGTGCTCAGCGTCGACGGCAAGGGCATCGTCATGCTTCCTGACCATCTGCGCGAGGCGACCCGCAAGGCCGCGATCCGTGCCCAGCACACCTTCCGCACTCGCCTGGCCGTCGGGGAGAAGCCCGGCCGCAAGCGGATGGCGACCCTGGCGGTCGTGCACGACGCCGACCCGGCCCCGCGCCGGGTGCACGACATCATCGCCCCGCCCGGCGGCCGCACCGGCCGACGCACCCCGCGCAAGGGGCCAAAAGCCCGCGCGAAGTGGATCACCGCCTCCGTCGAACACGACGCCGCACACGTCATCACCGCCGCATTCGACCAGGCCGAAGCCCGTGACCCGCAGCATCAGCGATGCTGGGTGGTGCTGGTCGACGGCGCCGAGCACCAGCTGGAGTTGATCCAGAAGGAGGCCGACCGCCGGCGCGTCACGATCCATATCGTCCTCGACATCGTCCATGTCATCGAGAAGCTGTAGGCGAGCGCGCGGTGTTTCCGCACCGCGGCCGATCCCGCCGCCGAGACCTGGGTCGGGTTCAAGGCCGCCCGGATCCTGGCCGGCGATGCCCCGGGCGCCGTTCGCGACCTCCGCCGCGAAGCCGAACGCGGCCAACTCACCGGCGAACAGCGCATCACGACCGACAAGACCTGCCGCTACCTGGAGAACAACGCCGCCTTCGTGCACTACGACAAGGCCCTCGAAGCCGGCTGGCCGATCGCCAGCGGAATCGTGGAGGGAGCAGCACGGCACCTTGTCGCCGACCGTCTCGATATCACCGGCAGCAGGTGGAGCGTCCCTGGCGCCGAGGCCGTCCTCGCCCTCCGGGCCCTCATCAGCAACGGAGACTTCCCGCAGTACTGGATCTTCCACACCCAGCGGGAACACGAACGCCTCTACCCCCAGCCCGACCAGCACCACTACGAACTTGGAGCCTGACCCTCGAACTCACTCAAGAAGAGCCGCACCCAAACGCAATGTCCCCTCATGGTCAGGCGGAGGCTGAGCGAATGCTCCCTTACCCGGCTGCCTTCTTACCGCGCGAGATGCGGCGCGCAGGCGCACAGATGTCGCACGACCGACGCCGTCGGCGTGCAACACCCGTACAAGTTTGCCAACTCAGACGGGCGCCTGTTCCAGCCGCCAAGGAGGCCGGGGCTTCGTCGTTGCTGATGGGCGTCGGGGCCCTCTGCGGTCGTCGGCGTTGTCACCGTCGGCGCCCAGCAGGGAGCCGTCCCATGCGGCGGCCTCGGTGTCGAGGCTTGGCGCCGGCGGGTCGCCCATAGGGCGGAAGATGCGGCGGAGTCCCGCGATCTCGGAGTCGGTGAGCGGTGGCCGGGCCGCGACGAACTCGCTCACGAACTCGTCGAGATCCTGGCCGGGCATCGGCCAGCACCAGCCGTGAGCGTCGATTATCACAAGATCGGCTTTCTCGTGCGTGGAGTGGCCTTCCGAAGCGCCTGGATCGCCTCGAAGCAGCAGGCCCGCAGTTCTCTGCCGATGTCCGCTCCTCGGCCACGACACCGGTCCAGAAGCCGTGGCCGAGGATCACGGCGGCGAGTTCGACTTTCCTTGTTCGCGATACGTCGATGCGCTGCAGGTCGGCAGAGTCCCAGCCGGGGGCGGGAGGAGGTGCGCCACGCGTTCTCGTGGGTCGTCCACGCGGACAGCGGTTCGGCGGACCAGGGCTGCCTCTTGAGCAAGTTATTCAGCTCGCCTCGTACGTCATCAAGCTCGTCCTGGGTCTGGGTGATGCCCTTAGGGAAGTCGTGTGTCGTCTCGTCTCTCGGGTCACGTCCGCTGGAGTGGTGTATTGACGGCCACTAGGTGATCTCGTCTTTGAGGCTATGCGGTGAGTTCGGTGGGCATGACGGTCTCGTCGGT
>NZ_JBIVKB010000033.1:0-40865 GCF_044750545.1 Streptomyces sp. NPDC088794 | reverse complement strand
CGGGGACGCTGGGGGTGCTGTTTGCGTTGTGGGGTCAGTTGTCGGTGGGTTCCCCGATGGCGGGTTTCTTGTGGGGCGGGCCCCCCCCCCCGCGGGGGGGGGGCGCCCCGGCCGTTTCCGCGCACTTATCCTTGACCCATGTACTTCACGGACCGTGGCATCGAAGAACTGGAGAAGCGGCGCGGCGAGGAGGAAGTCACCTTCGAGTGGCTCGCCGAGCAGCTGCGGACGTTCGTCGATCTGAACCCGGACTTCGAGGTGCCGGTGGAGCGGCTGGCGACGTGGCTGGCCCGGCTGGACGACGACGAGGACGACGAGTAGAGACCGACAACCAGACAACGACGAGCAGTTGGCTACGCCGAAGGCGTCCCCTGGCAGGGGGCGCCTTCGGCGTCTCGGGCGCACGGCCGCGCTCCGGATCCCCTGAACGAGTGGCTTGACTTTCCTCGACCGCGATATATCGTGAATAGCGGAAGACGCGATATGGCGCGTCAGGACGGGGAGGTCCGGAACATGTCCGAGTGGTCCGTCGCAGAGCCGAGGAAGCTCACGTTCGATGAGCCCGTGCGAGAGCTGCATGTGCGAGTCGTCAACGGAACGGTGAACGTGGTGGGCGCCGAGGAAGGTTCCGCCCGCCTGGAGGTCTCCCGGATCGAGGGACCTCCCCTGACAGTGACCCAGCGGGACGGCACCCTCACGGTCGCCTACGAGGATCTGCCCTGGAAGGGCTTCCTCAAGTGGCTCGACCGGAAGGGCTGGCGGCGCTCCGCCGTCGTCTCCCTGGCCGTTCCGGTGGACACCCGCGTCGAGGTGGGCGTGGTCGGCGCGGCGGCCGTGGTCTCCGGGCTCGACGGGCGCGCGGAGGTCAAGGGAGTCACCGGCGACACCACGCTGGTACGGCTCACCGGCCCGGTCCGCGCGGACACCGTCTCGGGGAACGTGGAGGCGCAGGCTCTCAGCGGCGACCTCCGTTTCAACTCCGTCTCCGGTGATCTGACCGTCGTCGAGGGCGCGGGCTCCTCTGTCAAGGCGGAGTCGGTGAGCGGCTCGATGATCGTCGACCTCGACCCGGCCGGTCGCCCGACCGACGTCAGCCTGACCAGCGTCTCCGGCGAGATCGCCATCCGGCTGCCGCACCCGGCGGACGCGGAGGTGGAGGCCAACACCGCGAGCGGCTCGGTCTCCAACGCCTTCGAGGACCTGCGGGTGAGCGGCCAGTGGGGCGCCAAGCGGATCACCGGCCGGCTCGGCTCGGGCAGCGGCCGCCTGAAAGCGACCACCGTCTCGGGCTCCATCGCCCTGCTGCGGCGCCCTCCGACGGAGGACGGGCCTGAGGACGGGCCCTGGGACTCGACGCCGGACGACTTCGAGGCCAAGGTCGACGACTTCGAGGCGGAGGTTCCGGATGCGGCTCCGAGCTCCGGCGACGCGGCCCGGGACGCCGACCTGTTGACCAAGGACGCCACCGAGGACACCGCTGAGGACACCCAGGACATCGAAGACACCGCCAAGGACATCGACCCGGCGGCCGAGGGTTCCGCCCCGGCGACCCGGTCCGACGACACCCCGTCGGCCGAACCTGACAGCAACTCGGGGGACAATTCCGTTTCCGGCCCGGGCGACGGCACGAGTGACGCCCCGACCGACGGTACGACCGACAAGAAGGTGCTCTGACATGCCCCCCGTCTTCGCCCACGGCCGCCTGCGCCTCTACCTGCTCAAGCTGTTGGACGAGGCCCCGCGCCACGGCTACGAGGTGATCCGCCTCCTCGAAGAACGGTTCCAGGGGCTGTACGCGCCGTCGGCGGGCACCGTCTACCCCCGGCTCGCCAAGCTGGAGGCGGAGGGCCTGGTCACCCACACCACCGAGGGCGGCCGCAAGGTGTACGCCATCACGGACGCCGGCCGCGCCGAACTCGCCGACCGCAGCGGCGAACTGGCCGACCTGGAGCTGGAGATCCGCGAGTCGGTCGCCGAGCTGGCCGCCGAGATCCGCGCCGATGTGCGCGGCGCGGCGGGCGATCTGCGGCGCGAGATGCGGGCCGCGGCGAGCGAGGCCCGCAGCGGTGCCGGCGCCGGCGCCAGGAGCCGCGGGGATGGCGAACACGCCGGTCCCGCCGGCGACTTCGGGGACTTCACCGACAAGGAGTCCTGGCGCGTCGCCAAGGAGGAGATGCGGCGGGTCAAGCAGGAGTGGAAGGAACAGGCCCGACGGGCCAAGGACGAGAGCCGGCGGGCCCGTGACGAGGCCCAGCGGGCCCGGCGCCAGGCCAAGGAGGCTCAGGAGCGGGCCCGGGCCCAGGCGCAGGAGGAGTTGCAGCGCATCGGCAAGCGGGTCCAGGAGCAGGTGCAGGACCACTTCTCGCGGGGCGACTGGCCGACCGGGGTGCGCGAGGGGCTGACCGAACTGGCCAAGGAGTTCGGCGAGTTCGGGAAGGACTTCGGCAAGGAGTTCGGGAAGGACTTCGGGTTCGGGCGGGGCGGCGCGGGAGCCGGCGCCGGCGCTGGTACCACCGGTGCGGGTGCGGACGCTTCCGGCACGCAGCCCGACTACTCGCAGACACCTGAGGACTTCCCTGCCGAGTTCGAGCCGAGCTGGGCGCACGACGACTCGACGACCGGTGACGCGGCACGTGACCTCGACCGGTTGCTCGACCGCTTCCGGGACGACATCCGCGACGCGGCCCGGGATCACGGGGTCACGGACGACCAACTGCGCGATGCCCGACGCCACTTGTCGACGGCGGCGGCGCACATCGGGGCGATACTGCGTACGCCGAAGGCCTGAGCGGGCGAGCGGGCGAGCGAGCGGGACGGCACCAGGCGCACCCCACAGTGCGCCCGGCCTGCCCCTCACAGCCGGCGCCAGTCACACGCGCCACCAGCCGCATGCGCCGCCGGCCGCATACAGCGCCAGTCACATGCACTGCCAGAGGAACCGGCCCTCCTTGCCGTCCGGGGCGAGAAAGGCGTAACCGACGCCCGAGTCGCCGAAGTCGACGTCGAAGGGCAGTTTGCCGGAGTCGAGCTGGACGACCAGGGACCAGTCGTCGCCGGGAGGCTCCTCGCCCTGGAGCCAGTGCGGTTCGACCCCGGGTCCACCGAGGTACTGCCAGGGCCGACGGTTCACCCCGTCGCCGTCTCCTTCGGCCCCCTCGGCGTCGGCGGCACCCGGCAGATGGTCGACGCCCGCGCTCGGCCCCTCCGCCCGATCCTCGACGGTCACGAACTCAGGGACGCGGCCGTCGGGTTGGATCACGAGGGCGTTCTCCCCGCCCTCAGGGTCGAAGGTGCCGTCGACGGAGTCGTTGCCGCTCCCGGTCATGAAGAGGTACGCGAGCCGACCGCCCGCCAGGGCGAACTGCCCCAGGAACTCCATCGGTCGCCCGGTCTCCCGGGACAGCGGCCACTGCGGCCCCGCCAGCCACACCGGCTGCCCGCCCACCTTGGTCACCGCGTCCCGCACGGCTCCGTCCGCCGGGACGAGGACGAGCGGCACGGGCTCGGACACGGACACGGTCTCGGACACCGGATCGGACACCGGTTCGGACGCAGTCATGGGCTCTCCTTCGAAGGACCAGGTCATTCTCGGCAGGCCCAACCCCAGTACCCATCCCTGACACCCCCACGGCCACATCTTCGCCACCCTGTTCGCCGAGCCCTGGTCGCCGCTGTTCGCCGCTCTCCGGCGCCCGGCCCGATCAGCCGGCCTTGGCCTCGCCGCCGTCGGCACCCGCCCCGTACAGCACCCGTGACAGCGACTCGTACGTCACGCCGTGATCGGCGAGCACTTCGGCCGGTACGCCCGGCATGACAGTGAGGGCCAGGAGGAGATGTTCGTCGCCGACGTGCCGGTCTCCGTGGGCGAGGGTGGCGCGCAGTGCTCGTACGAGGACGTCCTTCGCGCCCCGTTCGAAGGGCCGGCGCCCCAGCCCACGGCTACCGGACCCGCGGCCTCCAGGCCCGCGACCGCCGGTCACACGGCCGCCGCTCCCGCGGTCCCCGGACATCGCCCCGACTCCGTGGACCTCCTCGACCCGGGCGACGATCTCCGAGACGTCGATGCCGAGCCCGGCGAGGGCCTCCGCCTCGGCCTGGGACAACCCGGCCCGGCGTCGCGCCTCGGACAGGGCCCGGCGTACGGACTCCTTGCGCTCGGGGTCGGTCACGCCGAGCGCGGCCAGGGCGAAGGACGCGCGGCTGCCTTGGCGGTCCAGCAGCGCGAGCAGTATGTGCTCGGCGTCCACGGACCGCGCCCCCGACCGTTCCGCCTGCTCCACCGCGCCCTGGACCACCGTGCGGGCGTCCTTGGTGAACCGCTCGAACATCAATGCCTCCCGTACTTCTTGTGCACGGCCTGCCTGCTCACTCCGAGTTCCGCGGCGATCTCCTGCCACGACCAGCCCTGATTGCGGGCGTTGCGCACCTGCACCGCCTCCAACTGCTCCAGCAGGCGGCGCAGGGCGCTGACGGCCCGTAGGCCGACCCGTGGATCGCGATCGCCCGCGCGCTCGGCGAGATCCGTTGCTTCGGTCATGATGTCAACTTACGTTGACACACCTCGCATGTCAACCACAGTTGACAAACGCCGACGGCCGACCCGTCGTGAAGCACAGGTCGGCCGTCGTGGAGGGAGTGGAGAGAGAAGAGCGGGGTCAGCCGTTCGTGAGGACGATCTTTCCGAACTGGTCGCCGGACTCCAGTCGTTCGAAGCCCTCGCGGGCGCGGTCCAGCGGGAGGATCTCGTCGATGACGGGACGTACACCGGTGGCGGCGCAGAAGGAGAGCAGGTCCTCCAGCTCGTCCTTGGTGCCCATCGTGGAGCCGACGACCTTGAGTTCGAGGAAGAAGATGCGGGTCAGTTCGGCGTGCGAGGGGCGGTCGCCGCTCGTCGCGCCGGAGATGACGACCGTGCCGCCGGGACGCAGGGACTTGATCGAGTGCGACCAGGTGGCCGCGCCGACCGTCTCGATGACGGCGTCCACACGCTGCGGCAGCCGCGCGCCCGACTCCACCGCCTCGACCGCGCCGAGTTCCAGCGCCCGCTTCCGCTTGGCCTCGTCCCGGCTGGTGGCGAAGACCCGCAGCCCCGCGGCCTTGCCGAGCACGATCGCGGCGGTCGCGACCCCGCCGCCGGCGCCCTGGACGAGGACCGAGTCGCCGGGGCGGACACCGGCGTTGGTGAAGAGCATGCGGTACGCCGTGAGCCAGGCCGTGGGCAGACAGGCGGCCTCCGCGAAGGAGAGTTCCTTCGGCTTGGGCAGGATGTTCCAGGTCGGGACGGCGACCTGCTCGGCGAAGGTGCCCTGGTAGCGCTCGGTGAGGATGGAGCGGGGTTCCTTGGGGCCGACGCCGTGACCGCTCTGGCCGATCACGGAGTGCAGGACGACCTCGTTGCCGTCCGCGTCGACACCGGCGGCGTCACAGCCGAGGATCATCGGCAGCCGGTCCTCCGGGAGGCCGACGCCCCGGAGCGACCAGAGATCGTGGTGGTTGAGGGAGGCGGCCCTGACATCGACGGTGCTCCAGCCGGGACGGGCCTCGGGGGCGGGTCGGTCCCCCGACTCCAGTCCGGCGAGCGGTTGGTCGCGGTCGATTCGGGCGGCGTAGACGGCGAACATGGCGTCGACGATAGGCTCCGCGGGTTTCGCGGGGAACCGATGGGCGTTGTGACACACGCCCTCTTGCCATGAACGCAGACCAGCGCTTGTCAGCCCGGCCGCACTCAGGGGCCTTCTGCCCGCGCGACGACCGGCGTTTCCTTCTCAGCCGGCTTGGCTTGGCGTCTTTCAGCCCGTCCGGCGTTTGAGGACGAGGCCGCAGGCCGATGGGGGTCTGGGGGCGCAGCCCCCAGGACGCGCACCCCCACCGGCCCGCACAAACGAACCGTCAGCGACGGGCAACGCCCTCGGCCCGAGCAGCCGCAGCCACCGCCGAGGTCACCGCCGGGGCAACCCGCTCGTCGAACGGCGACGGAATCACGTAATCCGCGGCGAGGTCATCCCCGACAACCCCGGCCAGGGCCTCCGCCGCCGCGATCTTCATCCCCTCCGTGATCCGAGAGGCCCGCACCTGCAGCGCACCGGCGAAGATGCCCGGGAACGCCAGCACGTTGTTGATCTGGTTCGGGAAGTCGGACCGCCCGGTCGCCACGACCGCCGCGTACTTGTGCGCGACGTCGGGGTGCACCTCGGGGTCCGGGTTGGCCATGGCGAACACGAACGCGCCCTTCGCCATGGAGGCGACGGCCGCCTCCGCGACCGTACCGCCGCTGACGCCGATGAAGACGTCGGCGCCGGACAGGGCGTCCTCCAGGGAGCCGGTCAGGCCCGCCTTGTTGGTGAAGCCGGCCACCTCGCGCTTGACGGAGGTCAGGTCGTCCCGGTCGGCCGAGACGACGCCCTTGCGGTCGGCGACCGCGACGTCGCCGATACCGGCCTCGACCAGCATCCTGGCGATCGCGACCCCGGCCGCGCCGGCGCCGGAGATGACGGCCCGCAGATCCGCGATGGACCGCCCGCTCAGCCGCGCCGCGTTGCGCAGGGCGGCCAGCGTCACGACCGCCGTGCCGTGCTGGTCGTCGTGGAAGACCGGGATGTCCAGCCGCTCCTGGAGCTTGCGCTCGATCTCGAAGCAGCGGGGCGCCGAGATGTCCTCCAGGTTGATGCCACCGAAGGACGGGGCGAGGCGCACCACGGTCTCGACGATCTCGTCGACGCCGGTGCACGCCAGCGCGATCGGCACCGCGTCCACGCCGCCGAACTGCTTGAACAGGATGGCCTTGCCCTCCATCACCGGGAGGGAGGCCTCCGGGCCGATGTCGCCGAGGCCGAGCACCGCCGTGCCGTCGGTGACGACGGCCACCACGGACGACTTCCACGTGTAGTCGTTGACCAGGTCCGGCTGCTCGGCGATGGCGGTGCACACGCGCGCGACGCCGGGCGTGTAGGCCAGGGACAGGTCGTCCTTGTCACGGAGCGGCACGGTGGCCTGCACGGCCATCTTGCCGCCACGGTGGAGCGCGAACGCCGGGTCGAAGGAATCGAGGGGCTCGGCCCCGCCGTCCTGGTCGCTATGTCCCGGCTTGTTGTCGCTGCGAGGATTGACGATCTCCGCTGCCACTTTGTTTTACCCCTTAAGTCTTCAATGGTTGAGGGTGGGCCACTTCGGGTGAGAAGTGGGCGGGACCGCGCATGCCCACGTGATTGGTGCGTACGGGTCATACGCGACGGGCGCGTCGCACACGCGCCCGGGGCCCCGGATGAGGGGTGTAAAGCACCTTCTTACCGGACGTCCCGCGCCGAGGACGAGTCCATTCGGCGCAAGGTCACATCGCGGGTTGAGAAGGTCACATCTCGATGACAAGAATCGTCATGAAATAAGCGGACACGTCCTCGACAAGCCCCTGACCGGCGCCTAAACAGTGATCAACGCCTCGGGGCGCCGGTCCGCATCCTGGGATGCGCCGAAGATCTTCCGGCCGGAACAGTGGATTCCCGCAGATGGTCCGGACATGTCGTACCGAACCGGCGCGGTTCGGGGGTCACCCGTTATCCGATTTTGACATGGCTGGCACCTTGAACGGCTCAGTCCGAATGGCAAGATGCCGTAATCACACAAGGTCGCGACACCCGAAGCCGTGTGTTCTCGTCGACCCAACGGCACTGTCGACCTGTCGGCAAATCAACCCATCCGCCGGAGGAACCCAAGATGACCGCACGCTCCACGCTTCGTACCACCGCCGCGCACCACCGCCTGGCCGCAGTGGGTGCGATCGCGGTCGCAGGCACTCTGCTGCTCGCCGGCTGCGGCGACCAGACCAAGGACAAGGACAGCTCCGACAGCGGCAGCGCGTCCACCAGCTCGGCCCCGCTGGCCGCCAAGCTCCCCCAGGCGATCCGCGACAAGGGGGTCGTCAAGGTCGGCTCCGACGTCGCCTACGCCCCGGTCGAGTTCAAGGACTCCTCCGGCAAGACGGTCGGCATCGACCCGGACCTCGCGGACGCCATGGGCAAGCAGCTCGGCGTGAAGTTCCAGTTCGAGAACGGCACCTTCGACACCCTGATCACGGGTCTGCGCTCCAAGCGCTACGACATCGCCATGTCCGCGATGACCGACACCAAGGACCGCCAGGAGGGTGTCGACTCCGAGACCGGCAAGAAGGTCGGCGAGGGCGTCGACTTCGTCGACTACTTCACCGCCGGTGTCTCGATCTACACCAAGAAGGGCGACGACCAGGGCATCAAGACCTGGGCCGACCTGTGCGGCAAGAAGATCGCGGTGCAGCGCGGCACGGTCTCCGAGGACCTCGCCAAGGCCGAGGCCAAGAAGTGTCCGAGCGGCAAGAAGCTGTCGATCGAGTCCTTCGACAACGACCAGCAGGCCCAGACCCGGGTCCGCTCGGGCGGCGCCCAGGCCGGTTCCTCCGACTTCCCGGTCACCGCGTACGCGGTGAAGACCTCGGGCGGCGGCAAGGACTTCCAGATCGTCGGCGAGCAGGTCGAGGCCGCCCCGTACGGCATCGCGGTCGCCAAGGACAACACGCAGCTGCGGGACGCCCTGCAGGCCGCGCTCGACGCGATCATCAAGAACGGCGAGTACGACAAGATCATCACGAAGTGGGGCGTCGCCGACGGCGCCGTCACGGCCGCCGCCGTCAACGGCGGCAAGTGACCGCGGCCCGCGGACACTGAGAGGCAATCCCCGTGACTGCTGACATCGACAAGACGGCGGAGCCGCAGGACACTCCCCCGGCCGGACCGGAGGCCATCAAGGCCGTCCCGGTCCGGCACTACGGGCGGTACATCTCGGCCGTCATCGCGATCGCCCTCCTGGTCGCGATCATCTACGCGTTCGGCCAGGGCAAGATCAACTGGAACGCCGTTCCGGACTACTTCTTCGACCACCGCATCATCAAGGGCGTCGGCCAGACGATGCTCCTGACGGTGCTGTCGATGGTGATCGGCATCGTCGGTGGCATCCTGCTCGCCGTCATGCGGCTGTCGAAGAACCCCGTGACCTCGTCCATCGCCTGGTTCTACATCTGGTTCTTCCGGGGCACCCCGGTCCTGGTCCAGCTCTTCGTCTGGTTCAACCTGGGTCTGGTCTTCGAGTACATCAACCTCGGCCCGATCTACAAGAACTACTGGTCGGACTTCATGACGCCGCTCCTGACGGCGCTGCTCGGCCTCGGCCTCAACGAGGCCGCGTACATGGCGGAGATCTGCCGGGCCGGTCTGCTCTCGGTCGACGAGGGCCAGACCGAGGCCTCGCACGCCCTGGGCATGAGCCACGGCAAGACCCTGCGCCGGATCGTCATCCCGCAGGCGATGCGCGTGATCGTGCCGCCCACGGGCAACGAGGTCATCAACATGCTGAAGACCACCTCGCTGGTCTCGGCGGTGCAGTTCTACGAACTCCTGCGCTACGCCCAGGACATCGGCCAGACCTCCGGCGCCCCGGTGGAGATGCTGTTCCTGGCCGCCGCCTGGTACCTGATCCTCACCTCGGTGCTGAGCGTGGGGCAGTACTACATCGAGCGGTACTACGCCCGCGGCTCCAGCCGCAGCCTCCCGGACACGCCGTTCCAGAAGATCAGGGCGAACATGCTCTCCCTCGCGAGCTGGAGGCGCTGACCGATGAGCGACAACACGGCAATGGTCAAGGCCGAGGGCGTGCACAAGTCCTTCGGTCCGGTCGAGGTCCTCAAGGGCATCGACCTGGAGGTAAAGTCCGGCGAGGTCTTCTGCCTCATCGGCCCCTCCGGCTCCGGCAAGTCGACCTTCCTGCGGTGCATCAACCACCTGGAGAAGGTCAACGCCGGGCGGCTGTACGTCGACGGTGAGCTGGTCGGCTACCGCCAGAAGGGCGACAAGCTGTACGAGCTCAAGGACAGCGAGGTCGCGCTGAAGCGCCGGGACATCGGCATGGTCTTCCAGCGCTTCAACCTGTTCCCGCACATGACGGCGCTGGAGAACATCGTCGAGGCGCCGATCCAGGTCAAGGGCGCGAGCAGGGCCGCGGCCCGGGAGCGCGCCGGGCAGCTCCTGGAGCGGGTGGGCCTGGCCGACAAGGCGGGCAGCTACCCCTCACAGCTCTCCGGCGGCCAGCAGCAGCGCGTCGCCATCGCCCGGGCCCTCGCCATGGACCCGAAGCTGATGCTCTTCGACGAGCCGACCTCGGCCCTGGACCCGGAGCTGGTCGGTGACGTGCTCGATGTCATGCGCGACCTCGCCGAGTCCGGCATGACGATGATCGTCGTCACCCACGAGATGGGCTTCGCCCGCGAGGTGGGCGACAGCCTGGTCTTCATGGACGGCGGTGTGGTCGTCGAGTCCGGCAACCCGCGCGACGTCCTGACCAACCCGCAGCACGAGCGGACGCAGTCGTTCCTGTCCAAGGTGCTGTAGCGGTACGACGGTGAAGGGGCGGTACGGAGATCTCCGTACCGCCCCTTTCCGCATGGGCCGGCCTACTTGAGCGCGAGCAGCAGCGTGTCCGACGGCGAGCACCACACCGGACGCGCCTCCTCGAACCCCTTCTCGCGCAGCACGCGTGCGTGCCACTGGGCGGAGGGCATGTCGCCGTCCGCGTGGGCGCCGTAGATCTCGAAGCGGCGGGCGGTGGGGGCGGCGAGGACGGGGTCCTGGGCGGCGCGCTGCCACCACTCGGCCCAGTCCAGGGCGCCGTTGCGCAGGGCCTGGTCCATCTGCCGGTGACGCTGGCCGGATTCGGCCGCGTTGATCCGGGGCGTGGTCTCGTCGATCATGTGGTCGGCGTTCATGAAGACGCCGCCGTGGCGAACCAGTTCGCCGATCTGCCCGTAGAGGGCAGCGAGGGGTTCGGTGTGCAGCCAGTGCAGGGCCGTCGCGGTCAGGACGGCGTCGTACGACGCGTGGGGCAGTCGCGTGGGCCAGTCGGGGTCCTTGAGATCGGCCTCTACGAAGGTGACGCGGTCGTCGCCCTCGAAGGTGCCGCGGGCGATGGCGAGCAGGGCGGGGTCGAGGTCGATGCCGGTGCTGGTGGCGTTCGGGAAGCGGGCGAGCAGGCGGGCGGTGATGCTGCCGGTGCCGCAGGCGAGGTCGAGGACGCGGGGTTCGGGGCCGGCGAAGGCCTCGACCATGTCCAGCATGATCCGGAATCGCTCCTCGCGGTCCGGCATGTACCACTCCTGCTGCCGGTCCCAGCTCTCCTGCCAGGACTGCCAGTCGGTTCCGGTCGCAGTGGCCATGGAATCCCCTCTTCCCTTCAGCCGCGTAATACCCTGGATACACGACCGGCTGTTACCCGACCGCACCCACGACCATAGAGCGCCTCTGTAAGGACTACAAGTGGAACTGGCCTATTACTCGGATTACGCCGTACGTCTCGTCAACACCGAGGAGCCGGCCCGGGGGACGGACGGGCTGACCTCGGTCGAGGCCGTGCGGGAGCTGTTCGGTGCCAACCAGGAGTCGGCGCGGCGCACCACCGACGCCGACGTCACGCGCTTCCGTTCGGTCCGGGCGCGGCTGCGGGCGGTCTTCGAGGCGGCGGACGGCGGGGACGAGACGCTCGCGGTGAACCTGCTGAACTCGCTGCTGCTGGAGTTCCCGGTGAGCCCGCAGATCTCCGGGCACAACTTCCGGGACGACGACGGGCGTCCGCTGTGGCACATGCACCTGGCGGACCACCCGTCCAACGCGACGGCGGGCTACGCGGCGATCGCGGCGATGGGCCTGGCGTTCCACCTCACCGAGTACGGCGTGGACCGGCTCGGCCTGTGCGAGGCGCCCCCCTGCCGCAACGCCTACCTGGACACCTCGACCAACCGCTCCCGGCGCTACTGCTCCGACCGCTGCGCGACCCGCGCCAACGTGGCCGCCTACCGGGCCCGCAAGCGCCTGGAGGCCGACCGGCCGGAGAGCACGGGCCGGGCCGCCGAGAGCACCCAGCGGGCCACCGCGAGCGGCGAGCGCTGATCCGGCTTGGGCGGCCGGTAGCGGAAGCGCACCCTGCCCAGCACCAGGTCCTCGGGGACGGCGCCGTAGTCGGTGCTGTCCCCGCCCGCGTACGAGTTGTCGCCGAGCACCCACCAGCCGCCGTCGCGGCGCTCCACCGCGCGCTTGACGACCAGCAGGTCCTGTTGGAACGGATGCCGCAGGACGACCACGTCACCGGGCCGGATCCTGGCCCCCCACCGCACCACGAGACGGTCCCCGTGCCGCAGTGTGGGCACCATCGACGGCCCGGTCACCTCGGCCACCCCAAAGGGCAGCAGCGCCCTACTCCGCTCGATCTCCTGCGACAGCTCCGGCATCCCCGGCACCTCCCCGGTCGTTCGTCCACCAGTCTCAGTCTGACCCTGGACTTTTGTCCTAAGCCCTAGGGGGCACCCGCGAAATCAAGCTTCCCAGGGAGTAATGTCCCACCTGAGAAGACGATCACGAGGAAGGAATGCTCCATGCTTTCCCGCCTGTTTGCCCCCAAGGTGAAGGTCAGCGCGCACTGCGACCTGCCCTGCGGTGTGTACGACCCGGCCCAGGCCCGCATCGAGGCGGAGTCGGTGAAGGCCGTGCAGGACAAGATGGCCGCCAACGACGACCCGCACTTCCAAGCGCGCGCCATCGTCATCAAGGAGCAGCGCGCCGAGCTCGCGAAGCACCACGTTTCCGTGCTCTGGAGCGACTACTTCAAGCCCCCGCACTTCGAGAAGTACCCGGAGCTGCACCAGCTGGTCAACGACACCCTGAAGGCCCTCTCGGCCGCCAAGGCGTCCACCGACCCGGCGACCGGCCAGAAGGCCCTCGACTACATCGCCCAGATCGACAAGATCTTCTGGGAGACCAAGAAGGCCTGACGGACTTCCCGTCCACAGACCGGCGATCGGTGCACCATCGCAGGTCGACGGGCATCCCGAAGGGGCCCGGCCGAAGTTCTGGCCGGGCCCCTTCGGCGTGCGGACCGGCCTCAGGCGCTCTCGAAGATCCCCTGGTCGTCCTCGCCCGCCTCCAGGAGTCCCGCCGCCTCGCCCACGATGCGTGGGTCGGGGCTGCCCACGACCTCCTCGTCCTTGTCGTGGTAGTCGAAGCGGGCCAGGACGCTGCGCATGGCCTCGACGCGGGCGCGCTTCTTGTCGTTGCTCTTGACCACGGTCCAGGGGGCGTGTTCGGTGTCGGTCTCGCGGAACATGGCGACCTTGGCGGCGGTGTAGTCGTCCCAGAGGTCCAGGGACGCGAGGTCCATGGGGCTGAGCTTCCACTGCCGTACGGGGTCGACCTGGCGGATGGTGAAGCGGGTGCGCTGTTCGCCCTGTGAGACCGAGAACCAGAACTTGATGAGGTCCACGCCGTCGTCCGCGAGCATCCGCTCGAACAGCGGGGCCTGGCGCATGAAGCGGCGGTACTCGTCGTCCGAGCAGAAGCCCATGACCCGTTCGACGCCGGCCCGGTTGTACCAGGACCGGTCGAAGAGGACTATCTCGCCGGCGGTGGGCAGGTGCTGGACGTAGCGCTGGAAGTACCACTGGCCGCTCTCGCGTTCGGTGGGCTTCTCCAGGGCCACCACCCGTGCCCCGCGCGGGTTGAGGTGCTCCGTGAACCGCTTGATGGTGCCGCCCTTGCCGGCCGCGTCCCGTCCCTCGAAGACGATGACGAGCCGGCGCCCGGTCTCCTTGATCCAGCTCTGCAGCTTCAGCAGCTCGATCTGCTGGAGCCGCTTGTGCCAGTCGTACTCCTTGCGCTCCATGCGCTCCGGGTACGGGTAGTTCTCCCGCCAGGTGTCCACCGGGCTTCCGTCCGGGCGGATGAGCACGGGCTCGTCGGGGTCGCTGTAGTCGACCTTCAGGTCGGACAGCAGGGGTTGCGTCGTCATCCCGTCCTCCTCCTGTGGTGGGGTCATCGGCGTCAGTGGAACTGCGGCACGATCAGATAGATCCCGTACGCCACCACGGCCGAACACGCCAGGAAGCAGAGCCCGGCCTGGGCCGCGCCGACGGTCGACGTGCCCCCGCCATCCTCCCGCGCTCCCTCGAAACGGGCGAGACCGAGGACGCCGAGGGCGAAGACGACGACCACGGCCACCGTGACGCCGATGCTCACCGCGGCGACCTGGCCGAGTGCGTTCCAGTCGAGATTCATGTCGGGTCTCCCTGGCTCAGGCGGCGGTGCCGACGTGGGTCGGTGCCACGGTGCGGACGGCGACCTCGTGGTGGTCGTTGACGTTGTCGGCGTGCACCGGGTTGCGGCGCGAGAGGACGACGATGCCGACGGCGACCGCGGCACCGACCAGCGCGACGACGACCGTCCCGAAGTTGCCGCCGTGCTTGACCGCGGCCGCCGAGACGCCGCCGACCAGCGCCGCGCACGGCAGGGTGATCAGCCAGGCGGCGGCCATCCGGCCGGCGACGCCCCAGCGGACCTCCGCCAGACGCCGGCCCAGGCCCGCGCCGAGGATGCTGCCCGAGGCGACCTGCGTGGTGGACAGCGCGAAGCCGAGGTGGGCCGAGGTGAGGATGACGGTCGTGGAGGCCGTCTCCGCGGCGAAGCCCTGCGGGGACTGGATCTCGGTGAGCCCCTTGCCCATGGTGCGGATGATGCGCCAGCCGCCGAGGTAGGTGCCCAGGCCGATGGCGAGACCGGCGCACGCGATCACCCACACCGGCGGCCCCGCGTCGTGGCCGAGGGCGCCCGCCGAGATCAGGGTCAGAGTGATGACGCCCATCGTCTTCTGGGCGTCGTTGGTGCCGTGCGCGAGCGAGACCAGCGAGGCCGAGGCGATCTGACCGAGCCGGAAGCCCTTGGTCACCGACTCCTTGCGGCCCCGGGCGGTCAGCTTGTAGGCGAGGTAGGTGGCCAGCAGCGCCGCGACACCCGCCACGATCGGCGAGGCGACGGCCGGGATCAGGATCTTCTCGACCACCTTGTCGAAGTGGACGCCGTCGGCCCCCGCGCCGACCCACACCGCACCGATCAGACCGCCGAACAGCGCGTGCGAGGAACTGGACGGCAGACCGACCAGCCAGGTCATCAGGTTCCACAGGATCGCGCCGATGAGCCCGGCGAAGATCATCCCCGGTGTGACCAGGGTGTCGTCCACGATGCCACCGGAGATCGTCTTGGCGACCTCCGTCGACAGGAAGGCGCCGACGATGTTGAGCACCCCGCTGATGAGCACGGCGGTTTTCGGCTTGAGGGCACCGGTGGCGATGGAGGTGGCCATCGCGTTCGCGGTGTCGTGGAATCCGTTGGTGAAGTCGAAGGCCAGGGCCGTGACGATGACGACGGCCACGAGGAACGTGATGTGGTCCATTCCTTTATGGGAACAAGCGCTTCCGTACAGCAGGCGAACTCAAGGCAAAGGCAGGTTCAGGACCCGGCACCCGTGCAGTGAGGATCGTGCGATCCTGACGAGGTGAACCTCGACGACCTGGTACGGCTGCGGCAGGCCCGCGACCGGATGGACCGCGAGTACGCCGAGCCCCTCGATGTGGCCGCCCTCGCGAGCACCGCGCTGATGTCGCCGGGCCACTTCCAGCGCAGCTTCCGCACCGCCTACGGCGAGACCCCGTACGGCTACCTCATGACCCGCCGGATCGAGCGCGCCAAGACGCTGCTGCGCCGCGGGGACCTCACGGTCACCGAGGTCTGCATGGCGGTCGGCTGCACCTCCCTCGGCTCGTTCAGCGCCCGCTTCACCGAGCTGGTGGGCGAGACGCCGAGCTCCTACCGGGCCCGCTCGCACGAGGAGAGCGCGGAGATCCCGCCCTGCGTGGTGCGGGCGTACACACGCCCCCGCCGGACGTGACGCCGTATCGACCTTAGGTTGGATCCATGGACCTGAAACTGAGCAACTGTTTCATCGCCGTCGACGACCACGACAAGGCTGTCACCTTCTACTGCGACGTCCTGGGCCTGGAGATCCGCAACGACGTCAAGTACGAGGGGATGCGCTGGGTGACCGTCGGGTCGCCGCTGCAACCGGACGTGTCGATCGTCCTGGAGCCGCCCGCGGCGAACCCGGACCTCTCCCCGGCCGACCGCGAGGCGATGGAGCAGCTGCTGGCCAAGGGCATGCTGCGCGGGGTCAACTTCACCACCGAGGACTGCGACGCCCTCTTCGCGCGCGTCCGGGAATCCGGCGCCGAGGTGATCCAGGAGCCGACGGACATGCCCTACGGAGTGCGTGACTGCGCGTTCCGGGACCCGGCGGGGAACATGTTGCGGTTCATGGAGCGGGCCGCGTGAACCAACCGGTCCTGTGGATCCACGCCTTCATCGACCGACCCCTCACGCACTTCGACCGTGCCTGTGAGTTCTGGACGGCGGTCACGGACACCCGGTTGTCCGAACTGCGCGGTGAGCGGCAGGAGTTCGTGACCCTGGTGCCGAAGGACGCCGATGCCGCGTTCAAGGTCCAAGGGGTCGTCTCGGGCGAGGGCGGTGCGCATCTCGACTTCGCCGTCGAGGACGTGCCGGCGTTCGTGGACTCGGCGCTGAAAGCGGGGGCGGAGGTCGTCACCGAACACGCGCGGTGGGCGGTGCTCGGCTCGCCCGCCGGGCAACTGTTCTGTGTCGGCCCCTGGGAGAACGGGGAGTCGACCCGGCCCCCCGTCGTACGCGGCAGCCGTCTCGACCAGGTGTGCCTCGACCTCGCACCGTCCGTCTTCGACGCCGAAGTCGCCTTCTGGAGCGCCCTGTTGGCCGACTGGCGGTCACTGCCCGGCTCGCGCCCCGAGTTCCACGTGCTCGAGCCGCCGGCCGGCCTGCCGATCCGCATCCTCCTGCAACGCCTCGACGAGGAGCGGCCGGCCTCCGCCCATCTGGACCTCGCCTGCGCCGACATCGACGCCACCCGGGCCGAACACGAGCGCCTGGGCGCCGAGTTGGTGTCCCGCGCCACCCACTGGACGGTGCTGCGCGACCCGACGGGCGGCCTGTACTGCCTGACCGGCCGGGACCCGGAGACGGGCGGACTGCCGAAGGGGGCCGCTACGGCCGGGTCCTGATGAAGCACAGGACGCCTGCGTCATGGTCCCCGTCCCGGTCGGCGGTGGCCGTGGCCGTGACCTGCGGGCACAGGCTCTCCCAGCCCTCCGGAAGCGACGGACTCGGGCTGCTCTCCCCCGGCCCGAGCTGCGACGCCGACTCCGCCGCGTCCCGCAGCAGGAACGTCAGTCCGCCCCCGAGGACCACGACGACCGCCCACACGAGCAGCGCCCGGCGCCACACCAGGCCGCGCGGTAAGCCGGTCACGTCCACCGCTCCACGTCGACGACCGCGGCCACCGGGATCGGCCCGTACACGTGCGGGAACTCCTCGCCGCCGGGCTTCGCGGACTCGTACTTCAGGGGTACGTCGAGCAGATCGGGGTCGACGACCAGGACCACCAGGTCGTCCAGGCCGGCGAAGAACGCGGCGGCGGTGCGCGGGAGTTGGGCGCGGGTCGAGCAGTGGATGAAGCCCTCCTCCTGGAGGGTCCGGCCACGCGTCGAGATCTCGTACGTGCCCGTCGCGCGGGCGGCGTCCCAGTGGGAACGTTCGGTCAGGTGCAGGATCGGCTCGGGCATGGGATCACGGTACGGGGCGCGGCCCCGCCGCCGACACAGCACCGTCCCGCCGCCGACACATCATCGTCCCGCCCCCAACACGTCACGGCCCCAGCCGCGCCGCCCGCGCCCGCAGATACCGCTGCTCCGGCAGGCTCAGGGTCTGCCCGGCGGCCGACTCGTAGGCGGCGCGGGCCTCCTCGTACGCCCCCGCCCGCTCCAGGAGATGTCCGCGCACCGCGTCCGGGCGGTGGCCCAATTCCCCTTCCAGGACGGTGAGTTCCGCGAGCCCGGCGTGCGGTCCTTCGACCATGGCGACGGCGACGGCACGGTTGAGGCGCTCGACGGGACCGGGGACCAGGCGGACCAGGACCTCGTACAGGCCGAGGATCTGGGGCCAGTCGGTGGCCGCCGCGTCCGGTGCCTCGTCGTGCAGGGCTGCGATGGCCGCGCGCACCTGGTAGGGGCCGGCCGGTCCCCTGGCCAGCGCACCCGTGACCAGCGCGACGCCCTCCTCGATCGCCGACTTGTCCCAGCGCTCGCGGTCCTGTTCGTCGAGCGGGACGAGTTCGCCGTGCGGGCCGGTGCGGGCCTCGCGGCGGGCGTCGGTGAGCAGCAGCAGGGCGAGCAGTCCGGCCACCTCGCCGTCCTCGGGCAGCAGCCGGTGGACGGTGCGGGTCAGCCGGATCGCCTCGCCGGACAGCTCACGGCGCTGCAGGCTCGTACCGGAGGTCGCCGTGTAGCCCTCGTTGAAGATCAGGTAGAGGGTGTGCAGGACGGCGGGCAGCCGGTGCTGCCAGTGGTCCGGGCGGCCGAAGCGCACGCCCCGCACCTTCGCCTTGGCCCGGCTGATGCGCTGGGCCATTGTCGGTTCGGGGACCAGGTACGCGCGGGCGATCTCGGCGGTGGTCAGGCCGCCGACCGCGCGCAGGGTGAGCGCGATCTGGGCGGGCGGGGGCAGGTCGGGGTGGCAGCACAGGAAGAGCAGCGAGAGGGTGTCGTCCTCGCGCGGGGCCCGGTCCCCGGCGGTGAGCGGCGCGCGCGGTTCGAGGGCCACGGCCCGCTCCTCGCGCGCCCGGCGGGCCTCGTCGGCGCGCAGCGCGTCCGTCAGCCGCCGCGAGGCGACCTTGATCAGCCAGCCGCGCGGGTTGTCCGGCACACCCGCCGACGGCCACTGCCCGGCCGCCGCGAGCAGCGCTTCCTGTACGGCGTCCTCGGCCGCGTCGAAATGGCCGTACCGGCGCACCAGCGCGCCGAGGACCTGCGGCGCGTGGCGGCGCAGCAGGTCCTCGATGCCGGTGCTCCCGGTGGTGTCGCGCATCCGGCTCAGATGTCCCCGGCGCCGTCCGGGATGGGCCGGATGACCACCGCGCGCTTGACGGCCTCGGCGGGCTGGGGGCAGCGGGTGACGTGTTCGGCGATCTCCGTGACGCGCTCCAGGCTCGCGCAGTCCAGGACCCAGTAGCCGGCCATCAGCTCCTTGGTCTCGCTGTACGGTCCGTCGGTGATCACGGCCTTGCCGTCCTCGCCGAGCGCCACCAGCCGGGTCTTCGCCGGTTCGGCCAGCCCCTGCGCGTCGATGAACTCACCCGACTCGGACAGGTCGTCGTTGAGGGCGCCCATGTAGGCGAACATCGCCTGCATCTCGGCCTCGCTCCAGGCCGGGCAGCCCGGGCTGGGCTTGCCCTGCATGCCGTCGTACTCCGCCTGTGTGCCCTGCACCATGACCAGGTACTTCATGAGTCCGCTCCTTCGGCTCGTGCCGCCCGGTCGTGGGCGGCTTCTCACGGGGGACGTCGGAGCCGGGTCCAGGTTCTCGACAGGGGTGAGGATATTTCTCAGGACTTTTTTTCCGGGGGTTCTTCCGCCGGGTTCGGGAACGTCTCGCACTCGGGGTTCCTGCACGGTCCCGCCACCCATCGCGGGACCCACGCGCCCAGCGTCTTGTGGCGCCGGACGACCGTCTCCACAGGCTGTCCGCAGGCCGGACAGACGTGCTCTGAGCTGTCCATGCCCTCAGCGTAGGACGGTCAGCGCTTGCGCGCGTACGTGCGGACGAGGACGCCGTTGGTGAAGGCGCGTACGGACTCCAGGGTGAAGTCGGTGGCGGAGAAGCCGGCGCCGAACATCGGCATACCGGAGCCGTACACCTGGGGGTAGGTCTTGATGACCAACTCGTCGACCTCGTCGAGCAGTTCGCCGGCCACCCGGGAGCCGCCGCAGAGGTAGACGCCGAGTTCGCCGTCCTCCGCCTTCAGCGCGCGGACCCGGCCGGCCAGGTCCTCGGCGATGATCTCGACGTCCGGGTCAGGGGACGCGTCGAGCGTGCGCGAGGCCACGTACTGGCGCAGGTGGGCGTAGGGGCTGGTGACACCCTCCTTCAGGGCGAGCTCGTAGCTGGCCCGGCCCTGGACGATCGTGTCGAACCGCTTGTTGGGCAGGTCGTCGAGGCCGAGGTGGCGACGGCCCCGGGTCGCGAGGGTCTCGGGGTACTCCGCCGCGAGGAAGCCGAGGAACTCCTCGTCGACGAAGGCGTACATGGACGTCGCGTCACCGGCCGGGTCGCCGATGAAGCCGTCGATGGAGCAGGCGATGAAGTAGGTGAGCTTTCGCAAGCTGTGCTCTTTCCGTAGGCTGCGGATGCCGTGTGAACCACTTCAGTTGTAGTACTTCAGTTGTAGTGGTCGCAAGGGTGTTTCCGGGTGAACCCCGGAACGGGCTCGAGCCGGGCGTAGCCGGTCAGGCAGGAGAGGGGATTCCGTATGGCGGGCAACCCGCGGCGCAGGGCCGCTCTCGTCGACGCGGGCGTCGAGGTGCTGGCGCGCGAGGGCGCGCGGGGGCTGACGTTCCGCGCGGTGGACGCTGAGGCGGGGGTGCCCGCGGGCACGGCCTCCAACTACTTCACCGGCCGCGACGAACTGCTCCGCCAGATCGACGCCCGACTGCACCAGCGCCTCGCGCCCGACCCCGAGGTGACCGGCGAGCTGATGAAGGCGCCGAAGGACCGGGCCCTGGTCGCCGCCCTCATGCGGGACATCTTGGCGCGGGCGACCGGCGACCGGACGGGCTATCTCGCCCTCCTGGAGATGCGCCTGGAGGCCACCCGGCGGCCCGAACTGCGCGCCTCCTACACCGAGTCGGTCCGCGCCGACCTGGAGGAGGGCATGGCGTTCCACCGGGCGGCGGGTCTGCCGGGCGGCGACGAGACGGTCACCGTGCTCTACCTCGCCATGCTCGGCCTGATCCTGGAGCACCTGACCCTGCCGGGCGTCCTGGACGGCGTACTGCCCGGGGTGGGTGTGCCGGAGGGGCTGGTGGAGCGGATCGTGGCGACGGTGGTGCCGGAGGAGGACCCCTGAGGTACGGGGCCCCGTCCGTGCGGCGGCGGGCTCGCGTCGGATACGTCCGGTACGACACGGGGCTCGCGGGATACGTCAGATACGGGGCTCGCGCCACATCGGCCACATCTGCGGGCCGTCGGGCAGGTCGAGGGGGCGGTCGTTGAGTTCGAAGCCGAGACGTTCGTACAGGGCGCGGCTGCGGGCGCTGCTCGCCTCCAGGTACGCGTGCAGGCCCTCGCGGTCGCAGCGGTCGAGCTCGTGGCCGATGAGCGCGGCGCCGAGGCCTTCGCCCTGGCGCCCCGGTACGACGCCGATCATCCACAGGTACTCGTGCGGGCGGTCGGTGGGGTGGATGTCCTGCGTCAGCCGGCCGATCAGCTCGACGCGCTCGTTCTCCGGGTCGACGGCGGCGCGCAGTTGGACGGGCCCGTCGTCCTCGCCGTCGGAGCCGGCTTCACCGTCGGAGTCGGCGTGCTCCCCCGCGGGCACGGACAGCCACAGCGCGCACGCGGCGCCGTCCTCGGCGATGTCTATCCGGCCCTCGGCGAACACGATGTCCGTGAAGGCCGCCATCAGCCGGTGATGGGTCGCCCGGAAGTACTCCTCGCCGGGGAAGACCCAGTTGCTGACCGGATCCTCCTGGAAGGCCTCGTCCAGCAGCCTCACCACCAGCTCCCGGTCGCCCTCGCCCGCCGTCCGGATCACCACGCCCATGGATCGCCCCACCCCTCGTCTCAACCAGCCTTGGCTGTACGGGCGTTGACCCTACCGAGTGCGTGTGGGCGTACAAGGGCGGGCCCCGCACACCGTGGGGATGTGCGGGACCCGCCCGAACCGGAGCCGACGCCGACCGTGCGGGGTCAGGAGCCGCATGATCGGTCGATCGGGTCCGGGGTCCAGATACCTGCCCAGAACCTGCCCAGAACCTGCCTCCGCTATCTGTCCGGTGGCCGCCCGGTATCCGCGCTTCGGCTGAACCGGTCCTGTGGGGGCCCGGTATCCGTGTTCCGGCTCAACTGCTGCGCCGCGTAACGAATTCCGCCAGCGCCAGCAGTCCGCCCGCCGCCTCCGGGTCGGCGACCGCGCGGGTCAGTTCGTCCATCGCGCGGGCCATCCGGTCGGCGGCCTGGACCTGCGCCCAGTCGCGTCCGCCGGCCCGCTCCACGGCCAGCACCGTCCGCTCCAGATCCTCCTTGGCGTAAGGGAGTTCGTACAGCTGGGCCAACTCGGCAGCCGCCGGGGTGCCCGAGGTGAGCGCGGCGACGACGGGCAGGGACTTCTTGCGGACGGCCAGGTCCGCGCCGGCCGGCTTGCCGGTGCGCTTCGGGTCGCCCCATATGCCGATGACGTCGTCGATCAACTGGAAGGCGAGCCCGGCCTGGCGGCCGAACGCGTCCAGCGCCTCGACGTCGTCGTCCGACGCCCCCGCGTACAGCGCGCCCAGGGCGCACGCGCACCCCAGCAGAGCGCCCGTCTTGGCCTCGGCCATGGTCAGCACCTCGTCGAGGGTGACCTCGCCGGGGTGCCGCCGCTCCAGCGCCGTGTCCGCGTGCTGTCCCGCGCACAACTCGACGACACAGGCGGCGAGTCGGGCGGCGGCCGCCGAGGACGCCGGGTGCGGGTCCTCGGCGAGCAGCCCCAGGGCCAGTGCCTGCAACGCGTCCCCGGCGAGGATCGCGTCGGCGTCGCCGAACACGGTCCACGCCGTGGGCCGGTGCCGGCGGGTGGTGTCGCGGTCCATCACGTCGTCGTGCAGCAGCGTGAAGTTGTGCACCAACTCCACGGCCGCGGCTGCCCGTACGGCCGCTGCGCGCGCCCCCGGTCCGCCGAGAGCGGCGGCCGCGGTGAGGACCAGCGCCGGGCGTATCGCCTTGCCCGCGCTGCCCGCCGCCGGTGTGCCGTCCGCGTGTTCCCAGCCGAAGTGGTAGAGCGCGATCCGGCGCATGGAGCCGGGCAACGAGTCGATGGCGGCGCGCAGTTCGGGGTCGACGGACGCCCGGGTGCGCTCCAGGATCTCCGCCGCCTCGTGCCCGTCGAGCGACGGCCCGGCGACGGACGACTGCTCCGCCGCCGGCTGTTGCTCCGCCGTCCTGAACTCGGCCATGGGATCTCCCTCGGTCAGTCCGCGGACGGTGGAGCTTCCGCTGCCGCTGGGCGCGTACGACCGAGATCTACCCTCCCCGACCGGCGCGGACACGGCCCGGAGGTGCAGAAACGTCACCTCCAGCGGCCGATCTCGACGTTCTCCAGAACGCCGAGCGCGTCCGGCACCAGGACCGCGGCCGAGTAGTACGCCGTCACCAGGTAGTTGATGATCGCCTGTTCGTTGATGCCCATGAAACGCACGGACAGGCTCGGCTCGATCTCGTCCGGGATGCCCGCCTGCTGCAGACCGATCACGCCCTGCTCGGCCTCGCCGGTGCGCATCGCGATGATCGAGGTCGTACGGGCCTCGCTCACCGGGATCTTGTTGCACGGGTAGATCGGCACACCGCGCCAGGTCGGGATGCGGTTTCCGGCCACCTCGATGGTCTCCGGGACCAGTCCGCGCTTGTTCAGCTCGCGGCCGAACGCGGAGATCGCGCGCGGGTGGGCGAGCAGCAGCTTGGTGCCGCGGCGCCGGGTGAGCAGCTCGTCCAGGTCGTCGGGGCTGGGTACGCCGTCGTGCGGCTGGAGGCGCTGGTCGTACTCGCAGTTGTTGAGCAGTCCGAACTCGCGGTTGTTCACCAGCTCGTGCTCCTGGCGCTCCTTCAGCGCCTCGACCGTCAGCCGCAGCTGCTGCTCGGTCTGGTTCATCGGCTGGTTGTAGAGGTCGGCCACGCGCGAGTGGATGCGCAGGACGGTCTGCGCGATGCTCAGCTCGTACTCGCGCGGCCGGGCGTCGTAGTCGACGAAGGTGTGCGGGATGTCCGGCTCGCCGGAGTGGCCGGCCGCGAGGTCGACCTCCTTCTCGCCGAACTTGTTGGTGCGCTGCTCCGGGATCGAGCGCGCCTGCTGGAGGTGCTCGCGCAGGGAGTCGGAGCGCTCGGCGACCATCTCGACGTCCGAGCGGGTCAGCGTCAGCACCGTGCAGGCGGTGACCGCGCGGGCCGTGCACTCCCAGATGGCGTCCGGGCCCAGCAGGGCCGCCTCGCCGAAGTAGGCGCCGTCGGCGAGCACGCCGAGGACCGCGTCGTCGCCGTAAGGGCCCTGGCCGATCTTCTCGACCCGGCCGTGTGCCAACAGGTAGACCTCGTCGGTCGGGCTGCCGAACTCGGCGATCACCTCGCCCGCCGCGATCTCCCGCTGCCGGCAGCGCTGGGCGAGTTCGGCGAGCACCTCCTCGTCCTCGTAGGAGCGCAGGACCGGCAGTTCGCCCAGCTCGGCGGGGATGACCTCGACCCGGTCCCCCGTCTTCACGAATGTGACCCGCCCGTCCCCCACGGCGTAGCTCAGTCGCCGGTTCACCCGGTACGTACCGCCCTGGACGTTCACCCACGGCAGCATGCGCAGCAGCCAGCGCGAGCTGATCTCCTGCATCTGCGGCGCGGACTTGGTCGTGGTGGCCAGGTTCCGCGCGGCAGCCGTGCCGAGACTCTGCTGCGGCTTGCCCTGCTCCGTACGGACCTCTTCGCCTACCGACATATGAGAATTGCCCTCCCGGTCTGCACCGGCGCCGGTCAGCGCCGGAGCATCAATGTGCACGGGCAACCCTTCCATCACGGAGCGTGCCGGTGCTATTACACGAAAGAGCGGGAATGGATCACCAGCGGCTGGGAAGAGTCGGACGCATAGTCGATTGGCACGTCGAACACCGAACGAGCGGGACCGCCCCACGGCCGGGACAATGGCCGGGTGACCGGCTCCGACAACCCCGCCGCCCCCGACCCGGCGGCCGCCCTGCACCCCCGACTCCCCTCCCCTCTCCAGGAGTTGGCCGACGAGCGGTTCGCGCGCCACGGCGTCCGTCTCCTCCTCAAGCGGGACGACCTGATCCACCCGGAGCTGATCGGCAACAAGTGGCGCAAACTCGCCCCCAACCTCACCGCCGCAGCCGGCCGCCCCGTCGTCACCTTCGGCGGCGCGTACTCCAACCACCTCCGGGCCACGGCCGCCGCCGGCCGCCTGCTCGGCCTGCCCACGATCGGTGTGGTGCGCGGCCAGGAACTGGCGGACCGACCCCTCAACCCCTCACTCGCCCGCTGCGCGGCCGACGGCATGCGACTCCACTTCGTCGACAGGTCGACGTACCGCCACAAGACCGACCCCGACACCCTCGCGCGCGTGCTGCGCGAGGCCGACGCGTCGGACGCCTACGTCGTCCCGGAGGGCGGCAGCAACACCGAGGCGGTACGCGGCTGTCGGGCCCTGGGTGAGGAACTGCGCGGCCACGCGGACGTCGTCGCCCTCCCCTGCGGCACCGGCGGCACCCTGGCGGGCCTGGCAGCGGGCCTCGCCCCCGGCCAACGCGCCCTGGGCGTCCCGGTCCTCAAGGGCGGCTTCCTGGGCGCCGACATACGATCCCTGCAACACGCGGCCTTCGGCGGCCCCCGCGGCGACTGGACCCTCGACGACCGCTTCCACTTCGGCGGCTACGCGCGCACGTCCCCCGAACTCGACGCGTTCGCGGGGGATTTCGAGGAGCGGCACGGGGTGGCCGTCGAGCGGGTGTATGTCGCCAAGTTGCTGTACGGACTTGTCGCCCTTGCCGACGAAGGCGCGTTCCCACGCGGGACGACGGTGGCGGCGGTGATCACCGGACGGCCCTTTCCCTGAGCCGGCCTATGGCACGCAGGACGTCGTCCCGGTTCTTCGCCCGCTTGATCCACACCGGCAGGCGCGCCACCAGCGTCATCTTCCGTCCGGTGTCGTACCAGGGCGCCCGCTCACGAAGCCGCGCCTGGACGAAACGGCTGATCAGGTCGAGGTGTTCGAGGTCGTACGCCCACAGCCACCCGTGTCGGGTCTCGACCTGGAGCCACAGCGGCGTGCCGAAGTACGGATCCGTCACGGGACCGGCCGAGCCGCGGGCCGGCGCGACCTCGCGGCCGCTCCACATCCGCGACAGCCCACAGCCGCGGCAGACGAGACGTCGAGGCCTGAACAGCAACCAGGCCCGGGGGTCGTAGGCCCCCGGCTCCGGAACCACACGGGCGGCCTTCGCGCAGCCCGGGCAGCACACGATGATCGAGCCGAGGAAGTCGTCAGCGGTGTGTCGCGGGTCCCGGAAGCGGCCGGAGGGCGGAGCCATGCCGGGAGTATGCGATCGCCCCGCGGGCCGGCGCATCCGGATTTCGATCGCCGCGATCGGTCGACGCCCTCACCCCGCGCTTCCGGCGGAGCCTCACGCCGCTTCCCGGAAGGCCGCTGCCTCCTCCAGGTCGAGTCTGCGCAGCATCGTGCGCAGCATTTCGTCGTCGATGTAGCGGCCGTCGCGGAGGCGGACGAACATCGCGCGTTCGGCGCTGATCATCTCGCGGGACAGGCGGCGGTAGGTGTCGTCGACGGATTCGCCGGTGATGGGGTTGACCTGGCCGAGGCGTTCCCAGACCGCGTTGCGGCGGCGTTCCAGGGCCGAGCGGAGGCGGTCGGCGAGGGGCGGCGGGAGCGCGTTGCTCTCGTCGGCGAGGAGTTCGTCCAGGCGCTGTTCGGCGACTCGTGAGGCCTGCGCCTGGGCGTTGGCCTCGGCGAGGGTCTCGGCCTGGGTGTCGCGGCCGGGGAGCTTCAGCAGGCGGATCAGCGGGGGCAGGGTGACGCCCTGGACGACGAGGGTGCCGATGACCGTCGTGAAGGTCAGGAAGAGGATGAGGTTGCGGCCGGGGAATTCCTCGCCGTTGTGCATGTGCTCCGGGATGGAGAAGGCGATCGCCAGCGAGACCACGCCCCGCATGCCGGCCCAGCCGATGACGAACGGCGCCTTCCAGGTGGGGTTCTCCTCGCGTCTGCGGATTCTGGCCGAAAGGATCCGGGGCAGGAAGGTCGCCGGATAGACCCAGATGAAGCGGGAGGCGACGACCACGAGGAAGACGGCGACCGCGTACCAGGCGGCCCGGCCACCCTCGTAGGCACCAAGGCCCTTGAGGACTACGGGCAGTTGCAGGCCGATCAGGGCGAACACCGCTGATTCCAGGACGAATGCCACCATCTTCCAGACGGCCTCCTCCTGGAGGCGGGTCGCGAAGTCGACCTCCCAGTTGCGGTGGCCCAGGTAGAGCGCGACGACGACCACGGCGAGCACACCGGAGGCGTGCACCTGCTCGGCGACCGCGTACGCGACGAACGGGATCAGCAGGGAGAGCGTGTTCTGGAGCAGCGCTTCCTTGAGGTGGGTGCGCAGCCAGTGGAGCGGCACCATCAGGATGAGGCCGATGCCCACGCCGCCGACCGCGGCCAGCAGGAACTCGCCGATCCCGCCCGCCCAGGTCGCGCCCTCGCCGACCGCGGCGGCGACCGCGACCCGGTAGGCGGTGATGGCGGTGGCGTCGTTCACCAGGGACTCGCCCTGAAGGATCGTGGTGACTCGGGAGGGCAGTCCGACCCGGCGCGCGACGGCCGTGGCCGCGACCGCGTCCGGCGGCGCCACCACCGCGCCCAGCACCAGCGCCGCGGTCAACGGCAGCCCCGGCACGATCTGGTAGGCGGCCCAGCCGACCACGAAGGTCGCGAAGAGCACGTACCCGACCGACAGCAGCGCGACCGGCCGCAGTTGCGCGCGCAGGTCGAGATAGGAGCTGTCGGTGGCCGAGGTGTAGAGCAGCGGCGGGAGCACGAGCGGCAGTACTACGTCAGGATCGAGGGTGTACCCCGGCACTCCGGGGACGTACGAGACCACCAGGCCCGCCGCGACCAGCAGCAGCGGCGCCGGCACCGGTGTGCGCCGCGCCGCCGCGGCCACCGCGGCGCTGCCCGCCACCAGCAACAGCAGTGGCATCACGTCCATCGTCCTCGCCCGCCCTCTGGTTTTCCGCGCGGCCATCCGCACGGCCGTCGTAATCTGGCAATCATGAAACAGTGCACGCATGCCGACGCGCTGCCGCACCCGCAACCCGGACCGCTCAACGAAACCTGCCCCGAGTGTCTACGGGACGGTACGCACCCGGTCCAGCTCCGGCTGTGCCTCACCTGCGGCCATGTCGGCTGCTGCGACTCGTCTCCGGGACGGCACGCGACCGAGCACCACAAGGATTCCGGTCATCCGATCATGCGGACCTTCGAACCCGGTGAGAGCTGGCGCTGGTGCTTCGTGGACCATGTGCTCGTGTGACGCGGCACGACTCCGCTTCACCGACGGTTCGACGGTCTGACGTCTGGGTACGTCAACCCGGCGCGCGCTCTTCCCAATTGGGCCCGCCGACCCCCTAGCCACGGAGCGTATCCGAAGGTTTACTATGAGTGACAGCAAGGGGTTGGGGTCCTGGGGACAGGAAAGTTCGGAGCGCGATAGCGTCACCGCTGAAGCACACGTCGCGTTACTCCGGGGGGCGACCCTCGGCCCTGAAATGCTTGTACCACCTTGGAGGTGAGGGTGTCCCAGATCGCAGGCGAGCCCGCGACCCAGGACTTCGTGGAAGTCCGGCTGCCGGCTGCGGGTGCCTACCTGTCGGTGCTGCGTACGGCCACGGCCGGCCTCGCGGCCCGTTTGGACTTCACCCTCGACGAGATCGAGGACCTGCGCATCGCTGTGGACGAGGCCTGCGCGATCCTGCTCCAGCAGGCCGTGCCCGGCTCGGTGCTCAGTTGTGTCTTCCGGCTTGTCGACGACTCGTTGGAGGTGACCGTCTCGGCGCCGACCACGGACGGTCACGCCCCCGCGCGGGACACCTTCGCCTGGACCGTCCTGTCCGCCCTGGCAGGCAAGGTCTCCTCCGCGGTGGACGACGACAAAACCGTTTCGATCAGCCTCTACAAACAGCGCGGCGCGGGACCCGGGCCGGCGTGAGGACAGGGGACGGGCCGGTGCGTGACGAAGAGCGCGGCACACGGGAGCTGCCGGCCGAGGGCACAGGCGGGTCCCGACGCATTGGTGACGGCATCGACGGTATGGCCGGCATCCCCGAGCAGGCCCGGCCGCATCCGGAGGAGGACTCCTCGGAGACCGCTTCCCCGGACGGGCTGCGGAATCGGGAAGGTGCCGTGCAGAGCGCGCCCGTGGACGGACGGACCGGGATCCCCCCGCTCCGTCCGGCGGCCGGCGCTCGGAGAAGGACAACGGGCGGGACGATGAGCGAGCACGAGCGAAACCCCGAGGCCGACGGGCAGGGCGCGCCGAGCGTCCAACAGGGCGCTCCCGGCGTCCAGCCGGGCGCACCGAGCGTCCAGCAGGCCACGCACCACGACCCACGGGACCGCAGCGGAGCGCGTCTGCTCTTCATCGAGCTGCGCACGCTGAAGGACGGCAGCCCGGAGTACGCGGACCTGCGCAACCGGCTGGTCCGCATGCACCTGCCGCTCGTCGAGCACCTCGCCCGCCGCTTCCGCAACCGCGGCGAGCCGCTGGACGACCTCACCCAGGTCGCCACCATCGGCCTGATCAAGTCGGTCGACCGCTTCGACCCGGAGCGCGGCGTCGAGTTCTCGACGTACGCGACCCCGACGGTCGTCGGCGAGATCAAGCGGCACTTCCGTGACAAGGGCTGGGCGGTCCGCGTCCCGCGCAGGCTCCAGGAGCTGCGTCTGTCGCTGACCACGGCGACCGCGGAGCTCTCGCAGCTGCACGGCCGCTCCCCCACGGTCCACGAGCTGGCCGAGAAGCTGGGCATCTCGGAGGAGGAGGTCCTGGAGGGCCTGGAGTCCGCCAACGCGTACTCCACGCTGTCGCTGGACGTCCCCGACACCGACGACGAGTCCCCGGCCGTCGCGGACACCCTGGGCGCGGAGGACGAGGCCCTGGAGGGCGTCGAGTACCGCGAGTCCCTCAAGCCCTTGCTGGAGGATCTGCCGCCGCGCGAGAAGCGGATCCTGCTGCTGCGGTTCTTCGGCAACATGACGCAGTCGCAGATCGCCCAGGAGGTCGGCATCTCGCAGATGCACGTCTCCCGGCTGCTCGCGCGCACGCTGGCACAGCTGCGGGAGAAGCTGCTCGTCGAGGAGTAGGGGCGCGTCGGGGCAGGGGCCGCTTTGCGTCCGACCTGAGGCAGGGGCTGCTGACGGTCGCCCTGAAGGAGCGGCTACTTCCGGTGCCCCGACACAGGGGCTCCATCCAGTCGCCCCGCCCCAGGGGCAACGTCCGGGCACCCGGGGAAGCAGGAGCCACTTCCGGTGGCCCTGAAGGAGCAGCTGCTTGCGGTGCCCCGCCCGCGGAGGCTTCGTTCGGTCGCCTCGCCCGCAAGGGCTCCGTCCGGTCGCCCCGCCCCAGGGGCAACGTCCGGGCGCCCGGAAGGCAGGAGCCACTTGCGGTCGCCTTGAAGGAGCAGCCGCTTGCGGTGCCCCGCCCGCGGAGGCTTCGCTCGGTCGCCTCGCCCGCAGGGGCTCCGTCCGGTCGTCCCGACGCAGAGGCTCCGTCCGGTCGCGCCGCCCCAAGGGCAACGCCCGGGCACCCGGAAGGCAGGAGCCACTTGCGGTCGCCCCCAAGGAGCAGCTGCTTGCAGTGCCCCGCCCTCGGAGGCTCCGTTGGCTCGTCCCGCCGCGGAAACTCCGTCCGGTCGCCCCGTCGCAGGTGTTTCGTCCGGTCGTCCCGGCGCCGTGGCTACTTCTGGTCGCCCTGTGCTCCGCCGGGGCCCCGGATGCCGAGGGCTCGGTTCGTCTCCGGGTTTACCAGGAGTACCAGTGCGGCCACGGCCACGACGGCGAGTGCGATCCCGGCCGGGATGGCGATGCTGTCGGCCTGGAGCAGGGTGTAGGCCACCGGCAGCGCCATGATCTGCGTGATGACGGCGGGGCCCCGGCTCCAGCCACGGCGCAGCAGCAGCCCGCGTGCGGCGAGCAGCGGCAGCAGTGCGAGGACGGCCAGGGTGATGCCGCCGGTGACGGCGGACCCGCGGTCGTCGGGGTCGCCGGCCAGGCCCTCCACGAGCATCCACAGGCCCCCGACGGCCAGCGCGATTCCCTCGAGACCCGCGAGCGCGGCAGCGTAGGTCAGGCGGCGCGGGCGCGGGTCGGTGCTGTCCGAAGCGGTGGGAGTCTGCTCACTGGTCACCTCTGAAGGGTAGTCCCGGGGGCGGCGCCGTCCGGAGCGGGCCGGACGGTCCGCCGTGGTGAGGCTCACGTCCTCTGCTCTTACCTGATCCCTACTCGACCTGTGCCGAGTACCACCCAGTAGGTACGCTGCAACTCATGCGTGCACTTCTCGTGGTCAATCCGGCGGCAACCACCACAAGCGCACGTACGCGCGATGTCCTGATTCATGCACTCGCGAGCGAGATGAAGCTGGAAGCGGTCACCACCGAGTACCGCGGCCACGCACGCGACCTGGGCCGGCAGGCGGCAGACAGCGAGGACATCGACCTGGTGGTCGCCCTCGGCGGCGACGGCACGGTCAACGAGGTGGTCAACGGCCTGCTGCACGCGGGCCCCAACCCCAACGGTCTGCCCCGCCTCGCCGTGGTCCCCGGCGGCTCCACCAACGTCTTCGCCCGCGCCCTGGGCCTGCCCAACGACGCCGTCGAGGCGACCGGCGCCCTGCTCGACGCCCTGCGCGAGGGCAGTGAACGGACCGTGGGAATGGGTCTGGCCGCCGGCACCCCGGGCACCGAGGACGAGGCGGTGCCCTCGCGCTGGTTCACCTTCTGCGCGGGGCTCGGCTTCGACGCCGGTGTGGTCGGCCGGGTCGAGCAACAGCGGGAGCGGGGAAAGAAATCCACGCACGCCCTTTACCTGCGCCAGGTCGCACGCCAGTTCATCCAGGAGCCCAATCGCCGGCACGGCACGATCACACTGGAGCGGCCCGACGCCGAACCGGTGACCGATCTGGTGGCCTCCATAATCTGCAATACCTCACCGTGGACGTATCTGGGTAATCGTCCGGTGTACGCAACGCCTAAGGCTTCGTTCGATACCGGGCTCGACGTACTCGGTCTCAGCCGCATGTCCACGGTCTCCGCCGCCCGGTATGCCACACAATTGCTCACTTCGTCCCCCGAACGCGGAGCACACGGCAAGCACGCCGTGACCCTGCATGACCTGGACCAGTTCACCTTGCATTCGAAGGTCCCCCTGCCCCTTCAGATGGACGGCGACCACCTCGGACTGCGCACGAGCGTGACGTTCACAGGCGTACGCCGTGCACTGCGTGTGATTGTGTGAGCAGAAAGGGCTGAAGTCCTTTCACTCGAACGTTTAGGCCAGGGTCCACCCCATGGAAGTACGGCTGTGACCTAGTCGACACCGAGGAATCAAAAAAAACTTTCCAGAAGGGGTTGTATCCGCCGCTGAGGTTTGCGAGTCTCTACGTGGCGATCGAGACGGCCCGCAACACCGGCCTCCACGGATCACCGGAACCCCTCTTCAATCCACAGGACCCCGCCAGCGAACCTGGCGTTCGGCCCTTCACTTGTTGAGGGATTCGTGAAAGCGTTCACATTCACAAGCAACCCGCACGTAATACCAAGGAGAGGTAGCAGCCATGGACTGGCGTCACAACGCCGTTTGCCGCGAGGAAGACCCCGAGCTCTTCTTCCCCATCGGCAACACCGGTCCTGCGCTGCTGCAGATCGAGGAAGCCAAGGCCGTCTGCCGTCGCTGCCCCGTTATGGATCAGTGTCTGCAGTGGGCGCTCGAGTCCGGTCAGGACTCCGGCGTCTGGGGTGGTCTCAGCGAGGACGAGCGTCGCGCGATGAAGCGCCGTGCCGCCCGCAACCGGGCCCGTCAGGCAACCGCCTGACAACACCCGCCCCACAAGCCTGAGCTTGGCGGCGCGTACAGCGAGTACGCATCTCCCGCCCCCGAGCCGCAGCGCGCAGTACCCCCGATGCGCTTACGCTTTGCGAACGAGCAGCAACGAGCACTGGCCCCGGACCACACAAGGTCCGGGGCCCTTTGCTGTCCCCGGGCTTCTCCCCTGCCCCGGGCTTTCCTCGGGCTCTTCCCGGGATCTTCCCGGGAGTTGACTACTTGTCGGCTTCCACCGGCACGTCCAGGATCACCCGGGTCCCCCGCTCCGGCGCCGGGACCATGTCGAACGTGCCGCCCAACTCGCCCTCCACCAGGGTCCGTACGATCTGCAGGCCCAGGTTGCCGTCGGTGTGCGGGTCGAAGCCCTCGGGCAGGCCGACGCCGTCGTCCTGGACGGTGACCAGGAGGCGGGCCTCCTTGCTGGTGCCGCCGCGGACGGCCGACACCTCGACCGTGCCGGTGTCGCCCTCGCGGAAGCCGTGTTCGAGGGCGTTCTGCAGGATCTCGGTCAGGACCATCGACAGCGGGGTGGCGACCTCGGCGTCCAGGATGCCGAAGCGGCCGCTGCGCCGGCCGGCCACCTTGCCCGGCGAGATCTCGGCGACCATCGCGAGGACACGGTCGGCGATCTCGTCGAACTCCACACGCTCGTCCAGGTTCTGGGAGAGCGTCTCGTGCACGATCGCGATCGAACCGACCCGCCGCACCGCCTCCTCCAGGGCCTCCCGGCCACGGTCCGACTCGATGCGCCGGGCCTGGAGCCGCAGCAGGGCGGCGACCGTCTGGAGGTTGTTCTTCACCCGGTGGTGGATCTCCCGGATGGTGGCGTCCTTGGTGATCAACTCCCGCTCGCGGCGACGCAGTTCGGTGACGTCACGGAGTAGGACGAGCGAACCGATGCGCGTGCCCTTGGGTTTGAGCGGGATGGCGCGGAACTGGATGACCCCGTCGCGCGCCTCGATCTCGAACTCGCGCGGCGCCCAGCCGCTGGCCACCTTGGCGAGCGCCTCGTCCACCGGCCCCCGGGTCGGGGCGAGTTCGGCGGTGGTCCGGCCCAGGTGCTGGCCGACCAGGTCGGAGGCGAGGCCCATGCGGTGGTACGCCGACAGCGCGTTCGGTGAGGCGTACTGGACGATGCCGTCCGCGTCGAGGCGGATCAGGCCGTCGCCGACGCGGGGCGCGGCGTCCATGTCCATCTGCTGGTTCGCGAACGGGAAGGCGCCGGCCGCGATCATCTGCGCGAGGTCCGAGGCGCTCTGGAGGTACGTCAGCTCCAGACGGCTCGGGGTGCGCACGGTCAGCAGGTTCGTGTTGCGGGCGATGACACCCAGGACGCGCCCCTCCCGTCGTACCGGGATCGACTCGACCCGGACCGGGACCTCCTCGCGCCACTCGGGATCGCCCTCGCGCACGATCCGGCCCTCGTCCAGGGCCGCGTCCAGCATGGGGCGGCGGCCGCGCGGGACGAGGTGGCCGACCATGTCGTCGTGGTAGGAGGTGGGGCCGGTGTTGGGGCGCATCTGGGCGACGGAGACATAGCGCGTGCCGTCGCGGGTGGGCACCCACAGGACCAGGTCGGCGAAGGAGAGGTCGGAGAGCAGCTGCCACTCCGAGACCAGCAGATGCAGCCACTCGAGGTCGGAGTCGTCGAGTGCGGTGTGCTGGCGGACCAGTTCGTTCATGGAGGGCACGTGGCGAGCGTACCTGGGGGTATGTGAGGGGCGTAAAAACACCCGCGGGCCGCGGCGCCTGGGAGGGACCCTCAACCCTCCCGGCACCGCAGCCCGGAGCAACAACGGCCGTGGGGTGTGCGATCCCGGTCGGCCGAAGGATGAGGACCCGGGGCAGTCAGGGCAGAGAGCTCCGGTTCCTCGGTCCGCCTTCCTGTGCGGGGAAGGCGGAAGTCTCGCGGTTGTGCGTACAGCGCTTCAATTCTGGACTAGACCACTCTGCGTGTCCATGCGTTGAAGCCTGTTGATTGTTGTTATTTCCCCGACGGCAGCCTAACCCGTGGGGGTTCCTGTGCGGGGGTGCTCGGCGAGGCGATCTCAGCGGGTCTCCGTCACCTTCGCCAGGGCGCGGGGCGCGTCCGGGTCCTGGCCGCGGGCGATGGTCACCTCGTAGGCCAGGAGCTGGAGCGGGAGGATCTCCAGGATGGGCTGGACTTCCTCGGCCACGCCCTCGGTGGGCAGCACGAAGCCGGCCGAGGCCTGCTCGACCTGGCTTTTGGGGCCGATGACGACGAGGTCGGCGCCGCGTCCGCGCAGCCGGTCCAGGACGGGCTGGAGGGCCTCACCGCCCTTGCCGTCGGTGACGACCGCGATGACCGGCGAGACGTTGTCGACCATGGCGAGGGGGCCGTGCAGGAGGTCGGCGCCGGAGTAGGAGAGGGCGGGGATGTAGCTGGTCTCCATCAGCTTGAGGGCCGCCTCCTTGGCCGTGGGGTAGCCGTAGCCGCGCGAGGTGATGACCATGCGCTCGGCGAAGCGGTAGCGGCCGGCGAGGGCGCGGATCTCGTCCTGCCGGGCGAGGAGCTGCTCGGCGAGGTCGGGGAGCACCTGGGCGGGGGCGCCGTCGCCGTCGCGCAGGCCCTCCACGAAGAGGTAGAGCGCGAGCAGGGAGGCCGTGTACGTCTTGGTGGCGGGGAGGGCCTTCTCCGGTCCGGCCAGGATGTCGATGTGGTACTCGGAGACGCCCGCCAGCGGTGAGTCGGGGTTGTTGGTGACGGCCAGCGTGATCGCGCCGGCCTCGCGGGCGGCGCGGGTCGAGGCCACCAGGTCCGGGGAGCCGCCGGACTGGCTGACGGTGACGACCAGGACGTCGGTGAGGTCGGGCAGGGCGCCGTAGGCCGTGGTGGTGGACATCGAGGTGAGTCCGCAGGGCAGGCCGAGGCGGATCTCCAGGAGGTACTTGGCGTAGAGGGCCGCGTTGTCGGAGGTGCCGCGGGCGGTGAGCAGGACGAAGCGGGGGTTGCGGGCGGCGATCTCCCGGGCCACCTGCCGGATGCCGGGGGCACCCTCGGCGAGGATGCGGCGCAGTACGGCGGGCTGTTCGGCCATCTCGCGGGCCATGATCCCGCCCGGGAGGTCGCCCGGGAGGTCGCGCTGGGGATCCGGTGTGGTGGCGGTCATGGGTTTCCTCCGAGCGGGCTGGGTGCGGGTGGGGCTCATTCGACTCCCCCACGGCGAATGATGCCCGTCCTCCGAGTGGAATGCGGGTGCCGCCCGATCACCTGGGAGAACAGCAGGTTCCACCTGGGAGGACAGATCCGATTCTGTTAGATTGGCCTCACTATTGGTCTAAACCACATGACACTCTTCAGATCGGCAGGCCCAGCGTGGAAGTTGTCATCGTTCCGGACGCCAAGTCGGGCGGCGAGCTCATCGCCGAGGCCATGGCACAGCTGCTGCGGCGCAAGCCGGACGCCCTGCTCGGCGTGGCCACCGGCTCGACGCCGTTGCCCATCTACGAGGCGCTGACGGCCAAGGTGCGCTCCGGTGACGTGGACGCCTCGCGGGCGCGGGTCGCCCAGCTCGACGAGTACGTGGGGCTGCCGGCCGAGCACCCGGAGTCGTACCGCTCGGTGCTGCGGCGCGAGGTGCTGGAGCCGCTGGGGATCTCCATGGACGCGTTCATCGGGCCGGACGGGACGGCCGCCGATGTGCAGGGGGCCTGCGAGGCGTACGACCTGGCACTGGCCGAGGCCGGCGGTGTCGATCTGCAGGTGCTCGGGATCGGGACCGATGGGCACATCGGGTTCAACGAGCCCTGTTCCTCGCTTGCTTCTCGTACGCGGATCAAGACGTTGACCGAGCAGACTCGGGTGGACAACGCGCGGTTCTTCGACGGCGATATCGATCAGGTGCCACATCACGTGATCACTCAGGGGATCGGCACGATTCTTGAGGCGCGGCATTTGGTGTTGCTGGCGACGGGTGAGGGCAAGGCGGATGCGGTGGCGGCGACTGTGGAGGGGCCGGTTGCTGCGGTGTGCCCTGCGTCAGCCTTGCAGTTCCACCGGCATGCGACGGTTGTCGTCGACGAAGGGGCCGCTTCCAAGCTGAAGTTGGCCGATTATTTCCGGCATACCTTCGTCAACAAGCCTGCGTGGCAAGGGATTTAAGGCGCGGATTCGTCTGCCTGGTTCTGTGAGTTTCGGGGCGCGGGTCGTGCGTGGCTGGTCGCGCAGTTCCCCGCGCCCCTAACCCGCGCGTTTCACTTACTGTCGTGTCCGGATCTTGAGCGGAAACACGAAAGTGCCTTGTGAGCTGGGACGTTGAGGCAGCCACGCGGGATCACGCCTGCTGGCCGATCTCGCCGACGCCACCGGTCTGACCGGCTCCTTCGCCAATGCGCTGCACCGGTTGCGGCCGTGCGGCACCTGCTCGTGACCAGCGCGAGGTATACGGTCCGGTTGCCTCCACCCTCACGGCATGGCGCCGGATCTTGGGCGAACCCTGCGGGCCCGGGCTGGCCATAGAGCTCCACGAGGCCCTGGACCCGCTGGCCGGTTCTGTTTCCGGGGCCGAGGACATGCGGGGGCCGCTGCCCGGGATCGACGGACTGGCGGGTCTCGCGGAGACCGGCCGGGTGGCCGGGGCCAGGGTCGAACTGTCCGTCCGTGCGGACGGCATCCCGCCCTCCGTGGGCGCCGCCGCGTACCGGATCGTGCAGGAGGCGCTCACCAACGCCGTACGTCACGGTGGCCGCGAGGACCTCACCGTGCGGGTGGGGCTGTGGACCGCGGACGGTGCACTGCGGGTGAGTGTCAGGGACGACGGGACGGGCGGGGACGCCGGTTCGGGCGGCGGGGCGGGCCCGTCCGAGGGCGGGGCGGGGTTCGGGCTCGTCGGAATGCGGGAGCGGGCCCGTAGCGTGGGCGGCACACTGGACGCCGGTCCGGGGCCCGCCGGGGGCTTCGAGGTGAGCGCCGCACTGCCGCTGTCCCGGGAGGACGAGGTCCGATGAGCATCCGCGTACTGCTGGCCGACGACCAGAACCTTGTACGGGCCTCCTTCGCGATGCTCGTTTCGTCGGCCAAGGACATGGAGGTCGTCGCCGAGGCGGGCACCGGGCGGGAGGCCGTGGCGCTGGCCCGGTCGGCGCGGGCCGATCTCGTCGTGATGGACATCCGCATGCCCGACCTCGACGGGATCGAGGCGACCCGGCTCATCGCCGCCGACGAGGATCTCGCGGGGGTGAAGGTGCTCGTCCTGACGACGTACGAGACCGACGAGCACATCGTCGAGGCGTTGCGGGCCGGGGCGTCCGGCTTCCTCGTGAAGGACATCAGGCCGGCCGAACTCCTCGATGCCATCCGGACGGTGGCCGCGGGGGAGTCCCTCCTCTCGCCCGGTCCCACCTCGCGGCTGATCGCCCGTTTTCTGCGCGCGCCGAACACCGGGACGACCTCCGCGGTGGGCGGGCCGAGCGGGCTGTCCGAACGGGAGCGGCAGGTGCTCGCGCTGGTCGCGCGTGGTCTCAACAACACCGAGATCGGTGACGCGTTGGGGCTCAGCCCGCTGACCGCGAAGACCCATGTCAGCCGGATCATGGGCAAGTTGGGGGCGCGGGACCGGACACAGCTGGTGATCGTGGCGTACGAGTCGGGGCTAGTGATACCGGGGACCGTCTGAGCTCGGACCGACTTCTGGGCGGGTTCAGGTCGCGTTCCGGGGGTCGGTTGTACGGTCCCTCAACTCCCTGTGGTTGCACGGGCATTGCACCCTGGTCACCTCCCACCCGAGAAGGAGCAGGCAGCGGCGACCTACAAGCGCGGCTTCGGCCACCACCCGCTGCTGTGCTCCGTGGACAACACCGACGAAGCCCTGGCCGGAGTTCTTACTGATCGTCGCAAATGAGGTCGCGGTGTCGGCTGGTGATCTGCCGCGATCCGAGAGGGAAGGCAGAAAGTCGGAAGTGTTCGGTCCGCGTTCGTCCCGGCTCACTCAACCTGCGCAAGCGCCGGGCAGTCCTACCGGATGCCGAGATCGGTACAACGGTCTTGCCGATGTGCGGGCGCATGGGCGAAGAACAGGCATCCGAACGCTTGACTGAGGAGAGGGATGGCGAATCTGAACACCCAGACGACCTGGATCGACGCACGTGAAAGGCTGCCGCAGGACGGTGTACCGGTGGCAGCGGCGGTCACGGGCCGGTACCCAGCTGCCAGCGCCGAGTCCGAGAACCCGGTGAAGGAGGCGTTCTGGCTGGTAAGGCCGATGTACTTCACGACTCGGCACTTCAGTGAGGACGGAACGGAACACAGGAATTGCTTCGTCGACTCTGACGGATATGTCCGTCTGCCCTACGGTCTTGCCGACGATGACACGGTGACTCATTGGGCTGAGCTGCCCACCCTGCCGGGCAGGACGACACACCTCGTTCTCGGGGAAGACGTGCAGCCGGCGCTCCAGGAAGCGTGGCGTGCTCGCCCTGGCACCTGACACACATCCCGCGGTCGGCCAGGACCAGTTGACCGGCGTCGCAGGAGCGGGGCAGGCGGCCCACCAGGGTGACTTCCCCGGTGCGTCAGTCGGCCGGCTCGGCGTCCAGCACGAGGTGCGTGCCCACCTCGATCAGGCAGGCCATCCGCACTCGGGGAAGGGAACTCTTGTCGTGGCCGCGGGCGTTGTCGGGGCGGCCGAAGGCGGCCTCGTTGGCGGGACTGTCGGCAACATCCCAGCAGGTCCCGTCCAGCGTCAGTAGCCGCAGCCCCCGCCAGAACGCCCCCGGAGTGGCCTCGGTGCCCATCGGTTTCGCGGTCGTGGTGAACAGCACTGGCAGCGGCTCCGGGCCGAGCCGCTGCCGGGCCCGGAACAGTGACGACTTCGCCGGGATGTGCCGTTCGCCCAGCAGGCCCTGACCCCGAAGGCCCTCGACCAAATGCCGCATCACGTCCAGATACGGCGCCGGCGAGAACAGGGTCAGCCCGAGCACGAAATACATCACCAGCCGGGCCGGCAGCAGGCGTCTGCGTTGTTCCGTCCGACTGCACGCAGCCACCGCACGATCCACCAGACCTGACGGATACACCCACCCATGAGGGCTGGGCCTGTCAAGGGCGTAGTGCACCCTCTGGGCGGAGGAATGCTGGCCCGCCCCGAGGGCCGAACTCGTAGTGCGTGCCGGGTGGTTCGAGACGCCTTTGCGCCAGGCGCGGGCGAGGAGTTTGCGGGCGATCGCCGTCGTGGCGATCTTCTTGCCCCGGCGGTGCGCGATCCGTCGGTAGCAGTCGGCGAACTCCGCGGACCGCTTGGCGGTCTGAGCGATCTGGTCGCGGCGGGGTGTGGGGCCGCCCGCACGAGGCGGTGCTGCACCGAATCGATGACGCCGGCCTCATCGACGTCTCGCGCGTGGTTCTCGACTCCGCTCACGGGGGGGGCTGGAAATGGGGGCGAACTCAAGGTCCGGGACCCCCTTTTTAATGTCGATGTGACTGCCGTCGATCACCGCCCGGGATCAGTTGATCTCGTTTGCCGCGTTCAGCTGAGCAAGCAGGATCCGATACAGATCGTCGAACACCCCGGCGTTGATCCACCGCTTGATCCGCCGCCAGCACGTCATGCCTGACCTGAAGCCGAATTCCTGCGGAAGGTCTTCCCAGCCGATCCCGGTATGCGGCACGTACAAGATGCTCTGCGGGCACTGCCGATCCGGCACCGGCCGCGGACCGGGCGCCTTTATCGGGCCACGGCGGAAGCAACGGCGCGAGAAGCTCCCACAACTGATCATTCACCAGAGCGCGTGAGCAGCTCTTTAACGTTCGTCTCAGGTTCGCTCGGTGGGAAGTAGGAATGCGGATAAGCGATGCAACCCGTACGCAGAAGGCTAGTGATGGCAGTCGACGCAGCACCATCGGGGAAAGCGCAGGGCACCCGCACGGCGCTCCGGAGAGTACTCCCGTCGGAGTAACGTCGTACCGCCTGTCTCCCGAGGGATGACGACCGCAGTATGACGAAACAGAACGGAATCGGGCCTAGCGTTGAGGCCATGCAGAAACCTGCTATTCCACTGCGGAGGTTCGGGGTGGCCACCAGGGCGCTGGCGACGGCGTTCTCTGTCGCCGCATGCGGGGTCACACGCCGACAACAGTGCGGGCCCGCCGCGGCCGGCCCGCACAGCGCGCACGCGGGCGGTCGTCAGCTCCACCACAGCCGCTGCGCACCGGCGAGCGGTTCCTCGACCTGAGC
>NZ_JBIVKB010000032.1:0-41539 GCF_044750545.1 Streptomyces sp. NPDC088794 | reverse complement strand
CCGCTTCGCTCTGCCTCCGGCAGCCGAATACTCGCGAAGCTCGTTTCGCGCGTCCCCGCGCGGATTGCCCGCCTCCGGCGGGGAGTTGCGAATTGGCCTCCGGCCAATTCACAACTTGCGTTCCTCCGGAACGAAAAGCGGATGTAGGCATTTGCGTTCCTCCGGAACGTGAAAGGATGGTTAATTAGCGTGCCTCCGGCACGCAAAGAGGTCAATTTTGTTTATGGACTGACGGTGGCTCAGTTGAGAGTGCGTCATATTCGTTTCCCTGGGTGGTAGTTGAGGGAACCTCCGGTTCCTTTAGAAAGCGAAGATATTTGACTGTATTCCGTGAAATAAGTAAAGCACGGAATACCAGGATAATGGAATAGGTGCTCCTCCGGGGTGCCTGCCTCCGGCGGCTCGGCACGCAGGGACCGCTCATAGTCCGGACGCACCAGCGTCCGAGCGCGGAGGTTCCCGCCGACGCGCAACCAGAAACCCCCGCCCCGATCCCCGCGCCGCCGTGCCAGCCCACCGCCCAACCCCACCCTTCTCTCATCACTTGGGCAGGGAGCAGCGGCAGCAGAGGGGATGTCAGCGACCCGACCACACGCTACGACCTTCGCGACCAGGCAGGGCCGCCCAGAGCGCGCAGGCAGCTCCGCAACACTCAACGCAACGTCTACCGCAACACCTTGACGCAACATCCAGCGCAACCCGCAGTGCAACAGGGGTTCCGCTCAACCGCTTCACACACTATTATTTGAACTCCTGGGGGAGGCGACCCCCAGGAACCGCAAGGGACCAACGAAGGGGAAGACGTGGAAATTCAGATATCTGACGGAATAGTCCGCCGGGTGCGCGGCAGTGACGCGCCGATGAACGGCCTGGCAATTCAGGCTCGAACGGTCGCAAACTTCCTGCCCCTGGTCTGCCAAAGGGCGGGCGCGAGCATCGTGCACAACTCCGATGCGAATTACACGGGAATTCGTTTTGAGACCAAGGTGGGTCCCGTGGTGCTGGAAATGCCGACGGGTGACCGTCCGTACAGGCTGGTTCATGAGCTGTCGGAGCCGGACGAGTACGGGCGTACCGAAGTGGAGATGCGGCGTTTCCCGCAGATCTACAAGCCTCGCGGAGTCGCGCACATCACCGCTGAATTCCTCAGTTCTCGCGGGTTTCTGAAGTAGTCCGTCGGCCCCTGGGGGAATGGCCGAGGCTTTCGCCTTTTCCCCGGGGACGCACATCCGTGATCGGAAAAGAGGGGACCTGATCATGAAGCTCATTTCGTGTGCGACCGGCGAGGAAATCCAGACAGGCCGCAAGCTGCATGTGCAATCGGGTGCAGCCGCCGGACAGACATGGAAGTTCGAGAGGATTGCCCTGGACGCCAGCGGAGAGCACCACGTGCACGCGTCGCGCCCTGGTGGGAAGTTGGGCCGAATCCACCGTGGGTTCCACCCGAGCGTTTTCGGGTGTGAGATCTCGGTAGACATCACGTGGCGCAAGAGCGTTGGGCACGTGGCGTACCGGACGTGGTCGCAGGTCGCTGGTTACGTGCTGGCCGGGATCTTCGCGCTCGGCCCCTTGGCGCTCTATGAGCACTTCCACTGGTCGGAATGGATTGTGGAGTTCCTCGGCCTGTAAGTGCGCTGGTCGGGGGTGGGTTCACACACTCCCAATACACACTATTATTGGCGTTGTTCGGGAGGGCTGGTGGCTCCGGCCCTCCCGACTCGCAGAAGCCAACAGCGAAGGGGATCGCAAGTGACAGAGCAGGAGATCCGGCGGATGCTGCCGGAGGTACAGAGGTTCGTCGAAAGCATGGCAGCGGCTACCGATGCCGAGTACGAAGCTACGGAGGTGGCGAGGAACAAGTACACGGAGCGATACGGCGACAGCGAGGAGGCCCTCCGTCAGTCCCGCGCCTACTCCGGGGACGTGCTCAAGGCCTCTGCTAGGTGCCGCAGGGCGTACGCGGACGCGTGGGACAGCCTCAAGTCGTCGAGCGACCCTTTCGTGAAGTGGATCGCCGACCACTGCGGTTCGTACCGCAGTGAGGCCCGGGTAGTTCTGACCGCGCTTCCCTCCACCGTGGAGGACCTTGACAGGTTGGCGGAGGCGGAGGGCTGGTGTGAGGTCTGGGACGACCTCAGGGAGCAAGCCGTGGACGCGGGGGTCATGCCCGGAGCCGAGGGCGCCACCGAGGCAGGGAACCTTCCCGCGCTCGCGTAGCGACGCTGAGACGCCGCGCCCTGTCTCAGGTCGACAGGGCGCGGCACTGCGGCCGCGTTCAGTGCTCGCCGAACCGCTGCTGAGGCTTTCGGGCGTGCCGGCGGATGGAGTGCGCGGAGACGCTCGACAGCGGCCGGCCAAAGACGGGTGGGTTGGGCGTGCAGCAGCCGGAAGGCCAGTGTCCTGCGGATCCGTGACGCTCACCGCCCCCTTTCGTCTCGGAGTGAACGGAGTAGACGCCCCGAGGGCAGCCCAGGCATCAAGGTGAAGTGGCAGGTCAGAGGGGGGTTTACCTCCCCTCGATAAACACTATTATTGAAGTTGTTCGGGGGTGGTGGCACCACCCCCGACCCGCAGAAACCAACGCGAAGGGGAATCGTGAGTATCACCGACGTCAACACCGCGTTCGCCGCCGAGAAGGCCGCACAGATCGAGTCCGTCGGCGCGCCGGAGCGCGCGCTCCAAGCCCGGATCGACCGGGGCGAGGTCCGCATGATCGGCACCGACACCTACGAGGTCCTCACGGGCTGGGACCAGGGCGAGACGTTCACCGTCTCCCGCAACACCGAGGGACAGATTCAGCAGATCCTCGCGAACCACGGACTCGACGAGCAGGCGGACGGCACCGCCGCCCTGTACGCGTCCTCCCCCGCCTGGCACGGCCTCGGCCAGATCATCCCCGGCGGCACCACGGACATCGACGAGGTACTCCGTCTGTCCGGACTCGATTTCGAGGTCACCACCGTGCCCGCGCTGTACGAGTGGCAGGGCGAGACGCGCGAGCACGCCGACCAGCGGCACACCGTGCGCGCCGACACCGGCGCCGCTCTCGGCGCCGTCGGCTCCCGGTACACGCCGATTCAGAACCGGGCAGGGTTCGTGTTCCTCCAGGAACTGGTGAGCCGCTATGACGTGGTGTGGGAGTCCGCCGGACTCCTGCGCGGCGGGAAGCGCGTGTTCGTCTCCATCCGTCTCCCGGAAACGGTCACCGTGGACGCCGAGGGCATCAACGACATCGTGGTGCCGTACATCGCCGTCATGAACGACCATTCGGGCAACGGCCAGTTCCAGTGCGTTGTCACCCCGTGGCGTCCCGTCTGCGCCAACACCGAGCGGTTCGCCGTCCGCGACGCGGTCACCCGCTGGGCCGTCCGGCACACCGCAGGGGCCACCAGCCAGATCAAGGAAGTCCGCCGCACCCTGGGACTCTCCTCGCACTACTTCGAGCAGTTCGCCGCCGAGGAAACCGCACTGGTCCGCACGGACATCGCCATTGCCGACTTTCACCAGGTGATCGCGGATCTGTGGCCGCTGGAAGAGGACTCCTCCAAGCGCAAGCAGACCAACCACTCCGCCCGGCTGGACGCCCTCGACGAGGTGTTCGCCACCGAGACCGCACGCGTCGGACGGACCGCCTACGCGGCCGAGCGCGCCATCACGGGCTACCTCGACCACCTCACCCCCCGCCGCCCGCCGCAGTCCATGACCGAGGAAATCGCACGCGCCACGGCCGTACTCGAAGGCGCCGACGACGAGATCAAGAGCAAGGCACACCGGCGCCTGCTCCAGCTCCGCACCCGCTGAGCCGCATCACCGGCGCACTCAGCTGACAGACCCCCGTGCGGGTCGGGTACCTCCCCCGAGCCCGGCCCGCACGGGCCCAACCGTCCCCAGAGCGCGGAGCGCGCGTCCCAGCCCCGTAGAGAGCGCGGAGCGCGCCCGCCCCGGCCCCTGCCGCGTAGCGGCAGCGCAACGCGGCTGCGGAGCAGACCGCGCGCCACAAGACACCCGTTGTGCTCAGGGGCACAGTGCGGCCGACCTCCGGCGCCCACCGCCCCGCCTCGCAAGGAGTCCTCATGTCTGCACGCCAAGAGCTCACCTACCCCGGAGACGACGCCGTCACGGCTGCCATGAGCCGTACTCTGAGCGCCCTTACGGCCGTGGTCCAGGCACTCGGAGACGGCGAGCACACGCTGAATCTCGTAGCCCAGCGGACCGACAGCACGTTCGTCACGGGCCGAACCGATCTCTCGATCGGCATGGACCCGGTCCGTCTGGCCGTCCTGGACGAAGACGAGTTCTGCGCCCTGCGCATGCTGCTGGTGTTCGCCCTGGAGGGCAGCACGATGCGCAGCGCCGTCCTGGTCGCCACCACCGCCGCGGAACCCGCCCCCCGCGCGTGCGGCTGGTGCGTACAGGACGGGTGGCTCCACCCCATGGACACGGCCGCGCTCCAGAAGGCCGTCATTCCGTGCCCCGACGTCTCCGCTGTCAGGCGTGAGGTCTACCCCGCCCCCGTCCTTCAGTTCCCTCACTCCGACGATGAGGCCTCGCATGTCTGAGCCGAACCTTCCACAACCCGACAACGCCGCCAGCGCGTCCGCCATGGGCCGCGCCCTGCACGCACTGACCACGTTGCTGCCGACCCTCGGCGAGGGGAGCCACCGGCTCAGCATCTCGGCCGAGCGCACGGACGGCATCGAGCTGAGCGCCGAGCTGCACGTGTCCGTCGAGCCGGGCGCGTGGCGCGTGGATCATTCGCCCGAGGAGTACATGCGGTTCTTCGTGCTGCTCACGTTCTCTCTGGAGGGCACCACCGTGCGTGAGGCCGCCCTGATCGCCATGACCGCCGACGCGGGCACGCACGTGTGCGGGTGGGACGTGGAGGACGGGTGGCTTCACCCCATCGCCCCCGCCGAACTCCAGAAGGTCGCCGAGTCCTTCCCGGCCGACGACGCATCGCCCTACGTGATCGGGCACGCCCGCGCACTGCCGCTGCCTTACGGGATCAAGAAGTAGTCCCCAGACGCCGCCCACGCCCTTCCCCCGTCGAGACGTGGACGGCCGCCCGGCCAGCACGCCACTGGCCGACCGCCCTGACGCCCGCACCTCCCCTTCGCCGGGCGTCGGGGCGGCATACCTCCAGCTCACCCGGTCGACCCCGAGGAGTCTCAGTCCATGACCAGCCCGAGCCTGACCATCGAGACGCCCGCCGGCACGGTGAACGCCACCGCCGGCCCCCGCGATGCCGACGCCGTCGTGTTCGAACTGGGCGGGGCGATGCGCGGTCACGTGCACGTCACCGGAACCACCGACCCCCACCACTGGGACCAGTTCACCGCCGTCCGCGCCTGCCTCGGCCCAGTGAACGCCTTCAAGGCCACCGCCCCCGACGGGGCTCTCCCGCGGCTCGCCCGCAGCCGCACCGGCTACCACGGCATGGCGAACCACATCCGAGAGCTCCCCGCATGAGCGGCCAGCTGCGCCCCTGGCGCCCGGAGGACTTCGACAACCGGTGCGAGACCTGCGGCGCACCCGCAGGCCAGCTGTGCCGCCCGTGGTGCGACACCGGATACACCGCCGAGGACGCCCGCCACGACGCCGAGTCACGCGACCGGGGCGCGAGAAGCCCCAGGTCCAGCACCCCAACCAATCATCCGAAGGAGTGAAATAGCCGCCATGACACACGAGTTGACCACGCAGGAGCAGTTCGACGCGTTCGCCGCCGAGGTGGCGCGGGAGCTGGGCACGCACTGCCGCACGGCCGAACTCAGCGACTACGCGCGCGGCCTGGGACGACTCATCGTCGACGGCGACGGCCGCACCCTGCGCCTGTGCCAGCCCGACGACCGCCGCCCCGACCGCCTGAAGATCTACGCCGCACTGCCGGACGAGGCCAAGATGATCGCTCCGTCGATCGGGGTCACAACCCGCAGCGCCCACCACGTGGCCCGCGAGATCACCCGGCGGCTGCTTCCGCTGCACGCCGAGGCCGCGCAGCAGGCCGCCGAACTCTCAGCCCGGCAGGAGGCGGAGGAGAACGGCCGCCGCGCCGTCACGGAAGCCGTGGCCGGCGCACTTCCCGGGGCCCGGATCGTGGAGGAGCACCGGCGCACCCGGATCGTCTGGACGCACGACACCAGACCACCCGGCGAGCACGGCCCCGTCCAGGTCGACAGCGTCACCGTGCTCGTCGGCCCTTCCGGTGAGGGGGTGCGGGCCGAAGCGTCCGGGCGCCCCAGCTCCGTGGTCTCCATGCTGTCCGCGTTCGCCCAGGCGGCAGGGGAACCCGCCCAGGAGTAAGAAGCGCAGGTCAGGGGCGGGTTCCCTCTCCACGTAAAGACACTATTATTAGATATCAAGAGCGGTTGGCGCCCCGGTTCCCGCCCGGCCTCCGCAGGCACTCCCCCGGCAGACCTGGCAGTCGAGACGGCTCCCCCAGCCCGGTCCCCCAGAGCAGGGCCGCGCCCCGCCCCGCCCGGCCAGGCCGAGGGGCGCAGCCCCGATATCCGAATACCGAGGTGCTGTAGCTCAGTTGGTAGAGCGCGGATCTTATAAGTCCTGAGGTCGCGGGTTCGAGTCCCGCCAGCACTACTCCAACGCCGTTCCCCATGACTGGAGTTGTGATGACCGACACCGAGGTAACCCCCAAGCCCGAGACGCCCGCCGCCGTGGCGTCTGCCGTCCTGAGCGCCATCGAGGCGCAGCCCAACGTCTTCAACATGGACAACTGGGCGTATCTGCCCGAGGCCCTCCGACTGTCCCCCGAGGAGGCTCCGGCGTGCGGTTCCCAACTGTGCGCGGCCGGATGGACGGCGCACCTCACCGGCTGGACGCTCGTATCCCTGCCCAGCAAGGAGCAGACAGAGGTCACCGGCACGGACGACGACGGCGACGAGTACGAGACGCTCGCCAGCGTCTACGCGGAGCGAGGCGAGGAGCGCCGCCTGATCTGTGACGTTGCCGCCAAGGCTCTCGGCCTGAGGCCCAGCGAGACGTTCTGGTACGTCGACGCGCCCACCGCCTTGAAGCGGCTGCGCGAGATCGCCGGACGCTGACCCACCGCCACCCGGCCGCCGCACCGGCGGCCCCAAGCCTGCGTAGCTCAGCGGTAGAGCGGCCCCACTTGCGGGTGGTCAGGGGTTCAAATCCCCTCGCAGGCACGCACGCACCGCACCAACGCACATCGCACCCACCTGACCGCCCACGGGAGCACACGACGGCCGACACCGTCAGCTCACCCACGAGAAAGGCGCGCACGTGACGCACGCATCCCAGTCCCCCGAACGCCTGTCGCACGCGGCGGGCAACACGCCGCACACCGACCGCCACACCATGCGGCGCACCCTGCGCCGCGAAGTCGCCGGCACCATCGGCCTGCTCACCGACGAGCACGACTTCCGCGCCATGCGGCACTACCGCACCTTCGCCTTCGCCGACTTCGAGACCTACCTGGAAGCGTTCGGAGACCTTCTCAGCGGCCGCGCCTCCCAGGGCATACGAACCGCAGTTGCCCTCTTCGACCCGCAGGAGTACGCCGACTTCTGTACCGACACCGGCCTCGACCCCGACAGCCCGTCCAGCCGCGCCCGCTTCACCGCCGAATTCGCCGCCACGGGCCCGGCCATCCCGTACGACGGCCAGCCCCTGGCCGACCTGATCCCGACCCTGGTCGACGAAGCCGTCCGGCAAGCCACCTGGGAGTACGCCTCAGCGCTCCTGGCCCGGCTCGGAGCCTGCGCCTCCTGCGGCGAGGACATCGGCCGGACGGCCTTCGCATGGGCATCGGACCTGCTGGCCCGCATCCTCGACGCGGCCCGGCCGGGCAGGCTGCACCTCGCCTGCAGCGTCTCGGCTGCACAGGAAACCCTGGTCGCCGTCCTCCACGCGGATACGGACCTGGACGGCGCGTGCCAGCTCGACGAGGCCGAGGCCCTCGAATTAACCACCGTCCTGGCCCTCGGCCTGGCGACCGGGAGTCCCGGCGGGCTGGTCGTGCGGAGCTCCACCCCGAGCTCCCCAGACCAGGTCTACGGCTGGCGGCTGCGCACGGGCGCGTTCGAACCCCTCACCGAAGGCGAGGTCTTCGACGCCTACTGCACCGGCACCGATCCCGGCGACCTCGTCTCGCCGGAATCGGGCCTCGACTACATCGCGCCGCCGGACCTCGGACCGGACAGCACAGCATCGACCCACCCGCACTGACCACCCCGGTCACTCTCCGACCACGAACGCAACTGGAGTTGCGATGACCGACACCGTCACCATCCCGGCCGATGCCGCCCGCGCCTTCACCGACGCCTGGTGCGGCGACACCCTCACGGGCGACATCGCCGTCACGCTCGGATGCATCGAAGCCGACGCTCTCGCCGGCCTGCTCCGCGCCCTCGGCGACGAGCAGGCCGCCGACAGGTGGATCGACGCCCACGCCCAGGGCGACGAGCCCACCGACCGCCACTTCCAGGGGCCCATACCTGCGGACGTCTCGCTCACCGCCGACGGGATGCGCTGGAACCCCGCCCTGGCCGACGCCGAAACCCACCAGTAGGCGGACCCAAGCAGGTTGCCGCCCCCGGTCAGCCAGCTCAGGCCTGCCCGTCCTTCCCCACCCATCCGGTACCTCGTTTGCACAGGTCAGAGGCGGGTTCACACATCCCCAACTTACACTATTATTAGTGTTTGAAAGGGCGTCGCCCTGGCCGCACACCGGGGTGAAAGCCCCGCCCCTCCCCCCTTCCAGCCCCAGGAGTTGGCATGTTTCGAATGCTCCACCGCGCCCTGCGGTCGGCACGCCTGCGCGTTCCCGCCCGCCGTCTCGCGAGCGGGATCGCGGAACTGCCGCCCACCGCGCGCGAAGCCCTGGGCACAGAGGTCACGGCCGGGGAGGCCATCGCCTACAACCGCGCCCGCGTCGTCACCGCGACCGCCCTCGCCCTCTACCGCGACGAATACAAGCTGCCGATATCCGACGACGTCCTGGACGACGCAGTGCGCGCCCTCGACTTCCCTTACTCGGCCCCGAGTTGGGAGACCCGCGCGTCCATCCGCGCCGCCCTAGCCGTCCTGGAAGCCGACTTCACCATCATCGTCATCCGCTGACCAGTCGCCCGCCCTGGCCATGGACCGCCCCTCCAGGGCGGCCCGTACGGAAGAAGGCCCGGTGCTTGGACTTCGCGGACCCGATACCGATCGAAGCACTCCAGAAACTCGCGATCCTTGACCCGCCCGCGCACGAGGACGTCCTGCGCGTCCACCTGCCGACCTCCCGCGTCACCCGCGTCACCCGCGTATCGCCCTGACCGCCCGTGCCTGCGGGCGCCCCGGCGCAGGGGCGCCCGCAGGCAGGCGCACCGCACCTTTCCGACCGTCCGTCCTGGACGCCGGCGAGCGGGGCCCCGAGCGCTGCCGCCGTCGACGGCCGCAGCATCCAGACTTCGACGCCGGGATCCGGGCCGCCCACACACGCCCGACACCCCCGCGCCACCTGAACGCCGCGTCTTACGGAGCACCGCAGAAGCCTCCTCGCGATCACGTTTTCGCAGGTCAGAGGGTATCTAGCCACCACAACAGAAGACACTATTATTAAATATGAAGCGAGGGGGCACCGCCCCCCGACCGCCCCAGTTCGCCGAACAGGCAAGGAGAAGGAGAGCCCTATGGTCACCGCCGTCTCGACCCCGGCCACCGAACCCGCCCCGTACGACGAGGAGAACGCTCCGCAGATCGTCCTGCTCGACCCGGCGCTCGTGGTGCGTGACGCGTGCAACGCCCGCGAGGAGGACACCGAACCGGACGAGGACCTGATCAACTCCGTCAAGGAGATCGGTGTCGAGGAAACCATCAGTGTCCGCCCCCGGGCCGATGGCACCTACGGCGCTTTCAAAGGCTGGAGGCGTGCGCAGGCGCAGCAGATCGCCAACGACAGCGCCGAGGGGGACGGCCGCCCGGTGCGCAGGATCAAGGCGCACGTACGGGATGACCTCGTCGGCCGGGACGGCTGGACCAGGTTCCTGTCCCTGGTCGAGAACAAGTACCGCGAGGGGATGACCGCGCGCGACATCCTGAAGTCTCAGGAACTGTCCCTGATCGGCATGAACGAGGTCGAGCGCCGTCGGGCCGCCAAGGCTCTGGGCGTCGGCCGCAACGCCGTCAAGCAGGCCAAGGCGGCCCAGAAGCTCGACGACGCCACCCTCCGCCGGGCAACGGCCGGAGGCATGGACCTGGAACAGACCGCCCAGCTCTCCGAGGTCGAGAACGTGCCCGGCGCGGAACGCCGTCTGCTGCGAGCGCTAGAGCGCGACCACGAGGAGGGCAACGGCGGGCGCGGCCACTGGGACCAGGAGATGGCGCTGCTCAAGGCCGAGCAGGCCGACACCGACGCCCGGACCAAGGCCGAGGAGGACCTCAAGGCGGCGGACATTCCGCTGCTTCGGCGGCCGCACTACAGCGAGAAGGACCACTCCAAGCCGCTGACCGAACTCACCACCGGCCTCGGTAATCCGCTCACCGAGGACAACCACAAAGGCTGCCCCGGCCACAGCGCACGGCTCGATGACGAGCACCAGCCCGTGTGGCACTGCGCCGACCCGGCCGCGCACGGCCACAAGGTCCGTCCCCAGCCGAAGAAGCCCAGGACGCAGGACGACGAGCGCAGGGCGGAGGAGCGCCGCACGGTCATCGCCTGCAACCGGGCCTGGAAGGCGGCTGCCGGTCCCCGTCAGGACTTCGTCGCCCGGCTCGTGCGGCAGAAGACCCTTCCGGACGCGGCCCGCGTCTTCGCGCAGGAGATCGTGCTCACCCTTCCCTGGTTCTACAGCTCCTGGACCGACAAGCACGACTCCGAGACCGTCGCCCGTTTCCTGGGCGTCAAGGAGCCCCAGAACGCGGACCTGACGGAGACGGCGGTGCAGCTGCCCAAGGCGCGCGTCGTCAACGCGCTGTTCGCACATGTCGCCGCTGCCTGCGAGTACGACATCCGCGATCCCAAGACGTGGTCGCACCTCAACGAGCAGCGGGCCCGCTACCTGCTGCTGCTCGAAGCGCTCGGCCAGGACGACAAGGGCAGCTACCAGCTGTCCGAGGTCGAGGCACAGGCGGTCGCCCGCCACCGTCCCAACCCCGCCGCCTGACCCCGACGCCCCCGAATCCCCGGCCGGGCACGGACGTGCCCGGCCGGTTCCCCACCCCGCACCGCAGAGAGGCGAACCAGCATGAGCGTCACCATGGACGAAGTCCTCGACTTCATCGGCCAACTGCCGGACGCAATCAAGGTCTCGAAGGTCCAGGAAGCATCCGCACGGCGGCTCCGCGCGATCGACAAGGAGGCGTCCGCGGGACTCGTGGCCGGACGCCGGGCCCGCATCAACAACTCACTGCGCCCGGCCCTGCTGCGCGGTCTCACCGGCACCGTCCAGGAGCGCAACCGCACCGGTTCCCGCGCGGTCTTCCTGCTGGACGAGGAGTCCACCCGCACCCTGCGCCGTGACCCGCGCAACGGCGAGCCGGGCAGGCCCAAGTACCGCATCCCCGAGGACATGACGCGCTTCCGGATTCCGGGCAGCGGTATCCCGGTCTCCTGCCTGGACGAGATCGAGGACGACTGACCGGTCCTGACGGCGCCGCCCCGGCGACGGAGCGGCGCCCGCACCCCGCCGATCAACCGGCCGGGCCTCTCCTCGCCCGGCCTGCACATGAAAGGCCGTCATGACCGACCAGCAGCAGGCTCCTTCACCCGACCCGGACGGCGAGGCTCCCGACCGCCCCCTGACCCTCGCTGTGCTGCGCCACCTGGTCCGCAAGGAGTGGAAGGACTTGCCCGGAGACATGCTTGTCGTCCTGTCCCGGGACGCCGGGGGCAACTTCTTCTCGCCGTTCTCCACCTACAGCGTCTCCCGGTACGCGCCGATCCACAGCGACCTCGTCGGCGACATCTTCCCGTTGCCGGAGGAGCTCACGGCAGACCAGTCCCTGCGCGAGCTGTACCCGGACGGCATCCCCGACACCGCTCTCCCCGCGCTGGTGCTCTACCCGCTCGGCTGAACGACCGCCTGCGGGCGGGGCCACCTCGACCGGCCGCCCCGCCCGCAGACCACCAACTCCCCCTTCCCGCCCACGGCTTGTCTCCTGGCCGCGGTCCTCACGAAAGCGACGTGCCACAGCCATGCCCGCCCCGCTGCAAGCCCCCCGGGAAGGACCGCAGGCCCCGGTACCGGTCATCAGCGACAGGACCGACGCCGATCCGGTCGGCCTGCGGCCGAACCCGGTCCCCCAGCTGCACCGTCCCTCGCACTTGTTCAGCGCCGAGGAGTACCAGCGTGCTCCGCTCGTGCTCCTGGACGACCTCGGCTTCACCGGCTTCGCACTCCGGCACATGCCACGCCGGCCGGGACTGATCGTCGTCCTGGTCGACCCCGACAACAGCACCATCTACCCCCGGGCCGCCGCCATCGGCGCCGAGGCCGTCATCCGGGCCGGCGACAGCACCTGGCTGCACCTTCACCTGCACGACGCCACCGGCTGCCGCTACGCCCACTGGGAAACGCTCCTGGCCGGCGGCCCCGCCGACCCTCCCAGCCAGCATCTGACGCCTCGCACGAACGAGCCCCCACGCGCACTCCAGCGCCCCGAGAGAGCTGACCCATGCATCCGATACCCCAACGCTGCGCCCATCGGCCGCTGGCAGGCGGGCTGGTGGTGCCGTACGTGACCCTGATCCACGACGGCCGCGCGGCCTTCGGTGTCCTCGACGCCGACAAGGCCATCACCGCCTTCCGGCGACGGCTGTGCCAGATCTGCCAACACCCGCTGGACGAGCGGTGCTTCCTGCTCGTCCGACCGGCCGACGTCCTCAGGGGCTGCGCCCCGGAACCGGCACTGCACCCCGAGTGCCTGTCGTACACCTCCGCGCACTGCCCGATGCTGAACGGCACCGCCACGCACTACCGCCGCAGCCCGATCCTCACCCGTCACCCCGCCGGACTCCCCTGCACCGATCCCTCCTGCTACTGCCCGCCCCACACCCCGGACGACGGTCAGGCCGCCCGTGCCGGGAGCCCCGCCGACCGGTACGAGGCCTGGATGATCCGCACATCGAACTACCGGCTGGTCACACTGCCCGACCAGCCGACCATGCCCTTCGGTATCAGCCTCGACGCGCCCGTCCTGCGTAAACGCGTACTGCGCACCGCGACCCTCACCCCCGAACAGCAACACCTCATGGACCTGTGGCACGCCCTCATGAATGGGTCCGGGTCCTGACCGCCCCGTACCGCACGAAAGGAAACCACCGTGATCACACCGGACCCGGCCACCCCCTCGGGCGAGGCCATCATCGACCTGGCCGGTCTGCTGGACGGCCTCCAGGAGCGCACCGGCGAATGGCCGGGCACCGACACCGTCACCATCGTCGGAAGGTGGCTGAACCGGTTCAGCTTCGCCATCCACGAAGACCTCACCACCCAGGCAGCCGGCCGGGCGTGGGTGCTGCGCCAGCAGGACCGGCACAGCGATGAGGTGACGCTGTGGTCCGACGAAGGCTCCGCTTTGGCCGCGCTGGCCCGGCACGTGCGCAGTTCCTGGGACAACGTGGCCGGCGACGAAGGCATCCCCTACCTCCCGCCCGCCGACGACCGGACGGCCGTGGACCTCTACTACGGGCCCAAGGAGGACCGCGGGGACGAGGAGTACACGCTCTGCGCCTCCGACATCCTCCGCTGCGTGCGCGCCTCCGGCAGCCTCAGCCTCTCCGATGCCGAGGACTGCGCGGAGGCGAACAGCTCGGCGGTCTTCCACCCGATGGAGGGCCCCGACGACGAAGGACTTCCGTGCACCGAGATCGCGGGCATCCTCGTGTTCGTCTACCTCGACGCCGACCGGGAGGCCGTGCGGGTCTCCGTTCATCTGGACACCACCGACGAGCAGTTGGTCCGGGCCGACGGCACAGTCCCGATGGTGGTGGAGATCGGGGACGCCACAGTGTTCGACAACCTCACCCCGCCGCCGGCCCCGGCGCAGCCGACAAGGTGGAAGGCACTCGTCCGGCGGCTCGCCCGTCGTACCGCACGCTCCGGCGGAAAGTACCGACAGGGGGATTAACTCCCACCCATGAAACACTATTATTTCATATAAGAGGTGTTCGCATGGCCCCGTCCGTCACGCACGTGTCCGGCACCGTCACCGGCGACGTGGAAGTCCGCTTCAGCGAATCCGGCGTCGCCGTCTGCCGGTTCCTCCTCACCGAGACCCCCACCCAGTGGGACGCCGCCGCGCAGAAGTGGCGCAACGGAACTCCGATCCGCTACGTCTGCACCGCCTGGCGGGACCTGGCCCGCAACGCCACCGAGTCACTCGTCGACGGGGTCGACGTCCTGGTCAAGGGGCGCATCACCGAGATCAGAGACAGCTCCATCTACCTCAGCGTCGACGGCATCGGCATCAGCCTGCGCAGTCGCATCGCCTACACGGAGACCAGCCTGCCCACCCCCGCAGCTCCCGTTACCCCGCCCCCGACTCCGCCGCCCGCAACGGCACCCGGCGCGGCCGCCAGACGGCCGGGCAGCCCGCCCGCCTGGTGGGAGGAGAACAGGAACTCCGGCTGGACCTCGTCCGACACCGCTCCCGCCGCCGACCGCCCTCCCCTTCGCGTCGGCCGCTGAGCCCTTTCCCCTTCGCAAGTCCCGCGCGGCACCGGTTCGCCTGCCGGTGCCGCGCCCAGCCCGAGAGGCCATGCCGTCATGCCCGTACACGCCCTGTCCGAACGAGCCGCACGCGCCGCGCTCGCCGCCCACTTCTCCCCCGGCGAACTCGCCACCGACCTTGGCCAGGACACCGCCGCCGAGGTGTGGTCCCGGCGCGTCCGCCTCGACGGCAGCGGGAACCTGGCCCACTACCGACCGCAGGAGGAACTCGCCCAGGCACAGCTGTCCTGACAGTTCGTCATCCCCTCCGACACGGACCTGGCGCCCTCCTGCCCGCTGGGTCTGTGGGTCCGCGGCCGCGAGCGACTGCCGCAGTTTGCCGGGAGCGCTGTTGCCGTGACCGGCAACCGAGCCCCCACCGACCTTGCTGTCACCCGCGCGCAGACCTTCGCCACCGCTCTCGCCGAGGCCGGTCGCACTGTCACCGCCACGCTCGCCTACGACATCGGCCGTGTCGCGCACCAAGCCGCCATGGAGACAGGCCGGGCGACCCTCGCCGTGCTGCCTGACCGTGCCCACCCGCGCGCACGCCCCACTGCTGAGCTCCGTCCTCGCCAACGGCGGCGCGGCCGTCAGCCTCTGCCGGCCCGGAACCGTGGCCAGCGGCGCGAGGCTCAGGGCCAGCGCCGTCCTGCTGGCCGCGCTCGCCCGTGCGGTGATCCTCGCCGAGGCCCTGGATCACGTCGAGGCGATGCAGACGGCCGGGGCCGCCATCAGCCTTCACCGGCCCTGCTCGCCGCGCCCGCCACCGACAATGCCCGCTCCAGCGGCAACGCCCGCCTCATCGACGGGCGGCTCGCCGTGAGCAGTGCGGACCCTGCGCTCGCGCTCGCCCTGACGGATGCCCGCGCAGCCCACGCCGGCGACGTTCAAGCTACCGGATGACGTGAGGTGGGCACCCTTGTGCACTTTGGGACAGATGCAGCTCAGGTGAGACCGGGGTCGACGCGGAAGGCACTCGCAATCAATGCGTACTGTGAAGCAATCTTGAGCTGACGGTCGCTGCTGATCGCGGAGTCGCCCGCCTCGGCTCGAACGAGGAAGTCGCGCGCCCGCTGCAGGCAGTAGGAGCGGACCTCCTCGTCGCTGGCACTGCCCAGGTCGAACCCCTCGGGCGCAGGCGGCTCGGTGTACGCGGGCTGATTCCAGGGGCGGTCTTTGGCCATGGAGTCATCCTTGCACCGCGCATGGTTCAAGCCCCACCGTCACGGGGAACACCGGGGCGTTCGAGCGGGCCGGCTACTTCACCTTGCCCGTGAAGATCGCGGCTTCCGAATCCATGTCGGGGCTTACCTCGATCTGGATCTCCGACGCACCCTTCGGCATCTCGCATCCCCACGGCACGTTGATCGAGCGACCTGCCAGCAGCTTCGTGTCCGGGCCACCGTCGAGTCCCTCGTCAAAGATCGACTCGGACGACTGGCCGTCCTCCCCGTACGAGCAGGAGACCGTGAGCAGCGACGTGTCGATCGTGGTCTCGCTTCCGTTCTTCACCTTGACCGTGAACTTCACGTACGGCGTGTTCTCCGGCGCGGCGTAGGCGCTCGACACCCCACGCGAGAAGTTCGACAGGGTGACCTCGACCCCGGTCTCGTACTCGGCGGTGTCGTTCAGGCCGAAGATCTGCGGTCCTGTGTCCGCCGGCTCGGGGTCCGGCTCCTCCGCGGCGGCGGTGACGACGTCCTCGTCCGGGGTGTCCGACGAGGAGGAGGCTGCGGCCGGCTTGCCGCCGTCGTCTCTGGACTGCACGACCACGACGCCCGTGCCGATGACCGCGACGATGACCGCGGCGGCGGCTCCAATGATGACGAGGTTGGTGCGGGACTTCTTCGGCTCCGGCGGGGGCGGCGGGAAGGTGGGCATGGGTGGCGGTGTCGGGTTTGTCATGGTCCCCCCTGGACATGCTTCGATGAATGCGAAGTGTGCGACTTGTAAAGATGGCGTGTGGTTGCCTCGAACCGGCGGGATTCACCCAATCGTGATGAACTCCACCGATCGGCTGGTGGCGCGTCAGACCAGCAGCCACCCCGGGTCGGGAAGCACAGGCCGAAGGCGAGTACGGCGAGGCGCCCCCAGCAGCCGTGCGCGGCCCGCCAGCCGGTGAGATCGGCGCGGCGGTCGCGAGCGATCCACGCCTGCGTGCGCGTGGTGAGGTGGCGGGCTAGCGAGGTGGACCCGGTGGCGAGGCACGCGGCGTTGAGGGTGCCGAGCAGTTGCCCGCTCGTCAGCCCGGCGCCGGAGCTGGTGCCAGTGGCGGCGGTTCCGACCCGTTCCCCGGTGCCATTGGCGGCGGTGCCGGATCGGGAGTGGGCGCAGCCGAGGATGCCGCCGGAGCAGGCTGCGCTGAAGCCCTTGCCGAACGCGGCGAGTTGCTTGAGCTCGTGGCTCCCGGTCCACCAGGGATAGAGGTTCGCGGCCAGGACGAGGAGGGCGGCGAGGAGGCCGCCGAGGATAAAAAATCGTGATGCCGGTCATCGGGTGACTTCGGCGAGCAGGGCGAAGGGATCCCACCAGCTCAGGACGCCGAGGCCTCCAAGCGCGACGTACTGCTCGCTCTCGGCAGGCGGCCGCCCGACCCAGGCGTCGTTGCCCGGACGACGGCCCGGAGTTCACCGCCCTGGAGGAGCAGGTGCGGGCGGCGCTGCAGGAGGCTCCCCGCAAGAAACCCGAACCGGCCCGCGGCAGCGGCCGCTTCGTGCGCGACGGCTGCAGCTGACCACCACACCGCCCCTCACCCGCCTTGCCGGAGGGATACTCGATGGCGATGACGACCACCCAGCGCATCCTCGACCTCGCCGCGGCGGCACCGGCTCGCCACGGCGAGGACCTTGTGCTGCTCCTGAGCGAGGTGAACGAGCTGTACCAGCAGGGTCTGCAGGACCTGCGCCGGGATGTGGCAGCGCGCTTCGACAGGCTGTCCAACGCGGAGCTGATGATCGCCGCAGACACCGCCGGCATGCCCTGTGACGCGTTCCAGGACCGCGACGAAGTGATCCTCCTACTGGCCCTGGTCGAGTGGGAGCTGACGCCGGCCGCCATGGCGTACACGGAGATGGCCGAGGCCGCCGCGCGCCGCGGCATCTGCTTGCTCCGCGAGGAGTAGACCGCGAGCCGTGTGCGCGGCCGCCGGGAAAAGACCTTGAGTTGCGAGCTGGACCTCCCACCTGACTCCTGCCATTATTTGCTTTATGGGCCGGGCTGTCCGGCTCACAGCTGACAGGACGGACGGTTCTGCCATGACCTCGCGCCGTGAGCCTCGCCTGGCCGACGCTGCCGAGATCGCGGCCGAGCAGGGTCTGACAGCCGCGCGCATCACCAGCCTCTACAAGGAGCGGTCGGTGAACGCGGCCGGCGTACCCTTCCCCGAGGTCGCCGACATGCGCGGCCGCGCCCGCCTGTGGAACCACGCGGAAGTCTCCAAATGGTTCGCCCACCGCACGCCGGCAAGGCTCCACGAACACACACCGCCCTCCCGCGACCCGGAGGACCTGCTGAACGCCGCGGACGCCTCACGGTTCCTCGGCTACAAGAACCCCAACCAGGTCACCACCTTCGTACGCGACCACCCGGGCTACTTCCCCGACCCCGACGTCGTCGAAGAACTGGGCACGGCCGAGAACCCCTACCGCCGGCAGCAGTGGAAGGTGCAGACCCTGCTTGACTGGATGGCCACCCGGCCCGGCCGCGGAAGACGACCCACAACCAAAACGGCGCCGCCCCTGCCCGACGTGCCCGTCGACGGCGATCCCGACGAACTCCTGGGAGCGAGCCAGGCAGCCGCCCTGCTGGGGTACAAGAGCATCGGCTCCTTCTCCAGCAGCCTGTCCCAAGGCAACCTGCCACTGCTGAAAACGACCGACGGAACAGCCCAAAACGCCGGGCGCCAAAACGGGCGCCGCCGGTGGACGCGCCGGCGCATCCTCGAGCAGGCCGCCCAGCGGTCCACGAAGTAGAACCCGTCGGTGCGCGCCCGCGCGCACCGACCCACGAACGCGACAGCCGGCTTTGGGAGTTGGTCCCTTGCGGGCCGGAGGTCGCACGATGGCCGGCATGGCGTGGCTCGCCACCACGCCCCGCAGCAGCACCTGCTGCTGCGGACCGGCCATCATCCAGGTCATGGGCCCCGACCACAGAGCCGTTCTCCGGTTGTGACCTTGGTCGGGGGCTCGTGGTCGGGAGGGTGGTCGGAGGCTGAGAGTTGGCTTCACTTCATGACCCGTCCCGCATCAGGCCTTCCAGCTGTCGAGTTGGCCCCCAGCCCTTCCGAACCGCTGCGCTTGCAGATCCTCACCGCACTCGCCCTGCACCGCATGGCCACGACCGGTCAGTTGCGCCAGATGCTGCGGCCGGACGGTTCCCGCCAGTTGGTCTCCCGCGTCCTGAACAAGCTGCGCTCCACGGGCTTCGTCGGCCTCACTCCCCTGCCGGGCTCGGGCCGCTCACGTACGCACGCCTGGTACCTCACCCCTGAGGGGGCGCGCTTGACCCGTGATCTCCCTGTCCTACGGGGACGTCCGCCGTACCCCATCACCTCGACCACCGCGGCGTCACTGAAAACGCCGCACACGCTCACCGTCGTACGTTCCCATCTGCCCTTTGCGGCCGACGCCCGCCGGCTGGGTCACGAGCACGGCCCCTGGGACTGGACCCCCGAAGTTGCTCACCCCATTGGTGAGGGAGAGCGGCTCGTGGCGGATGCCGTCATGCACTACACCGTCATCGACGGTGACCACCGCAGGAAGCTACGCGCATTCCTGGAAGTCGACCGCACCACCATGAGCAGCGAGCGCCTGGCCGTGAAGCTGATCGAGTACGCCCGCCTTTTCCACTACGAAGCCCAGCCCATCGGCCGCCGCAAGCTTCCTTCGACGGGGCCGGTCTGGCTTCGCTGGTACCCAGTCTTCCCCCGCGTGCTCTTCATCCTGACCGGCGCCTCCCGCACCCGGCTCAACCACCGGATGAGCGACCTGCAGGCAATGGTCGCCCAACACCCCTTGGTCGCGGCCCTGGCACGCGAAGTCCCGCTCGGCGCGGCCATGCTGGAAGACATCGAGGAACACGGCCCGTCTCAGGACGTATGGAGACCTCTCAGCGGCGGCACCGGCCGCCCCTGGACCGACCTGTAACGGCTCTTCACCACCTCGGTCCTCGACCACGGCCCTGCACCTCAAACGGCACCCTCCAACGAATCGTTTGAAGGTTGGACGAAAACCTTCACCGACCCCAGGCTTTGCGCGGCTATCGTCGACCGGCTCACGTCCGGCGGCAACTCATCGAGACCGGCACCGAGTCATACCGCCTCGCTCACACCAAGGCCCAACAGCAGCTCAAGAGGGGCCTGAAGCAGATCCGCCAGCGTCAACCGTTCGGCGCCGCGAACGTGTTCACCGCAGTCCGGAAGGTTCCCTGACCGGGCTGAGCGGGGTTGATCAGCACCACGAAGTCCGGCAGGGCTCCCGGAACAGGCCGTCCGTCCTTATCCTGGCTGCCGGCCTCAGCCTGCCAGTCGATCAAGTGGACGACTACGGCACAATGGCCCTCGGGAACAGGATGCTCGAGCACGCTATCCGAGACGTCCGCACTGACGTTTTCGATGCCACCCACGAGTGCGCGACCGCGGGAGACGAAAAGGTAAGGCTGAGAAGCGATCAGTTGATGGGCCGTCTCCCGCCCGGTCAACATGGCCGGCCCGGCCGCAGTGCCCGCACGGAGCAGAACACCGAACGCGCCGTCTCCGCCGACGTTGAGAGGAACAAGAGAACCCGCCCGGATATGGCCGACGATGTCCTCGTCCTCCAGGAGCTCGTCCTCCCAGGTGTCGTAATCGACGACGTCCTCGAACCGCTGCGGATCCCACAGGACGAGCATTCCGGCGTCCGTGGCCACCGTCGCCGAAACCTCCCGCAAGGGCTGCTGGGCAGTCACTCGCTCCTCCGGTCATCTCGCTCGCTGCATTCGAATCGACTGATTTTCCCAGCAAAGCGCCACGACGTACCTGGCGGGGCCGCGTCCGGCCAACAACCCGGCCACTTCAGACCGCCACTACCTCCGGATACGGGCGCCCGCCTGGGCCGCTTGTGACCGCCCGGACGCTGGTGAAGTCCCGCACAAGGCGCTCGTGAACGTATTGAGGCGCCCTCCGGACAGGCCGCTGACGGCACGATGACGGCCTGCGCCACGTGCGCTGGTGCCCGAGTGCTACGTGCCCCAGAAGAAGGGATCCCTGAGGTCGCCCTCCTTCACGTCCGGTCACGGGCGAAGGGCAAGCCCTTTGGCGGGGACGAACGATGTCCGCTCGACATCAGCGGCAGGACTATCTCTGAGGCGTACGTCACTGATGGCGAGGTCACAAAAGGCGGGGGTGCATGCACTACATAGTGTCGGCAGGTGAACGGGTCACCGCCGAGGGAGGCGGACAGCGATGGATCCGGTGCTCGGGGGAGGGCTGCTGATGCTGAGTGGCTGGTTGTATCGGTTGCTGCACGCATGGGTGGCCAGCCGTACCGAACTACGCAGGACCGAGATGCAGCAGCAAGGTCTGAACGAGCGCGTGCGGCTCCTGCCGCCCGGCAGCCGTCTTCTGGAACGGCCCGACAGCGTTGAGGTTGTGACGGGACCACAGCCAGCGGAGCTCCGCCGTGGCTGAGTCGGCCTCGCCCGTGGCGAGGAAGACGGTACAGCCACCTACACACACCGACGGGGCATCACCCGCGTTAACGACCAGCAGTCTTGAGGACCTCTACCGCGTCGAGATGCCACAGCTGACACGGTTCCTGATCCGTGTCGGCGCCACCCCCTACGAAGCTGCCGATGCCGCCCACGAGGCGTTCACCCTAGCCATCGAGAAATGGGACAGCATCCGGGAACCGCGGGCGTGGCTGCGCAAGGTCGCACACCGCTGCTATCTGCGTCAGACAGGCCAACGAGACACCCCGTACGACCCGTTACCCGATCGCCCAGGTGGGACCTGCCCCATCGCCCACGTGACCCTCAAAGAGGGAAATCAGCGGGTCTTGAACATGCTGGCCCAGCTTCCGCCGCTCCAGCGGCACGTCATGGCGTGGGCCCAGGACGGCTTCACCGACCGGGAGATCGCCCAAGCGCTTGATATGCGGGAAGCCGCCGTAAGGAAGAACCGGAACCGCGCCCGGTTTCGACTGCAGCAGACTCTCGTCGTTGAGGAGACAGGGGGCCGCCATGAGTGAACACACCATGCCCCGGGAGACAACGGTCCCCGAGGCTGACACCGTCCCGGGAGAGGACCGCCCCACGGCCGCCGATACACATCTGGATCAGCTCCTTGCGGCCGCCGACGAAGAACTGTCCCAGTGCCTAGACAACGCCCTCGATATCACGGGTGGTCTTCAGCAACTCGCTTCCCTCCCTGCCTGCCCCAAACCGCCGCGGCCAGCAGCCGGCCTGGACGAGGATGCCTTGCACCATTCGAACCTGCACGTCACGGGGCGGCCAGGCGAACGCACCCACATCGACGACAACCAGCAGCTACAGGACGTCCTCGATCTCCTGCTGCACACTAGCGACCAGTTCCACGACCTTGTGAACTTGACGGACGACGGCCCATCTTCTCTGGAGACCGCACGATCCAAGCTGACCCACGCTCAGCTGGTCATCTCGCGGCTCGTCACCACGGCACAAGGCAGGACGCTCACGAGGACGCAGAACACCGCGGCGTTCAACGACATCCACAACTGCGTCAACACGGCTTGGAGCACCCTCGCCCAGACACTGCAAAGCCCCGCAGCAGACCCCCACGCCGTACTCCTCGACGACGCCCTCGACACTCTCGACAGCGCCACGAAACGCCTCACCCAAGCACACCGCATCCTCGATCATCTCCTCGACCAGATCGGAGAAAACCTCGACCAGCCACTCCCCGCCTGAGCCGCTCCCGCCGAGATGATCAGCGTGCCGCCCGACCCACGGTCGGTCAGGTGTAGCGCCAGCGTCTGGTGGATGCCGCGCTGCAGGACGCCTCACCTGCTCGCGCCCGCATCTGCCGTTCCGGCTGGCACGCTTCCTCGACTGGGCCAGCGCCAACAGGCTGATGCGATACAGCGGCCCCACTTACCCGTTCCGCCATCGTGAACTGCAGCAGTGGCTGGCCGCCCGCCTCTCCCCCATCACCCGGCAAACAACCGCCTCGCGCCCCCACCCCCCGCCAAGCCCATGATGAACCCGATCCCCGCCACCAACCCGGCCCAGGGACTGCTGGCACAGGCCGCCACGATGAACGGGCACGTCAGGCGTCTGCCGCTTCCTTGCCGGCAGGACCGGCCGCCAGGGCGTCTGCCAACATACGGCGGATGAGCGCTGTCTGTGTGAGCGTCAGACGGGACGACACCGTCCGACGGTGATCGCGCAGCGATGCGTTCGCAGCGATGAGGAGCACGAAGGTGTCCGGGTCCGGCAGCGACAGCTTCATTCCCGGCACGGGGGAGCCGATGCGAGGCATGGTCAACGCCGATGGCGGGGCATAGGTCGCGTTGAACTGTTCCACCATCCCCGCGACGTGGGAGCGGATGTCCTTCGTCATCTCATGCAACGCGGCTTCCACCGGCGTTGCGTCGTGTGCAGGCTTGTCCTCGATCAGCGGGGTGAAGACGAAGGCGGAGTCCATCATCGCCAAGCTGGAAGGCGCCGATCCGGCGCGCGCCGCGTTCCTGGCCGTCTGGCACGACTCGCAGGAGACTCATGGGATCAATGCCGCGATGGTCGCGGACGGCAGTCGTGGGACGGCGTGCTACCGGATCTGCTACGGGTCACAGGGCGCCGGCCGCCGCCGCGCGGTCGCGCAGGGCTCGGAGGCTGATGCGCACGCCGTTGTCGTCTACGACGTGCCATTCGTTCATGCCCTGGCAGGTCTTGGTACCGCGGGCGACAGCGCCGGCTTCGTCGGCCCGCCCGTAGGGGGTGCCGCCGGTTGCGGTGAGGATGATGCCCCCGTTTTCGTCGATGGTGGCCCAGTGGTCGGTCAAACGGTAGGTGAGCACGATTCGTGTGCCGGCCTCAAGGACCTGCGCATCGATCATTTTGGCGACATCCGTGCGGCGCCGGCCTGCCGTTGGCCTACGCCGGGGAGCGGTCTGAGGGGTGCGCGCAGCCGGCTCGCCGTGGTCGTTGTGCACCGGGGGCAGGCTGACGGGCAGGCCCAGGCGCCGGGGGTTCCAGATGTACTCGAACAGGCTCAGGTACAGCTCCTGGCGGGTCTGGATGACCGTGGCCATGCTCTCTCGGGGCCCGAACGACCTGAGGGTCTTGTCGAGCTGGTGTGTCTTGATGAGATCGCGCAGGAGGGGGTTACGGCGGTCGTAGCCGGGAGCGATGATGCCCAGCAGGACGTTGCTGCGGGCGTAGAGGGCAGCTTTGTCGTGGAGCGGCAGGTCGTTGATGCTGGAGTTCTCGCGGCCCATCAGCAGGCCCAGGCCGCCCAGTTGGTTGCGCAGACTGCGAAAGACGACAGCGTCGGGAATCTCTTGCTTCACCCGGTGGTGGTGCTTGGCCCACAGGTGCTCGATGTGGAATTGGTCCCGGTCGAGGTAGGCGAGCACATCGTGGGGACGGCTGCACGCTTCCTCGACATAGGCGGTGGCGCGCGCCAGCAGGTAGCGGATCTGGTGGGAGTTGTTGCCCCGCAGCCCCAGGGTGACCGCGTCCCGGATCGAGCCTGCGTCGTGCAGCACCAGGTCTGCCAGGGCGGAGGCGACCTCGGGCACGGTGCGGCAGCCGCGCAGGAGCGGCACGAGGGTCGTATGGACCAGCGTGTCGGCGTCGGCCGACTGGACAGGCAGGTCCTGCAGGACCCGCAGGGCATACCAGCGGTCCAGGTAGTCGGCGACGAGGCGGCCTTTGTCCTTGGCGTGGGAGGGCTGGTCGCCGGGGCGGATGGCGGCGAGGACGGCGACGGCCTGGACGCCGAGGCCGTTGCGTTCGTTGAAAAGGACCGCTTCCAGGCGGTCGCCGTCTCTTTTGAGTGCACGGCCGGCTGCAAGGAAGGGCCGGTACAGCCTGGCCGACTTCAGCAGGTCCTGGACGAACCGCAGGAAGTTGTCGGGGTGTTCGGCAACCAGGCCCAGGTGGGCGGAGTTCTGGCGTACCCACACGTTGAGGTTGGTGGCGATCTGCCGGCGGTCGTCGCCGAAGCCCTCGCGTGCGCAGTGGGCCAGGAGGTAGGCCTTGATGAAGCGGGAGGCCGCCGAGGGGTCCTCCCGATCGGTGGTCAGTTCCCGCAGCATCTCCTGCCACTGGGAATTGAGCTGGTCCTCGCCCGATCCGACATGGGACAGCAAGTGGCTCTTGAGGAGGTCGACGGCGGTGAGGCGGGCGCCGCGGTCGTTCATCGTCTCGAACATGCGGTAGCCGTGATCGGCGCTGGCCGCCCGGATCCCGACCAGCACCACACGGTCCAGCAGCCACTCGGTGAACAGGTGGAGCTTCTCCGCGTCGAGTTCCTCCATGAGCTGGGATTCGATCTGCTGGCTGCGCGCCCACAGATTGCGGCGGGAAAGCGAGTCACCGGCGCCTGTCTCGTACTTGCGGCCCTCGCTGACCGCCCGCAAGACCGGGTCGTGATCGGTGATGCCCACCGAGAACCGATCGCCGTCGATCGTGATCACACGGTTCAGCCGGTCGACCACCCGGGGATAGCCGGCCTCCTGCGCTGAGAGCCGCAGCTGCAGAAACAGCAGATGCAGCGTGACGAACCGCTGCTGCCCGTCGACGAGGTAACGCTGCTTCTCCGATGGCTCGTAGTAGACGAAGGGCCCCAGAAAATACTGCGGAGCGGTCTGCGGACGGCGCAGAAAAGCCGCATTCCTCGACCAGGATCCGAACGCCTCGCACAAGTCCCGCAGCAGGATGCGAACCTCGTCCTCACCCCACGTGTAGTCACGCTGGTAGTAGTCGATCTCATAGGTCACATCACGGAACAGTTCCTTCAGGCTGAAACCCTGGGACCTGATCTCGTCTGGACCCATGCCACCACCCCCACCCGCCCGGCATCCCTCCCCCATGCTCCCAAGCACAACCGCCCCGGTACAGACGGCGTACACACCTGCACATGAAAGAAGGCCGCACGACACCCCCCCAACCCTCTACTCCGTCTGCGCGATCCGAGGCAGCCCCGCTCCGGCACACACGTGCTTAGCCGGAGCCCAGCCGCGTGGAGGCGCGTTGTAGAGCGTCTGACCGCCCGTTGCCCCCTCCCCTCGGGCAGCCCACAGCATCAGGAGGAACAGGCGACGCGCCCGGCACAAGGAAGAGCGAAGTACGGCCTGCGCTGGGCTAGGACCAGAAAAGCGGGGGTCAGTCAAAGCGCTGCGCTACGACTGAAGTGGACACCCGGACCCGGACATCTGCGTCAACCGGCCCGCGCGAGGGGCTGGTTGCGATGAGGTGTCCTTGCCCGGCACCGCAGGTACTGATGTGTTGGCCCCTCCCCCCAGACTGGCGGCTACCGGGAGTGGGCATCACCGTGGCAGCCGTCAGCGCCTCAGAGCTCCCTCCCGGCGCCGATGCAGCCAGGTTTCCGCACCCTCAACCCGGTGCCGTTCAGTCAGTGGGTCACGTCCGCTGGAGTGGAGCCCCCTCCTGCCCGGCTGCCGTGGCCAGGCGTGGCGGGGGCTCCTCTACCGGCGGCCGGTCAGTCGACTGTTACGGTCCACGACCCCCGGGAGAGGGTGAGCGTGCCGTCCGGGTCGATCAGTACGTGCGCCCCGTAGACCGGCAAGCCGCCCTCGCGGTTGAGGCGGTGGCGGATGCGTTCGAGTTCATCCCACAGACGACGCGGGCCGCCCTGGTGCACCGTGGGCGAGTCCAGGAACCCCTCTGCGCTCGCGCGGGCCCACGATCCCTCACGGTGCAGCATCCATACGGTGCGCGTGTCGCCGGCGGTGGCGGTGCGGTGGTCTGGCTGTGTCACTTTCAACGGGAGTCATTTCGAGGTGACTTGGGGAGTCGTTTCGCAGCTGCGGGCAAGATCAATGTCAGTGACTTTTGATGTCACTCCCGGCTGTCAGTGCCGGGTGGGAGACTGCCCGGCATGATCGAACCGAACCCGAAAGCGGACCTTCTCCGGTACTTGCAAGAGGCGCGTGACGCCCTGGTGTGGAAGCTCGATGGCCTATCGGAGTACGACATCCGCCGTCCGCTGACTCCCACGGGCACGAACCTGCTGGGACTGGTCAAGCATGTCGCCAGCGTGGAGCTGGGGTATTTCGGCGACACGTTCGGGCGGCCGTTCTTCGACGGGGAGCCGCCGGCCTGGTGGCATACCGAGGAGTCAGAGCTCAACTCGGATATGTGGGCCACTGCAGATGAATCACGGGAAGAGATCGTTGGGCTGTATCGCCAAGCGTGGGAGCACTCCAACAGCACGATCGCGACGCTGCCTGACAGCGGCCACCTGGATTTCCCCACGTACGGCCAGTTGGCTGGGTGACGTTCTGTAGTGGTGGCGCGAGGGAGCCCGGACCGAGAGGCGAGTGCAAGGCTCGGCGACCTCTGCGTCGGGCCCCCTTGAGTGTCGCCGGTCGGGGGGCGCCCTTGCCGGGCCTTCCGGGCCTGGAGTCTTGGGCCGAATGCGCGGGTGCGATCGCGGGCGATCCGGGGTGCCCATATTTTGCTCCCCGGGGGGGGTCCCAGAGATTCGAGGAGGACAGCATGACCGCCACCGTCGACGGCCCCGACTTCATCGCTCTCCAGGTCCGTGACCTGGAAGCCGCCGCTCTGTTCTGCGAGAAGCACCTCGGCCTGCGCCGCCTGCCCGTCGGCCCGCCCGGAGCCGTCGTGTTCGACACCAAGCCCTGCCAGATCGCCGTGCGCGAGCCGCTTCCCGGAACCGACCTGGACACCGGACGCCCCGGCCTCGGTGTCGCGATCTGGCTGACCACCACGGATGCCGCTGCCCTGCACGCACAGCTCACCGCGGCCGATGTCGAGGTCCTCACCCCCGTCATGGACAACCCGTTCGGACAGATGTTCACCTTCGTTGGCCCCGAGGGCTACGTCCTGACCGCCTACCAGGCCTGACCCATGTCCGCCGTCTCCCTCACCCCCAAGGGCCCCTACTCACTGACCGCGTCCACCCGGTTCCTGGAGGGCTTCACCCCAGCCGCCTACAACGACGCATCCGACGGGATCCTGCGCCTGGCCTTCCCCGCCGACGACCACCACACCGTCATTGGCTGCGCCTTGCGCTCGAACGAGGCGGCGGATCATCATCCGCCCACCGTCCACGCCGACATCACCCTCCACCCTGCACCCGGCCACCAAGCTCCCACCAACCAGGCCGCACGGGCGCAGATCGCCCGCATCCTCTCCCTGGACGTCGACGGCACCGACTTCCCCGCTGTCGGCCAGCGCGACCCCGTTGTCGCCGCCCTCCAGGCCCAGTACCCGGGCCTGCGCCCCGTCCTGTTCCACAGCCCCTACGAAGCCGCCGCGTGGACCATCATCGGCAACCGCATCCGCATGACCCAGGCCGCCGCCATCAAAGCCCGGATCGCCCACGACCACGGTAAAGCCGTCAACGTCGCCGGCCGACAGCTCCACGCTTTCCCCACGCCGGGCGTCCTGCGCACCCTCGACCACATCCCGGGCCTTACCGACGTCAAGGTCGAACGCCTCCACGCCATCGCCCAGGCGGCCCTCGACGGCCACCTCGATGCCGCAACCCTCCGCGCCCACGACACCCAACAGGCCCTGCACGACCTCCAGCAGCTCCCCGGCATCGGCCCCTTCTCCGCCGAACTCATCCTCGTCCGCGGCGTCGGACACCCCGATGTCTTCCCCGCCAACGAAGCCCGCCTGCACCAGGCAATCACCACCCAGTACCAGCTCGACCCGGTCACCGCCGCCGCCCCCCAGAAACTCGCCCGAATCGCCGACGTCTGGCGTCCCTACCGCAGCTGGATCGCCCTCCTCCTACGCACCCAAGCGGAACACGACCCGACAAGGCCTACTCACAGCAATCACCGTAAGTGACATTCGCGGCCACCTGACTCCCCATCATCTGGCCGCCTGCGGGGAATCCCACATGGCCACCGACACTGCCGCTTGACGCGGTCGGTCACGTCCCGTGGTGGCCGGAGGAACGCCGAGAGGTGACGCTGCACCACATCGTGGTGCGCGTGATCTCCGATACTCAGCGGCATGCTGGTCACGCCGATATCGTGCGAGAGCTCATCGACGGATCCGTCGGATGTCTGCAAGGCAAGGACAACTTACCGCCAGGGGATCAGGCGTGGTGGGAGGACTACCGGAGCCGACTGGAGCGCGTGGCGCGGGAAGTCGACGGCTGATCTCGCCATGCTGCCGACCCCGTTGGCTCCGGGGTCGGCCATGCGGTGCCGTTCAGCCGGCTGCGGTCTGCCCGGCCAGGGCTTTGGTGTGGGCGAGGCGGTAGGACTCGGTGCCGGTCTGGATGATGGCGCCGTTGAAGGTCAGGCGGTCGACGATGGCCGCGCAGAGCCGTGGGTCGGTGAAGGTCTTCGTCCAGCCACTGAAACTCTCGTTCGAAGCGATGGCGACGCTGTTCTTTTCCTCACGCTCCGTTAGAACCTGAAACAGCAGTTCAGCACCCCTGCGGTCAAGTTCCATATAGCCGAGTTCATCAATGCATAAAAGATCGACACGGCCGTAGCGGGCGATCGTCTTCGACAGCATCTTCTCGTCGGCGGCCTCGACCAGTTCGTTGACGAGCTTGGTGGCCAGCACGTAGCGGACGCGGAAGCCGTGCATCGCCGCCTCGGTGCCCAGGGCGATCAGGAGGTGGGACTTGCCGGTGCCGGAGTCTCCGATCAGGCAGAGCGGCTCGCCCTTCTTGACCCATTCGCAGGTGGCAAGGGTGTTGACGGTGGCCGGGTCGATGCTGGGGTTGGCCTCGAAGTCGAATGCCCGCAGGCTCTTGTCCCTGGGGAAGGAGGCGGCCTTGATCCGGCGTTCGGAGCGTCGGCGGGCCCGGTCGTCGCACTCGGTCATCAGCAGTTCGGCGAGGAAGGCCCGGTATGACATCTGGTCGCGGGCGGCGCCTTCGGCGAGGTCGGCGAACTGCTGGCGGATCGACGGCAGCCTGAGCATGCGGCATGCCTGGTCGATCGAGGCGGTGGCGGCTTCTTCGGTCAGTCCGCGCTTGCGTGTCATGATCCCTCTTTCTCGTCGGCCGTGCGGCCGTGCCGTTGCAGGAGCTGGTCGTAGTGGGCCACCGACGGCAGCGGCCGGTTGTCGGGCGGGAGATGGGACAGCTTCCAGTCGGACAGGAAGGTGACCGTGCCGCTGGTCTCCTCCTGCGGCTGGACGGGGCGGGCCGGGGTGGGCTTCACGGGCTCGGTGAAGGTCTCGCCCTCGGCGGATTTGCGGGCCTCCAGTGCGACCGCGTCCGCGGTCAGGGCGCCGGCCCGGTGGGCGGCGGCGAGTCCGGCGACGACGTGTTCGTGTTCCATGTGGCGGCCCAGCAGCAGCACCTCGATCAGGGCCCGGGTGCCGGCCGCCTCGCCGTGGGCGGCGCGGGCTGCGGTCCACCAGGCTTCGTGGACGGGGGTGAACTTCCCTGCGGCTTTGGCCTGTTCGAGGGCGGTCGCTCCAGGGAATGCGCCTGGCTTGCGCAGGAGTGCTTCCAGGTAGTGGTCCAGGACCAGGCGGGATTCGCCCCTGCCGCTGAGCCGTTCGTGGTGGGCAACCACGGCGCGGCCGTCGTAGACGACCAAGTCGTTGGCGTGCAGCAGCACCCGCAGCTGGCGGCCGATGAAGCGGACCGGCACCGAGCAGGAGTTGCAGCGGACGGTGACCTGGCCGAAGCGGTTGACCCGCGGAGTGAACCAGCGTCCGGTCTCGAACACCTCGCGGGGCAGTGGCCGCAGCAGCGGCTGTTCCTGGGCGAAGTGCTCCCCGATGGTGCGGGTCTTCGACCGCAGACGTCGGCCTTCGTCCTCCACGTCCCACTGGTCGACCATGGCGTTCAGCTCGGTCAGCGAGGCGACCTCGGGGACGGGGACGAAGTGGTTGCGGCGGTAGTAGCCGATCTGGCCCTCGACGCCGCCCTTCTCGTGGGCGCCCTCGATGCCGGGACGGCAGTAGAAGGCATCGACGCCCCAGTGCGAGCGGAACGCCGTCCAGCGGTCGTTCTCCACCCTGGCCCTGGACAGGCCCAGGACCCGTTCGACCGCGGCTCGCAGGTTGTCGTAGCGGATCCGGCCGCGGGGTATGCCGCCCAGCGCCCGGAACGCGTGCACGTGGCCTTCGAAGAACGCCTCCTGGCCACAGGAGGCGAACACACGGTGCACCGCCTTGCCGGAGTAGGACAGCCTCATCGAGAACAGATAGACCTTGGTCAACTTGCCCGCGAGCATGACGTGCACGTCGCCGAAGTCGACCTCGGCCTCCGCCCCCGGCAGATGCGTTTGCGGTACGAACATCGTGTCCGGGCCCACCCCGGCCTGCCTGCGTATCTCCTTGCGGCGGTCCTTCACATAGACCCGAACCATGGAATACGAGATGGCGTCGGCCCCATGGCCCTCGACCAGGCGGTCATAGATCCGCTGGGCGGTGTGCCGCTGCTTCGGCGGAGCATCCAGGTCAGCCAGCAGCATTCCGTCGATCAACGGCTTGTACGGGTCGAGCCGGGACTCCTTGCGCCGCTGCCTCTTCCGCGGCTCGGGCCACTGGCCGTCCAGGGCGCGCCGGACCGTCCTCCAAGTCACATTGTGCGTGCGCTGAAGCGCCCGCAGCGACAAGCCCAACCGGTGATCGCGGCGGATCCCCGCGTACAACTCGACCTTCGACTGCGAGTTACCCATGAGGCCCCCCAGCGGCAAAAGCACACCTCACGCTCCCACCGCAAGCCCTCACGTGGCGTCAAAACAAACTGACATCGCGAACTCGGTCAGAAGGTGACTCCCACAGTCACATCGAAACGGCTCCGGTAGTCACCTACATAGCCAGTGGTCGATGCCGGGCACGGCGAGGGCGAGCATCGACATCACCTCCCACGAGTCCGGTACGTACAGCAGCGGGTACCGGCTGGTGGTGACGTCCTCTCCCTCGGCGTCCTTGGCTTTCTCCCACAGTTCGTCCGTGTGCCGGTCGTAGTCGTCGCCGTGCCGAGTGCGCATGAACCCGGCCGGGTCGGGGGCGATACGGCCAGTGGCGCCCCCGTCCTCGGTCTTGTCGGCGGTGACGATCAGCCCCGTCCCGGCAAGGGTGGTCACCAGCCGTCCGCCGGGCCGCAACGCGGTCAGCCACGATACGGGGACGGGCCGCACAGACACGGTGGACACGATCCGGTCGTACTCCCCCGGCAGGGAGCCGGTGATGTCGACGACGGCCGTACGCGGGTGCAGCCCGATGGAGTCGAGCCGCCCGCGGGCCGTCGTGACCAGGTAGGGGTCGATGTCCACGCTCGTCACCCGTTCGTCGCCCAGGCGCCGGCACAACAGGGCGGTGCCGTAGCCGGTGCCGGTCGTCACCAGTACCCGGGAGTCGTCATCGATCATCGCGTGCCGGTACATGGTCACCACCAGGCCCGGCAGGGTGGACGACGACGTGGGGCTGCCGCTCCCGGCGGTGGCGCCGAGCTCGGCCCGGTCGGCGTGCACCGGGCCGATACGGGTCACCATGCCCCGGGGTCGGCCGGGCCGTCGTGCAACTCCCACGCCTGAGCGCCGTGCTCCCACCAGCGGGGCACGAACACATGCCGTGGCGTGAGGGCAAGCGGCCCGTACCAGCGTGATTCGGGCCTGACCACGTCCGACGCCAGGCGCCGCGCGTGCGTCTGCCAATCCATAGCGGTGCCTCCGTCTAGTCGTAGGAGGGTTCACAGGCCGGAGTCTCGGCCGGGGAACAGTCCTCGCCGTCCTGATCAGGGTTGCAGGCCGTGACCATGCCGGGCGAGGGCATGCACGAATCCTCGTCCGGTGTGCAGCCGGCGCGGTTCCGGCGCGGGATGCTCGCAGCGATCTGCACCCACCGCTGGCCGCCCAGCACAGCAGCGAGCCCGGCCGCCTTCACGTTCCCGGCGGGCAGGAACCGGCCCAGCACGCACGGAGCGACCGTGCCGTCCGGCAGGATCGCCGCCTTCCCGTCCGCGCACCCTCCGCACAGCTGTGCCGTGGACGGGATCGCCGCCGTGCGCGCCGCGTTGCCCACCTCGCGCACCCGGTCGATGTGGACCCGGTCCACCCCAAGAGCCCGCATCTCGGCGCGCGCCTGCTCGACACGCTGTCCCTCGCGCAGGTGGATGATGCCGACCTTCAGGCGGATGCCGCGCTCGAGGGCCATGGCGATGTTGGCCCGGGTCCAGACGTGGCTTCCGATGCGGCCGGTGATCTCGTCGTGTTCGTCCGCGTCGTCGGAGTCGACAGCCACACGTCTGAAGACGGACAGCGACCTGCGCCGTGAGCAACGCCAGTGTCCGGTTGGCTGACGCCAGCTCACGAAGGAGATCGAACCGCGCCACTGATCCGGTTCGGCAGTAGGGTGCAGCAGTGCGCCATACCGAGCCCATGCTCCTGCATGCCTTCGACACATCACAGTTGACTGAGGCTCAATGCGGCTTGCTGGGACGGGTATTGCAAGCCCTTGATCCCAAGGCACTGGCAGGGGAACACGCCTCAGCCTCGAACAGTGCCCTGCTGGCACTGACCAGGGCACGTGCCGGTCTCGCGGGCAACGCTGCGGACGGCCAGCCGCAACCCGACCTGCTGCAGCGCGTGATCCAGTCGGCTCTAGCCTGTCTGAGACAGGCCGAGGGGGCATTCCAGCACGGCGGCGGGCACACCCTGTTCCAGCAGGCTGAGACGCTGCTGACGGCTGCCGATGCAGACCTGACCACTCGTCTTCTGGCCAACCGGCGCCCTTTTCCGCCTCTGCCCTCGGCCGGACAGCTGGCGGCAGGGCTCGACGCTCTTTTCCCTTCCCTGGTCACGGCAGTACAGGACTGGGTCGTGCGGCTGTGGGCGCAACCGCCGGCCGATCCCATGCTGCAGGACACGATGTATGGCGAACTGGCAGTGCTGCTCGCCCTGCAGGGACGTGACGAGGAACGTCTGGCCATCGACCTGCGGTCGTTGCTCACACGAGGCTCCGTGCGTGTCCAGCAGATCATGGACGTGCTCTGGCCGGCTCCCCAGCGACGAGTCCTCACGCTCCTTGTCCAGGGAGCCAGGAAGCTGATGAACTTGGAAGATCTGCTTCCAGGCAGTCGCCAATGGGGGTTTGTCGACCATCAGCCCGTCGGGGACAGCGGCGCACCGCAGACGGTGACGGACTTCGCACACTGGGTGGGACCGCTACGCAGCCACGCGCTGATCGTCCAGTTCCCTGTCACCGCAGCCGACATCCTCAGCGCCGTCGTCCTGGGGCGCCGCGAGCTCAGCCAGGCCCTCGACCAGTACGCGGCAGGAGAGCGTCTGGTCGAGTTGCGCATCGCGGAGCCCTGGATGATCCGCACCGCGAACGGCAAGTCCCAACGGGGAACTTCCACCACACCGACGGCCAAGCAGGTCCACCCGCTCACGAAGCATCAGCCACATGAGCTGCTGCCCGCCATGCGCGCGGTGAGCCTCGCGCGCCGCGTCGACGCCCCGATGACAAGCGCCGCTCTGTGCTGGAGCGCCCTGGAGTCCACGGGACTCAAACCCAAACAGGCGGGCCTTCTAGCGAAGGCCTGCGCGCTGCAGACTCTCCGCCAGCAGATCATCTCCCTGCATCCCCTGCTGGTCATGGGCGCCCGGGCGCGCCTCAGCCAGCATCAGATCAAAGTCGAGGCGGCCCGTGGGCAACTGAAACTGCATGAGCACGCCGTCCGCGACAGCAGTGAGTCCGTATCTCCGTCGGCCCTGGCTGCTGCTGAAAAACATCGGCAACTGGCCACGCAGGCCGCAGCGGTACTAGCCCGGGAGGAGGCTGCCCGCCTGGCAGCCAAGGAGAACGTGAAGGCCTGGGAAGACGCCCTGCGCCAGCATGTCCCCACTCCGCCACAGCAGGAGGCCTACCTCCTCGACATCGGCTGTTGGCTGCAGATACTGACACCACCCCGCGCCAACGACTCTGCCCAGCTGCGCGCGGCCCGGGACGCTGTCGATTCACTCAGTGCGTTCACCGGCGGTCACAGTGCTACGCGGCTGAATCTGTGGCGAATGCGCCTGGCCGATCCCTCCGCGTTCGCTCAGTACGTGCAGCATCAGCAGGAGGTCTACGAAGCGACCCTCCACTGGCTCTACGTCACACGGAACCTGGCATTCCACCGCGGACAGTTCGCCGGTCCCGCAGACGTGACGTCCGCTCATGCCGGCCGAGCCCTGGTCGACATGACCCTGGAGTTCCTCGGCAACTGGCGCGTGCTGGAACACGCCGCCGGCGGTGCCCCCCTCCCGGCAACCGACGTCTACGAAGCATTGGCAACCCGATACGACAAGCTGATTAGCCAGCTCACCGCATCAGGGGCAACCAGCCACCGGCTACGCGTCGATCACATCACCGGCCCCGACGAAACCTGGTGGATCTGAACACGGCAGCGATGCAGCGAGGTCCAAGCGCCGCACTTGCGATACGAGGAGCGGCTGCCGCAAACGGGCTGGCCCATCAGGGCTCCCCCGACAGAGCCCCGTTGGTCCACGCCACCACCACAGCGTTGGGCCACGGTGTCCCTGATCGCGGGCACAACGGTGAGTCCCGTATCTCGACCGGAGGAACGCCGTCGGCAGTGGTCTGCGCAGCCTCGGCCTTCTGTGCCTTTCACTCCCCCGGCCGGCAAGCACGGCTCGTATCCCCTGAACAGTTCCGATTCGGGCGTGAACCTGACGGCAGTCCTGCTTCACCGTGGAGTTGGGATGACCTTGATTGATACTTCAGCTGCGGACCGGGCTGAGAAACTCAATGGCTGGCGTGGAGGAACCCACGGCGGTGATCAGATAGATGTCCGGGGCGTACTTGCCTGCCGTACGCAGACCGTGCAGTTCGCGTCTGGCCACCGTTATGGTGGCGGTGTTCCATGCCGGAGCAGCGGTGGCGAGGATGAGCCGGTTGGCAGCGATTGCCTTACAGCCATCGATGAGTTTGCACAGCTCCTTCTTGATGTCACGGTGACCGTCGCCCAGGGCGGAGGTCTTCTTCGCTTCGCCCAGCCAGATCTCGTCGGCGTTGGCCAGGGCGAAGTCGATCTCAACGAACGGCTTGCCGTCGCGCAGGACCTCGAACTCCGCTCCCACCAAAGGGTGCGTGCCTCTTGCTTGTTGGCGCAGGTAGCGTGTGGCCAGGAGGGGTACATCAGCGTTGTTGTCGATGAGTTCGGCAACGGCGGGGTGCAGTTCGTAGAGCCACTCAGGTTCGTCGGTATCGGTCTTCCAACGTGCTTGGACGAGTTCGTTGTCGGCGCCGCATCGGCGGCAGCGGTAGCGCTGTGCAACTTCCTCCAGTGGATAGAACTCGAAGGCTGGGCACTCCTGACAGCTCAGGGCCAGCCCTCTGCGCAGGACCCCTTGCGCGGTCCACACGTCGACCTGGTCACGCCGCTGCGATGCGCCCCATTCCGACACTGCGGGTGTGGCAGCCAGTGCGCGGAAGGACATCACTACCGAGGTCTTCAAGGCCCACCAGGCGTCCTCGGGCTGGCTTGGGTCCTGCTGCCCGGGCAGGAACGTCTTCAGCAGGTCCCAGCCCGGGCCGTGGGCAAGATCCTCGAGAGCCGTGCGGGAGCCGAGAAGGCGTTGAGCCACCGCAGTCCGTTTGCCCGCGGGGCTGGACTGCACAGGGCATGGTGCGGCTGCCATCGCCAGGACGGCCGACAGGCTCGGCCATCGCAACCGCGGTGAGGCCAAAGTGCCCGCCAGAGAGGCGCCTTTGGGTACGAAGTCGAAGCGGTGCGAGGAGTAGGTGATACCCCCGTCCGCGGCCCGCACGAAGGTCTCCCAGAAGTTGCTGCGCCTCGCGTACAACGCGTCGCCGGTCAGGACACGGTGCGGCGGCAGTGGGTGATCTGTAGCCATCAGCAGGACCTGCCACTTGTCCCGGGCGGCATCCAGCCCCGGCGGGATCTCTGCGGGAAGACCCAAAGCGGCCTCCAGCGAGCCGTCCGCAAGGACCGTAGCTGGCAGCGAACGCGGGAGATCCCATGCCTGGTCGTGGACGTAGAGACTCTGTCCACTGGTACGCAGCCCGTTCACCGGCACGCATTCGAATGCCTTGTCGTCCACTTCCCTACCGTCGACGAAAGCACGCGGCCTTCGGTCCCACATCGTGCGCATCCGTGCCTTGACGTCCTCCAAGGACATCGAAGCACTGGTGACCCGGACCAGGCCTGTCCCTCTCCAGCGCGGGAAACGACCGGTGATCGTCATCGCGTTCGGGTCCGGCCACGGCAGCCACATGCACGGGCCGTGGACCCGACTGGCCAACTGCGCCAACGCGAAATCCTCCGGCCTGTCCCCCAGCACCACAACAGGCTCAGCCTGAAAGCGGTCACGCTCCAGTCTCGTGCACCTGGCCGCCCCCGGGTCAAGCATGGCGAGCGTGTCCTGCGGCGACGAGGGATACAGCCAGTCCAGCACGGCGGTGTCAGCCCGCTCGGCGACACCCGCTTGCCAGCCTGCCTCATCCGGGACGCGGGAATCGGTGGCCTCCGCTTCGAGGTCCACGCCTACACGCGCCGAGTAGGCCAAGGCGCTCGGCGACGACACAAGCGAGAGCGGCACTCCCAGGACCGGCCGGGTGGCTACATCAGTCAACGCGCTCAGCCCCACCTTCGTGGGGTCGTCGAACAGATGCGTCTCCTGCGTCGTCTCCCGGACGGCGTTAACGCCCAAACGTTCTCGCAGACTGGCTGCAGCCTGTTCCGCGTCCGGCACCACGCCGTGGTTCCACGGCTCCGCGCGCACAAACGCTTCGGCTTGGCGTCTGGCTTCACCTTCCACATCGCCAACCACACGGTCCACTGCACCCGGACGGATCGCATCGACGGTGGCGCCGGACGGCGCATACGCAAGCACATGGTCGGGCTGCATCCGTCGCATCACATCTGCCAGAACAGGATGATCAACCACCGAGGCAGGAACGACCGCCCCGGCGCAGCCGCCCCAGACCTGGCTCAGCGCGCCCAGACCCGCCGCTGCCCAGCGCACCCACTCCGCCTCGACGGACGGCACTACCACCAATAGTCGCGGCGGCCGCGCGAACGCCCGCAACGCCACGAACCGAAACTCGTCAGCCACTCCCCCACCCTGACAAACGGGCCGCTCCCAGGCAGCCGAAATACCCCACGCGCCTACACCCTCCCCACATCCCGCCCTCCGCACTCCCAACACCAACGCTGGCTCGACCACTACTACCGGCAGCCCCCAAAACCTGAACAACCAACACTCATAGTGAGCACATCTCAGAAATCCGCAGGCCGCGACATCAGGCGACGCAGCCCGCCCATGCTGCTAGTGAGTAACTTGCAATGCATTCCGCTCCCGAAGTGAGCAACGCACAGGCAACCCTCGAAAGACTGCTCTCACTTTCAGGACGCCGCGACAACGGGCGGGTGGAACTGGACGACCATGCCGGTGATGAGACCGGTGGCACATAAAGATCATCCGTACTCCAGGAAACGGCACGCCAGCATGAGTGGTGCCGTACGGAAGCGCAGCGATGCTCGACGGTCCCGCACGGGCTGTCGTGGGCCGGGGATCTTGAGTGACAGGACGTCACCATGCGCTGGCCGTTCCGGTCCCGGGCCGCCGTCGTGCCGTGAGGACATCCAGTTGGTCGGGGCACACGGGAACTGCCGTGATCGCATGAACCGTCCCTACTTCGTGCGTGCCGGTTGGCTGGTGCTGGACAGCGGCGACGCTGTGAGAGGAGAGACAGAGCATGTCGGGTGGGCGGAGAGCCGCGGTGACGGTTGCTGCCGTGTTGGTGATCGTTTCGACCCCGGTTTTCTGGCTGTTCGACGGGCCGGATACGGGGCAGTTGGTGGGGGCCTCGGTGCAGGCCGCCACGGGTGTGGGCGCTTTGGTGTGGGCCTGGATCCAGCCAGCCGTCGAGGCACGGGACAGCGCCGTGCGCACGGGGCGGGCCGAGGCGAGCGGGGGCGGGAGGGCCCATACCGGCATTCGCCGCCGTGGTGCCGGCGGCAGCGGAGCGGCTCGTGTTGAGCAGAGCGGGGAAGCGGTCGCCCGCGGGCAGGGAAGCAATGCCGGCACCGGCATCGACTACACCGGCTAAGGCTGCCGTGGCCGCGGGTGGACGGCGGGAGGGCCGATGAAACGGTTTTGGAAGGGGCGTTCGTCGGCTGCCCGGGAGGGCACGAGCACAGCAGTGCCGTCTGTCAGTGTCAGTGAGAGCGGTGATGCCACTGCCGTGGATGGTGGCGATGCGCTGAGCGGCTACCGGAGTTCGGGGCGTCAGGCCTCGGCGGGTGGCGGGGCCGTGCGGGTGGAACGGTCGGGTGACGCGGTCGCCTTGGGCGCCCATGCGGTGGCCATCAGCGGCCATGTCAGCCAGGTGCTGCTGGCCGCTCCGCCACCGAGCAGGCCGTTGGACTGGCCGATCCGGTTGGGTTCGGTGCCGGTGCTGGCGTCCGCGTTCCAGTCGCGGTCTGCCGTGCGGGATCGGATCGATCGTGCCAGGGACGGCCATGCCACGGTGGTACTGGCCCAGGTTCTGTCCGGCGGCGGGGGCGTGGGCAAGACCCAACTCGCCGCCGCCTACACCCATCAGGCATTGGTGGACGGCGTCGACCTGGTGGTGTGGGTCGACGCCAGTGACATCGAGCAGGTCATCGCCCGCTATGCGCACGCCGCACACGCTGTGGAGGCGGCTTCCGATCGTCTCCTCGGCAAGAGTGCCGAGTCCGACGCCGGACTGTTCCTTCAGTGGCTGGCGACCACCCGGCGCTCATGGCTGATCGTTCTCGACGACCTCACCGACCCGGAAGCGATGCAGGGGTGGTGGCCGCCATCCTCCGTGTTCGGGTGCGGCCGCGTCGTGGCAACGACCCGCCGCCATGACGCAATGCTGTCCGGCGGCGGCCGGGCCGTGGTGGACATCGACACCTACAGCGCCGAGGAAGCCGAGGCCTATCTGCACGAGCGGCTCAGCTCGGCCCATGCGAATCATCTCCTGGACGCACAGGCCGCCGTACTGACCGAGACGTTGGGCTTCCTGCCGCTGGCGCTGTCGCACGCCGCCGCCTTCATGGTCAACGAGGACGTTGCATGTGCGGAGTATCTGCACCGCTTCAACGACAGTGCCGCGCGCCTGGACGATCTGTTGCCGCGCGCGGCGGACACCGAGGGATACGGACGGCAGGTGGCCGCGGCTCTCCTGCTCTCGTTGGATGTCGCGCAGGCAAGCGAGCCCGTCGGCCTGGCCGTTCCGGTCATGCGTCTGGCCGCGGTCCTGGACCCGGCCGGCCATCCCCGTTCCCTGTGGGACAGCGACGCGGCCATCCGCTACCTCAGCACCCAGCGCACCACGCCCACGGACGGTGCTCCCACGGCAATCGGTCCCGCCCAGGCCCGGGCAGCACTGCGGCTCCTGCACCGCTATAGCCTGCTCACCGATCACGCGCAGGCCGGCTCCCGGGCCGTGCGGCTGCATGCCCTGACGGCACGCGCCGTGCGCGAGTGCACCCCTGATGCCGCAGTACCAGAGGTGGTGAAGACCGCTGCTGATGCGTTGACGGAACTGTGCGACGAGGTCCCTTGGAGTGATCATGAGACGAGGGCCGCGCTGCTGACCAATATCGACAGCCTCGACGGATGCTCAGGGGATCTGCTGTGGCAGGTCGACGGCCACTACATCCTGCGCTGGGCCGGGCGCAACATGAAAGGTGCGGCGGTCCCCTACTGGCGGCGGCTAGCGGGCACCAGCGAACGGAAGTTGGGCCGGGCTCATCCCTCGACGCTCATTGCCCGACGTGAGCTCGCCCTGGTCTGCATCTACGGTCCTCTTCGCAAGGAGGCTTTCGCCGTGCTGCAAGAGGACTTCCCCTACCAGGACAACCGGCTGGTTCTTGAAGGGTCACGGCGCGCTGCAGGTAGCCCAGAGGCTGTGAGTGCCGTTGGGTTGCTGAAGGACACCGTCAGCGTTCGTCAACGGCTGTTGGGCTGGGCGCACCCGGCGGCCCTCACAGGCCAGACCAACCTCGCCCTCCTGCACTGGTCTCAAGGCGACAGATCGGCCGCCATCAGCGTGCTGGAGCGTTCCCTCGCCGGCTACCGGGCGACCTTCGGCCTCCACCATCCGTACACAATCTCGGTGAACAACCGGCTACGCAGCTGGCGAGAGCAACACAAGCGGCGCTGGTGGAGACCCACACGTGGCCCGTCCGCGCCGATCGGGTCGGCGGGGGCTGGCGGCGACGTGACGCGGTGAGAAGGCTCGGGCCGTGATCACGGCTGGGTGCGGCTTTTGCGCGGCGGGTGGCACACCGGGCAGCGTTTGCCGGTGCCGCCGCGGCGGGATCGCTGATCGGGCGTGCGTCCCAGCGTCCCGGACAGCCAGGCTTCGAACAGGCCCACCGGCACATTTTGGCGGAGCTCGGCCTCAGCTCCTTCGCGGTCAGGTTCGGCTCGCCGATCACTTCGACAAGCTCGCCAACGGTGGCAGGGTGCACATCCTGCAGGGATTTGCCGGGCTTGGGGCACACTCTGACGGCAACGGTGCGTCGGCGAGCGCATCGCGGGCATCCGCTCGACTGGCCCGTGCGGCGGTTCAGCGAGGCGGGGTACTCAAATCGGCACTGCGGTTCGGGACGGTTGCGTCCTGAGAAGTGGTGTACGGGTTCGACCTGATCCGGGGGTTTGCTCCGGCATCCGGATCGTGCCCGCATAGATGAACGGCCACCGGCT
>NZ_JBIVKB010000031.1:0-42200 GCF_044750545.1 Streptomyces sp. NPDC088794 | reverse complement strand
AGCCGGTGGCCGTTCATCTATGCGGGCACGATCCGGATGCCGGAGCAAACCCCCGGATCAGGTCGAACCCGTACACCACTTCTCAGGACGCAACCCGTCTCTCGCCACCCCACGTAACGGTACTGCCGGTCGGACAGCCGATCGGGTTGCCGGGCGGACGAGTTCCAGGGCTCCCGGGTGATGGAGCCACGTCGCGACGGACGGAGAAGTATCCCTCGAAAGGCGTCGCCAGTGCCGGTCTAGTGGCCGAATTCCGACTGGAGACAACTGCCGCTGTTCGGACAGGCCCTGCGTAACTACGGCCGCTTCAATCAGGCCACTGACGCCCACCAGCTCGCCGAGGCCCATAGGTGGGGCGCGACATCCGCTTCGCCGTCAACCGCGGGCCAAACTTTGCTGCATCAGCCGAAGTTCCTGGTCAAGGACTTCGCTCAGGCCCGGCGGAGACAGTGCGAACGCTTAACCGGGGCACCATTTCTATGGGTGGGTCCGCTCAGATCAGTAGGCTTACCACCCGCGCGCGTGCCACTCCGGCAGGTGCGGACGCTCGGCGCCCAGGGTCGTGTCGTTACCGTGGCCCGGGTAGATCCAGGTCTCGTCCGGGAGCACGAAGACCTTCGCTTCCAAGCCCGACATCAGCGACTCAAAATCCCTGGGGTGTGTTGTCCTTCCGGGACCCCCCGGGAACAGGCAGTCGCCGGTGAACACGTGGGGATGCCCGTGCGGGTCGTCGTAGACGAGGGCGATCGAACCCGGGGTGTGCCCGACCAGGTGGCGTGCGGTGAGTTCCGCGCGACCCACCCGGATGGTGTCGCCGTCGTCGACGAGGACGTCGGTCGGTACCGGGATGCCGTCGGCGTCGGCGCGGCCCGCGTAGGTGCGGGCGCCGGTGGCCTCGACGACACGGGCGAGTGCCTGCCAGTGGTCGCCGTGCTGGTGCGTGGTGACGACGGAGGTGATGCCGTCCTCACCGATCGTGCCGAGCAGGGTGTCCGCGTCGTTGGCCGCGTCGATCAGCAGCTGCTCGTCCGTGGACCGGCAGCGCAGCAGATAGGCGTTGTTGTTCATCGGCCCGACCGCGATCTTCGTGATCATCAGGTCCGGGAGCTCGTGCACGTCCGCCGGGCCGCCGACCGTCACCTGTCCGCTGTACGTCATGACGGCCAGCCTATAGGGGTGGGCGGCCCGGGAATCGTGCGCCTCTTACAGAGGAGGAAGCCCCCACCTGTAGAGGCGGAAGCCGTGGCCTACAAAGGCGGAAGCCCCGGCAGTGCCCCGCCCTCGACCGTCAGGCCCGAGCCGTCGCGGCGTCCCGCGAGCCAGCCCAGGAGGTCGGCGGGCGAGCCCGTGACGGTGATCGCGGGGGCATCCGCCGCGCGGCCCGTGCTCCACGCGTGCGTGCCGTCCGTCAGTCGCGTCGGCGGTACGTCGGGATGCCCGGCGAACCGCTCGGCGAGGAAGTCGGTCTCCCGTTCCGTGAACTCCGCCGGCAGATCCTCCAGCTCGTAGCCGACGCCGAGGTCCACGTGGTGCAGCTCCACCTCGATCCAGCGCCGGAACGGCACCCGCGCCGCGGAGTCGGTCACGCCGTTGCGCAGCTCCACCGTGCGCGACCAGTCGGCGGGTGCGGCGCCCGTCTCCTGGAAGCGGGCCGCGCTGTCGCGCAGGTCGGCGAGCTGGACGTCGAGGGGGCGGGGCGCGTCCCGCTCGATGTCGGCGTCGCGGGCCTCCCCGTCGACGTACATGGGGCGGCCCTCGAAGACGTTCACGAGCGCGTCCGCGTTGCGGGCGAGATGGGCGAGGACGTGGCCGCGGGTCCAGCCCGGAAGCCGTGACGGCTCGGCCGTCGAAACGTTGTCCAGTTTGGTGGCTGCGGTGAGCAGCCGGTCGGTCGCGTCACGTACAGACGCCAGGTCATGAGCGTGATCAATCATGCTGCTGACACTAGCGGCGCCACTCCTTTGGGTGAAGGTGGTGAAGCTGTGCCGTAAATCGAATGCGCGTGCTATATGGTCGGGTGCGGCGTCGGGCATGCTGGATGGCCCGGGATTGTTGAGCAACTCGGAATCCGACCGGCGTTGTCAGTGGCTCCCCCTACTCTGAAGAAGCACGGGGGCCTCGCCCCTGTCACTTCACTCAAGAAAGGTGCGGACCGGCGTGGCCGACCGTCTCATCGTCCGTGGCGCGCGCGAGCACAACCTGAAGAACGTCTCGCTCGACCTGCCACGCGACTCGCTCATCGTCTTCACGGGCCTGTCCGGGTCGGGCAAGTCCTCCCTGGCCTTCGACACGATCTTCGCCGAGGGCCAGCGGCGCTACGTGGAATCGCTCTCCTCGTACGCCCGTCAGTTCCTCGGCCAGATGGACAAGCCGGACGTCGACTTCATCGAGGGTCTGTCCCCGGCGGTCTCCATCGACCAGAAGTCGACCTCGCGCAACCCGCGCTCCACGGTCGGCACCATCACCGAGGTCTACGACTACCTGCGTCTGCTCTTCGCGCGCATCGGCAAGCCGCACTGTCCCGAGTGCGGCCGCCCGATCTCGCGCCAGTCGCCGCAGGCCATCGTCGACCGGGTCCTGGAGCTGCCCGAGGGCAGCCGCTTCCAGGTGCTGTCCCCGCTGGTGCGCGAGCGCAAGGGCGAGTTCGTCGACCTCTTCGCCGACCTGCAGACCAAGGGCTACAGCCGCGCGCGCGTGGACGGCGAGACCGTTCAGCTCTCCAGCCCGCCCACGCTGAAGAAGCAGGAGAAGCACACCATCGAGGTGGTCATCGACCGCCTCACGGTGAAGGACTCCGCCAAGCGCCGCCTCACCGACTCCGTGGAGACCGCGCTCGGTCTGTCCGGCGGCATGGTCGTGCTCGACTTCGTCGACCTCCCCGAGGACGACCCCGAGCGCGAGCGCATGTTCTCGGAGCACCTGTACTGCTCCTACGACGACCTGTCCTTCGAGGAGCTGGAGCCCCGCTCCTTCTCCTTCAACTCGCCCTTCGGCGCCTGCCCCGACTGCTCCGGCATCGGCACGCGCATGGAGGTCGACCCGGAGCTGATCGTCCCGGACGAGGACAAGTCCCTCGACGAGGGCGCCATCCACCCCTGGTCGCACGGCCACACCAAGGACTACTTCGGCCGACTGGTCGGCGCCCTCGCGGACGCGCTGGGCTTCCGGACCGACATCCCCTTCGCCGGTCTGCCGCAGCGCGCCAGGAAGGCCCTGCTCTACGGCCACAAGACGCAGATCGAGGTGCGGTACCGCAACAGGTACGGCCGCGAGCGCGTGTACACCACGCCGTTCGAGGGTGCCGTGCCGTTCGTGAAGCGCCGGCACAGCGAGTCCGAGAGCGACGCCAGCCGTGAGCGCTTCGAGGGCTATATGCGCGAGGTGCCCTGTCCGACCTGTCAGGGCACGCGTCTGAAGCCGATCGTCCTCGCCGTCACGGTCATGGGGAAGTCGATCGCCGAGGTCTCCGGCATGTCCATCAGCGACTGCGCGGAGTTCCTGGGCGAGCTGAAGCTCAACGAGCGCGACAAGAAGATCGCCGAGCGCGTGCTGAAGGAGGTCAACGAGCGGCTGCGCTTCCTGGTCGACGTCGGCCTGGACTACCTCTCCCTCAACCGCGCGGCCGGCACGCTCTCCGGCGGCGAGGCCCAGCGCATCCGCCTGGCCACCCAGATCGGCTCCGGCCTCGTCGGTGTCCTCTACGTCCTGGACGAGCCGTCGATCGGCCTGCACCAGCGGGACAACCACCGGCTGATCGAGACCCTGGTCCGGCTGCGCGACATGGGCAACACGCTCATCGTCGTCGAGCACGACGAGGACACCATCAAGGTCGCCGACTGGATCGTCGACATCGGCCCCGGTGCCGGTGAGCACGGCGGCAAGGTCGTGCACAGCGGCTCCCTGAAGGAGCTGCTCGACAACGCCGAGTCCATGACCGGGCAGTATCTGTCCGGCAAGAAGGCCATCCCGCTGCCCGACATCCGCCGCCCGCTGGACCCGTCCCGCCGGCTCACGGTGCACGGCGCCCGGGAGAACAACCTCCAGGACATCGACGTCTCCTTCCCGCTGGGTGTCTTCACGGCCGTCACGGGTGTGTCGGGCTCCGGCAAGTCGACGCTGGTCAACGACATCCTGTACACGCACCTGGCGCGCGAGCTGAACGGCGCGAGGAACGTCCCGGGGCGGCACACGCGCGTGGAGGGCGACGACCTCGTCGACAAGGTCGTGCACGTCGACCAGTCGCCCATCGGCCGCACCCCGCGGTCCAACCCGGCGACGTACACCGGGGTCTTCGACCACGTCCGCAAGCTGTTCGCCGAGACGACCGAGGCGAAGGTGCGGGGGTACATGCCCGGCCGCTTCTCCTTCAACGTCAAGGGCGGCCGCTGCGAGAACTGCGCGGGCGACGGCACGATCAAGATCGAGATGAACTTCCTCCCGGACGTCTACGTCCCGTGCGAGGTCTGCCACGGCGCCCGGTACAACCGGGAGACCCTGGAGGTCCACTACAAGGGCAAGTCCATCGCCGACATCCTGAACATGCCGATCGAGGAGGCCACGGACTTCTTCGAGGCCGTACCCGCGATCGCCCGGCACCTCAACACCCTCAAGGACGTCGGCCTCGGTTACGTCCGGCTCGGTCAGTCCGCGACCACGCTGTCCGGCGGCGAGGCGCAGCGCGTGAAGCTCGCCAGTGAGCTCCAGCGCCGTTCCACCGGCCGTACGGTCTACGTCCTGGACGAGCCGACCACCGGGCTGCACTTCGAGGACATCAGCAAGCTGCTGACGGTCCTGTCCGGCCTGGTCGACAAGGGCAACACGGTCATCGTCATCGAGCACAACCTCGACGTCATCAAGACCGCCGACTGGGTCGTCGACATGGGCCCCGAGGGTGGCGCCGGCGGTGGCCTCGTGGTCGCCGAGGGCACGCCCGAGGAGGTCGCGGGCGTCCCCGCGAGCCACACCGGCAAGTTCCTCCGCGAGATCCTCGACGCCGACCGCATCAGCGACGCGGGCCCGGCGAAGGCCCCCCGCAAGACGGCGGCCAAGACAGCGGCCAAGAAGGCGGTCGCGGCGAAGTCACCGGCCAAGAAGACGGCGACGGCCAGGACGACGACCACCGCGGCCGCGAAGAAGGCGACCGCCACCACGAAGAAGGCCACACCCGCGAAGAAGACCACGCGGACCCGCAAGGCCTGACCACGTACGGAAACGGCGCCCCGTGGGTAACTCCCGCGGGGCGCCGCCTGTTTTCCCGGGCTGCGGGCTCCCCTAGATCTCGCCCACCTCACGCGCGTACGGCGGCTCCGCCCCCGCCCGTGAGCAGGTGATCGCCGCCGCGCGGGCCGCGAAGTTCAGCAGTCGGGTCCAGCCCTCCCTGCCCAGGGCCGACAGCCCCTCCGAGGAGAACGCGTCCATGACGGTGAGGCCGTGCAGCAGCGCCGCGTTCACGGTGTCGCCGGCGCCGATCGTGTCCACGACGTCGACCTTCGCGCCCGGCACGGAGTACTCCGCGCCCTCCTTGGTGAACGCGGTGAGCCCGGCGCCGCCCCGCGTGATCACGACGGCCGCCGGGCCCGCGGCCAGCCACTCGCGCGGGGTGCCGCCCAGCCACTGGGCGTCCTCCTCGGAGAGCTTCAGCAGCGACACCGAGGGCAGCCAGCCGCGGAACCGGGCCCGGTAGGCGTCCGCGTCCGGGATGAGCCCGGCCCGGATGTTGGGGTCGAGCGCGGTGAAGACACCTTGCGCCGCTGCCGCGCGCATCAGGGACTCGTAGGCGGTCGCGCCCGGTTCCAGGACCAGTGAGCAGGTGCCGAAGGACACGGCTCGGGTCCCGGTGGGGAGCGCCGGGGGAGCGGCGAACAGCCGGTCGGCGGTGCCCTCGACGTAGAAGGAGTAGGCCGCCGAACCGTGCGTGTCGATCGTGGCGACCGCGAGCGTGGTCGGCTCGGTACCGCGCTGTACGGCCGACACGTCGACGTCGGCCTTGCGGAGCCCGTCGAGCAGGGCCTCGCCGAAGGCGTCCCGCGAGGTGCGGGAGCAGAAGGCGGTGGGCGAGCCGAGGCGGCCGAGGGCGACGGCCGTGTTGTACGGGCCGCCGCCGAGCGCCGGCTGCAGGCCCGCGAGGGCACCCGTGCCCTGCGGTACCAGGTCGATCAGGGCCTCACCGGCGACGACGATCACGAGTCGGTTCCTTTCTCGGACGGAGTGGGCCGCTCGGGGCAGCCGCAGGAGGTGCGGTGGACGAAGGCGCAGGCGAGCCGAACCGTCCGGGCGGGCCGGTCCGGGGCGGCGAGACGGTCCAGGAGCAGCCGGACCGCCTGCGCGCCGATCTCCTTGCTGGGCTGGGCGATCGCGGTGAGCCGGGGCGTGAACAGGTCCGCCCAGGCGAAGTCGTCGAAGCAGCACAGGGCGATGTCCTCGGGCACGGACAGCCCCCGCTCGCGCAGCGCACGCAGCGTGCCGATGGTCATCGCGTTGTTGGCGGTGACCAGCGCCGTCGGCGGGACGGCGAGGGACAGCAGCGCGTCGGTGGCCCGTTCGGCACCGGCCGCCTCGGAGTCGCCGTGCGCCAACAGGCGTTCGTCGTACGGGAGTCCCGCGGCGGCGAGCCCGTGCCGATAGCCGGCGATGCGCTCGCGGGTGGTGCTGAGCCCGGGCAGACCGGCGACCAAGGCGATCCTGCGGTGGCCCAGCTCGGCGAGGTGGGTGACCAGACGGGTGGTCGGTTCGGCGCTCTCGGCGCAGATCTGGTCGTGGCGGGGTACGGCGGCCGAGTGTGTGCCGTCCGGCGGGGTGCCGTCCCCCTGCCCGTCCTCGGCCCCGACGCCGATCAACCGGTCGAGGAACACGGCCGGCACCTCGTGGCGCCCGAGATACGCGAGGAGTTCACGCGGATCGGGCGAGGGCGCGACGATCATGCCGTCCACCCGCCGCTCGTGCAGGAGCTGGACGACCTTGCGCTCGTGCACGGGGTCGTCGTGCGGATCGGCGATCAGGAGGCTGTAGCCGTGCTCCAGGGCGGCGGCCTCGACGCCCTGGAGGATCTCCGTGAAGTACGGGTTGCTGATCGCCGACACCGCGAGCCCGATGGAGCGGGTGCGGGAGGTCACCAGGGAACGGGCCAGGGTGTTCGGGGTGTAGCCGAGCCGGTCGATGGCGTCCAGGACGGCCTGGCGGGTGTGGGGGAGCACGGGCCGGGTGTCGTTCAGGACATGGGAGACGGTGGCCACCGACACCCCGGCGTTCTTCGCGACGTCCACCATGGTCGCCAACGTGATCCCCTCCCGGGCCGGTCGGACGGGCCCTCCGGGCGGGAACGTATCTCATCCGGCGGCCGACGTAAACGCTTACGCAAGCGTTTACGCCGATCCGTGAACAGACCCGCAATCGTTTACGCCGACCCGCGAACAGACCCGCGAACCATCACGCCGCCCGCACAGGCCCTTACGCCGACCCCTGAACGGGCCGAAGTCCGCGAGGAACTACTCCCAGTCCCACCCGATCCCCACGATCCCCGTCCGCACCCGCGGTTCGACGAGGTGGACCGAGTGGTGCAGGCCGCTGAGGTGCAGCTCCTGGCGGCCGCTGCGCGGGGCCGCCGCCGAGTGCTGGGCGAACCGGTGACAGCGGGTCGGCAGGACCTGCTCGTCGAAGCACACCTGGAGTGCGTACTGACCGCCGGCGGGGCCGAACCCGCGCACGAACTCGCGGCACACACCGCCCGTGCCGTCGTCGACGCCGTAGCGGAAGAGGAAGGTGTCGCCGGCACGCAGCCGGGTGTCGAAGAGCAGCTCGGCCACGAGCACACCGGTGTCCTGGTGCACGAGCACGCGTCCCGTGCGGCAGTTCTCCAGCGCGTGCACCCGCATCCGTTCCGGCACGCACCCCGGGTCGCCGTGGTGGACGGCCACGAAGCGGTCGACGCCGTTCTTGTGGGCGCGCACGATGTGGTGCGACTCGCGCCCCGCCAGTTCGCGGTGGGCCCCTATGCGGACCCGCTCGTGGTGGCCCAGGGTGTGCAGTCCGCCGTCCGGCGGCAGGTCCAGCTCGGCCAGCAGCCGGTCCAGGACGCCGGAGGCCTCCACCAGGGAGCGGTAGGTGCGGGCCGCCGGGCGCTGCTCGCAGGTGGGCTCGTCCGGCTCGGCGAGCAGCCGGATCAGGGACTCCTCGGGCAGCTGGAGTATCTCCTCCAGGGCCCGTACCGCGCGCATCGACTCGGGGCGCTGCGGGCGCCGGGCGCCCTGCTGCCAGTAACTCAGGCTCGTGACGCCGACCTTGACCCCGTAGCGCGACAGATGGTGCTGCACCCGCTGCAGCGGCAGTCCGCGGGCGGCGATCGCCGCGCGCAGCGCGACGTGGAAGGGGCCGCCCCGCAGGGCCGAGTCCAGTTCCGCGGTGGCGAGGGCGCCGACGTCCGCGTGCTGTGTGGCGTGCGGCATGCAGAGGGCCTTTCTGTGAATGCTCGCTTCGGCTGGTCAGACCGGTTCACGCTGGTGGGTCGGGGCCGTGCCGACGGCGTCGGGGCACGTCTTCACATCCGTACGCCGTCGTTCGAGGCCCCGAGTTCCCCCGCATTGAAGCGTGTTGACCAAGTCCCGACAACACCTGAGGCTCAACCGCGACACACTCCTGGCCGAGACACGATCAGTGGTCTCAAGTCGCTCCGTCGGTCCCGTCGTCGCCCAGCACCTCCCGGATGGCCTGCGCGGACAGGCGGGACTTGGGCAGGAAACCGCGGGCCGAACTGGCCGCCACGAGCTCCTGGAAGTCCTCCAGCGCGTGCGTCGAGATCAGGATGATCACGCAGGAGACACTGCGGGAGAGGTCCGCCGCGATGTCGAGACCGCTCTCGCCGTCGAGGTCGAGATCCACCAGCACGATGTCGGGAGCCAGTTCAGCCGCCCGCGCGAGAGCCTCGGCACCCGTCGAGGCCATGCCCACGACGGGTATTCCGTCGCGCTCGAGGAGCGTGCGCGCGGCCTCCAGAAATCGGATGCTGTCATCTACGAGGAGACAGCGCATGGACATGCAGACAGCGTGCCAATCGGATGCTGATTGCGCTTTCCGGCTAGCCGGAAGAACTTCGCGAGCCGGGTTACCGGTCACCTGGAATGTGCTGAAGTCCTTTGCCGAACAAGCGGGTTCACGCTTACCCAGCGCAGCGTCACGTGACCGCCGGTAGCATGGAGGCGCCCTGGGGAGGCCGCGGTGTCCGGTCGAGTGGGGGTGCGCGATGAAGGCGTCGCCGAGCAGTTCGGGAGTCCGTCGGAGCCGTCGCGCCCTGGTCGCCGGCCTGTCGATGGTCGCCTTGTTGCTGGCCGGTTGTGGTGGTGGGAGCGACGACTCCAAGTCCGACCGGGCGCACGGGGACACGACATGTGACGGCCGGGTCGAGGGGACCGCGCATGTCACCGTGTGGTTCCACTCGGGCCCCTCGGGCGAGGTCGCCACGCTGCAGCAGCAGGTCAAGGAGTTCAACAGGGCGCAGCGGCAGGTCCGGGTCGAACTCGTGAACCTGCCCGAGAACCGGCCCTACACCGACCTGGTCGACTCCGCGGCCGCCAGCGGCGACCTGCCGGACCTGCTCGACTTCGACGGCCCGAACCTCTACAGCTACGCCTGGTCGGGCAAGTTGAAGCCGATCGACTCCTGCGTGCCCGAGAACCTGCGCGAGGATCTGCTGCCCTCGATCCGCCGACAGGGCACGTACGCGGGCCGGTTGTGGGGCATCGGCACCTTCGACTCCGGACTCGGGCTGTACGTACGGCCGTCGGTGCTGAAGAAGGCCGGCATCCGGATTCCGCAGGGCACCGCGGACGCCTGGACCGCCGACGAACTGACGGGCATCCTCGCCGAACTCCGCGAGCGGGGCTACCGGACGCCGCTCGACGTGGGGCTGCTGTTCGTGAAGCCCGGCGAGGAGTGGAACACGTACGGCTTCGCTCCCGCCGTATGGTCGGCGGGCGGTGATCTCATCGATCCGCACACCTACTCGACGGCCGATGGCTACCTCAACAGCCCTGAATCCGTGCGGGCGTTGACCGTCATGCAGGACTGGGCCGAGGCGGGGTACATCGACCCGAACAAGGACGAGAAGGCGTTCGACAAGGGGCGCAGTGTCATCTCCTGGAGCGGGCACTGGCGTTATCCCGAGTACACGAAGGCGTTCCCGGGTGACGTGGCGATCGTGCCACTGCCCGACTTCGGTCGGGGGACCGTCACCGGGATGGGGTCCTACCAGTGGGGTGTCACCGCCGGGACCGCCGACGGGGACGCCGTCTGGCGCTTCCTCGCGTACCTGATGCGGCCGGAGCAGATCCGGCGGATGAGCGTGGCCAACGGCGGGATCCCCGCCACGAACAGCGCCGTGAGGCTCGCGCCGAAGTACGACGCGGGCGGCGGTGAGCACCTGTTCATCGAGCAACTGCGGGACGGTGTCGCGCGACCGCGGCCGCAGACGCCCGCCTATCCCGCGATCACCAGGGCGTTCTCCGACGCCTTCGCGAAGATCATGCTCGACCGGGCTCCCGTCAAGGCCGCGCTCGACCAGGCGGCCGAGGCCGTCGACAAGGACCTGGCGGCCCACGACGGCTATCCGCAGAAGGGGTCATGACCGGGGACGCCCCGCCCCGGCGGTCCCGCGCGACGGACGCCCGAACGGCGACGGCGTTCCTGCTGACCGCCGCCCTGGTCCTGGCGGGCTGCACGGGAGACGGCGCCGACGGCGGCGGCAGGGGATCCGCGACACCGGGCGGCGACACGACCTGCGACGGGCGGATCGACGGCACCTCGCAGATCACCGTCTGGTACCACTCGCCCACGGCCCAGGGCGAGTTGACGACCCTGCGGACCCAGGTACGGCGGTTCAACGCGTCCCAGCACGACGTGAAGGTCACCCTCATGACCCTTCCGGACGGCGACTACGACGCCGAGGTGCGCGCCGCCGCGGCCGGCGGCGGCCTGCCCGACCTGCTCGACTTCGACGCCCCGAAGCTCCTCGGCTACGCCTGGGCCGGCCGACTCCGGCCGCTCGGCTCCTGCCTGCCCGACGCCCTGCGGGCCGACCTGCTGCCCTCGATCCTCCAACAGGGCACGTACGCGGGCCGGTTGTGGGGGATCGGCACCTTCGACTCCGGACTCGGGCTGTACGTGAGGCCGTCGGTGCTGAAGCGGGCCGGTGTCCGGATTCCGCAGGGCACCGCGGACGCCTGGACCGCCGAAGAGTTCACGGGCATCCTGAGGAAACTCCGCGAGGAGGGGTACGAGGCACCGCTCGACCTCGGGCTCCGGTACTCGACGCCGGGCGCCGAGTGGAACACGTACGGCTTCGCTCCCGCGGTCTGGTCGGCGGGAGGTGACCTCATCGATCCGAAGAACCACCGCACGGCCGACGGCTATCTGAACGGCGCCGACTCCGTCCGGGCGCTCACCGTGCTGCGGACGTGGGTCGGGGCGGGTCTCGTCGACCCCGGCGCGGACGACAGGGCGTTCACCGCGGGCCGCAGCCCCATCTCCTGGTCGGGGCACTGGAGATGGCGCGAGTACGCCGAGGCGTTCCCCGGTGACATCACGATCGTGCCGCTGCCCGACTTCGGCCACGGCACCGTCACCGGGATGGGCTCATGGCAGTGGGCCGTCCCCGCGAACGGCGCCGACCCGGACGCCGTCTGGCGGTTCCTGGCCTTCCTGCTGAGCCCCGACGAGGTGGTGCGCATGACGGACGTCAACGGCGCGATACCGGCGACCCGAACGGCGACCGAGCGCACCGCGCAGTTCCGCGGGGCCGGTCCGGAGCGGCTCTACATCGAGCAGTTGCAGAACGGCACGGCCCGGCCCCGGCCGCGTACCCCCGCCTACGGCGCGGTCTCCGACGCGTTCTCCCGCGCCTTCGCGAAGATCGTCCTCGACGGGGCGCCGGTCGGGCCCACACTCGACCGAGCGGTCGCGGCCATCGACAAGGACCTGGCCGACCACCGGTACTACCCGCCCACCGGCCGGTGAGGTCCGACCATGCGCAGCTCAGGACCCGCGGGACCGAGAGACCGGAGCGACCGTGCGCCCGGCGGATTCGATGGGCTCGGGGGTGAACGCGTCCCCTTCCTCGCGCGCCTCCGGGTCGGCAGGAAGCTGATGCTGCTCGTACTGCTGCCGGTGACCGGCCTGTTGGCGTTCACGGCGTTCAGCGGGGTCGCGCAGTGGGAGGAGGCGCGGACACTGGGCCGGTTCCACACGGCGACCGAGGTGTCGTTCGCGACCACCGCGGTCTCCGACGCCGTCGCGGAGGAGCGGATCGCCGCCGTGGAGGCCCGGTTGCGCCCCGCGCCGGGCACGCTGGCCGAACGGTCCGCGGCCGAGCGGGCCACCGTCCGGGCCCTGACGCGAGCCACCGAACGGGCCGTCTCCTGGCCGGAGGTCGATGTCGCGGGCCAGCTCGACGCCGTCGGCCGCCGGCTGCACGCGGTGCGGGTGCAGACGGGCACCGGCTCGCTCACCGCCCGCGCGCTCGCGCAGGAGTACCAGGGCGTCGAGGACGAACTCCTCGACACCGTCGGCGCCTTGGAGGCCGGGCGCCCCACCCGGGCGTCGGGCCGGGCGGCCGACGCGCACGACGCGATCCTGGGAGCCGTCGAGGCCGCCGAACGGGAGCGGGCCGAGATCGCCATCCTGCTCGACGCGCCGCCCGACCAGCGACCCGCGGCCGTGGGACGCTGGCCCGCCCTGGAGGAGGCCCAGCTGCGGGAGTTCCGGCAGAACACCTCCGACCGGCTGCGGGCCGAGCTGTACAGCACCCAGTTCGAGGCTCCGGGCCGGGCCGTGCGCAAGGTGCGCGACCTGCTCACCGCGCCCGACCCGAAGGCCGCCGCCTGGCCGTCGTACACCCTCTGGCTGGCCGATTCCACGGCGCGGATCGACTCCCTGCGCGGCATCCAGGACCAAGCCGCGCGCGAACTCGCCGGGACGGCCGCGGACGACCTGCGCAGCGCCCGCGTCCGCTCGGTGCGCGACCTCGCCGTCTCCCTCGCCGTGCTGGCCGTCGTCACCGTCCTCGCGCTGGCCCTGCGGCGCTCGATCACCCGGCCGCTGGGCGAGGTCTCGGCGGGCGCGCGGGCCCTGTCGTCCGGCGATCTGTCGTACGACATCCGCTACGCGGGGCGCGACGAACTCGGCGACGTCGCCGACACCTTCCGCGAACTGCGGGTCACCACCGAGAAGTTGGCCGCCGAGATCCGGTCCATGAACACGGCGATCGACGACAACCGGCTCGAACACCGCGCCGACGCCGTCTCCTTCGACGGCACCTGGGCCCAGCTCCTGGGCGGCATGAACGCCACGATGGCGTCCTTCGCGGCGGCGCACGGCCGGCGCAGGAAGGCCGAGCGGGAACTGGAGAGCATCTTCAACCTCTCGCCCGACCTGCTGTGCATCACCGGAGTCGACGGCTACTTCAAGCGCGTCAACCCGGCCTTCGAACGCACCCTCGGCTACTCGGGCGAGGAACTGCTGGCCAAGCCGTCCATCGAGTTCGTCCACCGCGAGGACCGGCACACCACCCGGGTGGCCCTGGACCGGCTGGCCGGCGGCGTCGAACTCGCCGAGTTCGAGAACCGGTACGTGCGCGAGGACGGCACCGAGTGCTGGCTGCAGTGGAGCGCCAGGGCGGTCCCCGAGGAGGGCCTGTTCTACGCCGCCGCCCGTGACGTCACCGAGAGCCGGCGCACCGCGCGGGAACAGGGCGCACTGCGCCGGGTCGCCACGCGCGTGGCCCACGGCGAGTCGCCGGAACGCGTGTTCGGGGCCGTGGTCGACGAGGTGGGAGACCTGCTGAGTGTCTGCGCCGCGGCCGTGCTGCGCTACGAGTCCGACGGCGCCCTCACGGTCCTCGGCGCCTCGCCCGCTCGCGAGCCGGTCGTCGGGGGCGGGAGCGCCGAGAGCGAGGCGGCGGCGCGTGAGGTGGCCCGCACCAGGACCGCCGCGCGCGTGGGCCGCTCGGTGGGGGCGCCGATCGTCGTGGACGGCCGGCTGTGGGGCGTCGTCGTCGCCTCCTCGCCGCTGGAGCCGCTGCCCGACGGGACCGAGGCGCGCCTTGCCGACTTCACCGAGCTGATCGCCACCGCGGTCGCCAAGGCCGACAGCCGCGCCCAGTTGACGGCCTCACGCGCGCGTGTGGTCGCCGCCGGGGACGCCTCCCGGCGCCGCATCGAGCGCGATCTGCACGACGGCGTCCAGCAGCGGCTCGTCGCCCTCCAACTGGACCTGCGCCTCGCCGAGTCCATGATCACCGACCGGAGCTCCGAACTCGCCCAGCAGATCGCCCACGTGGGCAAGGGCCTCGATGACGCCTCCCAGGACCTGCTCCAGGTGGCCCGTGGTATCCATCCCGCGATCCTCTCCAAGGGCGGCCTCGGACCCGCCCTGCGCTCCCTGGCCCGCCGTTCCGCCGTGCCGGTGGAACTCGACCTCCGACTGCCCGCGCGGCGGCTCCCGGAGCAGGTGGAGGTGGCCGCGTACTACGTCACCTCCGAGTGCCTCACCAACGCCGCCAAGCACGCGCACGCGAGCGTGGTGGAGGTCGCGGCGAAGATCCACGACGACGTCCTGGAGCTGACCATCCGTGACGACGGCGTGGGCGGCGCGGAACCCGGCCGCGGCTCCGGGCTGATCGGGCTCGTCGACCGGGTCGAGGCGATCGGCGGCAAGCTCGACGTCACCGGCCCGCCGGGAAAGGGCACCACCATGGACGTACGGCTGCCGCTGACCGGACCGGCCACGCACGCGTGACCGCCCGGCCGTGCGCGGGGGGAGTCGTCGAGGACGGGGGAGCCTTCGACGCGGTGACGTTGCGTACGTCCGGGCGGTCCTTCGGACGGAGAGGCGTCCGTCCGGCTCTGGGGGCGGTCGAAGCCGCCTACTCTTCCGGTCGCGCGGCCCGTGCGGGCCGCTCCGGCCGCGGCAGCCGCTTGGCGCGCACCAGGTCGGGGTCCCTGGGGTCCAGCAGGTCGCTCCACGCGTGCGTGCCGGGCGAGTACCGGCGGACGCGGACCGACCGCCGTCGTTTCTCGATCCGCGTCCGCCGCATCTCCCGCAGCCCTTCGATCCACGACCCGCCGGCTCCGGAGTGCGCCCGAACCGGCCGGTCCCCTTGCGTCTGCACTGCTACGAGAATCGCTCGCGAACGCCCCCGTGTCGTCATGGCAGGCCGCCAATTCCAGTTCCCGCTAGCCGGAACTCCGCCGGTCGGGCAGGCTGTTGAGCGCACCGCATCGATCGGGCGATAGGTCGGGCAAGGGGAGCGGGGAGCCGGAACCATGGACGCCGCATCACAACGACCCGCGCGCGGACGGGTCGTCCTCGCCGACGACGACGTGCTGCTCAGAGAGGGACTGGCCAGTCTGTGCGAGCGGGTCGGATTCGACGTGGTGGGCCAGGCGGGTGATGCGGTCCGGCTGCTCGAGCTGGTCGCCGACGAGCGTCCAGATCTGGCGATCGTCGACATCAGGATGCCGCCGGACCACTCCACCGAGGGCCTCAAGGCCGCCCGCACGATCCGGGAGCGCCACCCCGACACCGGCATCCTCGTCCTGTCGGCGTTCGCCGAGGTGGAGGACGCCCTGGAACTGCTGGCGAGCGGCCAGAAGGTCGGCTATCTGCTCAAGAGCCGCGTCACCGTCGTCGACGAGTTCATCGAGGCCCTGGAGCGGATCAACCGGGGCGGCTCGGTGGTCGACCCCTCCCTCGTGCAGGAGCTGTTCTCCGCCCAGCGCCGCGACGATCCGCTCTCCCACCTGAGCGCCCGCGAGCGCGAGGTGCTGGCGCTGATGGCCGAGGGCCGCTCCAACGCCGGCATCGGCCGCCGGCTGTGGGTCACCGAGGGCACCGTCGAGAAGCACGTCCGCAGCATCCTGGGCAAGCTCAGCCTCCAGGAGGACACCGACGACCACCGCCGTGTCCTGGCCGTTCTCACCTTCCTGGAATCCCGCTAGGACAGTGCGGGGGTTGTCCACAGGCTCGTCGTCGTGTCAGTCCGCGCCAGTAGGGTGTGAGACATGGCCGATCCCTCCAGCTACCGCCCCAGGCCGGGTGAGATCCCGGACTCTCCGGGGGTGTACAGGTTCCGCGACGAGCACCGCCGGGTGATCTACGTCGGAAAGGCGAAGATCCTGCGCCAACGCCTGGCGAACTACTTCCAGGACCTGGCGAACCTGCACCCGCGCACCCGGACGATGGTCACCACGGCCGCGTCCGTGGAGTGGACGGTGGTGTCCACGGAGGTCGAGGCCCTCCAGCTGGAGTACTCCTGGATCAAGGAGTACGACCCGCGGTTCAACGTCAAGTACCGCGACGACAAGAGCTATCCGTACCTCGCGGTGACGATGAACGAGGAGTACCCGCGCGTCCAGGTGATGCGCGGTCACAAGCGCAAGGGCGTGCGGTACTTCGGGCCCTACGGGCACGCGTGGGCGATCCGTGACACCGTCGACCTCCTGCTGCGCGTCTTCCCCGTCCGCACCTGCTCCGCCGGCGTCTTCAAGAACGCCACCCGCACCGGCCGCCCCTGTCTGCTCGGCTACATCGGCAAGTGCTCCGCGCCCTGCGTCGACCGCGTCTCCGAGGAGGAGCACCGCGAACTGGCCGAGGAGTTCTGCGACTTCATGGCCGGCCGCACGGGCACGTATCTGCGCCGCCTCGAGAAGCAGATGACGGTGGCGGCCGAGGAGATGGAGTACGAGCGGGCGGCCCGGCTGCGCGACGACATCGGGGCCCTGAAGAAGGCCATGGAGAAGAGCGCGGTCGTCCTCGCGGACGCGACCGACGCCGACCTGATCGCGGTCGCCGAGGACGAGCTGGAGGCGGCCCTCCAGATCTTCCACGTGCGCGGCGGACGCGTCCGCGGCCAGCGCGGCTGGGTCACCGACAAGGTCGAGGAGGTCACCACCGCCGGCCTCGTCGAGCACGCCCTCCAGCAGCTCTACGGCGAGGAGAAGGGCGACGCGGTCCCCAAGGAGGTGCTCGTGCCGGCTCTGCCCGACCCGGTCGAGCCCGTCCAGGAGTGGCTCACCGAGCGCCGCGGGTCGATCGTGTCGCTGCGCATCCCGCAGCGCGGCGACAAGAAGGCCCTGATGGAGACCGTGGAGCGCAACGCCCAGCAGGCGCTCGCCCTGCACAAGACCAAGCGCGCCTCCGACCTCACCACGCGCTCGCGCGCCCTGGAGGAGATCGCCGAGGCCCTCGACCTGGTCAGCGCCCCGCTCCGGATCGAGTGCTACGACATCTCGCACCTCCAGGGCGACGACGTCGTGGCGTCCATGGTCGTCTTCGAGGACGGCCTGCAGCGCAAGAGCGAGTACCGCCGCTTCCAGATCAAGGGCTTCGAGGGCCAGGACGACGTCCGCTCCATGCACGAGGTGATCACCCGCCGCTTCCGGCGCTACCTCGCCGACAAGGAGAAGACCGGGGAATGGGCCGACGGCGAGGACACGTTCACCGAGGAGGACGGCCGCCCCAAGCGGTTCGCCTACCCGCCCCAGCTCGTCGTCGTCGACGGCGGTCAGCCGCAGGTCGCGGCGGCCAAGAAGGCGCTGGACGAGCTCGGTATCGACGACGTCGCGGTGTGCGGCCTCGCCAAGCGCCTGGAGGAGGTCTGGCTCCCGGACGACGACGACCCGGTGGTCCTGCCCCGCAGCAGCGAGGGCCTCTACCTGCTGCAACGCGTCCGCGACGAGGCACACCGGTTCGCGATCACCTACCAGCGCAGCAAACGGGCCAAGCGGTTCCGCGCCAGCCCCCTGGACGACGTCCCCGGCCTCGGAGACGCACGCAAGCAGGCTCTTCTTAAGCATTTCGGTTCGCTGAAGAAACTTCGATCCGCCACCATCGACCAGATCTGCGAGGTGCCCGGCATAGGCCGCAAGACGGCCGAGACGATCGCCGTCGCACTCGCCCAGGCGGCCCCGGCCGCACCCGCTGTGAACACGGCGACTGGAGAGATCATGGAAGAGGAACCGAGCACGACGGGTTCCAGCGGGCAGCCCGTGACGACGGGCGCCCCGGACGAACGACGGGGGCAGGAGACATGAAGGTGAACAAGACCGATGGGCACGACGCGCAACAGAACCAAGGCGGAGACGGAGCACAGGTGAGTACGGGCACGACCGGCGAGACGACCGCGCCCACGGACGCGGCCATCCCCGAGCTGGTGATCATCTCCGGCATGTCCGGGGCAGGGCGGTCCACGGCCGCGAAGTGTCTGGAGGACCTCGGCTGGTTCGTCGTGGACAACCTGCCGCCGGCGCTGATCCCCACCATGGTGGAGCTCGGCGCCCGCTCGCAGGGCAACGTGGCACGGATCGCGGTCGTCGTCGACGTCCGCGGCCGCCGCTTCTTCGACAACCTCCGCGAATCCCTCGCCGACCTCGACAGCCGGGGCGTCACCCGCCGGATCGTCTTCCTGGAGTCCTCCGACGACGCCCTGGTCCGCCGCTTCGAGTCGGTGCGCCGCCCGCACCCCCTCCAGGGCGACGGCCGCATCGTCGACGGCATCGCCGCCGAGCGCGAGCTGCTGCGCGAACTGCGCGGCGACGCCGACCTGGTGATCGACACCTCCAGCCTCAACGTGCACGAGCTGCGGGCCAAGATGGACGCCCAGTTCGCCGGCGAGGAGGAGCCCGAGCTGCGGGCCACCGTCATGTCCTTCGGCTTCAAGTACGGCCTCCCGGTCGACGCCGACCTGGTCGCCGACATGCGCTTCCTGCCCAACCCGCACTGGATCCCGGAGCTGCGCCCCTTCAACGGCCTCAACGAGGAGGTCTCGGCGTACGTCTTCAACCAGCCCGGCGCCAAGGAGTTCCTCGACCGCTACGCCGAACTGCTGCGGCTCATCGCGGCCGGCTACCGCCGCGAGGGCAAGCGGTACGTGACCATCGCGATCGGCTGCACCGGCGGCAAGCACCGCTCGGTCGCCACCGCGGAGAAGCTCGCCGCGCGCCTGGTGGCCGAGGGCGTGGAGACGGTGGTCGTGCACCGGGACATGGGACGGGAATGACAGGACGTAGTCCACGGCTGGGCATGCTGCGCCGGGCGGTGCCCGAGGGGCGTACGACCCGGCCCGTCGAGGCCCGCGGCGGCAAGCCGCGCCGTCGCGGCGCGCAGCCCAAGGTCGTCGCCCTGGGCGGTGGCATGGGCCTGTCCGCCTCGCTCGCCGCACTGCGCCGGATCACAGGCGACCTCACCGCCGTCGTCACGGTGGCCGACGACGGCGGCTCCAGCGGCCGGCTCCGGGACGAGCTGGGCGTGCTGCCGCCCGGCGACCTGCGCAAGGCGCTGGCCGCGCTGTGCGGCGACGACGACTGGGGCCAGACCTGGGCCCGGGTCATCCAGCACCGCTTCCAGTCCAAGGGCGACCTGCACGAACACGCCGTCGGCAATCTGCTGATCGTGGCCCTGTGGGAGCAGCTCGGCGACCACGTCCAGGCCCTCGACCTGGTCGGCAAGCTGCTGGGCGCGCACGGGCGCGTGCTGCCCATGTCCGCCGTGCCCCTGGAGCTGCAGGCCCTGGTCAAGGGCCATGACCCGGACCGGCCCGAGGACGTCGACACGGTCCGCGGCCAGGCGACCGTGGCGCTGACCACCGGCGAGGTGCAGTCCGTGCACCTCGTGCCGAACGACCCGCCGGCCGTCCCCGAGGCCGTCGAGGCGGTCCTCGACGCCGACTGGGTGGTGCTCGGCCCCGGCTCCTGGTTCTCCTCGGTGATTCCGCACCTGCTGGTGCCGGAACTGCTCGACGCGCTCACCCAGACGAAGGCCCGCCGGGTCCTCTCGCTGAACCTCGCGCCGCAGCCCGGAGAAACCGACGGCTTCTCACCGCAGCGTCATTTGGAGGTTTTGGGACGACACGCCCCTAAACTCGCCCTGGACGTGGTGCTGGCCGACGAGGCCGCCGTGCCCGATCGCGATGTGCTCACCGAGGCCGCCAAGCGGCTCGGAGCCGCGGTCGAGCTGGCCCCCGTGGCCCGGAACGACGGAACTCCGAGGCACGACCCGGAGCTGCTGGCCGCCGCGTACGACCGTATTTTTCGGATGCATGGAAGGATCGGCCCATGGCGATGACGGCAGCGGTGAAGGATGAGATCTCCCGGCTCCCCGTCACCCGGACCTGCTGCAGAAAGGCGGAGGTATCCGCCATTCTGCGGTTCGCCGGCGGCCTTCACCTGGTCAGCGGGCGCATCGTGATCGAGGCGGAGCTGGACACCGCGATGGCGGCCAGGCGCCTCAAGCGGGACATCCTGGAGATCTTCGGGCACAGCTCCGAACTGATCGTGATGGCACCCGGCGGACTGCGCCGCGGCTCGCGGTACGTGGTGCGGGTGGTCGCCGGCGGGGACCAGTTGGCCCGCCAGACCGGCCTGGTGGACGGCCGGGGCCGGCCGATCCGCGGACTGCCTCCGCAGGTGGTCTCGGGGGCCACCTGCGACGCGGAGGCGGCCTGGCGCGGCGCCTTCCTCGCGCACGGCTCGCTCACCGAGCCCGGCCGCTCCTCCTCCCTGGAGGTGACCTGCCCGGGACCCGAGGCAGCGCTCGCCCTGGTCGGCGCCGCCCGCCGGCTGTCGATCGCCGCGAAGGCCCGTGAGGTGCGCGGCGTGGACCGGGTGGTCGTGCGGGACGGCGACGCGATCGGCGCCCTGCTCACCCGGCTCGGCGCGCACGAGTCGGTGCTGGCCTGGGAGGAGCGCCGGATGCGCCGCGAGGTGCGGGCCACGGCGAACCGTCTCGCCAACTTCGACGACGCCAACCTGCGCCGCTCCGCCCGGGCCGCCGTCGCCGCCGGCGCGCGCGTGCAGCGGGCCCTGGAGATCCTCGCGGACGACGTCCCCGAGCACCTCGCCGCCGCGGGCCGGCTGCGCATGGACCACAAGCAGGCCTCCCTGGAGGAGCTGGGCGCGCTCGCGGACCCGCCGCTGACCAAGGACGCGGTGGCCGGGCGGATCCGCCGGCTGCTCGCGATGGCCGACAAGCGGGCCTCCGACCTCGGCATCCCGGGCACGGAGTCCAGCATCACGGAGGAGATGGCCGACAACCTGGTCGGCTGACTCGGCGCAAGCGCAACACGCCGGTGTCGATGGCCACTTGGGTGATCGACACCGGCGTTCGGGTGTTCTCTTTCACCAGTCCTTGAGGCACCCTTGACTCGGCTGTGAACTGGCATGAGCCTGGCAACCGTTCGTCACCGTGACGAAAGATTGCTAGGGGGGTTCATGAGACCCAGAGCGAGAGCGATCCTCGCTGCCGGCGCGCTTCTGATCGGCGGCGCGAGCCTTGCGCCCGTCGCCCAGGCCCAGAGCGGAAGCCCGGCCACGTCCGACCCGAACGAGGTCAAGGTCTTCCGCGCCGACGTCACCAAGCAGCAGGTACCCCTGCTGCTGGCCGCCGGACAGGACAGCCACGAACTCGGCGAGGCGGTGCCCGACAAGGGCAAGGCGCCCGTCGAGGTCTACCTCACCGACCAGCAGGCACAGAAGCTGGAAGGGCAGGGCGTCGATCTCACCGAGCACACACTGTCGGCCAAGGCGGAGAAGCGGGTCGACGCGGCCGCCGAGGGCGTGTTCCGCCCGTACAGCGGCGCCGGCGGCCTCAAGGAGGAGATCGTCAAGGCCGGCCAGGACAACCCCGGCCTCACCAAGGTCGTCTCCATCGGCAAGACGGTCAACGGCCAGGACATCCTCGCGCTCAAACTGACCAAGGGCGCGAAGCAGTCCAAGGACGGCGCCAAGCCGTCCGTCCTCTACATGTCCAACCAGCACGCGCGCGAGTGGATCACGCCGGAGATGACCCGGCGCCTGATGCACTACTACCTGGACAACTACAGGACCGACAAGCGCGTCAAGAAGATCGTCGACTCCACCGAGCTGTGGTTCGTGCTCTCGGCCAACCCCGACGGCTACGACTACACCTTCAAGGACGCCGCCAACCGCCTGTGGCGCAAGAACCTGCGGGACGTCAACGGTGACGGCGTCATCTCCACCGGCGACGGCGTCGACCTCAACCGCAACTTCGCCTACAAGTGGGGCTACGACGACGAGGGTTCGTCCCCCAACCCCACCAGCGAGACCTACCGCGGCGCGAGCCCCGGGTCCGAGCCCGAGACCAAGGCGCTCGACGCCTTCGAGAAGCGGATCGGCTTCTCGTACGGAATCAACTACCACTCCGCCGCCGAACTCCTCCTCTACGGCGTCGGGTGGCAGGTGGCCACTCCCACCCCCGACGACGTGATCTACGAGGCGCTGGCCGGCACCCCGGAGAACTCCGCGATCCCCGGCTACCATCCGCAGGTCTCCTCGGAGCTGTACACCACCAACGGCGAGGCCGACGGACACGCGGGCAACGTCAACGGCATGTCGATGTTCACCCCCGAGATGTCCACCTGCCAGACCGCCTCGAACATCGACCCGAACGACCAGTGGAACGCGGCCGACTGCCAGTCCGGGTTCAACTTCCCGGACGACGAGAAGCTGATCCAGGACGAGTTCGCCAAGAACGTCCCGTTCGCGCTGTCGGTCGCCGAGACCGCCAAGCACCCCGACACGCCGTCCTCCTCGGTCGGCCTGAGCGCCGCCGACTTCACCCCGGCGAAGTTCACCACCTCGTACTCGCGCGGCGCCGACCAGGAAGTCTCCGTGGTCGTCCGCAAGGCGATCCGCGACAAGGAGCTCAAGTACCGCGTCAACGGCGGCCGTACGCTCGACATGGCGCTCAAGGCCTGGAAGGGCGGCGAGACCTACGGCGGTGAGGACAACCTGCACTTCGACGAGTACCGGGCCAAGGTCAAGGACGGCGTCCCGGGCGACAAGGTCGAGGTGTGGTTCACCGGCGAGACCAAGGCCGGCAAGAAGGTCTCCAGCGAGCACTTCACCTACACCGTCGCCCAGCGCGCCAAGGCCGACACCCTGGTCGTCGCCGAGGAGGGCGCCGCTGCCACGCAGGCGCAGACCTACGTCGACGCGCTGAAGGCCAACGGCCACAAGGCGCTGGTGTGGGACGTCGCCACCCAGGGCGCGCCCGACGCGCTCGGCGTGCTGGACCACTTCGCCACCGTCGTCCACTACACCGGCGCGAGCACCCCCGGCATCGCCACCCAGCTCCAGCTGCGCGCCTTCCTCAACGAGGGCGGCAAGCTGATCGAGGCGGGCGAACAGGCCGGCGGAAACGTCAACCTGGGCGACGGCACCCTGTCGAACGACTTCAGCCAGTACTACCTGGGCGCCTACTCGCGTACGTCCACCCCCGGGGCCACCGGCTTCACCGGCGCGGGCAAGCTCGACGGCTTCAGCGGGGCCCTCGGCGCCGCCGCCGGCAACCCGCTCGACCGGGCGGGCACCTACGGCGTCACCTCCGAGGAGCTGAACCCGGCCACCTACCCGCAGTTCGCCAGCGCGGGCGCGGGCCAGTTCGCCGGGACCGTCAACCCGTACGGGCCCTACGCCGGTTCGTACATGGCCGCGGCCGTGCACACCGACGACGCGTACAAGCGCCTCACCCGCACCATCGACCTGGGCGCCGTGACCGCGGCCGACCAACCCACCCTGCGCTCCCAGCTGTTGTGGGACACCGAGCCCGGCTACGACAACGCCATCGTCGAGGTGCACACCGTCGGAGGCGACGACTGGACCACGCTCCCCGAGAAGGGCGGCGCCACCAGGACCACCGTCCCGGCCGAGTGCGGCGCCGGCTTCTACATCGGTGAACACCCGTGGCTGAAGCACTATCTGACGCTGGCCGGCGGCTCCTGCACCGCCACCGGCACCTCCGGCACCTGGAACGCCCTCACCGGCGCCTCCAACAGCTGGCAGCAGGTCAACTTCGACCTGAGCGCCTACGCGGGCAAGAACATCGAGGTCTCGATCAGCTATGTCACCGACCCCGGCAGCGGCGGTCACGGCGTGCTGGCCGACGACGCCTCGCTGGTCGTGGGCGGCGCCGCCACCCAGACCGAGGGCTTCGAGACGTCGCTGGGCGCCTGGAGCGTCTCCGGACCGCCCGCGGGCAGCCCGGGCGTCCTCAAGGACTGGGCGCGCACCGGGACCCTGTTCAAGACGTACGGCGGTGTCACCACGGACCGGACCGTGCTGCTGGGCTTCGGCCTGGAGCACGTCACCGCGGTGGCCGACCGCAACGCCCTCGTCAAGAAGGCCCTCGCGGCCCTGGAAGGGTGACTTCCGGGGCGAATTCCCTGGTCAACCATGACTAGCCGACCGTAGTCAAAACGAGTGATCCGGTCGGAAGGACCGGGCGGTCCGTACCCCTACTGGCGGGTACGGACCGCCTGCCCGTGTATGGGGCATCTCGATGTCACCACGGGGGCCGCAGGGAGGTAGGGTCGTGGGTGGTCGGGGACATCCCAAAACAGCTCGCCGGCACCGCATAGTCGGCGTACCAACGAGGAGATCGGTTCGTGACGATCCGCGTAGGCATCAACGGCTTCGGTCGTATCGGACGTAACTACTTCCGCGCGCTCCTGGAGCAGGGTGCGGACATCGAGATCGTGGCTGTCAACGACCTGGGTGACACCGCGACCACCGCGCACCTGCTGAAGTACGACACCATCCTGGGCCGCCTCAAGGCCGAGGTGTCGCACACCGCCGACACGATCACCGTCGACGGTCACACCATCAAGGTGCTGTCCGAGCGCAACCCCTCGGACATCCCGTGGGGCGAGCTGGGCGTCGACATCGTCATCGAGTCGACCGGCATCTTCACCAAGAAGGACGACGCCGCCAAGCACATCGCCGGCGGCGCCAAGAAGGTCCTCATCTCGGCTCCGGCCAAGGACGAGGACATCACCATCGTGATGGGTGTCAATCAGGACAAGTACGACCCGGCCAACCACCACGTCATCTCCAACGCCTCCTGCACCACCAACTGTGTGGCGCCGATGGCGAAGGTGCTGGACGAGAACTTCGGCATCGTCAAGGGCCTGATGACGACGGTGCACGCGTACACGAACGACCAGCGCATCCTGGACTTCCCGCACAAGGACCTGCGCCGCGCGCGTGCCGCCGCCGAGAACATCATCCCGACCACCACGGGTGCCGCCAAGGCCACCGCGCTGGTCCTGCCCCAGCTCAAGGGCAAGCTCGACGGCATCGCCATGCGCGTCCCGGTCCCGACCGGCTCCGCCACCGACCTGGTGGTGACGCTCCAGCGCGAGGTCACCAAGGACGAGGTCAACGCCGCGTTCAAGAAGGCCTCCGAGGACGGCGACCTGAAGGGCTACCTGGTGTACACCGAGGACGAGATCGTCTCCTCGGACATCGTCAGCGACCCGGCCTCCTGCACCTTCGACTCCTCCCTGACCATGGTCCAGGAGGGCAACACGGTGAAGATCCTCGGCTGGTACGACAACGAGTGGGGCTACTCCAACCGCCTCGTGGACCTCACGGTCTTCGTCGGCGAACAGCTCTGATCGCCGAAGCAGGCACCTCGATGTGAGTGCAGGGCTCGGGCAGCGCACCGCCGCGCCGCCCGAGCCCTCACGCGCGTGTTCAGCCCTCGTTCGATCCAGAGCCCTCCTCAGGAGCCTTCTCCCATGAAGACCATCGACGAACTTCTCTCCGAAGGCGTGGACGGCAAGCGGGTCTTCGTCCGCGCCGACCTCAACGTCCCGCTGGCGGACGGCCTCATCACCGACGACGGCCGCATCCGCGCCGTCCTGCCCACCATCAAGGCCCTCGTCGAGGCGGGCGCCAAGGTGATCGTCGCCTCCCACCTGGGCCGCCCCAAGGGTGCCCCGGACCCGGCGTTCTCCCTGCTGCAGCCCGCCGAGCGACTCGCCGAACTGCTCGGCGCCCCCGTCGCGTTCGCCCAGGACACCACCGGCCCCGCCGCCCACGACGCGGTGCGCGGCCTGGAGCCCGGTCAGGTCGCGGTCATCGAGAACCTGCGCTTCAACGCCGGCGAGACGTCGAAGGACGACGTCGAGCGCGGCGAGTTCGCGGACCGACTGGCCGCCCTCGCCGACGTGTACGTCGGTGACGGCTTCGGCGCGGTGCACCGCAAGCACGCCTCCGTCTTCGACCTCCCGGCCCGGCTGCCGCACTACGCCGGCTACCTCATCGCCACCGAGGTCGACGTCCTGAAGAAGCTCACCGAGGACGTCCAGCGGCCCTACGTCGTCGCGCTCGGCGGCTCCAAGGTCTCCGACAAGCTCGCCGTCATCGACGAGCTGCTCGGCAAGGCCGACCGGCTGCTCATCGGCGGCGGCATGGCCTTCACCTTCCTCAAGGCCAAGGGGTACGAGATCGGCGCCTCCCTGGTCCAGGACGACCAGCTGGCCGCCGTCACCGAGTACGTCGAGCGCGCCGAGAAGAACGGCGTCGAACTCGTCGTCCCCGTCGACGTCGTGGTCGCGAGCCGGTTCCCCGACCTGAAGACGAAGGCTCCGGCCGACCCGACCACCGTCGCGGCGGACGCCATCCCCGCCGACGGGATGGGCCTCGACATCGGTCCCGAGACCGGTGCCCTGTACGCCTCGAAGATCGCCGACGCGGCCACCGTTTTCTGGAACGGCCCGATGGGCGTCTTCGAGCACCCCGATTTCGCCGAGGGCACCAAGGCGGTCGCCCAGGCCCTCGTCGACTCCCAGGCCTTCACGGTCGTCGGCGGTGGCGACTCCGCCGCGGCCGTCCGCATCCTGGGCTTCGACGAGAAGGCATTCGGACACATCTCGACCGGTGGCGGCGCCTCCCTCGAATACCTCGAGGGCAAGACGCTCCCCGGTCTCGCCGCACTGGAGGACTGACCGCAATGGCTCCATCTGTTTCTTCCGGACGCACGCCGATCATGGCGGGCAACTGGAAGATGAACCTCAACCACCTCGAAGCCATCGCGCACGTCCAGAAGCTCGCCTTCGCGCTGGCCGACAAGGACTACGAGGCCGTCGAGGTCGCCGTGCTGCCGCCCTTCACCGACCTGCGCTCCGTGCAGACCCTGGTGGACGGCGACAAGCTCAAGATCAAGTACGGTGCCCAGGACCTCTCGGCGTACGACTCCGGCGCCTACACCGGCGAGATCTCCGGCTCGATGCTGGCCAAGCTGAAGTGCACGTACGTGGCCGTCGGCCACTCCGAGCGCAGGCAGTACCACGCCGAGACCGACGAGATCGTCAACGCGAAGGTCAAGGCCGCCTACAAGCACGGTCTGACCCCGATCCTGTGCGTCGGCGAGGAACTGGAGGTCCGCGAGGCGGGCAACCACGTCGCGCACACGCTCGGCCAGGTCGAGGGCGGCCTCAAGGACGTCACGGCCGAGCAGGCCGAGTCGGTCGTGATCGCCTACGAGCCCGTGTGGGCCATCGGCACCGGAAAGGTCTGCGGCTCCGAGGACGCCCAGGAGGTCTGCCAGGCCATCCGCGGCAAGCTCGCCGAGCTGTACACGCAGGAGCTGGCCGACCAGGTCCGCATCCAGTACGGCGGTTCCGTCAAGGCGGGCAACGTGGCCGAGATCATGGCCCAGCCCGATGTCGACGGCGCCCTGGTCGGCGGTGCCTCGCTGGACGCCGACGAGTTCGTCAAGATCGTGCGCTTCCGGGACCAGTAGGTAGGCCCTGGCGTCGATCCGTCGTACCCTTGCGGGGGCACAGCCTGGCTGTGCCCCCGTCGTTCATCCGAATCCGAGAGAGTTGGTCCAGCCGTGGTTTTGGGGTTCTCGATCGCCCTGATCGTCTTCAGCCTGCTGATGATGCTGCTGGTGCTGATGCACAAGGGCAAGGGCGGCGGTCTCTCCGACATGTTCGGTGGCGGCATGCAGTCGTCCGTCGGCGGCTCCTCGGTCGCCGAGCGCAACCTGGACCGGATCACCCTGGTGATCGGTCTCGCCTGGTTCGCGTGCATCATCGTCCTCGGCATCCTGATGAAGACGAACAACTGAGCCGGGCGCTCGTTCCGCACGCATTCCGCACGTAAGGCCCCATGTTCGGTACGCGCAGCTGAGCGCGGCCTATCATGGGGCTTGCGTCTAGGTGTGGGGGCTGTAACTCCAATCACTGGACGCGCGTTGGGCCTTACGTAGACTGAGGCGCTCGCAACGAAGCGAAACGCCGACTCGCTTCGCGGCACCATCACGCAGGGAGTTACGACCGTGGCAAGTGGCAACGCGATCCGAGGAAGCCGGGTCGGGGCGGGGCCGATGGGCGAGGCCGAGCGCGGCGAGTCCGCGCCGCGTCTGCGCATCTCCTTCTGGTGCTCCAACGGGCATGAGACGCAGCCCAGCTTCGCCAGCGACGCGCAGGTTCCCGACACCTGGGACTGCCCGCGCTGCGGCTTCCCGGCCGGACAGGACCGGGACAACCCGCCGGACCCGCCGCGCACCGAGCCCTACAAGACGCACCTCGCGTATGTACGGGAGCGGCGGAGTGACGCGGACGGCGAGGCGATCCTCGCCGAGGCGCTCGCCAAACTGCGGGGCGAGATCTAGGAGTTGGGAACCGGCCGGGCACCGAGGGGTGTCGGGTCGGACCTGTTTCGGCCCCCGACGACCGGTCGACTCCGGACCGGTTGTCAGTGCTGACCTCTACGGTTCGTGTACCGCCTGGTGCGGACGCGAATCGTGAGGGGGAGCGGTGTCGAGGGTCGAGACGGGGGACGTGCGCGCGCCCGCATGGCGCGGGGGATTCGGGCTGCTGTGGACGGCCGCCGTGGTCTCCCGCTTCGGAGACGCGCTGCGGGGCTCGGCGCTGCCCCTGCTCGCCGTCTCGCTGACCGACCGCCCCCTGCTCATCGCCTCAGTGACCGCCTGCGGCTATCTGCCCTGGATCGTCTTCGGGCTGCTCGGCGGCGCGGTCGCGGACCGGGTCGACCAGCGCCGCGCGATGTGGACGGTGGACGCGGTACGGGGACTGCTCGTCGCCGCCTTCGCCGGGGCCGTCGCGCTCGGTCACGCCTCGATCGCGCTGCTCATCGCGCTCGCCTTCGTGCTGACCACCCTCCAGACCCTCTTCGACAACGCCTCGACGGCCCTGCTGCCCGCCCTGGTGGACCGGGCGGCGCTGGGCCGTGCCAACGCCCGGCTGATGACCGGACAGCAGATCGCGGGCGGTCTGCTGGGGGCGCCCGTGGTGCCGCTGCTGCTCGTCGCGGGGGCCGCCGTGCCCTTCGTGGCCGACGCGGGGACCTTCCTGGTGGCCGCCGCGCTGGTCGCCTCGCTGCGGATCTCGGCGCCCGACCGAGCGCCGAGACCGGCGGGCAGCACCCTGCGCCGGGAGATCGCGGACGGGCTGCGCACCCTGTGGCGCGACCGCCCGCTGCGCGGACTGTGCGTGGCGACGGCCCTGTGCAACATCGGCATGGGCGCCCTGATCGCCACCCTGGTGATCCTGGTGACCGGGTGGCTGGACGCCGGTACCGCCGGCTACGCGGCCGCGACCACCGCGTACACCGTCGGTGGCCTGGCCGGGGGAGTGGCGAACCGGTGGATCACCGCCCGGCTCGGGCCGACCCGGGCCGTGCTCCTTGCCGGTGTCGTCCAGATCGGCGCCCTTGTCGTCATGGGCAACGTGCGGAGCCTGCCGGCCCTCGCGGGGGCGATGGCCGTGTTCGGGTTCATGGGCATGGTGTGGAACGTCAACACGACGACGTCGATGCAACAGCGCACTCCCACCGAGCTGTTGGGCCGGGTCAGCTCCGCCTTCCGCACCCTGGCCGTCGCCGGTGCCCCGCTGGGCGCCCTGCTCGGCGGTGCCGTCGCCACCGTCTGGGGACCGAACACGCCCGCGCTGCTGACCGCCGCCTTCTTCGTCCTGTCCGTCCTCGCGCTGATAACCACCGGCAAGGCGGACGTACTTGTGGGTGCGTCGCACGACGACGCCACGACAGCTCACATCACGCGCTGATCCCCTAGGTTGGGACAGGCAGCGGGGCGAGGTACGAAAGAAGGCTGAAGTCCGATATGAACGCAGACGGCCGTACGAGGCTCAACCGGACGCCCGAGTGGACCGCGCTGGCCCAGCACCGCGAGGAGTTGAGGGAGGTCGGGCTGCGGGAGCTGTTCGCCGCCGACCCCGCCCGCGGCACCGGATACACGCTCCAGGTCGGTGACCTGTACGTCGACCACTCCAAGCACCTGGTCACCGACGAGACCCTGCGGCTGCTGCGCGAACTGGCCGCCGCCACCGACGTGTTCGGCCTGCGCGACGCCATGTTCCAGGGCGAGAGGATCAACGTCACCGAGGACCGCGCGGTCCTGCACACCGCGCTGCGCGCTCCGCGCGACGCGGTGATCGAGGTCGACGGCGAGAACGTCGTGCCGGCCGTGCACGCCGTCCTCGACAGGATGAGCGACTTCGCGCACCGGGTCCGCTCCGGCGAGTGGACCGGGCACACCGGCGAGCGCATCAAGAACGTCGTCAACATCGGCATCGGCGGCTCCGACCTCGGCCCCGCGATGGCCTACGAGGTGCTGCGCGCCTTCACCGACCGCGACCTCACGGTCCGCTTCGTGTCGAACGTGGACGGCGCCGACCTGTACGAGGCCACCCGCGACCTGGACCCGGCGGAGACGCTGTTCATCGTCGCCTCCAAGACCTTCACCACGATCGAGACGATCACCAACGCCACCTCGGCGCGCGACTGGCTGCTCACCGAGCTGAAGGCCGGTCAGGAGGCCGTCGCCCAGCACTTCGTGGCGCTGTCGACCAACGCCGGGAAGGTGGCGGAGTTCGGCATCGACACGGCGAACATGTTCGAGTTCTGGGACTGGGTCGGCGGACGGTACTCCTACGACTCGGCCATCGGACTCTCGCTGATGATCGCCATCGGCCCGGACCGCTTCCGGGAGATGCTCGACGGGTTCAGGATCGTCGACGAGCACTTCAGGACCGCGCCCGCCGAGTCCAACGTGCCGCTGCTGCTCGGCCTGTTGGGCATCTGGTACGGCAACTTCCACGACGCCCAGTCGCACGCGGTGCTGCCCTACAGCCACTACCTCTCCAGGTTCACCGCGTACCTCCAGCAGTTGGACATGGAGTCCAACGGCAAGTACGTGGGCCGGGACGGGCAGCCGGTCGACTGGCAGACCGGGCCCGTGGTGTGGGGCACGCCGGGGACGAACGGGCAGCACGCGTACTACCAACTCATCCACCAGGGCACGAAGTTGATCCCGGCGGACTTCATCGGCTTCGCCGAGCCGGTCGCCGAGCTGAGCGAGGGACTCAAGGCGCAGCACGACCTGCTGATGGCGAACTTCTTCGCCCAGACGCAGGCGTTGGCCTTCGGCAAGACGCCGGACGAGGTGCGCGCGGAGGGGGTGCCGGAGGAACTGGTGCCGCACAGGACGTTCAAGGGCGACCACCCGACGACCACGATCCTCGCCCGCGAGTTGACGCCGTCGGTGCTCGGCCAGCTGATCGCCCTGTACGAGCACAAGGTGTTCGTGCAGGGCGCGGTGTGGAACATCGACTCCTTCGACCAGTGGGGTGTCGAGCTGGGCAAGGTCCTCGCCAAGCGGGTGGAGCCCGCGCTGACGGAGGGCGCGGAGGTCGAGGGACTGGACGAGTCGACCAAGGCCCTGGTGGCCAGGTACCGGGAGCTGCGCGGCCGTCGGTGACGGTTCGCTCTCAGGCCACCGCGCTCAGCGTATCCGCCAGTCTGCGCCTCGCCGCGCGGGCCGCCGGCAGCGCGGCGAGGCCGGCCGCGCCCAGGACCGCAGCCGCGTCGAACAGCACCAGCATGGCCGGCGACGGTCCCTGGGCGATCCCCGCGCCGATGCCGCTCGACCGGCCCTGGGCGTTGATCAGCCAGTGCGCGAGCGGTGCGCCGAGGGCGGTCCCGATCAGGGCGGCGATCAGGGCGGTGCAGCCGGTGGCCGTCACGGTGACGGCGGTGATCTGGCGCGGGGACAGACCGATGGCCTTCAGCGCGAGCAGGTCCCGTTCGCCCTCGCGCACGGTCCCGCCGATCGCGGTGAGCAGTTCGATGAGGCCGATCAGGGCGAGCACGACGATCAGGCCGAGCACCACTCCGCGCAGCGGCGAGAGCCCGTCGGCCGGGTTGGTCACGGCGTGCACGTCCAGGTGGCCGGCTCCGGCGACGGTCAGCCGGTCGGCGACCTCCCGCGGGTCGGCGCCGGGGCGCAGCCGGAGTTGGTAGAGGCTGGGCGTCAGGCCGGGGTCGATCTCGCGGAGGGTGTCGAGCGAGGTGGTGACGACCCGGCCGGCGTTCTCGGGTTCGATGCTGCGGCCCACGATGTGCAGGCCGTAGGGCTGGGAGCCGACGGTGATCCGCACCCAGTCGCCGACCCGCGCGTTCGTCAGGGAGAGCAGGCCCTGGCCGGCCACGGCCTCGTGGCTGAGGCGTGCGGGGCGGCCCTCCGCCAGGGCGTACGGATACGGGTCCTCGTGGGTGCCGAGGCCGCGCAGGGCGATCGTGACGGACTGGTTGGGAATGAGGGCGGCCATCTTGACGCCCGGGTAGGCGTCGGCGACCTCTGGGTCCTCGGCCAGCAGGGCCCGGGTGTCCCGGTCGCTCAGGCCCGCGTCCGCGCGGACGGTGAGCGCGGCCGGGAGACCTATCTGCTCGGGCCTGCTGTGGAAACGGTCGATGGTGGTCCACGCGCTCATCGCCACGACGATCAGCAGCAGGGGCAGGGTCAGCCGGGCCACGGTGGCGAGCGACCGCAGCCGACGGGCGAACGCGGTGTGCCGGCCCAGCACCAACGCGGGCGGCACCCGCAGGGCGAGCGCCCGGCGGGCGGGCGCGGAGAGGCGGCCGCGGGACTGGGCGCCGCGACGGGATCCGCGGGCCGGCGGGGCGGGGTGCGGGCGCCGCACGCCCGACGGTGCGGACGACCGCGCCGCGGACGCCCGTCCCGTCCTGGCCGACAGACCCCGCATCCCCCGTACCGAAGGAATCGGTACCGGTACCGGCGGCACCCGGCCCGCTCGCCAGGCGGCCAGGCCCGTGGTCGCGGCGATGAACAGGACCGCGCCGGACGGGATGGCGAAGAGGGCCACCGCGTGGCCGGGCAGGCCCTGCCAGACGCCGATCGCGTCGCCGAGGCGGCCCGGGACCCGGTTGCCCAGGGACTGCGTCAGCGCCGCCGCGGTGACGGCGCCGAGAAGGGCGTAGGCGATGTGCTGGAAGAGGAAGACGCGGACGACCTGGCCCGGGGTGAAGCCGATCGCCTTCAGGACCGAGATGTCCCGCAGGTGGCCGCGGATGCGGGTGGAGATCGCGCCGTGCACCGCGAGGCCCGCGGCGACCAGGGCGCCCAGTCCGAACAGGGCCAGCACCTGGCCGAGCAGCCGGTTGTCGCCCTGGGCCTCGGCGCGCGCCTGCTGCCAGGTGTCGACCTCGCCGATCGCGTCGGCGCCGCCCAGCGCCTTGACGGCACGTGAGACGACGAATTCCGTGTCGTCGGGGTCGGTCAGGCGCAGTCCGATGACCTGGCCGTTGGGGTCGCGTACGGCGTCCGGCAGGGTCCAGACGAGGCCCGGCTGGTCGCCCGGGCTGTAGCGCGACTCGGCGCTGTCGGCCACGCCCAGCACGGTCACCTTCCGCGCGGTGCCCGGCAGGGTGAGGGTGTCGCCGGGTTCGGCGAGCAGGGCGCGGGCGAGGTGGCTCTCCAGGACCACGCCGTCGGGTGTCGCCGGGTCCAGCCAGTCGCCGGAGACGATCAGCGGGCGGCCGATGGTCGGCAGCCGCTCGGGCATCGCGCGCAGTTCGACGGAGGCGCGGGCGCCGCGGGAGGCGAGCGTGGCGGACTCGGTCGCGTAGGGGCCGGCGACGGAGTCGACACCGTCGAGCCGGGCGAGCCGGTCCGCGCGGGCGGACTCGGACGTGTGGATCCACACATGCGCGCCGTGCGTCTGGGTGAAGACCCGCTGCCAGGGGTTGGTGGCGTACCCGAACAGGGCCGTGGCCAGCAGCAGCGACACCACGATCCCGGCGGTGGCCAGCACCAGGAACAGCGCCTCACCGCGGTGCGTGCGCAGATCGGAGTGCGCCCAGCGCAGCGTGGCCCGCATGCGGCTCAGCCCTTCCGGGGGTCGTCGTACGTCCGCATGTCAGTCCCTGAGTTCCAGCACGCCGGAGATGCCGGCGCCGGGTGACGGGACGCCGTCCAGGGTCGCGTCGTCGGCTATCCGGCCGTCGAAGAAGCTGATCACCCGGTCCGCGGCGCTGGCCAGCCGGGCGTCATGGGTGACCAGCACGATCGTCTGGCCGCGCTGGTGGAAGCGGGACAGCAGCCGCATCACCTCACGGGTGCCCTTGCTGTCCAGGCTGCCCGCGGGTTCGTCGGCCAGCAGCAGCGGCGGGTGGTTGACCAGGGCCCGGGCCAGCGCGACCCGCTGCTGCTCGCCGCCGGACAGCTCGCCCGGCATGCTCCGCTCCTTGCCCACCAGGCCCAGCTCGGCCAGCAGCTCCTCCCGCCCGGCGCGCGCCTGCTTCGGCGCGGTCCCGGCGAGCAGCGCGGGCAGCTCCACGTTGTCGGCGACCGACAGGTTCGACACCAGGTTGAAGAACTGGAAGACGATGCCGATCCGCTTGCGGCGCTCCATGGCCCAGCGCGCCTCGCTCCACGCGTTCGCGCACACGCCGTCCAGCCAGATGCTGCCGCCGTCCGGCCGCTGGAGCCCGCCCAGCAGATGCAGCAGCGTCGACTTGCCGGCGCCGGACGGACCGGTGACGGCCACGAACTCGCCCTGCCGGACGCGCAGATCGACCCCGCGCACGGCATGCGCCGGGGCGCCCTCGCCGTAGTGGGACTTGACCAGGCCCTCGGCGCGCAGCACGGGAGCGGGACCGTCGCTCACTCCAGCTCCTCCAGCTCTTCCTGGCACCGCTCCAGCCAATCGAGGTCGGCCTGAAGGTGCAGCATCGCGCCCTCGATCAGCAGTTGGGCGATGCGGTTGTCGCGGTTCTCGGCTGCGGCCAGCTTCGACAGGCTGCGCATGGCGGTCAGGTACTGGCGTCGCTGTTTGTTGATCAGGGCGATCTGGTCGGCGAGACCCGTCTGCGGAGCGAGCGCCAGCTTCATGAAGAACTCGTCCCGCACCCGCGGCTCGTCCTCGGGCTCCTCGAACCAGGCGCGCAGCTCTTCCCGCCCGGATTCGGTGAGGTGGTAGACCTTCTTGTTGGGCCGGCTGGACTGCTCGACGTCCTCGCCCTCGATCAGTCCCTGCTTCTCGAGGCGGCCGAGGGTCACGTAGATCTGGCCGACGTTCGGCTGAGGGTACGCGGACCCCAGCAGTTGCTCAAGGTCCTGCTTGAGCTCGTAGCCGTGGGCCGGGCCGCGCGCGAGGAGAGCCAGGAGGGGCAGGCGCACGTGGGCAGTCCTCCTGTCTGTGTGATGTGCTCCAGGCCCTAGTATCGCCCATACCTAACAGGTATACATGGCTTCGGACCCAGGGCGAAGATGCCCGGCGCCGCTGTACAGGGAGGAACCTATGCGGTGGATGCGTGCCGCGGGTAGGGGCCTCCTCGTCTCCGTGGTGGTCCTCAGCGGGTACGTCGCCTCGGGCGCGCACGCCGAGGAGGGCACCGGCGAGAGCCGCGGCCCGCTGACGCTGGCCACGGCCGGGGACCTCACCGGCTATCTCGGCCCGGTCCTGGACGGCTGGAACCGCAGCCACCCCGACGAGAAGGTCAAACTCGTCGAGCTCCCGGACTCCGCCGACGAGACCCACGCGCAGATGGCCAGCGACCTGCGCGACGGCGACCGCAGCCGGTTCGACGTCCTCAACATCGATGTCAGCTGGACCGCGGAGTTCGCCGACGCGGGCTGGATCCGTCCGCTGTCCCCCGACCGGTTCCCGCTGGACACCTTCCTGGGCGGGGTCCGCAACACGGCGACCTACGACGGGCGGCTGTACGCCGTCCCGTACGTGACCAACGCCGGCCTGCTCCTCTACCGCAAGGACATCCTCGACAAGGAGGGCGTCCCGCCGCCGCGCACCTGGGCCGAGCTGGAGCACGACGCGAAGACCATCGCGCCCAAGTACGGACTCGACGGCTACGCGGGCCAGTTCCTGCCCTACGAGGGGCTCACCGTGAACGCGGCCGAGGCCGTCTACTCGGCGGGCGGAAGCATCCTCCGCGAGGAGGGCGCCAAGGTCACCGTCGACTCCGCGGCCGCCCGCGAGGGCATCGGGTTCCTCGCTCGCGGGGTGCGGGAGGGATGGATCCCGAAGGCGGCGCTGACGTACAAGGAGGAGGAGTCCAAGCAGGCATTCCAGGACGGCCGGCTGCTCTTCCTGCGCAACTGGCCCTACGCGTACGTCGGTGCGTCGGCCAAGGGCTCGCCGGTCGCCGGGAAGATCGGTGCCGTACCGCTGCCGGGGCACGACGGGCCGGGGGCCAGCGTGCTGGGCGGCTCCAACCTGGCCGTCAACACCCATGCGCGGCACCCCGATTCGGCCGCGCGACTGATCGCCTACCTCACCAGTGAGCCGGTCCAGCGCCAGGTCCTCACCCGCGGCGCGCTGCCGCCGGTGCGTGCCGCGCTGTACCAGGACCCCGGGCTGATCCGGCGGTTCCCGTATCTGCCGACCCTGCGCAAGGCCCTGCAGACGGCCAAGTCCCGCCCCAAGAGCCCCCGTTACGACCAGGTGAGTCTGGTGGTGCAGGCCGTCGTGCAGGACGCGATGGCCGGACACGTGACGCCGAGGGCGGCGGTGGCACGACTGGCGGCGGAGCTGGCCGCCATCCCGGGTCTCTAGTTACTTGTTAAGTAACGCGGCGGTCTCCTTTCGTCTTCGATCGACCCACTAAATCACCATGTGTCGGGCCAACTCTCCGGTAGCTTCTGCCTACTCGTTGACACCTTCGCGATACGCCTACTTAACATGCATGCATGCTGAGTAAGTACCGCTGGTGGCGGGACGCGGTGATCTATCAGGTGTACGTCCGTAGCTTCCTGGACAGCACCGGCGACGGCGTCGGCGATCTGGCCGGCGTCAGGGCCGGGCTGCCGTACCTCAAGAAGCTGGGCGTCGACGGGATCTGGCTGAGCCCCTTCTATCCCTCGCCGCAGCACGACCACGGCTACGACGTGGCCGACTACTGCGACGTGGACCCGCTCTTCGGCGACCTCGCCGAGTTCGACCTGCTGATGGGCGCCGCACAGCGGCTCGGCGTCAAGGTGCTCCTCGACATCGTCCCCAACCACTGCTCCCACGAGCACCCCTGGTTCCAGGAGGCGCTCGCCGCCGGACCCGGCAGCGCGGCCCGGGCCCGCTTCCACTTCGCCGACGGCCGGGGCGCGGACGGCGCCGAGCCGCCCAACAACTGGCACGCCATGTTCGGCGGTCCGGCCTGGAGCCGGGTCACCGAGGCGGACGGCCGGCCGGGCCAGTGGTACCTGCACATGTTCACGCCCGAGCAGCCGGACTGGAACTGGCGCAGCCCCGAGGTCGCCGCCGAGTTCGACCGCACGCTCCGCTTCTGGCTCGACCGGGGCGTCGACGGCTTCCGCATCGACGTGGCCGCGGGCCTCTTCAAGCACCCGGACCTGCCCGACTCCCCGGACCCGGAGGCCGACGCCCGCACCCGCGACTCCGTCAACCCGCTGGCCTGGAACCAGCCCGAGGTGCACGACGTCTGGCGGCACTGGCGCGCGGTGTGCGAGGAGTACACCGCACGGGACGGCGACGAACGGCTCCTCGTCGGCGAGGTCTCCGTCCCCACCGCCCGCGAACACGCGCGGTACGTCCGCTCCGACGAACTCCACCAGGCCTTCTTCTTCGACCTGTTGAGCGCGCCCTGGAACGCCGACGCCTTCCGCAAGGTCATCACCGAGGCCATGCAGGACATCGCCGGCACCGGCTCCACGGTCACCTGGGTCCTCAACAACCACGACCAGGTCCGCACGGTCACCCGCTACGGCGAACCGGCCACCGAGGGCAGTGGTCTCGGCGCCGCCCGCGCCCGTGCCGCCGCGCTGCTCATGCTCGCGCTGCCCGGGGCGGCGTACATCTACCAGGGCGAGGAGTTGGGGCTGCCCGAGGTCGTCGATCTGCCCGACGACGTGCTCACCGACCCGATCTTCCGGCGCACCGGCAGCCGGGCCCGGATCCGCGACGGCTGCCGGGTGCCGCTGCCGTGGTCGGGACAGGCCTCCCCGTTCGGCTTCACCTCCGGCGCGGAGGGCGCGCGGCCCTGGCTGCCGCAGCCCGAGTACTTCGCCGAGTACGCCACCGACCGCGCCCTCGCCGACACCCGCTCCTTCTGGCACCTGTACCGCGACGGCCTCCAACTGCGCTACCGGCTGCCCCAGTTGGGCGAGGGCTCGCTCAACTGGCTGGAGACCCCGCCCGGCGTCCTCGGCTTCGTCCGCGGGGACGGCCTGGTCTGCGCCGTCAACTTCGGTACGGCTCCCGTGCCCGCGCCGGTCTCCGGCACCCCCCTGCTGTCCAGCGGTCCCTGCCCGGCCGGAGTGCTGCCCGGTGCGACGGCCGCCTGGTGGATCAACGATCTCTGACCCTCGGTCTCTGACCCTCCGTCACCCGCCCATCCCCCGAAGGGACATCAACGATGATGCTTCGACGTTCCACCCTCCTCGTCGGCTGCACCGCCCTGGTCCTCGCGCTCGGCGCGACCGCCTGCGGCAGCAGCGACCCGGTCTCGGCCGGTGGCGGCGACAAGGCGCTGGCCGGCCAGACGGTCAGCGTGGCCGGTGTCTGGTCCGGCAGCGAGCAGAAGAACTTCCAGAAGGTGCTGGACGCGTTCAGCGCCAAGACCGGTGCCAAGACGACGTTCACGTCCACCGGGGACAACGTCTCCACCGTCGTCGGCAGCAAGATCGAGGGCGGCAACGCACCCGACGTCGTGATGGTCCCGCAGGTCGGCGTGCTCCAGCAGTTCGCCGGGCAGGGCTGGCTGCAGCCGCTGTCCACGACCACCAAGCAGTCCGTGGACGCCAACTACGCCCCCGTGTGGAAGAACTACGGCAGCGTCGACGGCACCCTCTACGGCCTCTACTTCAAGGCCGCCCACAAGTCGACGGTCTGGTACAGCCCCGACGCCTTCGAGCAGGCCGGCGTCACCCCGCCGACCACGTACGCCGATCTGCTGAAGGCCGGCCACACGATCTCCGACTCGGGCCTCGCCGCCTTCTCGATCGGGGGCCAGGACGGCTGGACCCTCACCGACTGGTTCGAGAACATCTACCTCTCGCAGGCAGGCCCGGAGAAGTACGACGCCCTCGCCACCCACAAGCTGAAGTGGACCGACGCGTCCGTGGTCAAGGCGCTCGGCACCCTGGGCACGCTCTTCAAGGACAAGCAGCTGATCGCCGGCGGACAGAAGGAGGCCCTCAACACCGACTTCCCGGGCTCGGTGGAGAAGGTGTTCGGCCCCAAGCCCGAGGCCGCCATGGTCTACGAGGGCGACTTCGTCGCCGGTGTCGCCAAGGACCAGTTCGGCAGGACCATCGGCACCGATGCGAACTTCTTCCCCTTCCCCGCGGTCGACGGCGGCACGGCCCCCGTGGTCAGCGGCGGCGACGCGGCCGTCGTCCTGAAGGACGGCAAGAACGCCAAGGCCGGCATGAAGCTCCTGGAGTACCTCGCGACCCCGGAGGCGGCGGCCGTGTGGGCGAAGGCGGGCGGCTTCCTGTCCCCGAACAAGAAGCTCGACCTCGCCTCCTACGGCGACGACGTCACCCGCGCGACCGCCAAGTCCCTTGTCTCGGCCGGGGATTCGGTCCGCTTCGACATGTCCGACCAGGCGCCCGCGGCCTTCGGCGGCACCAAGGGCGCCGGCGAGTGGAAGCTGCTCCAGGACTTCCTGCGCGACCCCTCGGACCCGAAGGGGACCGCGGCACAGCTGGAGAACGCGGCGGCCAAGGCCTACAAGGGCTGACGGCCATGACCGCGACCCTGGTGAAAGAGACGAGTCCACCCTCCGCGTCCCCGCACGCCGAGCGCGCCCGGCGGGCCCGGCGACGGGCCTGGATCATCGGCCTGCTCTTCGTCTTCCCCGCGCTCCTCCTGCTGGGCGCGCTCGTCGTCTACCCCGTGCTGTTCTCGATCGGCCGCAGCTTCTTCGACGCGTCCGGCGACCGTTTCGTGGGCGGCGACAACTACACCGAGATGTTCCGCGACCCGGCCACCCTCACCGCCGTACGCAACACGGCGATCTGGGTGGTGGTGGCGCCGACCCTGCTGACCGGGCTCGGTCTGATCCTCGCCGTGCTGGTGGAGAAGGTGCGCTGGGCGACCGCCTTCAAGCTGCTGCTGTTCATGCCCATGGCCGTGTCCTTCCTGGCCGCCGGCATCATCTTCCGGCTCGCCTACGACGACGACCCGAACAAGGGCGTCCTGAACGCGGCCGCGGTCGGCGTGCACGACGTCTTCAAGGGCACCTCCGAGTACCCCACCGCCCGCGCCCGCACCGGCCAGGGCCTCGCGGCGGAGCCCGACGGCTCGTACCGCACGACCGCGAGCGTGTCACCGGGCGACTCGGTGAACCTCGGCCTGGTGGGCGTCGCCCCGAAGGACCTGCCGAGCGGCGCCGAGCCCGCGTACCCGGCGGCGAACCGCACGGCGTCCGCCGGTGAGCTGCGCGGCGTGGTCTACCTCGACTTCACGCTCGGCGGGGGAGGCAAGCAGGGCGTGGTCGACCCGAAGGAGAGCGGGCTGCCGCGGATGAAGGTCCAGGCGGTGCGCGACGGCAAGACGGTCGTGAGCACGAGCACCGCCTCCGACGGCTCCTTCCGCTTCACCGGCCTCGACCCCGGTCCGTACGCGGTCCAATTGCCGGGCTCCAACTTCGCGCAGCCCTACCAGGGCATCTCCTGGCTCGGCCCGACCCTCGTCACGCCCGCCATCATCGGGGCCTACCTGTGGATCTGGACCGGGTTCGCGATGGTGCTGATCGGCGCGGGCCTCGCCGCCCTGCCCCGGGACGCGCTGGAGGCGGCGCGGATGGACGGCGCCAACGAGTGGCAGATCTTCCGGCTCATCACCGTGCCGCTGCTCGCGCCGGTGCTCACGGTGGTGTTCGTGACCCTCGTGATCAACGTGATGAAGGTCTTCGACCTCGTGTACATCATCGCGCCCGGGCCGGTGGCGCAGGACGCGGCCGTCCTCGCCACCCAGATGTGGCTCGTGTCCTTCGGCGGTGGCAACAACCAGGGGCTCGGCAGCGCGCTGGGCGTACTGCTCCTGGTGCTGGTGATCCCCGCGATGGCCTTCAACGTCCGGCGCTTCCGAAGGAGTCAGTGATGAACGCGATCAGGCGCGGCCTGGGCAACGGGGTGGTGCAGGCCTTCCTCGTGGTGATCGGACTGGTCTGGCTCACGCCGCTCGCCGGGCTGCTGCTGTCCTCGATGCGGTCCGCCAAGGACTCGTCGAGCAGCGGCTGGTGGACCGCGTTCACCAGCCCGGGCCAGCTCTCCCTCGACAACTACTCGGCCCTGCTGAAGAACGCGGGCATCACCCGCGCCTTCTGGAACACCGTGCTGATCTCGGTCCCGGCGACGGCCCTGGTGGTCGTGCTCGCCGCGCTGGCCGCGTACGCCTTCGCCTGGCTGGACTTCCCCGGCCGCGAGCCGGTGTTCCTGATCGTGGTCGCGCTGCTGGTGGTGCCCGTGCAGATCGGTCTGCTGCCGGTCGCCAAACTCTTCGGCACGCTGGGGCTGTTCGGCACGATCCCCGGAGTGGTGCTGTTCCATGTGGCGTACGGACTGCCGTTCGCGGTGTTCCTGCTGCGCAACTACTTCGCCGAGATGCCCAAGGAGATGCTGGAGGCCGCCCGGATGGACGGCGGAAGCGAGTGGCGGATCTTCACCCGCCTCGTGCTGCCGGTGGGCCGGCCGGCGATCGCCAGCCTCGCCATCTTCCAGTTCCTGTGGGTGTGGAACGACATGCTGGTGGCGCTGCTGTTCGCGGACGCCTCCTCGCAGCCGCTGACCGTGGAACTCCAGTCGCAGATACGCCAGTTCGGCAGCAACATCGACGTGCTCGCGCCGGGCGCGTTCGTGTCACTGATCGTGCCCGTGGTGGTGTTCTTCGCCTTCCAGCGGCACTTCGTGCAGGGCGTGATGGCCGGCTCGGTCAAGTGACCTGCCGGGAGGGTGAGTTGCGGCGGTAGACACGGAGGCGGGGGGGGGGGGGGGGGGGGGGCCCCCCCCCCCCCCCCCCCGGGGGGTATAAGGCCCCGCACCGGGCCCCGCGGGGGGGACCCCCCCCCCGCCCCGGCCGGGCCCCCCCCCCC
>NZ_JBIVKB010000030.1:0-48667 GCF_044750545.1 Streptomyces sp. NPDC088794 | reverse complement strand
CGCGGCCTCACCAACGAAGACTTCGTAGTCCTCGATCAATGGCTGCGGGCTACTTGAAGATCCCCACGGTGATCCACAGGAATTGACAATTGCTCGCCTGGGGTCTGTGGTACGAGCTGACCGGCAAGGACACCGTCTTGAATGAGGAGACGCTGGAGGAGACCACAGTGCCGGTCGGCGTCTGGCACTTCGGCCGACTCAACGCCGACGGCTCCTTCTCCTCCGTCGTCTCAGACGAAGTCGCCGCCGTGGACAGCCCGGTCCGGCTGACCGGCGTCCACGACTCGGTCGACGGGACGATCAGCCTCTACCTCGGCTACGGGCAGAACGGTGACGCCAAGGTGTATACCGCCAAGATCGGCAGTGGTGACTTCGCCGTCGGCAAGGGCTACACCGACGGATCGTGGAGGCACTATCTGCCCTCCCGCGTCTCTGAGGTGCGCCTGTGGGCCGGTGCGATGGCGAGCCCGGAGCAGGTCGAGGTCCGCGTGGGCGACTGACCTTCGCGGAGGGGCGGTGCGGCGCTGCCGTTTCCGCGCCGCACCGAAGCACCACAGCACATCACTTGTCGGCCATTCGCGGCTCTGTCGGCCTTTCATGACGCGGAACAACGGGGTGGGAACGGACAATCATGGCTTTTGGCATAGGCACAACAAGAAGAGCATGGGGCGGGAGAAGGCGGCGCGCCGGGACGATGGTGACGTTCCTGGCCCTGTCTCTGATGGTCCCCGCAGGGCCGACCCAGGCGGCACAGGCCGCCGACAAGGGACTCGGCCGACCGGACGTTCCCGATCAGCGGGTGAGCAAGGTCAGGGAAGTCGACGGGCCCGGCGCGAAGGAAGCCCGCGCGAAGGTCGCCAAGGACAAGAAGGCCAACGCCGAACGCGCACGGCAAGCCCGTGCGGAGCAGAAGGCGGCCTGGCCCGAGCAGGGTGACGCGAGCGTCGAACTGGACGCCGGCAAACGCGTTCAGGCGGAGCCCGGCGGCCTTCCCGTCAGCATCGCTGCGGCCGGAGGCAAGAACGGTGCCGAATCCGGCATTACCGCACGGATCACGGTCCTCGACCAGAAGGCCGCCCGGGAAGCCGGCATCACCGGTGTGCTGCTGACCGCCGAGGCGGACGAGGCAGGGCAGGCCGAACTCGACATCGACTACAGCGGCTTCGCCTCGGCGATCGGCGGCGGCTGGGCCTCCCTGCTGCGCCTGGTGCGCCTCCCCGGCTGCGTCCTGGACACTCCTGAGAAGGCCGCGTGCCGCACCGCCACCCCGGTCAAGTCCGACAACGACCTCGCCGGCCAGACCATCACCGCCTCTGTCCCGCTGGCCGAGACCAGTGACGGCCCCTCGGCACAGCTGGCCGACGCAGCCACTGCGGAGACGGCGGTGTTCGCCGTGACGGCGGCCGATCCCGGGTCGGGCGAATCCCCGTCGGGCACCGGCGACTACTCGGCCACCGAACTGTCGGAGTCCTCCTCCTGGGAGGCGGGCGACAACTCCGGTTCCTTCACCTGGAACCACGACTTCAACATGCCGCCCGCGGCGGCCGGCCCGACGCCGGAACTGTCCCTGTCCTACGACTCGGCAAGCGTCGACGGCCGCACGGCGACCACCAACAACCAGGGCAGCGCGGTCGGTGAGGGCTTCAGCCTGACCGAGTCCTACATCGAGCGGTCCTACGGCTCCTGCGACGACGACGGCCACGAGGACGTCTTCGACCACTGCTGGAAGTACGACAACGCGCAACTGGTCCTGAACGGAAAATCGACCCGCCTGGTGAAGGTGTCCGGCACCTGGGACAGCACCTGGCGGCTGGAGAACGACGACGCCTCGACCGTGACCCGCTCCACGGGAGCCGACAACGGCGACGGCAACGGCGAGTACTGGACCGTCATCACCGGCGACGGCACCAAGTACGTCTTCGGCCTGAACAAGCTCGACGGCGCCGCCGACCAGCGCACCAACTCCACCTGGACCGTCCCGGTCTTCGGCGACGACTCCGGCGAGCCCGGCTACGGCAACGGCGACTCCTTCGCCGACCGCTCCGTGACCCAGGCGTGGCGGTGGAACCTCGACTACGTCGAGGACACCCACGCCAACGCCTCCACGTACTGGTACGCCAAGGAGACCAACCACTACAAGAAGAACAAGGCCACCACGGCCAACGCCGCCTACACCCGCGGCGGCTACCTGACAGAGATCAAGTACGGCTTGCGCAAGGGCGCGCTGTTCACCGACGACGCCGACGCCAAGGTCACCTTCAGCCATGCCGAGCGCTGCACCGCCTCGGACTGCTCGTCACTGACCAAGGACACCGCTAGGAACTGGCCCGACGTGCCCTTCGACGCGATCTGCACCGACGGGGACGCGGACTGCCTGGCAACCGGCCCCTCGTTTTTCTCCCGCAAGCGGCTGACCGGCATCTCCACCTCCTCGTGGAACGCCGCCACCAGCGCCTACGATCCGGTGGACTCCTGGGCGCTCACCCAGGAGTACCTGGACGGCGGGGACATCGGCGACACCTCCGACCACGTCCTGACCCTGAAGTCGCTGAAGCGGACCGCCAAGGCCGGTGACAGTGACATCGCCCTCAACCCGGTCTCGTTCACCTACCAGTGGCGGGAGAACCGGGTCGACGGCACCGACGACATCCTGCCCCTGACCCGGCCCCGCATCTCCACGGTCACTTCGGAGACCGGCTCGATCACCACGGTGACTCTGTCCTCGCCGGAGTGCGTGCGCAGCGAGGTGACGGGCGCGGCCGAGGACACCAACACCCGCTCCTGCCACCCGCAGTACTGGAACATCAACGGTTCCTCCGAGGCATCGGTGGACTGGTTCCACAAGTACCGGGTCGAGGCCGTCGTCGTCACCGACCCGGCGGGCAACAACGACGCGGTCGAGTACGCCTACGACTACGGCGGCGCCGCCTGGCACCACAGCGACGACCCCTTCACCCCGAAGGCCGAGCGCACCTGGTCCGACTGGCGCGGCTACCGCCAGGTCACCGTCTACACGGGCGCCACGAGCACCACGCACTCCAAGACCGTCTCGCTCTACATGCAGGGCATGCACGGCGACAAGAAGAAGGACGGCACCACCCGCTCGGTCACCCTCAGCCCGCTGGCATCCCCGTCGATCGGGGTCGCGAGCATCACCGACAGCGACCAGTACGCGGGCACGCGCCGCGAGCACGTCACCTACAACGGCTCGACGCCGATCACCGTCGAGGTCACCGACCCATGGTCGAAGGAGACGGGACGCCAGAGTGTGCCCGACGCCGCCGACCACGTGGCCCGCTACGTCCGCACGGCCAAGACCACCACCCACCAGTACCTGACCGCCACGCAGACCTGGCGTGCCCGCGCGATCGCCACGACATACGACGACTACGGCATGCCCATCACCGTCGACGACTCCGGCGAGGTCGGCAAGGGCGGCGACCAGACCTGCACCCGCACCTGGTACGCCCGCAACGACGCGGCCGGCATCACCGACCTCGTCTCCCGCACCCGTACGATCGGCCAGTCCTGCTCGGTGGCCGACACAAGCCTGAGCCTGCCGGCGAACTCCGAGACGCGCGGCGACGTCCTGTCCGACACCGCCACCGTCTACGACAACCCCTCCGCCACCACATGGTCCGCTTCTCAGACACCCACCAAGGGCGCGGCCACCTGGACCGGCCGCGCCACCGGATACGCCGCCGCGGCGGGCACGGACGGGCTGCGCGCGGCCGCGGGCTGGCAGACGACCACGACCACCACGTACGACACCCTCGGCCGCCCCGTCGACGTCACCGACGCCCACGGCAACACCACCAACACGGCCTACACCCCCGTCTCAGCGGGTCCGCTGACCAAGACGATCGTCACCAATGCCGAGGGTCACAAGGTCACCAGCTTCCTGGACCCCAGGCACGGACAGCCCCTGCGCGTGTACGACGCCAACCTGAAAAAGACCGAGACCACCTACGACGCCCTCGGCCGACTGACCGCGGTCTGGCAGCCCAACCGCAACAAGGCCGCCGGCTACAGCGCGAACACCACCTTCAAGTACCAGATCAGCAGCACCGAGCCATCATGGGTGTCCACCGCGAGCCTGAAGAAGGACGGCGAGACCTACAACACCAGCTACGAGCTGTACGACTCGATGATGCGCCCGCTGCAGACCCAGTCCCCCACACCGCTCGGCGGCCGGGTGCTCACCGACACCCGCTACGACACCCGGGGACTGGCCTACGAGACGTACGAGGACATCTTTGACAGCACGGCCACACCGAACGGCACCTACACGCGAGAGGAGTACGGCGAGGCGCCCCAGCAGACCGAGACGGTCTACGACGGCGCGGAACGGGCGACCACCAACACCCTGTACGTGTACGGCGTGAAGAAGTGGTCGACCACCACCAGCTACACCGGTGACTCCACCGCCACCACCGCCGTCCAGGGCGGCTCGGCCAACCGCACGATCACCGACGCCCGCGGCCGGACTATCGAGACCCGCCAGTACGCGGGCACGAGCCCGGCCGACCCGGAATTCGGCGGCGGCACGGGCACGGCCTCGTACACCACCACCAAGTTCCAGTACACGCTGGACGATCGGCAGTCCCAGGTCACCGGCCCCGACGGCGCCAAGTGGGCGTCCGGCTACGACCTGTTCGGCCGCAAGACCAGCGCCGACGACCCCGACAAGGGCCTGACCGAGCTCGACTACAACAACCTCGACCAGCTCACCAAGACCACCGACTCCCGCGGCAAGAGCACCCTCACCGACTACGACGAACTCGGCCGCGTCACCGGTACCTGGACCGGTTCGAAGACCGACGCCAACCAGCTCACCGCCCTCACCTACGACACTCTGCTCAAGGGCCTGCCGGACGCGAGCACCCGATACACCGGAGGCAAGAGTGGCAAGGCGTATACCGAGACCGTCACCGCCTATGACAGCCTGTCCCGCCCCACCACCACCGAACTGACCCTGCCCAGCACCGACCCACTCGCCGCGGCGGGCGCGGCCACCCTGCAGTTCGAGAGCAACTACAACATCGACGGCACCCTCCAGAGCACCAAGGAGCCCGCTCTCGGCGGCCTGCCCTCGGAGATCGTCGACTACGGCTACACCGGCACCGGCCAGCTCACCTCCATCGGCGGCAGCACCGGCTACCTGCTCGACGCCGACTACTCCGCCCTCGGTGAGGACCAGCAGCTCGTCCTCGGAACCGCGAACACCGAGGAGCACAAGAAGGCGTACGTCACCAACACCTGGGAGGAGGGCACAGGGCGGCTTCTGGGCAGCCATGTCACGGACCAGACCCACCCGTACAAGCTGCAGAACTTCGTCTACGCCTACGACCAGGCGGGCAACGTCACCTCCATCGCCGACACCAGCACCCTCGGCGGCACCGCGGCGGCCGAGACCCAGTGCTTCACCTACGACGGCCACCGGCGCTTGGCCGAAGCGTGGACTCCGGGACCGCAGCAGTGCTCCGACACCCGCAGCGCGAGCAGCCTGGGTGGCCGCGTCCCGTACTGGACCGGCTACACCTACAACGACGCCGGCCAACGCACCACCGAGACCGAACACACCAGCACCGGCAACACCACCACAACCTACTGCTACGAAGAGGAGGACCAGCCCCACGCCCTGACCGGCACCAGCGCCAAGGCCGACTGCGCCGCCCCGGACCGCGCCTACGAGTTCGACAGCACAGGCAACACCACCAGGCGCCCGGACGGCACCACCACCCAGGACCTCGGCTGGTCCGACGAGGGCAAGCTGACAACCCTCACCGAGATCGGCAAAGCCACCGACTACCTGTACGGGGCCGACGGCACCCTCCTGATCCGCGCCACCGAGGGCGGGGAGCGTGTCCTGTACGCGGGGGCGACCGAGCTGCACCTGCGGGCGAACGGCAGCACCTGGGCCCAGCGCCACTACAGCTCGGGCGACCTGACCGTCGCCGTCCGATCCAACGAGAGCGGCAGCAACGAGCTGAGCTACCTGGCCACGGACCAGCACGGCACTGCCAGCCTCGCCATCGATGCCACGGACCAGACGTACTCCCGGCGCTACATGACTCCCTTCGGCGCACCCAGGGGCAGCACCACGGGGACCGCGTGGCCCGACGACAAGGGCTTCCTCGGCAAGACCACCGACACCGCCACAGGTCTCACCCACATCGGTGCCCGCCAGTACGACCCCGAGCTCGGCCAGTTCATCAGCGTCGACCCGCTCCTGCAGACCGGCGTGGGTCAGACCCTCAACGGCTACAGCTACGCCGTCCAGAACCCGGCAACCGTCGCCGACCCCTCCGGCCTCGGCGTCCCCGAATGCAACGAGCCGCAGAAGTACGGCATCACCTGCCGGGGCGGCATTCCCGTCAGCACCGGCAAGAAGAAGGCCAGCAACAGCGGCGAGGGCCCGGTCCGAGCCTGCCGCTGCGGAGGACGGCCCACGCTCGTCAAGGGCATGAAGCCCACCGGCCTCGGAGGCACCCCGGGCCGCCGCAACCTCACCCTGCCCTCAACACCGGCACCCAAGGGCTGGCTCAAGACGACACCCTCCGAATCAAAGCTCAAGAAGGGTCCCGGCCCGGTGGAGAACTTCGTCGGCGGTATCATCCACAAGGCCCTGTCGTCGAATAACGGGTTTGTGGGTGGCTTGCTTGCCGACTTGACGGGATACGACAGGACACAGGGCGTCTGTCTCAATGGCAGTGCGTCCGCCGGATTCGGGTTCTCGGGGCGCGGCTGCCTCATGGTGATGCAAACCTCCCAGGGATACGAGGTCGGCTTCGCCGGGTCGCTCGGTCCGTCGATCGGCAGCCCGGGAGCGGGCATCACCCTCGACCGCTACTGGAGCAACGCGGACGATTACGACAACCTGCGCGCGTGGGGAGCCGGCGCCGAGGTCAGCGTGGGCGCTCCTATCAGCGGACATGCCGCCTGGGGAACGGGCGGTGCCCGCACCGCAGACGGAACGTTGGTGGGAGAATTCGAGCTCGGAGTCGGCGCCGACGTCTTCGTAGCTGACGTGTCGGGCGGACCGGCCTATACGTGGATCGGTGAATGGTGATGCGCATCTCTCTGGAGGAAAAGTGACCGATCTCGCCAAGGAGGAGCTCCCGGTAGGGGGCCAGCTGCTCCTGCTCTTCAGTGCTGGGCTCTTCTTTCTCGCGGTCGGTGTCTGGTTCCTGACCAATGCGACAAAACCCGGTGTGGTGAACAAGATGCGCTCACTGTCAGGGTTTTCTCATCGCGGAGAGAGGGAGACGCGGATCCTGGCGCGCATTTTGGGCGTGGGATTCGTGATCGGCGGTGCTGCGGCATTCATCGGTGGCGGCGTAGTCGCGTTCCGCTGAGAAGAGCCAGGGCGGTGGCCGTGAAGACGGTCCTGTGATTCGGCAGATGTGGCGTGTCAGAGAGACTCCGGCACGGCGCGTCTGCCGATCCCTATAAGCAGCTGCTGGGGCAACGCTGGTGCACTGTCTGGCAGAGGGTGTTGAGCAATGATGCGGGAACAGCTTCAGGCCCAGGACCGACGGCGCGTTCTACGTCGTCGCTCCTGGGCCATCCTGAGCTGGAGCGGAATCGGCTTTCTCTGGGCACTGCACCTTCTGGGGCTACTGTCTTCTCTGGCTCACGAGAACTACCGTGATGCGCTACTCATGGCAGCGGTCATCTCGGCGATCACGGCCCTTTCCCGGAGGATCGGAAGCTGCCGGATAGTCCTCCTGGACGGCGCGATTCTGGTCGAGAATCCCATCATGGCCTATCTGGTTCCCTATCGGGATGTGCGCGGAGTGCACACGGCTTCTGGCGGTGGGCTGGAAATCGAGACCCGCCGAGAGGGGAGTGTCCGGCCCTTCGTCTTCGGTGGCTCGCTGGTCGACGCCTTCTTCAAGACCAGTCAACGAGCTGCGGCGGAGATCCAGGTCGAGTTCGCAAGAAAGAGGAATCCAGCGGATTCAGCAGCGGAAGAGAAGACGACTCGGAGTATTCGCCCTTGCCGGTCGGCGGATTCTCTGCTTGCTTTGGCACTGCTTCTGGCCGTAGGCGCGGTCTCGTTCACCTGACGTCGGACGCATCAGCTCGTGGTGTGCCGGAGGGACGCTGGCACACCAGGTCCGCTGACCGGTCACTGCGCGTGCCGCGGCAGTGATCCGGAGCCTGTTTGGTCGTCATGGAGAACGTCACCATCTATGGATACATGCGGATCCCCTCGCGGAACTGCCGGCGCCCGTCCGACAGTCCGCCACCCTGCGCGTACCTCATGACAACGGCATACCGCGAGGATCAAGCCCTCTCAGCAGCTACGACAACCCGAGTTCAAGCTCAGTTGCAAGGGGACTTTCTGACTGCCCCGTGCGGCACGCCGGTGGTGAAAGCAGGCGTTCCACTCCGCCATTACGGAGGCCGCGTGCGTGCGGCTCAGCTGCAGTGCGATGGGTAGTCCGCCGAGCTGGAACGGGTGGCTCGCGAGGGTCCACGCGGCGCCGCCCAGCTCGTCCGGGCTCACGTACAGCTGGGTGCCGGGAGGTCGGCTCCATGCCAACCGAGGTTGGTGACGGTGTCGCGGATCGGTTCTGCGAGTTGGCCGTCGTCAACGGCCAGGAGGCGTCGGGCGATCCAGTACACCGGGTCGGGCCGGGATGTCGGCGGCGGCTGAATCTTGGCTGAGCCAGTTTTCAGGCGTCGGCGACACGGGAGGGATGGCTGGGATGGTGCGGGTAAAGGGGCGCCTCCAAGCTTGGGAATGGTGATTGGCCGTCGAGATGACTGGCTCACACGCGGTGAGACCGCGGCGCCTTGGCGACTGCAGCCCTTGGGGAAACCGCTGCTCACCCATCGCGCGATGCATGAGCGGACAGTGCGGCAGTATGTGAATTCAGCGGCAGGTACCGACGAACCCGCAAGTCGCTGATCAGGGGAAACGGGATCCAACGTGATGATGCGGCACCAGCCGCCACGACCCCGCGAGCCCACCGCCACCGATAACACGACCACGACCTACTGCTACGAGAAGGCGGACCAGCCACATGCCCTGACCGCCACCAGCACCAGCACCAGCACCAGCACCAGCACCAGCACCAAGGCGGACTGCACCGCTCCGGAACACGCCTACGTATCCGACAGCGCCGGTAACACCACAAGCCGTCCCGGCGGCACCGCCACCCAGGCTCTCGAATGGTCTGACGAGGGCAGACTGAACACCCTCACCGAGAACGGCAAGGCGACGGACTACCCGTACGGGGCCTGCGGCACCCTCCTGATCCGTGCCACCGAGGGCGGAGAGCGTGTCCTGTACGCGGGGGCGACCGAACTGCATCTGCGCGCCGACGGCAGCACCTGGGCCCAACGCCACTACGGCTCCGGAGACCTGACCGTCGCTATTCGCTCGAACGAGAGCGGCAGCAACGAACTCAGCTACCTGGTCGCCGACCAGCACGGCACCGCGGGCCTCGCCATCGACGCCACCGACCAGGCATTCTCCCGGCGCTACATGACTCCCTTCGGCGCACCCAGGGGCAGCACCACGGGGACCGCGTGGCCCGACGACAAGGGCTTCCTCGGCAAGACCACCGACACCGCCACAGGTCTCACCCACATCGGTGCCCGCCAGTACGACCCCGAGCTCGGCCAGTTCATCAGCGTCGACCCGCTCCTGCAGACCGGCGTGGGTCAGACCCTCAACGGCTACAGCTACGCCGTCCAGAACCCGGCAACCGTCGCCGACCCCTCCGGCCTCGGCGTCCCCGAATGCAACGAGCCGCAGAAGTACGGCATCACCTGCCGGGGCGGCATTCCCGTCAGCACCGGCAAGAAGAAGGCCAGCAACAGCGGCGAGGGCCCGGTCCGAGCCTGCCGCTGCGGAGGACGGCCCACGCTCGTCAAGGGCATGAAGCCCACCGGCCTCGGAGGCACCCCGGGCCGCCGCAACCTCACCCTGCCCTCAACACCGGCACCGAAGGGCTGGCTCAAGACCACCCCGCCCAACCCGGGCCCCGCACCCAAGGCAGAAGCCAACAAGAACTGGTATCAGCGAGCAGCCGCTCGCGTACCCGTCGAACGAGCCATCGCCCGTCTGAAGTGCTGGCGAATCTTCCGTCACACCCGGTGCAGCCCGAACCGCATGACGTCATCCATGAAGGGGCGGGGCCGGTCAAGTGGGGTGCTTGTCCGGGTCTTTCCTACTGTGCGTTGGGATGAGGGCGTGCTCGGCCGGGGGGACGGGCTGTTCCCGTTCCCGGGTATGGGCTGTGGGCCCGCCCGCGGGCGGGCTGTTGTAGGGGTGTGCTCTTCACCAGTGTGATGTCGAGGTGGCGGCGCTCCGGCTGCCGGTCATCCATCCGCCGCGCCCGCGTCACGCATGGTGCGTGGGGCGGCATGGTGTGGTTCGGCACACGGCCGGCGGGATCAATCAATCGCTCGGCCTCGCCGCGGTGCGGGGGCCAGACGTCATAGCGATCACGCGCCGGTGTGGGTCCGGATGCTGCTCACACCGGGTCCCGGCGGGTCAGGCAGCGGACCTCGCCATCGCGCAGCCCGTAGTAGACCAGGGTGAGCAGCTTGCGCGCTGCGGCGGCCTTGGCGATATTGCGTGCCCCGACGCCGCGGCGGGCCTCGATGCGGTCCTTGTGGGCGCGCATCGGGGTGCTCTCGGGGGCGTGCTGGACGGCCTCGACGGCCGCCCAGCGCACCAGTTTGGAGCCCTGTTTGGTCAGATGCCCGCGTCGGACCACCGTGCCCGACTCCCGGTGGCGCGGGGTGAGCCCGGCCCATGAGCACAGATGCTGCGGGTCGGGGAAACGGGTAACGTCGGCGATCTCGACGGTGAAGACCGCGGCCAGGACCGGACCGATACCGCCGATCTTCTGGATCGCGCGGTAGCCGGTGTCGCTGGCCAGGCGGGCGGCGATCTCCTTGTCCAGCATCCCGATCTGCTGGCCGAGTTCGTGCATCACCGCGCACAGCGCGCGCACCCGGGCCGCGTACCCGGCGGGCAGCGGCAGCTCGTCGAGGAACGCGGTGCCCGTGGTGCCGAACAGGTCACTCATCGGCACCTCGATGCCCAGCTTGCCCATCACGCCGTGAGCCTGGTTGCGGCAGCTGGTCCGCAGACTGACCAGCTTGTGCCGACCGCGCACCAGCTCCCGCAGTTCGCGGGTCTCGGGCGGAGCCAGCCAGGCTTCCGGCAGCCGTCCCAGCCGCAACAGGTCGGCCAGGTCGGCGGCGTCCCTCTCGTCGTTCTTCAGCCGCCGGTAGCTGAATGCCTTCACCCCCAGCGGATGGGCCAGGTGCACCTCGGCCCCGGCCTCGGCCAGCGCGTCGGCGGCCCAGTACCAGCCGAGCGTGGCCTCCAGCACCACCTTCGGCTGCGGCCCGGCCTTGGCGATCTCCCGCTTGAGCCGGGCCGGATCGTTGTTGAAGCGGGCCATCTTGCCCAGCCGCTGCCCGTCCGCCGCCATCCGCACTAGGACCGAGCGGCGCCGGTGCAGGTCCATTCCCACCCACTGCACACAGTCGTACGGTGAACTCATCGAAGGCCTCCCCGAGTTCGGACTCTCTGCCTGAGCCGAGCATCCTGCGCACCCGGCGGGAGCGGGAGGCCCCGCCCCTTCATCGCATCAATCACCAAGGCCGTCCTCACCCTGGAGCGGCACCGCTGAAAAGGCTCATTGACCAGGGCGTCGGCGTGGAGCTTGCCCGCCCGGGTGGTGATCTGGTGGTCGCAGGCGACGGCGAGTACGTAGCCGATCTCGCGTCTTTCCAGCTCGCTCCGCAGGTGTGGGTTGCCTCCGTAGACCTCATCGCCGGCCACCCAGGATGCGGCGACGCCGACGTCCAGGGCGCGGCGGATCGTGCGGGTTTCGTGGTGAAACCGACGGCGTCAGATATCCCAGCGGCCCGGCAACGGGCCGCATCCTCGGTCCAGGAACGCGGGACATACAGCTCCCGGTCGATCGCCGCGTGCCCGAGCGGAGTGGAGTAGGCGAGGTAGACGGCGACCTGGCTGTTCTTGATGCGTCCGGCGGTGCCGGTGTACTGGCGCTGCACACCCACCGTGTGCATGCCCTTCTTCAGGTCACCGGTCTCCTCCACGACCAGCACCGCGTCCTGGTGGTGCAGGTGCTCAACGACGAAGCTGCGGACGTCGTCGCGTACCGCGTCGGCGTCCCACCTGGCCCTCGACAGCAGGTGCTGCTGACCGTACGGGGTCGCGTCCCCGGCATGCTCGGCAAGCGTCCAGCAGTTCCTGCGCGGCAGGTCCGCCAACAGCCCGAGCGCCAACTGCCGTGCCCGGCGCCTGGGTTCGGCCTGGACGAACCGTCCCGCGATACGGCCCATCAGGACCTCGAACACTTCCTGCCAGCGGCCAGGATCTATCCTGTGGCCTGCGGCCACGGTCTGATCTTCTGTCTTCACACACCGATGATCAACGGTGGTCGCGCCTGTTCCCGGACCAGCCCCGACCAGCAAGATCGCGATCTACAGCTGGAGTACTGGAGGGAGAAACCTGCCTTCTTCCGGCCCGGAATGATGCGTCCGCCGTCCCGGGCGCAATCGGTGCGTGACCGGGCTCAGGGCGTCGCGAGAACGGCCCGGTCGAGGATGTCCAGGCCCTCGTCGAGCTCTGCCTCCCGCACGGTCAGCGGCGGTAGCAGCTTGACAACCTGCCCTTCGGGCCCGGAGGTCTCCAGGAGCAGGCCCCGTTCGAAGGCGCGGGCGCAGACGGCGGCGGCCCGTGCCGGGTCGTCGAACTCGATTCCCCAGACCAGGCCCCGGCCCCGGCAGGCGGTGCCGTCGTGTTCGGCGCAGAGGGCGAGGAGGCGTTGTTCGACCCGCTCGCCGAGGCGCGCGGTGCGCTTTTCCAGTTCCTGGTCCGCCCAGTACGTGTGGAGAGCCGCGGTCGCCGTGATGAAGGCTGGGTTGTTGCCGCGGAAGGTGCCGTTGTGCTCGCCCGGTTCCCACAGGTCGAGTTCGGGACGGAAGAGGGTGAGGGCCATGGGCAGCCCGTATCCGCTGATGGACTTCGAGACGGTGACGATGTCCGGGGTGATACCCGCCTCCTCGAAGGAGAAGAAGGCGCCGGTACGGCCGCAGCCCATCTGGATGTCGTCGACGATGAGCAGCATGTCGTGGCGTGCGCACAGCGCGGAGAGCGCGCGAAGCCATTCGGGCCGGGCCACGTTGATCCCGCCCTCGCCCTGCACGGTCTCGACGATGACCGCCGCGGGGTGGTTGAGGCCGGAGCCGGCGTCCTCCAGAAGCCGCTCGAACCAGAGGAAGTCGGGGATCCGTCCGTCCAGGTAGTCGTCGAACGGCATGGGTGTGCCGTGGACGAGCGGGATGCCCGCTCCGGCTCGTTTGAAGGCGTTGCCGGTGACGGCCAGGGAGCCGAGGGACATTCCGTGGAAGGCGTTGGTGAACGAGACGACCGATTCCCGCCCCTTGGCCTTGCGCGCCAGTTTGAGCGCGGCCTCTACCGCGTTGGTCCCGGTCGGCCCGGGGAACATGACCTTGTAGGGCAGGTGACGCGGGCCGAGGACGACTTCCTGGAAGCTTTCGAGGAAGTCGCGCTTGGCGGTGGTGGCCATGTCCAGGCCGTGGGTGATGCCGTCCCGCTCCAGGTAGCTGAGCAGGGCGCGTTTGAGGACCGGGTTGTTGTGGCCGTAGTTGAGGGATCCGGCCCCGGCGAAGAAGTCCAGGTAGCGGCGGCCGTCCTCGCACCACAACTGACTGCCGCGGGCGTGGTCGAAGACCACGGGCCAGCTGCGGCAGTAACTGCGTACCTCTGATTCGAGCAGTTCGAAGGTGCTCAGGGGTGTCTGGGACGTGGTCATGCGGATGGTTCTCCTTACCGGGTACAGCGACGATGCGGGGTCTTGTCCGGCCAGTGAGCGGTCGGCGCCGGGCGGTCCGCCGACGGGCACAGGGGGCCTGTACGGTGCAGCGCTTCCGGTGCCTGTGCGGCACCGGGGAACACCCCGCCTTGGAAGAGGACGGTCCACTCGGCATCCGCCCGGTGGCGCCGCACAGGCAGCGAACGGGGCGAGGGGCGCGGCGGCGTCCTGGGAGATGGGGACCTCCACCATGGTGAGCGGGCGCCGCGCGCTTACCCGTGCGGTGAGTTCGTCCAGGAGGGCGGTGTCCCCGGTGCACCTCGTCGATGGCGATCCGCCGGACCACGAGGGTCGGCGCACAGCTGGGCCGGAGGCAGCCGGTGACGAACGCGATCGGTCGCCGATCCTCTCGTGTCGGGCGACCACCCAGGTGTCCGCGAGATCGGGGCACCGTGCCATGAGTCCGTGTTCGGCCGGGAGCGGTGGGCCAGTGGAACCGGAGAAGCGCGCGGAGCGACGTCCTGGCCCACGGGCGGTGCGGGACCGGCGGTGGCGGGTCGGCGCCGAGAACGGCGCGAGGGCGCGGCGGCACTGCCTTGCGAGCCTCTCCACCAGGGTCCTCGGCGCCAAGGGCGTCGTAGGCCGGGACCGGTTGTGAACACGCCGCACCGCGGAAGAACCGGCGACCTCCACACCAGATGCGCATGCCCCGGATTTCGCGGCCAGGCCGAACGGCAGGAGAGAACGGTGGCCTCCAGCGAGAGGAGTACGGTCGTATCGCCCGGGCAGACGACCACGGGATGCCCCGGGCTTGAAGACTGCGAGATTCTGCCACCAGGAACTCCGCCCCGCGTCAGGCGTTGCACTGTCGCGCGGCCTTCAGCCCCGCCAGGGACATGCAGACGAATTCAGGCCGTACGCACCGGACAGGGCGACGGCCCCCTCGCCTACCGGCGTGAATTCCCGGAGTCTGACGGCGAAGGCATCCCCCTGAGACACGGCTCCCCGTACACAGACCCACCCTTCCCCGGCGGTGCATCCCAGCCAGGCCGCCGTCCACCGACGGCAGAGACCCGGTGGCGTCAGGGGCGTTGTCGCTTCTGGTGGTACACCCTCGCAAGACACCGGCCAGTACGAGGGCGTCGGCGCGTCCGCCCTTCACCACGTGGTCTCCGTCCTGCGGCACGGGCAGCGCCTTGAGAACGCTCCGCCGAGATGCCGAACCCCTCGGACCTGCGGGACGCAGCCGGCTGACCTGCTCAGGCCGCAATGCCGCCTGAGCAGGAGGACCGAAAGCATGACGGCAGCTCAGGACGGTCTGTCTGGCCATGGAATGAAGTCCCTCGGTTCGGCGCGCGCTGCCTCGTGCCGACTCGCCTTCCCGGACTCCGCGAAGTATGCGCAACTCCTTCACGGCGTTATGGGCTCGTGCCGTTACCGTTTCAACATCCTTACACAGAGCTACGTTTCAGCCGACTTCCGCCTGAAGCGTGCCGATCTCTGTCGGCGACGGGTGAATCGGGACCCGGTTCCGACGCTTGGGTTCTGGGGGTCCTGATGCCGGCGGCACTGTGGGGGGGTACGTCCGCACAGCCGAGGACGCCTGGCGACCGGCCGAGCCTCACTGATGGCCGACGAGGCGGTGCGCGAGTCGGCTCCACCAGCCGCGAAGGTGCGGGCACAGCGGGCCCTGGGCCGACAACGGTGCTGCCTCGCGCTCGACCGAACCTCCCATCACGTCCGCGCATTCGCCGAGTTGATGAACGACCGCCAAGGCAGGCACCTCGACCAGTGGATCGCCAGCGTTCAGGCCGATGACCTGCCCGCCCTGCACACCTTCGTCACCGGGCTTGGCCAGGCCCTCGACGCCGTCGTCGCCGGCCTCAGCCTCCGCTACAGCTCCGGCGCCGTCGAAGGCCACAACAACAAGATGCTGAAGAGGCAGATGTTCGGCCGAGCCAACGTCGACCTGCTCCGCAAACGCGTCCTCCTCACCGCGCGAGGCCGTTCATGATCTCGGTTTCGGTGACCCTCCGTGGCCCCGGCACTGAAAGTGATCCAGAACCCAGGTTCAGCCGCCGCCGACAGTGAGTAGCGAATTCGGCCAGTCCTACCAGCACGGCTCTGTGCAGAGTGATATGTACCCCAGAGTGACACGCCAGCCCTGTCGGGAAATTCAGTTCCCTGGGCTCGAAGGTTCCGATTGCGGCTCCGCGGAAGCCCTCACAGTGGCGAACGGTTGGATGGTGACAGCGAAGCGTACAGCGGCACGGGATATCTCGAGGTTCATCGAGTTCCTCGTTCGGTCTCTGCTAACGACGGGACCCGTTCCAGCGAGTGATCAGGAGCGCGTTCACTACAACTGCGGGTGCCCCCGCGACCATCAGATAGCTGGGCAGCAGCAGTGCTACGGCCGCCCATGCCACGAGCACGTCGAAGACGATCAGCGTCACGAGCAAGCCGCGGCCGTTGCGAAGCAGGCGTTCGACGATCTGCCATGCAGTCACTTCGTAGATCCCATCGGACATGATTGACCTGGGTCGAGGGGCGCCTCAGTGGCACGCCCCCTCGACCCACCGGGAGTGAGAGAACCTAGGTGGCATTACGGCCACTTTGCGCGGAATCCACAGTGTTTGAGAAGTTGTCTGATGTTTTGGGTGCGTCGTAATGGCCCGTGCGGCCGTCGCTGCAGGGCGGTCGCACGGGTTCGTACAGGTCATGCGGGGGCAGCGACGAAGGCAGCCGGGCAGATCCTCCTCCAGGCGTTCACGGCGTATGCATCCCGTTGAACCGCCCAGGGAGCGGAGGTGACCGACATACCTCCGCTCCCTGGGCTCCCGTGGCTCCCCTAAAGGTCACCGTGGAGCGTGCCCGGTGCCGTCCGTTGCTCCAGGGTGGACAGTAGCCGTTGCCGATCGGACAGGCGGACCAGCAGCAGCGGCATCTCCATTCGCTGCCCCTTGTTGCCTTCCAGTACGAGCAGGCTGGTGCTTCTCGACCGTCCTGTGCTGCGGCCGGTGACCGAGACCGAGGCGAGCTCGGTCCAGGGGATCCGCGACGTACGTCCGCGGAAGCGCACGGCAACGCCCTCCTGGTCCAGCCTGATCTGCATGAGCCGGGTCAGCAGCGGTACCGCGAGCAGTGCGGCAGTCAGACCGACCCACAGCAGCCGGCCTGGGAGACTGTGGCTGAGAGCCACCCGGGGCAGCAGAAGCAGCAGGCCGGGTGCGACCAGCAGCAGGCCGAACCGGAGGGCAGGCCGGACGACCAGGTCCGGCTCACGATGCTCCCGCAGTGACAATGGACCTTCCTCACTCTCTCTCATGCTCACTGCCCGCAGATCTTCCGCAGGTTGCTGATCAGCGGGTCGATGGGCGCGGACCGCATTCCTGGGAGCTTGCCCGTCGCCCAGCTTGTGCCGCCCACCGTCGCCAGGTCGGCTCCGAGGTAGAGCGAGGACTCTGCGCAGTCCCACCCCGAACCGTAGTGGCACTTGTCCACGGTGAGCGCGGCCTGGGTGACCGTGGTCACCGTCAGCGCCGTCCAGAACACGGCGGCAGCGATCGGTGGCACACGCCTGCGCTGAGGATGGTGCAGGCCGCTCCGACGGTTCCGGCGACCGCGGTGACCACGGTCGCGATCGCGTGACCGCGCCGACGGCCACGACACACAAGAGCAGGCCGGCGGCGATCAGGATCACGCCCCGCCGCAACGGGCGGACGGGCTGCGGCAGTTGGTGCCGTAAACCGGCGGCTCGCTCAATGACCAGGCGCTGTCTGGTCCGGTACGCGAACCGCTCGCGGGCCGTGGCCCACCCGAAGCCGAGCACCACGATCACGACGACGTTCGCGGCCAGCGACATCCACCCGGCCCCCGGCAACTCCACCCAGACCACGATGACCGCAAGAGCAGGCGCGGCGATCAACACCAGCTCCGGCAGCAGGGCCAGCCAGTACAACAGCCCCGCCGCCAGGCCCGTCTCCACCATGCCGACCCAGTCCGGGCCGCACGCCGCCACCTCGCTTCACGACGGATCCGGCTCCACCGCGATCGCCCACACCACGCTCAGCAACAACGCCAGGACAGGCCACAGCCGGCGCCGCGCCCACGGCACGGGGCGCGCCTGCATCCACTCGGCGGCGTCGACGGACAGCCACCGGCGGGAACGGCGCCCGGCGGGAGAGGAACGGGTATGTGGGACACGCCAGGATTGTGCGGTAGCCCCGCAGCCGGTCGAACGCGGATCAGCCCCCGTCACCCGGCCAGTGGGCCGAGACCGCTGCTGCACCCTCCGCCACCCCACCCCCACGCGGCTGTGGCCTGCGGCGATCGGGAAACGGTTTGTGGTGAGGAGGGAAGCGCAGGTGCTGACAGCAGGCCGATATCGGCTGCACCCCCTGGGGACGGGGTGCGATGGCGAGGTCCGGCGGTCGCGGGACGAGTCGGTGAACGCGGGCACCCGCTCATCCGTACCCAACTGAAGCCCGGCACGGGCCCGGCACAAGCGCATTGACGTCAGGGGGTGGTCGGATGCCCGGGGGAAGTCGCCACGGCGGAACGATCCCTGCGCGCCGTGCGACCGCCGTCCGCGGAGGGGCCGTCGATGCCGCGCGGCTGGCGCGGGCCGCGGTGTTCGCGGCCGTCTGTGTGGTGGCTACGTCCCTGGGGCATGCGCTGATGTCCGGTGACACGCTGCCCTGGTGGGCGGTCGTCTACGCGTTCGCCGGGGCGGTCGCGGGCTCCTGGTGGCTGACCGGCCGGGAGCGGGGTGCCGCCGTGGTCGTCGGCGCCACGGTCGTCACCCAGGGGCTGCTGCATCTGCTGTTCGAACTCGCCCATCGGCTGGCCCGTGCGCCGGCCGCCGCGACCGGTGTCCCCGGGGCGGAAGGCACGTCCGGCACGGAGCGCCGGTCGGCGGTCTCCCACACCGGCATGGTGATGCAGCACGCGGGATCGATGGGGATGCCCTCGGACTCACCGCTGCCGTCCGGCATGGCGCAGTTCGGCTTGGCCGGCATGGTTGTGGCGCACCTGCTCGCCGCCGTCGTGTGCGGGTTGTGGCTGTGGCGGGGTGAAGCGGCGACGCACCGGATCGGCCGGGCGCTGGCCGTGGCGTTGTTCGCGCCGCTGCGCCGGGTCTGGACCGTGCTTTTCTCTGCGATGCCCGGGGCCGAGGCACCGTCACGCGGACCGGCCTTCGGCACCGGGGAGCACCGCCCGCCGGCTCCCTCGCTGCTGAGGCACGCGGTGGTGCGCAGGGGGCCACCGCGGGGCCGTTCGCCAGTGAAGTCGCGTGTCTTCCGATCCGCTGCTCGCCGTACGGCCGTGATCTCGGCCTGATCCCGGCGGTGGCCGTGGCCGGAGGACAGGCGGACGGTCGGCGTGCATGTGCGTCGGCCCCCTCATTCCGGCCCGGGCTGTGCCCAGCCGTGTCGGCCGATCGGCACTCGTCGTACCGGCCGTCTGCCTCGGCACCGGCTCAGCCCCGTCATTGATCGGGAGTTCCATGTCCATGTACCACCACGCCTCCGGCCGTTCGCCCCTGCGCGAGACCGCGTCAGCGGTGCGGCCGGTGCCGTCCGAACCGCGCCTCGCGCCTCCGCGCCGTCCGCGCACCCGTCTCGCCGCCTGCTGCGCCGTCGTCGTCACGACAGCCGCCCTGCTGTCCGGCTGCGGCGGCGACTCCTCCGGCAGCACATCCGACAAGGCGGCCTCGTCCTCTCCCTCCGTGTCTCCGTCCAAGAGCATGGACGGCATGTCCGACATGAACATGTCGTACGGTGACCCGAAGGCCACCCCCGCCGACAAGGTGCCCGGTGCCGACGTGGTGAAGGGCGCGTTCCAGCTGCTGGACACCCGCCCGCCCGGCATGGACGACGTCAAGGGCACCGCCTGGCTCGCCCAGGGCTCCACGGGCACCACGGTGACCGTGTCCCTGACCGGCCTCGAGCCCGGCCACCACTACATGGCCCACCTGCACGCACAGCACTGCTCCGCCGCCGACGGAGGCGAGCATTTCCAGTTCACCAAGGGCGGCCCGGCCAAGCCGCCGAACGAGGTGTGGCTGACCTTCACCGCCGACAAGTCCGGCATGGGGATGACGACGGTGAACAACGCGAAGAGGACCGGCGAGGGCGCCGTCGCCCTCGTCGTCCACCCCGTGGAAGCGATGGACAACCGGATCGCATGCGCGGACTTCGACTTTTGAGGGCGTCGGCCGCCCTGCTGGGATGTCTGGGCGTGCTGCTGGTCTTCGGCGGCACACCCGCATACGCCCACACCGCACTGAAGGACGCGACACCGGCGCCCGGCTCCACGGTCGGCACCGGTACCAGCGTCATCGAGCTGACCTTCGCCCAGCTGAAGCCGGGCACCACTCCGAAGGTCGGCATGGTCGGTCCCGACGGTACCAAGGTGCCCGTCGGGCAGCCCGTGGTGGCCGACGGCGCCGTCACCTGCGCCACCGTCGAGCCCCTGCACGCGGGCGTCACCACGCTCACCTACACCGTCACCGCCGCCGACGGCGACACCCAGACGAACGCGTTCCAGTTCCAGGTCGCCGACGGCGCGCAGGCCGCGACCGCGCCCGCCGCCTGCAAGGGTCTGACCCTGTCCGCGCCGGCCGCGGCGCCGGGTGCGGAGACGGAGGCCGACGACACGATCATGGGACTCGACCGCACCACCGCACTCCTCGCCCTGACGGCGGTCGCCGTCGTGGTCGTCGGCGGGGTGCTCGTCGCCGTGCGCGCGAAGCGCGGGGTCCGACCGACCGGAAGGAGAAGGGCCGTCTGACAGGTCGGCAGGCCAGGCCCGGCGGACAGCCGGGCCTGGCCACCGCCGGGGAACCCGCTCCGGGCACCCCGGCGGTCACCGCCCCGTGGGCGACTGGAATAGTGGCGTGCGCCATGAACGTCCAGGTACGGGCTGCCACCGATCTGAGACTGCTGAGGGCCGCGGTGTTCTCAGCGGTGTGTGTGGCGCTGTCCGCGAGTGGGCACGCCCTGGCCTCGGGCGGCGGGATCCCGGTGTTGTCCCTGGCGGCCGGCTGGGCCGGGTTGGCGGGCCTGGTGGGGCCGTTGGCCGGACGGGAACGTTCGCTGCCCGGCATCGCGCTCACCCTGCTGGGCGGTGAGATCGGCCTGCACCTGCTGTTCTCCTTCGGGCAGGGCTCGACGACGCAGGCTCCGGTGAACCAATCCACGCGTGTGGTGACGCTGGCTGAACGGCTTCTCTGCGGCGCCGGTTCGGCGCATCTCACCCCGGAGAGTGCGGCGCGGATCCTGCGGCGGGCGCGGATCGATCCGGCCGGTGCCGTCCCCGTCGCCCACAGCACCGCGAGCATGGCCGGAATGGCCGGTCACGGCGGGCACACGATGATGCCGGGTTCGATGCTCACGCCGCCGATGCTCGCCGCGCACGCGGCCGCAGCCGTAATGACGGGCTGGGTCCTGTACCGCTGCGAGATCGCCGCGTGGCAGGCCGTCCGGCTGCCGGCGCTGGTCGCGGACCACATGGCTCGCCTCGTCCTGCTGTGGCGGCTGTGCGGCCTGCTCACCGCGGCCGCCTCGCTCCTGGTGCCGGTCGCGGCGCTGCTGAAGCTCCTGTGCATGCTCGTACCGCGCAGGGCGGAGGACCGTACCCGACGGGTGCGCTCCGCGGTGCTGCGGATGTGCATCGTCCGGCGCGGTCCGCCCGCGGTGGTCGCGGCGGCCTGAGTCTCCCTGCGCGCCTGTGCCGCGGGGCGGGCGAGGCCGCCCTGGTGCCAAGGGCGAGTCCCCTCTGTGTGTCGGGCCGTGCGGCCGTCGGTGACGGCCCCGGACCGCCCCCCCACCTGCGGTGTCCGGCTGCTCACAGAGCCGTCGGCGCGGCAGGGGTGTCTCGCCTCCCCGACCCCGCATGCGGACCGCACCCTTCATCCGGGGCGCGCCGTATGCCTCACCGCTTCGCATTCAGGAGCCTCACGATGCACACCTCTTCCGCGCGCCGCTCGGCCATGGCCACGGCGCTCGTCGCCACGTTCGGGCTCGGCCTGGCCGCCTGCGACGGCGCGTCCGACAGCCGGTCGGCCGTTGTCGTCTCCACTCCCGCCGCCGACTCCTCCTCCGTTCGTCCGGGCGCCGTCACCCTTGATCCGCCGGACGCCAAGCCCGCCCTGACCCTCACTGACCAGGACGGCCACTCCTACGACCTCGCCAAGCAGACCGCGGGACACCCGACGCTGCTGTACTTCGGCTACACCCACTGCCCGGACGTGTGCCCCACGACGATGGCTGACCTCTCCCAGGCCGCGCGCGGACTGCCGACGGCCGAGCGGAGCAGCCTGCGCGTGGTCTTCGTCAGCACGGACCCCACCCGCGACACCCCCCAGGGCCTCAAACGGTGGCTCGGCGCGATCGATCCCCGGTTCATCGGTCTGACCGGCGACTTCACCGCTGTTCAGCGCGCGGCGAAGAGCCTGGGCGTCGGCATATCCGCGCCGGTGAAGCACAAGGACGGCAGCGTGACCGTCAGCCATGGCGCCGAGGTGTTCGCCTTCTCTCCCAAAGACGACAAGGCCCACCTCTTCTACACCTCCGGAACCTCCGAGCAGCGGTACGCCGCAGACCTGCCGGAGATCGTCAAGGGAGAGAACCCGTGACACACCGTCCGTCCCGTCTCCGTACAGGGGCCACCGCCGTGCTCCTGCTCGGTACCGCCCTGCTGACCGGCTGCTCACACGCCCAGGCTCCGGCGGCCGGCGCCGCGTTCACGGGCAACGCCGTCCACGACGCACCGGTGCTGAAGGTGACCGGCGCCTACATACGGCAGCCGCCCACGGCCGACATGGCCGCCGGCTACCTCACCGTCACCGACACCGGCCGGCAGCCGGCCGAACTCACCGGCGTGACCAGCGACATCGCCACGAGCGTCACCATGCACCGGACCACGGCAGAGAACCAGATGGAGCCGGTGAAGGGGTTCACTATTCCCGCGGGCGGCACCCTGGTGCTGCGCGCCGGCGGCAACCACCTGATGCTGACGGGCCTCAAGAAGAAGCCGACCGCGGGCGAGACGGTCACCCTGCGCCTGCACTTCACCAGTGCCGACCCGATCACGGTACGAGCGCCGGTGGAACCGGCGACGTACCAGCCCTCGGCCTGACCCACGGGCAAGGGCTCCGCCGGGGCCCCGACGCGCCTCGGCGGGCCCGCGCCCCGCCAGACATCCGTACTCCCGAGTTCTCCCAAGGCTTCCACATGCCATTCGACACCACCCGCCACCACGACACGGGCGACTACCACGACGGGCCGCCCGCAATCCCCCACAGGCAGCCACCGGGCACGGCCGCCGCCAACGGTGCGGCGGACCCCATGGCCGGGGCGGCCGGTGGCACCGTCGCCTCCGCGGCGGGGCACCGTCCCACACGCCTCACCGGGTACGGCGGCACCGCCGTACCCTCCACTTCCACCGCGTCCGTCAAACGGGCGTCGCCACTGCCCTCCGGACCGTCGGTCGCCCCATGCGCTTCGTCCGTCACGAGGCAGGCACCGTCTTCGCCTCTTCCGGCGGAGCGGCACCGGGCCAGTACGCCGGCCGACACCTGTTGGAGGGATGACATGAACGGCATGGACCGCACCGGCGTGCACATGACCGGACCGATGTGGATGCCAACGGCACCCCCGACCCCGGAACGGCTGCTGGCCTGGCACCCCCAGCCACTGCCGGTCGAGCCCCTGGTCTGTCTGCTGGCCCTGGCCGCCTACGGCCTGGCCGTGTGGCGGCTGCGGCGGCGCGGCGACCACTGGCCCATCGCCCGCACCCTGCTGTGGACCGTGGGCGTGCTCACCGCCGGGCTGGTGACCTGCACCGGCGTGAACGGCTACGGCATGCGACTCTTCAGCGTGCACATGGTGCAGCACATGGTGCTGTCCATGCTCTCGCCGATCCTGCTGCTGCTCGGCGCGCCGATCACCCTGGCCCTGCGGGCGCTGCCCCCGGCCGGGCAGGGCCGCAGCGGCCCCAGAGAGGTGATCACCTGGTTCCTGCACAGTCGCGCGGCCCGGGTGATCTCCTCCCCGTTGTTCACCCTGCCGCTGTTCGTCGCCAGCTTGTACGGCCTGTACTTCACCCCGTTGTTCGGCCTCCTGATGCACAGTTGGCTGGGGCACGAGTGGATGCTCGCCCACTTCCTGGCGACCGGGCTGCTGTTCTTCTGGCCCATCATCGGTGCCGACCCGGCTCCACGCCGCCCCTCCCACCTGCTGCGGATGCTGGAACTGTTCATCGGAATGCCCTTCCATGCCTTCTTCGGCATCGCCGTGATGATGTCCAGCACCCTCGTCGCCACTTTCTTCGCCCACCCTCCGACCGCCTGGCACCTGAGCCCCCTCGCCGACCAGAACACCGGCGGCGGCATCGCCTGGGCCTTCAGCGAGATCCCCACGCTGCTGGTACTGATGGCCGTGCTCGTCCAGTGGGCCGGCAGCGATCGCCGCACCGCCGCCCGCACCGACCGCCAGGCCGACCGGGACCACGACGCGGAGCTGGCCGCGTACAACGCCTATCTCGCACGCCTCGCCGCCCGCGACAACACCGTGTGAGTGACCGGTGGCCATACCCGGAAGCCCCTTCTCGCGGCGGCTGAGAAGGGGCGGAATCCGGGAGCCGGGTAAGGAGGGACACCGGCCTTGGGCGGCGCCCGGCATCCCGGTGCGAGCGTCGTCCTGGAGGTACTCCGTCGTGGGCTGGAAAGCGACGGGCGTTCAGCGACGGACGCTGTGACGGACCGGAACGGAGCCCGCTGGATTCCCCGCCGGCCCAGGGCGACATGTCCAGCGCGTCCAGGGGAAGTCGGTGCCGCACGTGAAGGGCGGACTGCCATCCGACGATCGTCCGCGGGTACGGGTTCAGGACGGAGGATCCGCGGCCGGCCACCGGCGTCGGCCCGGCCCGCCTCCTGTCACGCCGGGTCAGGACGGCAGGAGGTGCGGCGCGTACTCGCGAACAGCGTCCATCAGTTGTCGCTTCGACGGGTTGACCATGGCGTGCCCGGCGACGGTGACGGTGGGCACCGTCTCGTTCCCGTCCGCTACGGAGCGTACGAACGCCGCTGCGTCCTTGTCCCGCCAGATGTTCCGCTTGGTGTAGCGCAGGCGGGTGAAGAGCAGGTTCAGCCGCAGGTTCATACAGAACACGCAGCCGGGCCGCCAGTACATCACTACACCCTCGTGTTCCTCGGACATGCCATTCCCCCATGCGGTGCTGCTGTCCCGGGCTCCTGGAACACCCAGCCTAGTGGACGCCCGGGACCGTACCTCGGGGCGTGGCCAGGCCCTTGGCGGGGAGAGCGGACCGAAGGGCGGTTCCGGCCGCGGCCCGCGTACGGGGAGACGAATCCCCCGGGGAGGGGTTGTCGCCGTCCGCCGTCGGCAAGCAACCGCGCGGGTGATTCCCAAGGGCGGGGCGGGAGGTTGCGGATCGCCCGCAGCAAAAGGCGGGCAGTGACGTCCGGACGCGGTGGCCTGTCGGGATTCCTGTCTCCGACTCGGCGACCACGAGGTCCCTCTCGACGCTCCAGTCTTTCGTAGGCTGCCCTTCTGCGGCACGGGGACGAGTTCACGCCACGGGCCGCTCGACAGCTCCCCCTCAGGCCAGAACGCCCACGTCGGCATCGCCTCTGCTGTCGTGGTGGAGAACACGAGTAGCTCGCTTGCCCATGCCACCGCGCGGTTGCAGGGCGACGGGCCACGTCTACACGCTTGTGGAGCGGGCGCGAGCCTCCGGTGCGTCATGGGCACTGTCCATGGCGCCGGTGTCGGCACCGTTGCCGGGCTCACCCGCGTGGCCTGAGGGGCCAGCCGGGCGTTGAGCGTGCAACTCGTCACGCAGGCGGCGGACTTCTTCTGTCAGGGCGGCGATCTCACCGGTCGTCTGGGCCTCGGTGGCCCGGAGTTCGGAGAAGCGGTCCATGAACCAGGACGCGAGGGTCGCGGTGACCAGACCCGCGAGCGCGATGCCGCCGACCATCAACGCGATGGCGATCAGCCGTCCCTGAGTGGTCGTGGGGTAGAGGTCGCCGTAACCGACGGTGGTGACCGTGGTGATCGACCACCACAGGGCGTCGCCGAACGTCGTGATCGAGGCGTCCGGGTTGCGCCGCTCGACGTCGAGGATCGTCAGGCTGGAGAGGAACAGCAGCAGGGCAGTGCAGGCAGCCACGTAGGTGCCCAGACGTAGCCGGACGCGGCCCAGGGTGGAGGCGTTGCGACGCACCACCATGAACACGACGGTCACCAACCGCAGGGGGCGCAGCGGCGGCAGGAGCAGGGTCGCCAGGTCGAACAGCCGTACCTTGACGAACTGCCATCGGCTGCCGGCCAGAGCGAAGCGCAGGACGAACTCGACGGCCAGCAGCGCCCAGATCACGAAGGTCACGGTCTCGGCTGCGTGACGCCAGGCGAGGGGCAACCCGGGGGCCAGGATCGGCACCGCGTAGGCCGTGAGATAGACCGTCGCGAGGGCGATGAGCCAGCCGCCGGTGCGCTGCTCCCAGCGTCGAAGCCGTTGGTCCCTGAAGGCAGGTGTGGCAGACATGGCACGCCATTGTGGCATCGGGCCCTGTACGGCAGTCACGGCGGTGCACCTGAGCCCCGGAGCGGTGCGCCCAGACCTGCTGCGCTGCCAGGCGCGCACCCACCCGGCAGGGTGACAGCGAGGTCAAACACCGTCGAACTCCGGCGGATCCTGATGTTCCGGTAGCTCTGCGCGTGGGCTTGGTCGGCCGGAAGGCCCACGGCCGCGCGGCGGAGCGGCGGAGCGGCCCGCGAGCCGAACATCCGGGGCCGGGGTCCGCGCCTGGGCAGGCGTTCGAGGGCTCGGCGCAGCGCCCTGTGGGAGGCCGGACTGGTGAGACCGAGGGACATGCCCCAGGCGTCGCGGACCAGCAGGACGCGTTGCGAGACACCGCTGCGGGAGAAGTAGGTCAGCAGCCGTACCCGCTCGATCCGGGACAAGTCCACGGTGCGCTCGCCGGCGAGTGTCCGCGCGGTCAGCAGGGTTCCGGAGTGGTGCTGCTGCCGCTTCTCCGTGTTCACCTCGGTGAACAGCATCATTCCGGCCGGTCCGGCGACCAGCGCCGAGGCGCTCACCGCACAGGTGGCGGCACGGCCACCCCGTGACCACGCTCACCGTCGCCCTCATGGAGCAGGCACCCGGCGATGTCAGGGCCCGCCGTGAGGTGACCAGAAAGTCGACGAGCGAAACCGGCCCGAACCGGATCTGCTGGTGCCAACGGCCGACTACGACGGAGACCGCACCTGGTTCACGCCGGACGAGGCGCGACTCGTCATCGAGGTCGTCCCGCCCGAGTCCGCACACCGGGACCGCACGGTCAAGCTGCGCAAGTACGCGGAGGCCGGCATCCCGCGCCACTGGTGCGTCGAGGGCGAGGACGGGTCCCTCGCCGTGCACGTCCACGAACTCGATGGGCCCACCCGCGCCTACGCACCCGCCGGCACCTTCCGAGACACCCTCCAGCGTCCGGCGCCCTTCGAGATCAGCCTGGATCTCGGCAAGCCCACACCGCCCCGAGCCGGCTGAGAAGCCGGCGCCGGGGCGACACGGACTGCGGGAAGAGTCGCGTGTCAGCGCTCCCGGGTCCGCCGGATCCCGCACCACACCCTGCCGGACTGCCACGAACGGAGACGCGTCTCGTTGGGGGCGGGCAGGGTGGCGCGTTCGGCGATGACGGCCTTGAGCACGTCGTCGTCGCCCGAACCCGCGTGGTTGGCGCGGCCGTTGCCGACGAGGTGGACGGTGCTGTCCTTGGCGATGACGCCGAGGCACAGCGGGCCGGGCAGGGCTGCGTAGCCGTCGCGGCAGATGTCCACGCTGGCCTGGTGCCCGAGGTGACGGTGTGGTGGATCATCACCCCGTTCACCGGGCCCCAGGCGCCCTTGTGGTTGCGGGTGCGCCAGCCGACGACCTTGACACCCTCGGCCTTCAGCGCGGCCACGACGCGGGCTGCGGACAGGGGTGTCGCCATGGAATCTCCAGACGCGGGACGGGAGACAAGGGGGTGTCAGGCCGTATGGCGTGTTGCTTCGGCGGCGTCGGTCTCCGAGGCGTTCTCGGCGGCCAGTAGTTCGTTCAGCACCTGGAGGGCGCCGCTGATGCGGAGCACGGTCTGCTGGAGGTCGGCCTGTCGGCCCTCCAGTTCGGTGAGCATCCGCTGACCTTCGCGGTACTCGGCCTCCAGTTCGGAGACGCGCTTTTCTATTTCGGCTCTCATGCCGGTCTTCCTTCACAGAGGTGCGTGGTCAGTCCTAAGCCAGGGGCTCGATAACCCAGCGGTAGGCGTCGTTGGACCCGGAATTCGCCCAGACGGTGTGGACGGTCCCACTTGTCGGAGAGCTGGAGACGAAGGCGTACTTCGCCCGCATGACGTGGAAGAGCTGGACGTTCAGCTGTCCTGCGGCGAGTCTCTTCAGCACCGCCAGCTCGGCCTCGCCGATGGTGACCGATCCGATGGTCAGTGACTCGGCATGGACTCCCCCGGCCCAGAGGTCGTTGTGGGTGTCAGAGCTCAGATTCCCGGTTTTGATGTGCAATCCGTCCGGCCTCCCCTCGACGCGGTGCCAGTACCTGCTGCTGTGGTGGAACCGGATGCTGGGGTAGACGTCTGCCTGAAGGGGATTCCCGTGACCCTGGAAGAGCTCCAGGAACAATCGTTTTCCGCCGGAGGTCGTGTCGTCCCGTTGCAGCCGTAGGTGAGGCTCCGCGGGTTCGTGGGTGTCGAAGTGCTGAGTGGTCCATCGGGCTGTGAACGGCCCACTGCCAAGAGAGATGTCACCGCCGGCGCCGATGGTGAGCCGGCTCGCTTGGCTGGTGACAAAGGTCAGCGGGCTGGTGGTCCCGGTGCCCACGATCATGCCCGCCGCCGCACCGAACACACCCGTGTCGTGTGCCATCACCCGCGCGTCCACCTTCGCGGTCCGCACCGACAGCTTGGTGCTGCCGGCGCCCACGACGTCGACGACCCGACCCCACTCCCCTGTGCCCGCGTCCGGCGTGTTGGTCCCGATGCCCAGATGGCCGGCGGCGGTGACGCTGAGCCGGGGCGCCCCCGAGGTGACCAGGGTCAGCGGGCTGGCGGACACGGTGCCCACGGCCATGCCCGGCGCCGTGCCGAACGCGCCCCCCTCGTGCGCCACCACGCGCCCCTCGATGTTCTCGGTCCGCACCGACAGCCTGGTCTTCGCGGCGCCCACCACGTCGAGGACCTGGTCCCACGCGTCCGTGTCGTCAAGGACGGTGGTGCCAATGCCGACATCGCCGTCCGGGGAGACGAAGAGCCTCGTCGTGCCGTCCTCGGGATCGTCGGGGCCGTACGTCCTGACGTGCAGGCCCACTCCCGCGACGGGCCGCCGGTCGTACTCGACGGAGTAGCCCTCGTCCGCGCTCTCCGACCCGGCCCGCAGCCGGATCCCGCCGCGGTGTCCGTCGCCGCCCGCCACCTTGAACGTCAGGTGCCGGTCCTGCGGGCTGTAGTCGCCGATATCCAGGTCGCTGCCGGGGTCGGTGGTGCCGATCCCGAGCGCGCCCGCGACCGAAAGGGTGGAGCGCTGCGCCGCGGTGAGGTCCACCACGACCTTGTCGTTCGCGACCGCGAGCCGGGCGAGCAGCACCGTGTGGTCGTCCAGGTCGCGCGGCGCGTCGTCCGGGGCGACCGTGGTGGTGCCGTCCGGGGCCACCACCACGATCCTGGGGCTCTCGTCCCAGCGCCGCGCCCCCGCCCCGCCGGGAGCCTCGTCGGGTGTCAGGTCCGTCTCGGTCTCCCGATAGGCGAGGTGCACCTCGATGCCCTGCTGGTCGGCGAAGTCCTCGTCGAGCTGCAGGGTCGTGCCGGACTCCAGGACGAGGTGCCGGCCCAGCGCGTCCACCGCCATGCCGGCGGCCACGGTGATCCGCAGCTCGGCGCCCGAGGTCACCGTCAGGCCGGTGGCGACGCCGGTGAGCCGCAGCAGTCGGCTCTGCCGGCGCTCCCGGTCGAGATGGAACTTCTGTTCGTCGATGAAGTCCTGGTCCTGCAGGAACTGCCCGTCGAAGAAGCGGACGCGCTTCGGTACGACGTCGGGTTGGCTGTAGTCCGCCATCGGGCTTCCTCCGAATGTCAAGATGTGTCGCTCGTGCCGAGCTGGGTGTTCCTACCGAGGAGGAGCGGCTTCGGTTCGCCGCCCTCGCGTGCGATCAGTTCCTCGGAGACCAGCCGCATCGTGGGCACCACGACCTTGAGCGCGTAGAAGGTGTGCGCCGGCTTCTCCCGGTCGATGATCGTCCTGGCGATCTCCTGGACCCGGCGCAGCTCCGCGGGGTCGGTCCTTCTGAGCGTCAGCCGGACCTGGAAGTAGTGGGCGGGAGTCTCGAAGTCGTCGACGACGAGCACGTCGTCGCGGGCTACGCCGCCGTCCCGCGGCCACAGGTAGATCTCCAGCATCCGGCGCAGCCCCGCGAGGGTGCCCCGCTGCCGGTACAGCGGCACGATCTCGCTGATGAACCCGCGCTTGACGTCCGGGGACCAGTCCGCGCGCAGGCTCAGGCCGACCCACCCAGCGAGCCACGGCAGGAAGTCCTCGCGGGCGTCCAGCGGGTCGATGTGGTCGGCGGAGCCGGTGATGAGCTGTTCGAGGCCCGTGACTCCCCCGGCGTCGTTGCGGCCGGTCAGTACGGCCTCGAACGCGAGCAGGAACCGGCCGGCGAACGGGTCCTCCCGGAACGGCGCCGGCAGGTGGTCGAGATAGCGGCTCATCCTGGAAGCCTCCAGGTCGACGAGTACGTTCTGCCGTAGTTGCCGTAAGCCGTCAGGTCCACCCCGGTCAGCCGCACCAGCTGGTGGACGTCGAGTGCGACGTGGTCCGCTCCGGCGTTGCCGTCCGCGTCGGCACGGGCGAGGCGGACGTTCTCGACGTAGTCGGTCGACGGCGACTGTTCGAGCACGCCGTAGACCTCTGAGGGGTGCACGCTCTGCCCGAAGCTCCGGCCGGCACCGGCGTCACCGCCGATGAACGGGTCGTAGAAGTCCTGCAACCGGTCCAGCGCGTCGGCGAGGGCGGCCTCCGGCACGGCGTCCTCGCGCAGCGCCAGGTCGGCCGCGATCGTGAGGTCGACGTACTGCGGGCCGACCACGTGGTGGCGGACCGTCAGGATCCGCCGGGGGTCGAGGAACCCGTGCAGGGCGGTGGTCAGGGCCTCCCCCGGCAGTGGGTGCGTGCCGCCGTCACCGCCCGGCTCGGGCAGGACGACGACGCTGACGTGCGCCGGGGCGTGCGCGTCCGGGTCGGGACCGGCGAGGTTCCGGCCCGGCACGCACCGCACCCGCCGTACCCCGGGCAGTCCGGCCGCCTGCGACTGCTCGGGCCAGGTCGTGCGGACCAGGTACTCGTAGTCGTCCGCGGTGGCGGCCCGGTACCGCTCGTGCAGCGTGGCCACGCTCTGGCGTACGGCCGCGTCGAGATCGCTGCTGCCCAGCGGCTCCCACCCGGGACCGCCGAGCAGCCGCAGGAACTTCAGGGTGTGGCTCTGCGGCAGCTGGTCGACCTGGTACAGCTGCATCTCGGTCAGCCAGGCCAGCAGTTCGACGAGGACGATGCCGGGGTCGCCGGGGTTGTGGTCGGTCCACTCCGGCAGCAGGACGGGGATGAGGGCCCGTGCCTCGCCGACCAGGTCGTCGAAGTCGAGGTCGTCGAGGTTCGGCAGCTCGATCGGCACGGAAATCCTCACTCTCCCAGGGTCACGGTGATGGCGTGCGCGCCGGAGTACACCAGTGCCCGCTCCAGCCATCGGGTCAGGTCCTCAGCCACCGGCCCGGCCGCGAGTTCGGCCAGCGAGCGGCCGAACAGCGCCTCCAGCCGCTCACCGAGTTCGTTGGAGTGCGCCACCGTCGTCACCGTGAGGGCGGGAACGTGGTCGACGCCGGCGACGGCGCCGATCAGCGCGTACAAATCCGAGCGGTGCGGTTTGCGGCCGAAGGCCCAGCCCGTGCCGTCCGGTCCCCCGGTCAGCGGGTGCAGGAAGCGCTCCAGGGCCTGCTCGACCCGTCCGCCGACCGGTCCGGCGGCGTCCGGGGAGGACGCCACCACCGTCGCGGCGACGGTCACCTCGATCCACTCCGGGCCCGCGACCCAGAGCGCGGTGGTCGGGCCGCACCGCGCCCGCAGGTACTCCTCGACCCGGCGCAGCAGTCCCAGGCCCGGTATCGGACGGGGCGCTCCGGAGTGCGGGACCACGACGAGCCCGACCCCGCCGGCGTCCGCCTCCGCCTCCCTGTGCTCCTCCCGCGGTTCCTCGGTCGCCGGGTCGAACCAGAGGGAGAACGGGTCGAACCCGCTGGGCAGTACCGCCCGGACCCGGGCCACCTCGGCCGAGGACTCGAACGCGAGGTCCTCGAAGTCCTGCGCCGTGACGGCCCGGTCGCGGTGGCGCAGCGAGCTCGGCCCCCTGGATCGCACCCGCTCCAGCGGCTCCCACTCGCTGCCGCCGGAGGCGGGCTCGTGATGGGTGACCGAGTCGACGGACGGGATGGCGGACTTCAGCGTCACGACGGTTCCCGCGGCGCGGTTGCCCTGCTCGCCGCCGCCCGTGCGGTAGGAGACGCGGATGTTGTTCTGCCCGGCCGGTGGTATCCGTCCGGCCCGGCCGTCGCCGAAGGCGATCTCTCCGGTCCGGGGGTCGACGGTGTAGTGGCGGTCGCCCGGACCGGAGCGGTGGAAGTCGGTCACCGCGTGCCAGCGCACCCAGACGTCCCCGAACTCCTCGTCGACCGTCACCGCGTCGGCGCCCTCGGTCTCCGTCAGTACGGCTTCCTCCGCCGCCGAGGGCCGTTCCGGCTCCCGTACCACCAGGCGCTGACCGGGCAGGACCGGGCTCTGCGCGGTGGTGAGCCGCCGCCCCGCCTCGCCGGTGCCCGATCCGAGGATCTCGTCGGTGACGGTGACGGCCTGGGTCGCCCAGGCCGTGTTCGGCAGGATCCGGCGCAGCCTCGGGGTGACCGGGAAGCTGCCCTGCCGCTGCCGGAGCCGCAGCCAGCAGCGGCTCTGTCCGAAGTGCTCCCGGGCGGTCAAGTCGGCCGGTCCGACGAACCTCACCATGCCCCGGTCGGTCAGTGTGGCGGTCTCGTCGACCGCGGCCAGCGTCCGCCAGCCGTCGGGGCCGCTGTACTCCCACACCAGTTCGGCGCGGTCGGCCGGCGCGGTCCCAGCGAGCCGGTCGGCCGTCACCTCGTCCGGTTCCGGTGGTTCGGCCTGGAGGTAGAGCGTGACCGGCCGGTTGCCGAACGGCCGGTCGAAGCCGAGGTAGAGGGCAGGGTCCTGCTCCGGGTTCGGGGTGAAGGGAGTGACGGACCACGGCGTTCCGGGGTCAAGGTGGTGGGTGACGAGGCGGAAGTCGTTGTGCGTGACGCAGACCGTAGCCGGGACGGGCGTCGTCAGTCCCTGCCGGGAACTCCACCACAGGGTCCTGACCACCGGTGGTGCGAGGGTGGCGTCGACGGGTTCGTAGGTGCCGTAGTCGCCGTCGATCAGGCGGACGCGCAGCCAGTATTCCTCGACGCCGTTCACCTCGGTGCGTGCGAAGCCCTCGGGCGGGGTGAGCACCAGGGTCGCGTCGGTGGTGAAGGCGTAGTCCGGGGCCTCCGCGTCCGGGTCCGGGTCCTCGGGGGTGGCGGTGACGGGGCGCCAGCGGGTGCCGTCCCATGCCTCCCACACGGTCACCGGGTGTCCCTCGGTGCGCACCGGCGGGACCGGGCCGTCGACGGCGTCCGGGCCGTTGGTCAGGGCCACGTCGAGGGTGAGGTCCGCGCCGGGCCGCACCAGGTTCGCGGGGCACGCCAGGTAGAAGGTGTCGTTGAAGCTCGGCCGTTCCCCGAAGGGGTGGAAGTCCCGGGTCACGTCCAGTGTGCTGCCGCCCGCGAAGGCGCCGGGCGGCGCCACCGGCTCCGGCTCCGTGGTGGTCCGTACGTCGATGCCGGTGACGGTGGGCAGGTCCCAGTCGTGGCCCACGGTCAGCGACTCCACCTGCGGAAGGGTGGCGTACACCCCGCCCTCCTGGACGAGCCGCGCCCGGAGCCAGTGCCCGGAGCGGGCCTGGAAGAGCTCGGAGGGCCAGTCGGCGGGGGCCTGGAAGCCGATCTCGCCGTCGCGGGTCATCGCCCGCGTGCCGTCGGTGAGGCCGGCGCCGCTGTCGCCGACCGCTTCCGCCGCCGTACTGGACTCCCCCAGCCGCCGCCAGAGGCCACGGTCGTAGTACGACCACTCCATGCGCACTGGGGCGGCCGGATCGGCGGCCGCTCCGGGGCGTGCCAGGGTGACGGCGATCCGGACGGTCGTTCCCTGCAGGGCAAGCGACGCGTCTACGCTCACGTAGAAGAACTGGCCCTGTTCCGTCTCCCCGAACGGGAACGCCCCGTCGGCGCTGTCCTGGGGCGTCCGGCTGCCGATCGCGACCGCGTCGGGCGGCAGCCCCCTGGTGCCGTGCGGCATGGGCAGGTCGAGTCGCGCGCGCAGCCAGCCGGCCGGGGTGCCGTTCACGTCGTGCGGGGTCAGCTGTGGCAGGCCGGTGAGGGTCACGGTCCACACGCCGTCCCCCGACGCACGGCCGACCTGCGCCGGTCGCCACCCGGTGCCGTCCCAGTACGACCACGAGACCGGCCATGCGGCGAGCAGCGCGCTGTCCGAGGTGGCGAGGGTCAGGGTGACGTCCTTGGTGCCCTCGGTGGTCAGCACCGGGTCGCAGGCGACGAAGAAGTCGTGGGGTACGGACCGGTCGCCGGTGAACGCGGGGAACGGTGCGTCGAGGCCGCCGGTCGCCTCGGTGGCGCGGTCGGCGTAGCTGTCGCCGGGGGCGTCGTCCACGAGGACGCTCACCAGCCGGGCCCGGTTCACGACCAGGTCGGTCGCGGTCTCGAAGACGACCTCGTCGTCCTCGCCGTCGAGCGGGTCGGCGGCGACCTGGGTGCCGGCCGGGACGAGCGCGTCGGTCCGGCTGCGTTCGGCGAGCTGGAAGGTGAGGGGGACGCGTGCGGGCAGCGGCGGCGCCGGCTGGATCCCGATCAGGTTGAGGAAGGCGAGGTAGTCACGTTCCGGTACCTGGTTGAGGCGCTGCACCACCAGTTCGGCGTAGCGGGCGAAGATGCCGATCAGGGCCTGGCCGGCGTCGGCGCGTCCGTCGGCGGGCGGCTGCCAGCCGCTGTAGCGCGTCGCCAGCTCGGTGGTCTGCGCGACCAGGGCCGCGCGGTCGCGGGGGTCGATGGGCGGGGGCTGTCCGGTCATGCGACGTAGAAGGGGTAGACGAGGTTGAAGCGGCTGTTGTTCGACCGCGTCCGGTAGTTGATCTCGATGAGCAGGCTGTGCCGGTCCTCGGGATCGGGTGCCGCGTGGACGTCCAGGACGTCGATCCGCGGTTCCCAGCGGGCCAGTGCCTCACGCACCGACCGGCTGACCCGTCCCGCGGTGGTCGCGTCGTTGGTGTCGAAGACGGCCTCGTGGATGCCGCAGCCGAAGTCGGGCCGCATCACGCGTTCGCCGGGCGTGGTGCCGAGGATCAGCCGGATCGACTGACGGATCGCCTCGGCGCCGCCGGTGAGCCGTATGCCCTCGGGGTGGTGGGGATCGGGGCCGACGGGGAACGCCCAGCCGGTGCCGAGGAAGCCGCTGTCCGTCACGCCGGTCATCCGATCGTCACCGTGCCCGTGGCCACGACCGTCCCGTTCGGGAGGTCCTGCGGGTCGTTGCAGGTGGTCGCGCGGTCACCGGCCCTGATGGCGGGTTTGCCGTTGATCTTCACCGTGGTGCTGCCGCCTTCGAGGGTGGCCGTGTTCGACGGCTGTTTCTGGAACGAGGTGCCCGGCGGCGCGGGCAGGTGCGGCGGGGTGTTCTCGGCGGTGGAGCCGGCCACCGCGGCCGGTTTGCCCATGATGCTGACGTCCGCGCTCAGCCCGTCGTTGATGATCCCGGTGAACGGGTGCGGCAGTGGTGTCGGCACCGGCGGTGTGCCCGGGACCATGACGATGTGGATGTCGGTGGCCGTGACCACGTCACCCTGCTTGGCGGCGAACTGCCCCATGGAATCCTGCACCCCCCATTAGTTGATGTTGACCTGGCTGCCCTTGATGTCCAGCCGTCCGCTGGACTTGACCGCGAGCGCGGACTTGGCCTGCACGTTGACGTCGGTCTTGGAGACGATCTCGACCCCGTTGCCGGTGAGCCGCAGCTTCCCGCCTGCGGAGATGACGACGTCCGCGTCCGCGGTGATCGTGATCCGGTTGTCCTTCGTGCTGATCACGATGCTGTTCCTTGCGCTCCTGTCGACGATCTCGATGCGCTCGTCCCCCGCGGTGTCGGTCAGCCGGATCAGGTGCCCGCTGCGGGATCTGATCGCCCGCACGTCGTTGCGGCCGTCGCCGTTGGTGAGCGGCGGCCTGTCCTTGCCGTTCCACAGCGCGCCGACGACGTAGGGGACCTCCGGGTTGCCGTGCTCGAAGGCGAGAAGGACCTCGTCGTCGACCTCGGGCAGGAACCAGAAGCCGCGTCCGGCCCCGGCCATCGGCACCGCCACCCGCGCCCAGTCGGTCTCGGCGTCGTCCGCCAGCCAGGGCAGGGTCACCTTGACCCTCCCGAGCCCGTCCGGGTCCCGGTTGTTGGTGACGATGCCGATCGCCACCCCCTGGAACGGCCCGTCCGCGCGGGCGTCCTGGCCTGCCGGCAGGTCGAAGAGCTCCGTCACGCGGCGTTCCTCCGCATCTGCAGGGAAGTCCGGAAATCGTCCCCCGCGGTCAGTGAATGGCTGACGGATGTGAGGTAGTAGGCGCCGCTGAAGAGGGTGCCCGCGCCCTGGATGTCGACCACCTCGCCGGCGTGCAGCCGGGGCTTGCCCTCGCATTCCGCCTCGCCGGTGATGTACGTCAGCGCCAGGTCGTCGAACTGGCCGCGGGCCATCCGGTCGGCGCGGTCCCGGTTCGGCACCGACAGGCCCGTGCTGACCGTTTCCGCCTTGCCGAAGGCCCGGTCGGCCGCGCGGGGGCCGGTGGTGGCGCCGCCCATGGTGGTGGACTCCCGGCCGGCGGTCACGGTGGAGACCACGGCCTGTTTTAGCGCCACGTCCCAGCCCCGCACGGAGTGCCGGCCGACCTGGGGCAGTGCGCGCAGCCGGGGCGTGAACTCGGCGATGTCGTCGCCGATGTGCAGGGTCGTCGACGGCTTACGGCCGTGCTGCGGCGGCCGGAAGTACAGCACCTTGTCCCGTACGTGGACCTCGTACCCGATCAGCCGCGCCCGCTTCTGGAGGAACTCAAGGTCGGTCTGGTTGTTCTGCACCACGTAGTCCGAGGCGGTACCGGTGTCGGTCACCTCGGCCCGCAGCCCCGCGTTCCGGGCCAGTTGGCGGGCGATGGCGCTGTCCTTGGTGCGGGTGAAGGTGCGGGTCTGCTGGGCCCGTGCGAGCCGGTGCCGGTGGTCGTAACCGCGGACGGTCAGCGTCGGCAGTCGGCCCGTGCTGAAGGTGGGTTCCAGGCCGGTGACCTCACCGGTCATCACCGGGTGCAGGTCGCCGCCGTACCCGAGGGAGATCCGCACCTCGGTGCCGACCGCGAAGAGCCGGGAGTCCGACCAGGGGAAGGACAGCCGTTCGGAGTCCCAGTTGTGCAGGGTCACGGTGAACATGCTCAGCGCGTGGAGATCGTCCAGGACGGTCACCGACTCGACGTCGGCACGGGCGTCCAGAGGCAGGGGACGGCCGTCGCAGCGGATCTCCAGGGCCGGGGCGGCCTCGTCGGCGTTCATCGCACAGTCCTCCGCTCAGCTCACCCGGGGAATGGTCAGCACCTGGCCCGGTCGCAGGTCGCGCGGGTTGACGATGCCGTTGGCGGAGGCGATGTGCCGCCACTGGCGCGGGTCCCCGTACTCGGCGGCGGCGATGCTGTGCAGGGTGTCGCCGCGCCGGACCGTCCACGTCTTGTCCACGTCGGACGAGTGCAGTTCGCCTTCCTTCAGCTGCGCGTCGGTGAGGGACTCGACGAAGCTGCACGAGACGGTGGCCCGCACCGGGGTGCCGTCGGGCAGGAACAGCGTGAACCGCTCGTCGAGTCGGGTGAGCACCCCGGTGAAGATCTCGGAGAACGCCCCCCAGGAGAGCGTGCACAGCGGCGGCCGGTGCAGTTCGGTGTCGACCTCGGCAAGCTTGGCCACCCGGGCGGTCAACGCGGTGACGTCGGTCGCGTCACCCGTCTGGAACGGGTTGGGCGGAACCACGAACGATGCGGCCGTGGCCCAGGCCGACGCACCGGCCCGCAACTCGTAGGTGTCGAAGAACAGCTCGACGGAGAGCGTCGCGGGTTCCATGGAGGAGAACTCCTGCTGCAGTCCCCTCCGGGTCCACTCGCTGCCCGCGCCCGCCGTCTTGGGCGCCTGCCACGAGACCGACCGGGACCGGCTGATCTCGTGCGGGTTGAACAGCGCCCTGATCGGGCCGTTCTCCTTGAAGTCCGTTCCGTCGTGGGAGATGGCCAGCTTCTGCAGACCGCCACCGCCGGGCCCGACGCCGAGCAGGGTGCTCGCCAGGGCCGCCTTGTTGAGGATCATCGCCGTACCCCCCGGCGTTCGGCCTCGACGGCCAGCCTGCGCACGATGCGCTGGTGCACCTGGTCCGTGATGTGGGCGACGTCCACCTGCGGGGCCTCCGGGCCGGGTGACGGTGGTGTGCCGTGGCCGGCGTGGGGTCGGTGGCTTCCGGAGTCTTCGGAGCCGGTGTGCGCGGGCGCCGCGATGTGCGCAGGCACCACGGTGTGTGCCGGGCCCTGGAGGGCGGGCCCCGGCGCCGTGGCGGGTGAGGGCCGGTCGTGCGGGGTGGTGCCGGCCGTCGTCAGGGGCAGGATCCGCACGGGTTGCGCCTGCGGCCGGCGCGGGGCGACCGCCTCAGTCGGCGCCGCCAGGGGTCCGGCGGCGGACGGCCCGGTGTACGACGCCGGCGCCCGATGGGCGACGACAGTGGGAGTTGCCGTCGGGACGGGCGGGACCCGGTGCCGAGCGTCGGCGGGGCGGAGCCTGACGACCGGAACCGATAGCGGTGCCTCGGAGTCGTTCGCCGGGGGCGCCGACGGCGCGGGCGCAGAGGACGTCGCCGCAGACGCGGGGCCGCGCCCGGGGGCCGTCGGCAGGTGCGTCATGACCGGGCCGTGTCCCTGGACGGGCGGCTTCGTCCGGGCAGTGGGCCCCGAGCCGGATGTCCCGGGACCGCCCCACCCCGCGAGCGGGCCCGGCACCCGAGGGGTCGGCGACGGCCCGGATCCCGCACGGGCGGGCGGACGCACCGGGGCGATCGGTAGAGCGGCGACCTTGCGCTGGATCGTTGGCGTCCCCGGCACGGACGGCGACGAGGAGCGTGCGGGTGCGCTGTCGGTGGCGGGCCGGGTCGGAGACCGTACGACGTCCACGGCGCCCGCCGTGTCCGTTCCCGTCCGGGCAACGGGGCGAGCCGACGCCACCGGGCCGTCCTCGGCCGCCGTCGCGGGCCGAGCCGGGACGACCGGCGTGGCAACGGTCGGCGCCGACGGGCCGGAGCCAGCCGCGTCCTCCCCCGTGGCAGGAGGCCCGGCCGGTCCCGGCGGCGCGGACCGCGCGTACACGATGGGTGCCGTAGCGTCGGCGTGCGGCATCGGGTCGACGTACCGTGCGGCCAGCCCGGCCAGCGGGAGCCCGGCCGTCATGTCGCCGTGCCGGGCCAGGGCGGACCGCGCCTGGCCGGGGTCGGTCACCCCGGGGCGCCGGGCCCGCCCCGACAGCCGGTGGACCAGCGTCGGGTCGAAGGTCGTGTCGTCGTGCATCTCGGACTTCCTGTCGGCGGTACCGGTCAGCGGGCCATGTCGGCGATGCCGTGCCCCAGTGCCAGGGCCTGGCCCAGCAGCGGTTTGGTCAGTCCCTCGTGCACCAGCTCCAGGGACTCGACGCCGACCTCGTCGCTGCCGGCGGTGAAGCTCGGGCCGGTCCAGCGCACGGGCAGCGCGTTGCGGAAGTTCCACCACATGACCGGGATCTGACGCCGGTCGAGCAGGGCGATCGTGCCGCTCTTGCGCTGGATGACACCGCGGGCGGTGTTGTCGTACCAGTTCCACAGCGAGTTGACCGCGGTCAGGCCGTGCTTCAGCACCAGGTTCGAGGGACTGGCCGCACCGGGCAGCTGGTGGGTGAAGCCGTTGACCCCGCCCTCCCGGTAGGACTCCATCTCGATCCGGCTCTCCAGGCCGCTGACCTCGGTGAACCCGCCGACGAGCAGGCCCTCGACCTCCACCGCGAAGTTGAAGGTCGGGAACGGGTCCGGCAGGCGCACGCCGGTCCAGTTGCCCACGGCGGCGGGCGCCCAGCTCAGGCCGAGCGGAATGCCGGTCGACGTCATCGCCGTACTCCTCCCTGCTCGTTGACACGCTCGTTGATGCGGGCGATCTCGGCGACCCAGCGCTGCCGTTCCCGGTGGTCGAGCTGCATGATGTCGTGATAGGGCCAGTGGAAGTGAAAGGCCACGTACGCTACTTCCTCGTGCAGCCGGTCAAGGGAGTAGCGCGTCATCCCCCCAGGCCGGGGGGCTCCACTTCGAACGATCCGTCGCAGTGCGGGCAGTCCACCTGGAGGCGGGCGTGCCCGCTCACGTTGATGCGCTGGTAGAAGTCCTGGAGATAGGCGAGGTCACCCGAGTACAGGTTCTCCACGGTGTGGGTGTTGACGTACTCCAGGCTGCCCAGCTTCGTGATCACCCGGGTCAGCAGGATGATCACCAGATAGCCCGGGTTCGACCGCACCCGCGGGTCCTTGATCGGCTCGATCTCGTCCAGCGCGGTGGACATCCGCATGGTGCCCTCGCGGTGCACCGTGCCGTCCGGCGTGACGAGACCGTGCGGCAGGGTGAACGGGAACTCGGCCGGGCGGGCCCGGGGAGCCTCGGTGACGCCGACGCCCGCTAGCTCCACTGGTCGACCTCGATCCGTTCGCAGGCGAGCGCGAGCTGCTCGACCGCGACCTCGTCACTGGTCGCGTTCAGGCTGGGACCGGTCCACGACTTCGGCCAGCACTCGAACAGGTTCCAGGTCACCCGGGGGTTGCCCTGCTGGTCGAGCAGCGTGATCGACACGTTGTGCCGCTCGACCGTGCCCTTCATCACCCGCTGCCGCCACTCCCACAGCTTGCTGTCGTTCGTGATGCCGCGGCTGAGGGTGATGTCGTCGTGGCTGTTCAGACCGGGGATCTTCCGCGGGGCCAGGTTCGCGTCCGTGCCCTCACGGTATTCGGCCTGGTTCTGGCTGCTCGCCAGCCCGGAGCACTCCCGGAAACCGGCCCGGGTCATACCGTCGAGCTCCACCGTGAAGTTGTAACCGAAATAGGGGTCGACCCTGTCCACAACCGCGCCTCCTTCTTGTCGAACCTCTGGTCGATCTGCTGGCCGACCTGTTTGTAGCCACTCGCCGCTGTTTGTCGCTGATTGTTGAAGCCGTTCACGCCGCGTCGACCGTCACTCCGCTCGCCCCGTGGATGACGCGCACAGTGATGAACTCGGCGGGCGCGGTCGGCGCCACACCGATCTGAGTCACCACCACCCCGGCCTCGACGGCCTCCGGGGGATTCGTCTCGTGGTCGCACTTGACGAAGAACGCCTCTGCCGCCGTCCGGCCCTTCAACGCACCACGCTGGAACAGCCCGTCGAGGTACGCCGTGAGCTCACGCATGATCCGCACCCACAGCCGGATGTCGTTGGGCTCGTGGACCAGGCCCGTCATGAACCGCTCGACCCACCGGCCGACGGTGCCGACCAGCCGCCGCGCACTCACGTCCCGCCAGGCCGGGTCCGTGGCGAGGGTCCGCGCGCCCCACACCCGCACACCGCGGCCGGGCAGCGCCCGCAGACAGTTCACCCCCTGCCCGTACAGCTCCCCCACCTCGGCGGGGCCGAGGCGCACCTGCAGATCGACGACGCCCTCGACCTCCGTGTTGGCGGGCGCCCGCTGCACGCCGACCCGCTGGTCGCCGGCCGAGTAGACCCCGGCCACGTGCCCGGACGGCGGCAGATGGCGCAGCACGCCGTCCCCGCCGGGCGCCCACAGCCACGGGTAGTACAGCGCCCCGAAGGAGCCGAAGGAGCCGTCGGTCCGGGTCAGCTCCGCGCGCTGCTCCGTGACCTTCGCCGTGTCCGTCGTGGGTATGCCGTCGAGCAGGGCGAACCGGTCGCCCCGTTCCCGGCAGTGCCGCAGCAGCACCCGCTGCTGACAGACGACCGGATGGAGGGAGCCGTCGGTCGGCCACGGCGCCGCCGTGACGATGTCGGGGGCGCACACGAGGTCGGCCTCGTCCGCCACACCGTCCAGCGCGTCCAGCGCGGCCTGCAGCGCCTCGACGGGCACCTTCGACTCGTCGAGCCGTACGACGTGGCACAGCAGCCCGCCGTTGTCGAAGAAGCCCCGGACCGCGTCGGCCAGGAAGCCGCCCGGTTCAGCGTCGTAGGCGGCCTCGAACTGCGGCCACAGCGTGAGCCGTTGCGGTGTGCGCGGTCCGTCGGCCGCACGGCCGAGGAAGACGGGCACCCCGGTGAGGAAGACCGGTGGCGGGGGCGGGAACACGTCCTGCCGGATGACGCCCGGTATCGGTGGCTGGGTCATGGTCTCGTCCGGTCGTCCGCGGCTACTGGATCCCGCCGGACCACTGGCTGATCCGGAACACCACGAACTCGGCCGGGCGCACCAGCGCCACTCCGATCTCGACGACCAGCTGGCCCGCGTCCCGGACCGCCGCCGGGTTGACGGTCTCGTCGCAGCGTATGTAGAAGGCCTGTTCGGGGGTGTTGCCGAGGAGCGCGCCGGACGACCAGACCGTGGTCAGGAAGGCGCCGACGTTGCGGCGGATCTTCGACCAGAGTTCCGGCGCGTTCGGCTCGAAGACCGCCCATTGGGTGCCCTCGTCGATGGACTCGCGCAGGAAGTTGAACACCCTGCGGGAGCTGATGTACCGCCACTCAGCCTGTGCCGCGCTCGCCATGGTGCGGGCGCCCCAGACGGTGATGTTGCCGTCGAACCTGCGGATCACGTTGATGCCGACGGGGTTGAGCCCGGCCTGGCCCTGCTTGCTGACCAGCTTCTCCAGGCCGAGCGCGCCACGGATCACCTCGTTGGCCGGCGCCTTGTGCACACCCCGTTCGGTGTCGACGCGGGCGTAGACCCCGGCGAGGTGGCCGCTCGGCGGGTGGTACACCGGGTTGCCCTCCGCGTCCTCGGCACCGATGTCGATCCACGGGTAGTAGATCGCTCCGTAGCTGCTGTCGCGGGTATCGCCCTGGACGTCGCCCTTGGTGGGGACGGGTACGTCGGCCCGCCGGCCGTCGAGGATCGCGAAACGGTCTTGGAGGTACTGGTTCTCGCAGTGGTCCAGGATGGCGCCCTGCACGGCGTCGCTCACCGCGCCGGGGATCGCGACCAGGGCGATCTCGTCGATGGCGGTGAAGGTGTCCAGCGCGGCGATCAGCCTCGCGTCCAGCTGTTCCGCACCAGTACCGGCGTCGGGATCGGTGTCCGTACCGGCGTCGGCACCCGTACCGGCATCGGGGTCGGCACCGCCGCCCTCTGCGTCGGGGGCGACCCGGGTGATCCAGCAGCGGCCGCCGCCGTTGTTGAAGAAGCCGTAGACCGCGTGGGCGAGCGTGCTGTTGCCGGACTGGATGTCACCGAACAGGGTCTTGAAGGTCTCCCAGCCGTCCACGAGTTGTGCCTGGCCGACCGGTGCCACCGTGGCGAAGTCGGCGGGCTCGCGGGTGCTGCCGTCGGCCTTCAGGCCGGACCGGCCGGGCAGCAGCGGCATCGTGACCGTGTCGGCGACGACGCCCACGAAGCCCGCGGTGCTGGTGCCCACCCCGGCGATCGGCTTGATCGCCGAGGGCACCTCTTCGACGTACACGCCAGGTGCTAGATACTGCGGCATCTGCGGGATCTCCCCCTCGTCATGACTCGTGGTCAACGCCGTGGCCGACCCGGACGACCGTCTCGGTCACCACGGGTCCGACGTCGGTGGATGCGAAGACGTCGACGCTGAGCGTGACGCTGTAGTGCAGGACCGCCTTGGGCCGTCCGCCCATGGCCTGCCAGAACTCGCCGATGCCCTGCAACTGGCTCTCCGCGGTGATCCTGGCCGGGAGCGGAGCGGGCTGTTCGGCCAACTCGCCCCGCAGATAGCTCGCGGGGATCTCCCGGTGGCGCAGCAGCACCTTCATCACCGCGCCGAGCAGGCGGTGTTCGTCCTGCGCCGGGTTGGGCGCGCTCTCGTTCGGCCAGGCGGTGACCAGATAGGAGCACAGGACCCGGGCGGGCGCGCGCTTGCGGGTGGCCATCCCGGACTCCGGCCGGGTGATCTCCCACTGGTTGGTGCGCAGTTCGTGGTTCTCCCGCACGTCGTACAGGAAGAACGCGACCGCGGGCAGGGTGACACCGGAGGGCGGGAACTGGTCGTCCGGGGTGGCGAAGCTGACGGTGATGCCGGACAACGGCAGCTCGGCCTCGACGAGCGCGGCGAGGGTGTCGTCCAGGTCCTGGAACATGGCTTCTCCCTCGCCTCCGCACCGATCGACTGGGCAAGGGTCTAGTCCCCTTGCGTCCGCTGAACGTCTCCGCGGGCGTCTGCGCGCACGTCTCAACGGAGCCGGGACAGCACCCTGGTGACGCCGCGACCTGCCACTCCACACCGAGGCGTGATGCCCATCACACCTCAGGGCGGGCTGTGACCGACACCCCGACCGCCGCCACTCGAACGACTCACCGGTGGCGGTGCTCGGGCGCGTCCCGGTAGCCTCCGTCGGCAAGCTCCTTCCTGGCGGGCGATCCGAGCCTCGACCAGTGCAGCCACCCGGACCGAGAGACACCTCACCGTCCCTGGTCGTCAGCCTTGCCCGGCTCCGCCGAAAAGCCGAGGCCAAGCACCCCGACGAAGGCGAAACGAGAGAGGAACCGTCCATGCGATCCCTCCAGCCCGAGGCAAACCCGGCGACAGCGCCCCGCACGGTCACAGCCCGAGGACGCGGCGAAGTCCGGGAGAGTGACCACCCCGGCGGCCGTCTGCAGGGTCTGCAGCGCCGATACGGCAATCGACGGGCACGGTCGATGATTCAGGCGAAGCTGAACGTGGGCCCGGTCGACGACCACTACGAGCGCGAGGCCGACCGGATCGCCCTCCTGGCGACAGGGGCGTCGGCACAGCGCGCGCCCGAGGCCGCAAAGCACGTACCGGGCGCCGCCGGAGGCGTCGCGGATTCCTCGGTCTCGCAGGCCGTCACCCGGGTCGGCGGCGCGGGACGGGAGGTGCCCGCCGGTGTGCGGAAACGAATGGAGCGGGTGTCCGGGGCTGATTTCAGCGACGTACGCGTCCACGTGAACGCCGGGGCCGATCGACTCAACGACGCACTCGGATCCAGGGCGTTCACCGTCGGCAGCGACGTGTTCGTCCGACGCAGTGAATACCGTCCGGGCAGCGCACGGGGTGACGCGCTGCTGGCACACGAACTGACCCACACCGTCCAGCAGGGGGGCGCCCCCTTGGCATCGTCGGAGGCGGCCACCGCGGTCACGCCCGTCGTGCAACGGGCGTTCGGTTTCGAGCTGGAACTCCCCAGTGTTCCCGTGTTCTCGACGAAGTCGGGAAAAGAGAACGAGGGGCTCAGGTTCCCACCCCTGTACGACGAACATCACAGCATCGGCAAAATCCAGAACGGGCACGACATACACTGCGACAAGAGTGACAAGCTCTTTAGGTGGATCGCTTTCGCCCAACCCTGGTGCCGAACGGAAAACCTGGACGAACTGCCGATCGTGGAGCTCGTCACCCCACCATTCCAGGAAAGCTGGTCGCGGGGCCGGGTCAAGGCCGAGATGCGGCCGCTGGTCGTGGCAGCGGAGCACATCAGAACAGTGATGGCCAACCAGTGCGAACTACCCGTCCAAGCCCTTTACGGTGTCACGAAGTCCGTATCGCCCGACAACCGGATCGGTTTCCCGAAAGCCGCCTACGAGGGATGGAAGGGCGGCCCCTTGGGCGACGCTCCACCCGTCGACGTCAGCGCACACGTACAGGCAACCTACGGACTACCGCTCCGCAGCGTGGGGAACGTCTTCCGGAAACGCGGCGAACGAGACAGGACGCAAGCCCCGGACACCGCACGGTTCACACAGATGATGCAGAACTCCCAGGACGACCTGACCGACGCGAACACCATCGCCACCAACTGCGTCAACGCGATGCGCGAAGACGCGAAAGGGAAGAAGTACCGGAAGTACAACCTTGACAACAACGCCTTCGCCGCCGCGCATGGATTCTTCGCCCTGATCGCCAACTATCTTTACTCCGCATCCCGGCAAAAGATTTCAGTAACCAAGGATCTCGGAAAGAACCGGTTGGGACTGTACTACTACAAGACATCTCTGGACACAGTACGGAACCAGCTCGGAGAAGCATATCCAGGTATCGGCCAGCTGCTGAAGAAAAACAACAAGAAGTACCATGACATCCTGCTGGCCAATACAAAAAGAAGTAACACCTGGTCGATGTTCGTCACAGGAAAAGACGCAACAGGCGAGAAGACAGTGAAATCGTGGGTCACGGCAGTCCTCCAGGGGAGTTCCGACTTCGTGTTCAGAGACACCAAGAACCCGTGGAGTGACGAACTCTTTTTCTCCGAGTCTCCCGGAGTGGTCGTCGAGAACCGTAAATTTGCCCAGACCGAGGGCCACGAGTACACGCACGAATATCCACCGACTGAGTGGCCCGAAATGGCCGCCCGGGTCTGGGACTTCCTGCAGAACAAGGACACGTGAGCGGCAGCGTCGTGTCCCGGCAGGCAGTGTCGTCGGCGACGCTCTGCTTGTCCGGGTGGGCCTCGGCCCGGTGGCAGGACGCCGGCCCCCCGCACACCCCAGAAGCTGCCGGTACCGCTCCAGAAGGAGTTTGAACGGGGTCTCGGTCTCGGGTCGCGCCGAAAGCTCAGCGTCCGGGTGTGATGTGCGGCCTCAAGACATAGGCGACAGAAGAGTCTCAGGAGAGGCTTGACGGCAGTCTCGGGACATTCTTGACGGCCGCGATCAGCTCCTTGATCCTTGACGTTGTGGCGGTGGGGGAAGATTCCGAACAGGGGCCAACGTGGCGGGTAGAGCAGCGATACCGCGCTGTCCTTGAAGTGCTCGACGGTTCTCCGGTCAGCGAAGTGGCCGTGCGGTACGGCGTGTCGCGCCAGACGATCTACACCTGGAAGTCCAAGTACAGCGCCGACGGGCTCGAAGGACTACAGGAGAAATCCCGGCGTCCCCGATCCAGCCCCACGCGGATACCGGCCGAGGTCGAAGCCCTGACTTGCGAGATGCGGCGGGCGAACCCGCGGTGGGGTGCCCGGCGGATCGCCTTCGAGATCGCTCGGACCAACCCGCCGCCGCTCCGTGACGGGCAACGGTGCATCGCGTTCTTGAACGCAACGGGCTCATCCGGCACCAGAAGCAGCAGCACCGCCGCAAATACCGGCGGTGGCAGCGCGAGACACCCATGCATCTGTGGCAGATGGAGCTGGTAGGCGGGATCTACTTGGCCGACGGCCGCGAGTGCAAGATGCTCACGGGGATCGACGATCACTCCCGGTTGCTCGTCGTCGCCACCGTCCTGGCGGTGCCATCCGGGCGGGCCGTCGCAAACGGATTCGTCCGCGCGATGCGAACCTACGGGGTGCCGGCGGAGGTCCTCACCGACAACGGCAAGCAGTTCACCGGCCGCTTCACCAAACCCCGCCCTGCCGAGGTCCTGTTCGAGCGTGTCTGTCGGGAGAACGGCGTCACCGCCAAGCTGATCAAGCCGTACTCACCGACCACGACGGGAAAGATCGAGCGTTGGCACCAGACTCTCCGCCGTGAACTCCTCGACGTATCCGGCCCTTTCGCTGTTCTACCCGCCGCCCAGGCTGCCGTCGATGCATGGGTGCACACCTACAACACAGCCAGGCCCCACCAGGCCCTCGACATGGCCACCCCCGCCAGCCGGTTCCGGCCGAACCCGCCGCCGCAGCCGATAGTTGTCGCCGCTGCAACCGCCCTCGAAGAGCCATCCATCGCGGCCGAGCCCGCAGCGCCGGTCACCCTGCTGATTCCGGCCTCGGCGCCGCCCATGGAGTTCGAGACCGTCGTCGCGGCCAGTGGCCTGGTCGGCGCGCGCCCCGCGTTCAGCGGGTGAGGCTCGGCAAGGAGTACGCGGGAAGCCGCGCACGAGTGTGGGCAGACGAGCAGACGGTGCACATCGTCATCGACGGCCAGCTGGTCAGGAGCGTCGCGTCGTGCCTCGACGCCGGCAACCTGTGCGAGCTTTCGATGCGCGGGGCTGTTCGGGCAGGGCCTCCACCAGCAGCCCCTGCCGCGGGCCGGCTGGGGCGCCTGGAACCCGGCACGGTGATCGAGGTAGACCGGAAGCTCGACGTGAACGGTGTTGCGAGCCTCGGCAAGACCGAGGTGACGGTCGGATACGAACTCGCCAACCAGCGCGTCACGTTCCGCCTGGACGGACACCTGATGCACGTCGTCCAAGACGGCGTGCTCGCCAAGACTCTGCCGTCACCGATCGATGCCGACCAGCGTGCTGGCCTTCGCGGTGCCAGAATCGCCTCGGGTGAACTACCAGTACCCGTGGCAGGCGCAGTTCACGTCGAACGCAAGGTTCTAAAACTGCCGATCATCGTTGACACCTGGGTCTCTGATCACTAGGAGATCCACATGTCGAAGACACCCCCGCTCGATCGCGAGGCCAAGCGGC
>NZ_JBIVKB010000029.1:0-55868 GCF_044750545.1 Streptomyces sp. NPDC088794 | reverse complement strand
CTGGAGGTCATCGCCCGGGAGCGGGAGACGGAGCTGACCCGGATCGCCGCACAGAAGGAGGTCGAGGCGGAGAAGCGGGAGATCGCCGAGGTCGTGCGGGAGCGGGTTGCGGTGGACCGTACGGTCGCCGAGCAGGAGGAGTCCATCAAGAAGCTGCGCGCTGTCGAGCAGGCGGAGCGCGACCGTCAGACCGTGATCATCGCCGCCGAGGCCGAGGCGCAGGAGAGGCTGGTCAAGGACATCAAGGCCGCAGAGGCCGCCGAGCAGGCCGCCACCCACCGTGCGGCAGAGGAACTCACGCTGGCCGAGGCGCGGTTGAAGTCGGCGGACCTCGACGCGCGGGCAAAGGCGCGGCTCGCCGAGGGTGTGCAGGCGGAGGCCGCCGCCGAAGGGCTGGCCGCTGTGCAGGTCCGTGACAAGGAGGCCGAGGTCATCGAGAAGGCCGGCCGTGCGGAAGCCGGGGCGGCCCAGGCCCGGATGCTCGCCGAGGCCGAGGGCACCAAGGCGCAGGCGATGGCCGAGGCGCAGGCCATCGGCGAGAAGCTCAAGGCCGAGGCCGCCGGTCTCACCGAGAAGGCCGCCGCGATGGCCGCCCTCGACGACGCCTCCCGCGGTCACGAGGAGTACCGGCTGCGGCTGCAGGCGGAGAAGGACATCCGGCTCGCCGGACTCGACGTGCAGCGGCAGGTCGCCGAGGCGCAGGCCACCGTGCTGGCCACCGGGCTGGAGAACGCCGACATCAACATCGTCGGCGGGGAGTCGGTCTTCTTCGACCGACTGATGTCCTCGATCGCACTCGGCAAGAGCGTCGACGGCTTCGTGCAGCACTCCGAGACCGCGCAGGCCCTCGCGAAGCCCTGGCTGGACGGCACTTCCGGCTTCACCGACGACCTGAGCCGGATTCTCGCCTCGGTCTCCACGGCCGATGTGCAGAACCTCACCGTCTCCGCGCTGCTGATGAAGCTCATGAACAACGGCGGCGCGGAAGCCGGACAGCTCCGGCAGCTCCTGGACAAGGCAGGCGAGCTGGGCCTCGCCGACACCTCGCTGGCCGCGCTCAACGGCAGCGTCAGGCCCTGACCGCCACCGGGTCTGACTCGCACTGCCACGGCCCGATCCCGACCCGTGGTCCGGAGCTGCCGCACAGGGGACGGCAGCTCCGGACCGCGTCGCTCCGACTTCCGAGAGGGACTCCATGACCACCGGGACCACCGGTCTGGACACCGGCACGTACGAGGTGCTGCGCGACCGTCTCACCGCGCAGGCCGCCGAACTCGCCCGGCGCGCCGAGGCGCTGAACGCTCTGCGGACCGAGGAGTTCGGCGCCAGCCGGCTGGAGCTGACGAGCACCCGACGGCTGCGCACCGAGCACAACTGCGTGCCCCGCGACGTCGTCGCCGTCGGCGAGACACTCCTCTTCGGCCACAACGTCTTCCTCGGCCTGAAACCGGAGGTGACGGTGGGCGACGTCTTCGCCCTGTACGACCGTGACCTGAACCGGCTGCCTGAGCATGCCGTGCCCGGCCTGCTCGACGACCCCGTCTTCGTCCACGAGTTCGCCGCCCTGTACCGCTACTACCGCCAGGCCCACCTTCTCCAACTCCGCCGCGTCGACGGCAGGTTGCTGGCCGTCTTCCAGACCGGCGAGAAGACCGGCGACATCCGAGTCCTGCGCTGGGCGCTGACCGACGACGGCCGGGCGACCTTCCTGGACGCGCGTGGCGACCGCGACCACGTCTTCCCGCCCTCCCACGACTTCGCATGGAAGCAGACGAGCCGGGAGCACCACGTCCTCGGCCGTCACCCACATGTCTCCATCGAGGGTGAGGTCTTCGTCCAGACGGTCGGCGGCACGCTGACCGTCAAGGTGGAGGACAGCACCGAGACCGGCGAGGGGATCTACGCCGAGTCGGTCACCGAACCGCTGCAATCCCTCGCCGACGCAGACATCTCGTACGCGCGTGTGGGCCCCCTCATCCTCTTGGACATCCGTCCCTACAACGAGGACGTTCACCGCTACCTCGTGTTCAACACGCTCACCAAGAGCGTCGTCCGGCTCGACGGCATCGGCCGAGCATGCCGTGCCCTGCCCGAGGACCAGGGGATCGTCTTCCCCGGCGGCTACTGCCTTGCCACCGGGACGTACAAGACATTCGACGGCATCGACACTGCGGACCTGGAGTTCGAGCGGGTCGTGCGTTCCCCGAACGGTGAGGACGTGCTGTTCGCGTTCCACGCGCGTGTGGAGGGCCGCAGCCTGCTGCTGCCGTACAACATGATCCGCAAGGAGACCGTCACCCCGCTGTCCTGCCACGGCTGGGCCCTCTTCGACGACGGCGCGCTGATGGTGCTGCGTGCCGACAGCGATGAGCCGCAGCGCGTCCACCCGCTCCAGCTGTGGAACTCCCCCTACGTTTCCGACACCCACGCCGCCGCCCAGCCCGTCGGCACCGGCCCGCTCGCCCGCGTCGGCAACGCGGACCTCGTCCGCGGCATCTCCGACTGCCTGTCCATCACGCGCGCCGTCAACGAGACCACCCCGACGAGCGAGGTCTCACCGGCACCGACTACCGCTCGCCGGTCACGGACCCCGACTTCGCCGCCACCCGCCCCTACTGGGACCGCCCGCTGCCCTCGGAGTCACCCGAGGTCTACCGTGCCGAGCACCTCGCCGCACGCCTGCTGGCCGAACACGGACCCGAGGCTCTGGCGGAGGCCGACCTGCCCGCCCTCGTCCGGCAGGCGGCGGAGGCGGCGTACGACGAGGGCCACCAACGGGGAGTCCACGACCACGACGCGGTCCTGATCCTCACGACACTCCTGCGCCTGCACGAGGACGCCGGCTCGCTGCGCCACGAGCCCGCAGCCCGCGCCGCCGCCCAGCTGTTCTGGGCTCACGGCACGACAGCCGAGGAACGCGAGAGCTGGACCCGGCGAGCGGTGTCGCTGGCACGCGCCCGGGACACCTTCGGGTTCGCGCCTGCCATCGACGACCTGCGGGCCGAACTGGCGGAAGCCATCGGCACCCAAGCGGCGGCCGCCTACCTTTTCGAAGAGCTGACCAGCGGCCCCGACGGCTTCGTCATCAGCGTCGGCACCCGCACGCTCCTCGACAAGTTCGGCCGTACGGTGGACAGATCGGCCTACGACGACGACCTCGCCGTCCTCCCCGACCTGCCCGCGCGCAGGCAGCTGGTCGAGGCGTGGCTGACGTCGTACTCCACCTCGACCGGCGCCGAGGTCACCCCTGACGACCTGGCCGAGGCGGTGACCGACCAGCTCTGCCCGGACCTGCCACGCTACGAGTCCGCCGCGACCCTCACCGCCACCGTCGAGGGCCTTCTCGGCACCCACCCGCGCATCAGCGACCGCACGCTCACCGTCCGCGTCGACGAACTAGTGGCCCGTACAGAGGACTTCCGGACAAACGAGGTTCCGGCCCACCGCGCCTACCAGCGGCGCCGGACGGCGTTGGTGGCCGCTGAGCGCACACGTCTCCGGCTGGACGAGCATCGGCCACGCGTCATGTCCGCGTTCGTACGGAGCAAGCTCATCGACGAGGTGTACCTGCCGTTGGTCGGCGACAGCCTCGCCAAGCAGCTCGGCACCACCGGCGAGTCCAAGCGCACCGACACCGGCGGCCTGCTGCTGCTCATCTCCCCGCCCGGCTACGGCAAGACGACGCTCATGGAGTACGTCGCCGACCGCCTCGGTCTCCTGCTCGTGAAGATCAGCGGTCCGGCGCTGGGGCACGCCGTGACCTCACTGGACCCGGCCGAGGCCCCGAACGCCACCGCCCGCCGGGAGATCGAGAAGATCAACTTCGCGTTGGAGGCGGGCAACAACACGCTGCTGTACCTGGACGACATCCAGCACACCTCGCCCGAGCTGCTGCAGAAGTTCATCCCGCTGTGCGACGCCACCCGCCGCATCGACGGCGTGCGGGACGGCGAGCCGCGCACCTACGACCTGCGCGGCAAGCGCTTCGCCGTCTGTATGGCCGGCAACCCGTACACCGAGTCCGGCAGCCGCTTCCGCATCCCCGACATGCTCGCCAACCGCGCCGACGTGTGGAACCTCGGTGACGTCCTGACCGGCAAGGAGGACGCCTTCGCGCTCAGCTTCATCGAGAACGCGCTCACCGCCAACCCGGTCCTCGCCCCGCTCGCCGGCCGCGACCGCACCGACCTCGACCTGCTGATCCGCCTGGCCGGGAGTGACCCGACGGCCCGCGCCGACCGTCTCACACACCCGTACACCCCCGCCGAGCTGGAGCGGGTCCTGGCCGTCCTGCACCACCTGCTGACGGCCCGTGAGACGGTCCTGGCGGTCAACGCGGCCTACATCGCTTCGGCGGCCCAGTCCGACACCACCCGCACCGAGCCGCCCTTCCAGCTCCAGGGCTCGTACCGCAACATGAACAAGATCGCCCAGCGCATCCAGCCGGTCATGAACGACACGGAAGTGGCCGTACTGGTCGACGACCACTACACGGCCGAGGCCCAGACGCTCACCAACGCCGCTGAGGCCAACCTGCTCAAGCTCGCCGCGTTGCGTGGCACGCTGACTGACGAGTCGGCGGTGCGCTGGGCCGAGCTGAAAGCGGCGTACGTGCGTACCCAGACCCTCGGCGGCCCGGACAGCGATCCCCTCGCACGAGCCGTCGCCGCCCTGGGGCTGCTCGCCGACAGGGTCGCGGCCGTGGAGACAGCGATCGACCGTGCCGCCGACCCACGCCGTCTCACAGCGACCCCGGACGCCCGGCACGCGGCCCGCCCGGCTACCGCCCGCGGGGAGGGGTGAGATGTCGCGCGCCCGTCCGGCACCCCTGCCTGCCCTCCCGGCCGACTGCGAAGTAAGCATGTCCCAGTCCCGTCGACAGGGTCCCATTCCCCAGGCGTGCCTGCGATTCAAGGCCGCCCGGAACCGGCCCCTGACGCCAGGCCAGAAGCTGTCCATAACGGCACTGGAGGCCGTCAGGGCGCCCGTCGGGCACGGCTTTGGACACCTCAAGAACCGGCGCGTCCTCGGCAAGGTGCGCACCGAGCCCATCTCGGAGACCGCCCTGGTCAGGGCATTGCTGGTCCTCGCGAACTGCGAAGTCGCACGATGACCTACGATCTGCACCAAGCGGGCTTCGACAGTGATTCAGTGGCTTTCGCCGCAGAGACGGGCGCGGTCGCGGAAACCGCTTTTCTTACGTGCGGCTCGGCTGCGGGAGCTCCACGGTGGGCCAGTCGAGGAGGCGGGCGCCGATGACGGCGGTCTGGAGCATGTAGCGGTGGGCCGCGTCGGCCGGATTGGCGCCGGTGAGCTGGTGGATGCGTTCCAGACGGTAGGTCATGGCCCGCACGCTCAAGGAGAGGCGGCGGGCGGCCTCGGCCGCGACACAGCCGGAGTCGAAGTAGGTGGTGAGGGTGTCCAGGAGAGGCTGCGCACCGCCCCGTGCGGTGGTGAGCGGGCCGAGTGTGTTCACCACGAGGTCGGCCATGGCCTGGCGGTCGCGGGTGAGGACGGGGTACACGAGCATGTCGGTGGCGCGCAGGACCGGCTCCTCGAGGCCCAGGCGTTCGGCCATCTCCAGGGCACTCAGGGCTTCTTCGTACGACTGGACAACCCCGCCGGGGCCGGGCTGCGGGCGGCCGATGGCGACCCGGCCGCCGTCGGTGGCGGCGTGTGCCTGTTTGGCGAAGTAGGGCAGGACCTCGTTCTCGTGGCCGGGGGCGATGCACAGCAGTTGCCCGTCCTTGGTGGTGAGCAGGACGTTGCGGTTGCCGAAGCGCGCGATCAGAGCCTGTTCGACCTGCCGCGGCACCGCACTGCCCTCGTCGTACGCGGCCGGTCCCTGGGCGACCGCCACGGCGTGGGCGTGGGACAGGCGCAGCCCGAAGCGTTCGGCGCGTTCGGCGAGGCGGCCCAGGTCGCTGCGGCCGTAGAGGAGGTCGTCGATGAACTCCCGGCGGGCGGCCTCCTCCTGACGCACGGCCAGGCGCTGGGCGTGTTCGTAGCCCTCGGCGAAGGCGTCGATGACCTGCTGGACGGCGGCCAGGGTGCCGTCGGCCGAGCCGGGGACATCCGGCCAGCAGGCGCGGGCCGCGGCGAGGTGCGCGCCGACCAGGGCGCGCAGACCGTGACCGGCCTCCGCGGCCTGTTCGCCGAGTGCGCGTCGGGACTCGATCTCCTCGCGGGTGAGACGTCGGCCGGTGGCCGAGACCTCCGCGAGGATGCGGGCATAGCCGTCCAGATACAGCTCGGGTATGTCCCGCTCCGGCACGACGTCCCCCGCGCTCTTGATGTCTCCGTGACGCTTCTTCAACGGCCACCGGCATCCAGACCCTAATGAACTCTGCTGGTGACCGGCAATGCGGGTGCGCACGTTGACCGTGCATGATGACGTTTGGTGAGCACTCGGGAGAGAGCCGACGCCGGTCCCCGGCATCGAGAGCGGGCGCCGTCGGCCGTGGACAGCTTCGACGCGGACATCGATCTCGACGCCCTGGGCTGGTGCTTTTCGTCGTCGAACCCGGCTCCGCTTGACCCACGGCACGCAACCGGGCCACCTGAGCGCAGGATCACGGGTGGGTGCCAGACCTTCTGTCACGAGGGAAGCCGCAGCAGGGCCGAGTCTCTGCTCTGGCCCGTATGGCGTAATGCAGAAGAAGGTGTGCCCCGCGCAGTGAAGTCCGCAGTACGGAAAGGGAGAGTGCGGTCCTGGACCGTTACTGGGCACAGGAGGCACGCAGCGCGCTTCTGTACGGTGCCCCTGCTCCTTGGCGCCCTGGTGCTGATCGACTGGAGGCACTCGGGGTTCTCAGGCGTGCGGCTGGTCTGGTGGGCGGCACTGGGCGTGCAGTTCACGATCATCCTGCTGCCGCCGCGGGTGGCTGCTGTGGACAACAGCCACGTCGCACGAGGACTGTTCATCCGTCGGCGCATGTGCACGGCCCGTCTGGTGGCGGTGCGGATGGTCGACGGAGTCACCCAGCGGCTCGTGCTCAGCGACGCGTCAGGGGGCCGGTTGGAACTGAACCCGCGGGTCCAGGTCGCCAACCCACTGCTGTGGCACCACCTTGAGCAGGGGGCCCGGCATTCTCTGGAACAGGGCACGCTGCTGTACGGCATGCCGGTGGTGGAGAGTATGGCCCGGCGTATCGACGGTGAGGCGTGCCGCGGGATCCTCCGGGCGTCCGACCTGAAGTAGGTCCTGCGCGAGTCGCACCACGGCTGCTCACGTCGCGTCCGGTGGTTCCGCCGCTCCCAGCAGTTCGTGCAGCAGGTGTGAGGCGGTGATCACACCGAGGAGGTGCGCACGGTCCTTCTCCCGCCTATCCGGTCCGGCGGTGGTTCGCTCCGCGACCGCCACCAGCGGGCTGCGCACCCGGGCCATCAACGCGGCCACCTCCAGCGCGGTGTCGTCGGGATCCGCGACTGGCGGAGGTTCCGCCCTGCCGGGCAGGCAGTCGCCCACCCGGCGGCCCGCAAGCGCTGCGCACAGTCGGTCGGCGTGTTTCTCGTCCACGACCGCGGCGAGTGTCGGGTCCTCGATCACATAGGCGGGCACCAGCACCTTGACCATCTGGGAGGCGGGCAGGATCGCCTTCGGCTCGCCCCGTTCGTCCAGCACGAGCAGGCCCGGCAGCCGGTGCTCGGCCATCAGTCTGGCGGCTTCCATGGCGTCGCTGTCGACGCTCACTGTCTCGTATTCGACCGCCAGGTCACGCGCGCGCACGGCGGGCTCCTCATCTGCTGAAAACGTCCCTGTGCCCAGGGTCGTACCCCCGCCGCTCCGGAGCCAGCACGTTGACGAGACCCCTACGCGGATGTTCGCGCATCCGTCACCTTCTTGTCAGGCGAGGACGAAGTAGCGCAGCCACACGTACAGTACGGACAGCCCCACGGTGACGGCGGTGACGACCAGGCCGTACTTGGTGAACTGCCAGAAGGAGATGGGCTGCCGGTTGCGTTCGGCGATGCCGAGGACGACCACGTTGGCGCTGGCGCCGATCGCGGTGGCGTTGCCGCCGAGGTCCGCGCCGATGGCCAGCGCCCACCACATGACGTGGTCGCTCGCGCCGCCCATGTTGTGCACCAGGTCGGCGGTGATCGGGGCCATGGTGGCGACGTAGGGGATGTTGTCCACGACGCCGGAGAGCACGGCCGAGGCGGTGAGCAGCAGCATGGAGCCGCCGAGTTCGTTGTCGCCGATGGCGCCCGCCAGAGATCGCGAGATCTCCCCGATCACGCCGGTCTCGATCAGCCCGCCGATCATGATGAACAGGCCCGCGAAGAAGGCGAGGGTGGGCCACTCGACCTCTTGGAGGATGTCGCCGGTCTCCACGGTGGAGACGGCGATCAGCAGGCCCGCGCCGAGGAGGGCGACGACGCTGGGTTCGTAGTGCAGGACGGGGTGGAGAACGAATCCGGCGACCACCAGGACGAGGACAGCCAGGCCCTGCATGAGCAGCCGGGGGTCCTTGATGGCCTCCTTCTCCTCCAGCGCCATGATCTCTTCGGCGCGTGTCCCGTCGTAGACGAACGACGTGCGGAACAGCCACCGGCACAGCAGCACGAGCACGATGGTGAGGAGCGCGGACAGTGGGGCGAGGTGGATCAGGAAGTCGTTGAAGGTCAGGCCGGCCCGGCTGGCGATGATGATGTTGGGCGGGTCGCCGACCAGGGTGGCGGTGCCGCCGATGTTGGAGGCGAACACCTCGGCGATCAGGAACGGGGCGGCGGGAAGCGCGAGCCGCTCGCACACCAGCAGCGTCACCGGGGCGATCAGCAGCACGGTGGTGACGTTGTCGAGGAGAGCCGAGGCGAGGGCGGTGATGACGACGAGCATCACCATCACCCGGAACGGGCGGGCCCGCGCCCTCTTCACCGCCCAGATGGCCAGGTACTCGAACATGCCGGTCTTCTTGAGCACGCCGACGATCATCATCATGCCCATGAGCAGGAAGATGACGTTCCAGTCCACTCCGGAATGCTCGGAGAAGAAGGCTGACTTGTCGTCGGTGGCGCCGATGGCCAGCATCAGCGCCGCCCCGCCCAGGGCCGCGCCGACGCGATGGATCTTCTCGCTGATGATCAGGCCGTACGTGACCACGAATACGGCGATCGCCGCCCAGCCGTGCCAGTCGTTCACGTTCCTCCGACGAGTCGTTGCGTCAGGCGGGCGGCCGGGACAGCGCCCGCGAACCGGGTGCGGTCGCCGTCGCGTTCGACGACGGCGACCGGCGGAGTGTGCGTACGGGACTTGAGGGCCGTGATGTGCATGACGCTCGTGTCCGGACCGGCCGTGGGCGGACGGAACCTTCGGCGCGACTGCCACTCGGCCACCGTGCGCCCGGCAAGCCCACCTGGCACCTCGTTGAGATTCCGATCGTCGATCACCGCCACGAGTATCGGGGCATCCAACGCGTACTCGGGCACGAGCCGCCCCATGGGCTGCGAGCCGGGCAGGATGGCGTCCGGCTGCTCGTCGCGATCGGCGACCAGCAGCCCCGGCAGCTTGTGGTCGACCAGCAGTCGGACCGCTTCAGCGGCGTCGTCTTCAGTGGACACGGGCGGGTAGGACCCAGTGAGTTCACGCGCCGACACGGCCGCTCTCCTTGCTGGTTCGGGAGACGGGGATGCCAGCGTCCAATGCGGCGAGGTCGTCCACATGGAACATGCGGGCGATCGGGACGTCGGTGGAGCTGTGCGCGATGATCGAGAAGGCGATGCACACGGCGATCAGTGTGAATGCATCCTCGCCCTGCGGGATCCCTGCCTGGAGCACCAGCAGCCCGTACACGACGGAGGCGAAGCCTTTCGGCCCGAACCAGGCGGCGACCAGCTTCTCCTGCCGCGTGAACCGGGTGCCGACCAGTGACAGCAGCAGTGAGGCGGGCCGGATCAGCACGATGGCCAGGACCACCACGGCGTACCCGCCGAACGACAGATCCCCGAACAGCTGTGGTGTCAGCAGCGCGCCGAACACCAGCAGGGCCGCGAACTTGGCCAGCTCCGCCAGGGCTTCGCCCAGTGGCTCGAACGCCGCCTTCGCCTCCAGGGAGCGCGCGGTCAGGACGGCGCCCGCGGAGAACGCGGCGAGATAGGGGTTGGCGTGCGTGAGGTGACAGACGGCGTAAAGGATCACACCGATCGCCAGCGGCAGCAGGGGCTGGAGCTTGGGCTCGGCGCCCAGCAGCCGGAAGCGTACGAGCTCGATCACGACGAAGGGGAGGACGACGCCGAAGACCAGCCCCAGGACCAGCTCCAGCGCGATCTTTCCGAGATCGGCCTCGGCGTGAACGGAGGTGGGGCCGGCCGCGGCGATCAGGATGAGCACGACCGGCAGGGCGAGCCCGTCGTTGATGCCGCTCTCCACGTTCAGCAGCTGCCGCAGCTTCGCCGGGACTTCCTTGCGCCCGACGATCGCCGAGGCGAACACAGGGTCAGTGGGCGCCAGGACGGCCCCCACAAGGAACGACGTCGTCCAGTCGAGGCCGACCAGAAAGTGCGTGATGAGCGCCGCCCCGACGAAGGCGAGTGGCATGCCGAGCCCGAGTGCGCGGGCCGGGTTGCGCCAGTTGGCGCGCAGCTTGGGGAACGAGACGTGCATGCCGTCGGTGAACAGCACGGCGAACAGTGCCAGGTCCGCTGTGACGGACACGATCTCGCTGTCCGGGGTGATGTGGATCAGACCGAGGAAGCCATCGCTGACGAGCGCGCCACCGACCAGGAAGAGCAGTGAGGTGGACAGGACGGTCCGGGCGGCGAGCCCTGACAGCAGGACCGCGATGAGCAGTGCCACTCCGAAAACCACGACGAGCACCATGATCCGGACCCCCGATCGGTGAAGAGAGCTGTCCTCCAACCGCCGACCAGACTTCCCGGCACACCGCTGGGAACCATACACGTTCTTTACGTGGCAATGACAGGTTGTTGATGCGCCCTGTGGCCGGGCGAGACATTGCCGGACCTCGGCAAGAAAGGTGCCCGCGCTTCTCGCGATCCGTTGTCATGCTGCTCGCCCGGCGCGGTCCGTGGGTCATGGACAGCACCATGCAGTTGTCCGGACTCAGCTGCTTCGTGTCCGCCAGGCGTTGGCCCGTGCTCACGCGTGGCCGACGGCGTCCTGGTCGGCGAGGGTTTCGTGGGCGTTGGTTGCTCGGCGGGCGCGTGATGTCCTGCGGCTCGATGGCCGGCTGGTGTCGGAGTCGTTCGAGCAGGCGAGCGGCCAGCGGTTCCGGGTAGCGGGCGGTGACAGGGCCGAGAAGGACGAGGATCAGGACGTAGGCGGTGGCCAGGGGCCCGAGGGAGGGCTCGATTCCGGCGGTCACGGCGAGTCCGGCGATGACGATGGAGAACTCGCCGCGTGCGACCAGGGTGCCGCCGGCCCGCCGGCGCCCTTTGGGGTCGATCCCGGCCCGGTGGGCGGCCCAAACAGCCGGTCACGATCTTTGTCAGGGTAGTGACGGCGGCCAGGGCGAGTGCGGGCAGTAAGGACCGGTGGGATGCTCGCGGGGTCGGTGTGCAGGCCGAAGAAGACGAAGAACACCGCGGTGAACAGGTCCCTCAGCGGGGCGAGCAGGCTGTGGGTGCCCTCGGCGACCTCGCCGGACAGCGAATTGATGACGTGATGCCGCGGTTCTAGAAGTGAGCGACCGGTGTGTTCTGCTCCAGTCGGGCGTCCAAGGTAGCGGCGAAGTCTTCGGCGCGGGCCAGTTGGATGCGCAGCTTCTCCACCTGTTCGGCGGCTGCCCGCTGGTAGGTGCGCACGCGCTTGAGCAAGGCCTCGCGTTCGCTGGCGTCGAGTGCATCGTGGCCGTCCAGGCGATCTGTGGCGTCCAGCAGGTCGCGCATCTGCTCCAGGGTGAAGCCGAGGGGTTTCATCCGACGGATGACCATGAGCCGGGCGACGTCGGTCTCGGTGTAGAGGCGGAAGCCGCCCTGGGAGCGGGCAGAGGGGATGACCAGGCCGGTTTCCTCGTAGTGCCGGATGGTGCGCAGAGACAGCTCCGTCCGTCCCGCGACCTCGCCGATCTGCATGTGCTTGTCGTCCACGCTCGCGGTTCCTGGCCCTTCTCCTTCGTGGGGTTGCCTGTACGACCCCACCAGTCTCTACTCTAACGTTAGGGTAGTGTCGTTGAGGGTGAGGGCGGGCCAGCTGTCCCACTGCTGCCGTTCTGGGGCCTATGGCGCCCCCGGCGAATATCCAATTCTTGCAGGAGAGAGCGTGCGTGAACCCGTGATTTTGATCGCCGCCGCCTGCCCGCCGTGACCCTTCGCCCCCTTGCGTGAGCCGCCCGGCTGCCTCGTGCGTGCCGCCCACCGCACACGACTCCACCCTTTGCGACTTCCGGCCCGTTTCTCGGGCTGTCAGCGGAGCGTCGGCCCGGCCTCCGCGCGTCCCGCACGTCCCCGGCGTTCGCCGGCCGGGCGTGCCCGAGCACGACAGGTGCCCAACTCCTTGTCTTCTGCTGCTGTGTCTCCTGCCGCGCGGCTGCGCGGTCTGCGTCCCGACTGGTTGAACGACCCGAAGGTCTGGCGCGCCGAAGTCCTGGCCGGCCTGGTGGTCGCCCTCGCGCTGATTCCCGAGGCGATCTCGTTCTCGATCATCGCCGGCGTCGACCCGGCGATCGGACTGTTCGCGTCGTTCACCATGGCCGTGACGATCTCCGTCGTCGGCGGCCGCCGCGCCATGATCTCCGCCGCGACCGGTGCCGTCGCCCTCGTCATCGCGCCTCTGAACCGGGAGCATGGCTTCGGCTACCTCGTCGCCGCCGTCATTCTGGCTGGACTCCTCCAGGTCGTCCTCGGCGCGGTCGGGGTCGCCAAGCTGATGCGGTTCGTGCCGCGCAGTGTGATGGTCGGCTTCGTCAACGCGCTCGCCGTCCTGATCTTCATGGCTCAGGTGCCGGAGATGCACGACGTGCCGTGGGCCGTCTATCCGCTGATCGTCGGCGGGCTCGCGCTGATGGTCTTCTTCCCGAAGGTCACCAGGGTGATCCCGGCGCCGCTCGTCTCCATCCTCATCCTTACGGTGATCACGGTCGCGGCCGGGATCTCGGTGCCAACCGTCGGTGACAAGGGAACCCTGCCGTCCTCGCTGCCCACCCCCGGTCTTCCGGACGTGCCGTTCTCCCTCGACACCCTCACGACCATCGCGCCCTACGCGCTCGCCATGGCGCTGGTCGGCCTGATGGAGTCGCTGATGACCGCCAAGCTGGTCGACGACATCACGGACACCCGCTCCAACAAGACCCGCGAGTCCATCGGCCAGGGCATCGCCAACATCGTCACCGGCTTCTTCGGCGGCATGGGCGGCTGCGCCATGATCGGGCAGACGATGATCAACGTGAGGGTGTCCGGAGCCCGCACACGACTGTCGACCTTCCTCGCAGGTGCCTTCCTGATGGTGCTGTGCATCGTCTTCGGCCCGGTCGTCTCCGACATTCCCATGGCCGCGCTCGTCGCCGTGATGGTGATGGTGTCCTTCGCGACCTTCGACTGGCACTCCATCGCCCCCAGGACGCTGAAGCGGATGCCGACGGGGGAGATCACCGTCATGGCGCTCACCGTTGCCGTCGTGGTCGCCACCCACAACCTGGCCATCGGCGTGGTCGTCGGTACCGTCACGGCCATGGTGATCTTCGCCAAGCGCGTCGCGCACCTCGCCGAGGTCACCGCAGTCGTCGACCCCGACGGCAACACGGTTGTCTACCGGGTCACGGGTGAGCTGTTCTTCGCCTCCTCCAACGACCTGGTCACGCAGTTCAATTACGCCACCGACCCGGGCAAGGTCGTCATCGACCTGTCCGACACTCACATCTGGGACGCCTCCTCCGTCGCTGCCCTCGACGCGATCGAGACCAAGTACGCCCAACGCGGTAAGGAAGTCGAGATCATCGGTCTGAACCAGCCCAGTGCCCAGATCCACCAGAAGCTCAGCGGCGAACTCACCGGCAGCCACTGACCTCCAGCGCCGCGGTCGGCGAGCGGGCTCCGGTCAATCGGTCGGGGCCCTCTCGGCTCCACCCAAGAGTCCTCCACAGGCGAAGGGCCGCGGCAGGTGGAGGCCGAGGTCAACCCCCCATCGGTGCGCCACGTCCATGTTGTCGCTCACCACTGGACCGCGCTGGCTCCCGTCGGCATCCGTCCTGCAGCCTGGATGTGTGCCGGGACCAGGATCGGAATCATCGAAGCCGGCGGCCATGCCCAGACCACCTAGCGGGACATGACGCCGCTCGTTCGTTGCAGGCGCCCGGACGTGACTCCCTCGACGGCAGCGCAACGTCGGGCCAATGCACGGCCGGGAGTTTGGGAAGCGGCGCCGCGGCTACTGCCGGAGCAGCTTCGCCACCAGCTGATAGGACTCGAGTCGGTGCTGCTCCCGGGCGGCACGGACGTCTGGATCCGGTGACCACAGGGCCTGCCGGCCGGGATGATAGGTGCTGACGACCTGGTAGCCGCCGTCCTGTATGAGGTGTGGGTGGGTCCTCTCGAGCCGTCGCCAGGAGTTTTGGGCGTCGACTCCCTGCAAGAGGACTACTGCGAGTCGGGGAAGCAGCGCAAGCAGGCGTGCCAAGACCGTTATCCCGGCCCCGCGTTCTTCGGCGTTCGGTGCACGGTTGATGTACCAGGGGTAGGCGTTCCAGGGCAGCGTGTCGCGTGCCTCTATGCCGGCCTTGGTGAAGCCGGTGCACTGCCGTTCGGCAGTGGCGTCGTCGTTTTCCACGCAGAGGAAACCCGAGCCCGTGCCGTCCTGGGTCTTGGGACCGGGATCCCGGAGAACGCTCAGCACGCGTGCCTCCACGCCTCCGTGCCAGGGCGCCACGTGCGGCATCCAGCCTCGGCCGTCCTGGTCGCGCAGTTGGTCGACCATCTCGTTGACTGCGCGTACATGCGGTGCGTACCGGTCTCTTTCCTGCTCGCTACGGAAGGCGTTGTCCGCCATACGTCTGACCACGTCAGATCTCCAAACGTGCTGATCGTGCGACAAGCGTCGCCATCGGCGACGATCGACAGGTTCGCGTGCGGGGGCCTTTGACGAGTGCCCAGGTGGGGCTGTGGACCTCAGCCAAGGCGGACGGGCGCCTGGGCCCGTCCATCCTCACAACAGGGCTTCGATGCCAGGGAGTTCACTGCGTACGAGGTCTGGTCGCGCCCGTTCGCGGTCCAGGATGAGAATGAGGAAGAGACCTTCGTGGACGCGGCGGTTCAGCGGGCGGATGAGGTGGAGTTCGGTGTCGAGGGTGACCATGATGTCCTCGATCCGTTCCGGCTTGTGGCCGGTCAGCTGCAGTGCGGACAGATGCGCGCGCACCACATCGGTGCAGGCGTGGGCCGCCAGGTCCAGGTCGAGGTCCGCGCGGCGGCTCTTGGTGCCCAGTGTCATGCGGCTGACGTAGTCGACGACGGCTACGCCGAGGGCTCCGTCGAGGCGCATGGCCCAGTTGAGTGCCACCTGGATCGTGGACACGGTTACCCCTCTCGCCGGTACGCCAAATCGTCGTGCCGACCAGGCTTCCCGGCGCTCCAGACCCGCCGCGGGCCCTTGCTGGTGCACGGTGCGGCGGTTCACCTTTGCATAATGCCATGGTTCTCGGCCGTCCGTGCCACCGATGTGGAGTCGTGGCCGTGAAGAGCCGCTGACGGCGGCCAGGAAAGGGGGAACCAAGCGTCTGTCGACGAGGATGCGGCGGCTCTGAACGTGGCGGCGCCCGTGGTCCGTGGTGCGCATGCCAGGGTGAGTTGGGTGGTGCCGAGGTCCAGACTCTCCGTGGGTCGGGTCCATGACGTGACCTGTCGGCGGATTGACGGCTGGGATGTGCGCGATGACCGCGCGATGCGGGCGCTTCACGTGCTGGAATTCGTCGGAGCCACGTACAGGTGTGGCCCGGCCGACCACGAAGGTCGTCGGCTCGGGAACGGTCCCTGAGCCGACTCTGTCGCGGAGAAGATGACTTCGAGGGCGTGGGGCTCGAAATGAGAAGCATGACTTCAGCTGGCCACGAGACCACGGTCATACGTCGTCTCGTGGTGCGAGTCGGATGTCCTCTCCCGGGAGTGTCCTGCTACCGCGCCCTGCGTACCGGGCGGGTCCGGACGCGGGTGCGGACCCGGAAGATCAGGAGCCCCAGGAGACCGAGTCCGGCGGCCCAGGCCGGGCCGAGGGCGAGGCGGCCCCACAGCGCGGTGTGCCCGAAGGCTCCGCCGGCCGCGAACTGCATCGGGCCGAAGGACGGGAACCATTGCAGGACGGGCTTGTTAGCGAGGGGGTTGCCCAGCGGGTTCTGCAGGAAGGTGTCCATCAGGCCGCCCATGATGATGAGGAAGAAGCCCTCCAGGTCACGTTTGACGAGCACGCCGAGGAGCAGTCCGAGGGCGCCGTAGGTGAGGGCTATCACCGTGTACCCGGCGAGGACGGCGAACCAGCCGCCTGCCGTCGGGCGCCAGAAGAACAGGATTGCGAGCGCGGTGTACAGGGCGATCGCCGCCGCGACCACGGCGACGGCGAGGGACTTGGCGCCGACGAGGGTGGACTGCCGGCATCCAACGAAGACGAGGCGCCGGTCGAAGGCGAGCGCCTTGCGGACGGCGTCGAAGACGACGAAACCGGCGATCATCGTCACAGAGTTGACGCCCGCGGAGATCAGTGTGAGCCGGCCGCCTTCGACATGCAGTACCCCGACGGTCGCGTACAGCTTGAAGTCCAGCGTCTCGCCTGAGGCCGGCGCGTCCATCACCAGGTACCAGACGGGCACGAAGAGCACGAGCAGCAGTCCGGCGAGACGATTGCGGGTCTGGTCGCGCACCGAGAAGCGCAGGGCCGTGGGGAACTGCCCGTACAGCGGCCGCTGTACGGGAGCCTCAGGCGTTGACATGGCGGTCCCCTTCGGCGGCCGTACGCAGGGACAGGCGGCCATCGACAAGGTCGGCCAGAACGTCGAAGCCGTCCTGCTCGAACACGAGGTGGGTGATGACCACGACGGCCTTGTCGCGGGCGCGCAGATCCTCGGCCAGGTCCCAGAAGCGGAGGTAGGTCTCCCAGCCGAAGCCCTGGTAGGGCTCGTCGAGGAGCAGGACGTCCGGGTCGTGCAGCAGGGCCAGGGTGAGGTTGAGCTTCTGCCGGGTGCCACCGGAGAGTTCGTCGACGACGGTCTGCTCGTATCTTTCCTAGCTGAGCAGGTGCACCAGCTCGTGGCCGCGGTCGAGGTCGGGCAGGTGGTGGGCGGCGGCGAAGTGGCGCAAGTGCTGTGCGACGGTCAGGCTGCCGTTGAGGACGGGGTCCTGGGGGCAGTAGCCGAGTGTGCCGGACAGAATGATCCGGCCGCGGTCCACGCTGAGGGTGCCGGCCAGCGCTTTGAGCAGGGTGGACTTGCCGGCGCCGTTCTCGCCGACGACGGCGACGAGTCGGCCGGGGGCGACAGTGAGGTCAGCACCGCGCAGGACACGGTGCTTGCCGTAGGACTTGTGCAGGTTACGGGCTTGGAGCGCGGGCGGTGGTGCGGGGGTGGATCCGGTCGGCACGCCTCCCTGCCTTACTCGAATGCTTCGCCTTGTGGAGGTGCGTTCAGCCCGCTCGCGTGGACGCTGAGCGTCTTTGGGGCCTGGCGCGCCACGTCGTCGAGCGACAGCGGTCGCTACTCACGTGTCAGGTCCGGCGGGAGCTCAGTCCACGGGGGACGCGTATGGGGTGGGCTCGACCGCGGTGAGGTGAGGCGGAATGGTGGCGTCGCCCGACTCGTCACCCGGCACGCCCGCCCTTGTGGACAGCATGGACCAGGCGCCCAGGGCTACGGCGATCGCGGCGGCCGTGGCGATCACGCGGCCGATGCGACGGAACTTGGCGGGGCCGTCGAGGTCCCGCCAGGGCGGCCACGGATCGTCCGGGTGCCATGGGTCGCCCTCGACGTCTGTCCTGTTGTCGGCCCGTGTGTTGCGGAGGCGCGGTTCCGGTCGCGCTGTCCGGTACGGCTTGCGGTGAGGAGGATGAAGTGGGGACATCCGCTTCTGTGCCGAGGGCTCCCTTGGGGCGGACGCGCGGATGGCCTGCTCGCAGTCCATCAGGAATCTCAGCCAGACCTCGTCCGCTGCGGGCATGGCGGCCGGCTCGTGCGGCACTTCTTCGCCGTCCGGCCCTGAGGTGGTCATGTGCTCTCTTCCCTCCGGGTGAAGCCGCGCGATCAGACAGCCGTGCTCCGGGAAGTCCGCCGACGGCCGCCGAGGTGCCCTGCGCCGCGTGATCGTGCCGTCATCACTCCTGATCACTCCTGGGCGTCGAAGGGCGAGCGGCCGTCGGCTCGACTCCCCATGCCGATTATTGCATAGTGCAAAATAAGAGCGCCAATCGGGCGGTCATTTTCGGTGCCGATCTAGCGGGCGGGCTGCCGAGCCGTCAGGGGCGTCGCGTGTGCCCACGCGTTGTCTCGCCGGCCAGTCGCACAAAGGGAATCTCCCGGCCGACCTTGCGGTACGACGCCTCTGTGCCGTCTGTTCGAAGGCTCATGAACGTGCACAGGCGTCGGGCTGTGCGCGGATGCCGGCACGCGTACTCGGCCATGATGTCGGCGCCTTCCTCGGGAGCAAGGAAGTGGGCGGTGACGGCGAGCGGGCGGTTACCGACCTGGATGAGGGTCTTCGGCTGCGCGCGCAGGTTCCGGTACCAGTCGGCCTTCGGGCCGAAGCCGGAGGCCACGGTCCAGCTCGCGGTGGCGGGGTCGTGGGTCACCACTTCGAGGGCCGTCATGTGATCCCGATCGGTCAGACGGCCGGTGTGGTGCAGTAGTAGGAGCCGCTTTCCGAGGAGAGGGCCCAGTCCCGCGCGGAAGAGCAGGACCGGCAGGCGCAGGGCCAGGCGCCGCCATCCCGTGGGCCGTTGCGGGAGGCTGGTTCCGGTGTCTCTGTCTGCCATCGTCGCCTTCCGTGCATCCGGGATACCGGCTCCCGGACTCGATTGGGTAAAGGACCTGAAGTTGGAACGGTGTCGCGGGAGCCACCTTTGCATAGTCTAAAGGTGGGGGAGGGGTGCCTGCGGGAACGGTGGGCGGCTCTCGACAGCCGCGAGACCGCTGGAGTGTGTGATGACGGACCGGAAACCACCGTCGAGTGGGGCGGTTCTGTCCTGCACGCCGGTCGTGGTTATGGCGGTGGTCGCGGTGATGGACGTCGTGGCCGGTCCTGGCATCGGTTTCCTCCCGCTCGTCTCGCTCGGACCCGCGTTCGCAGGACTGGTCGGCGGATGGCGCCGTACGGCGGTATTCGGGCTCGCGGCCCTCGTGCTGTGCGTGGCACTCGGTGTGTACGACGGCCTGTTCGAGGAACGCCGCGGTTACACCGCGCTGGCCTCGGTGGCAGGTGTCACCGGCGTGGGTGTCGCGGCGGCCGTGATGCGTTCGCGCAGGGAAGCGGAGCTGGCCAGTGTGCGGTCGATCGCTGAGGTCGCACAGCGGGTGCTGCTACGGCCGGTACCGCTGACCGCGGGTCCGCTACAGGCGGCGGTCTCGTACACCTCGGCGGTCGCTGAGGCGCGCATCGGCGGGGACCTGTACGAGGTGGTGGCCTCGCCGCACGGCATCCGCGTGATCGTCGGTGATGTCCAGGGCAAGGGTCTGGCCGCGGTGGAGACGGCTGCCGTGGTGCTCGGCGCATTCCGGGAGGCGGCTCACGACGAGCCGGACCTGCTGGGGCTCGGCGAGCGGCTGGAGCGGAGCGTGGCCCGGGAGCTGGAGGGTGAGAAGTTCGTCACCGCGATCCTCGGCCAGATCGGCACGGACAGCGAGGCGGTCTTCCTCAACTACGGCCATCCGGCCCCTATGGTCGTGCGGCGGAACGGCACCGTCGACTTCCCTCAACCGCCCTCCTTCGCCCTTCCGCTGGGGCTGGGCGCCCACGGGAGCGAGGGGCCGGTGCCCTACCGGGTGGACTTCGCCCCCGGGGAACAGCTCCTGCTGTACACCGACGGAGTCACCGAGGCCCGCGACGAGGAGGGGCGTTTCTACCCCGTCGGCGAACGGGCCCACCTCCTGAAGGACCCGGACGCGCATCGCGCCCTGGAGGCGCTGCGCGCTGATCTCGCCCAGCATGCAGGCGGCCCGCCCCACGACGACGCCGCGATGCTCCTGCTGCGCTATCACGGCCACGAGGGTCACGGGGAAGGAAAGTCTGTTCCCATCGCGTGAGTGAGCAGGGGCTTCAGCACGGTACAAAGGAAGCATGCCGGAGCGTGAGGCCCCCAATGGGGCGATGGACGATGTGGATGTGGTGACCCGTTCGGTGCTCACCGCGTCCCGCTTGCTGGTGGCGGTCTCCGCCCGTTCCCTCGCAGCTGTCGAAGAGAGAGTCACGCTGCCGCAGTTCCGGATGCTGGTCGTGCTGTCCACCCGAGGCGCCACCAAATTGGTCACGCTCGCCGACCTGCTCCAGGTCGCGCCGTCCACTGCCATGCGCATGGTCGACCGGCTGATCGCCGCCGGTCTCGCCGACCGGCAGGCCAACCCGGGCAACCGCCGTGAGACGCTGCTGCAGCTCACCGAGGAGGGGCGCCGCACGGTCGCCGACGTCACCGCCCGCCGCCGTTCCGAGATCGCCGTGATCGTGGAGAAGCTGCGGCCCACCCAGAGGCTGGCCCTGATCGAGGCGCTGGCCGCCTTCAACGAGGCCGGGGGAGAGCCGCTCGCTCCGGCCTTGGATGAGGCGGAGCCGCATCCGCTGGGCTGGGCGATGGACGTGCCGGTCGCCCGGGACGCCTGACCCGTTCCCGAGCGTCATGGTCGGGCCGGACTTTTCTGCTCTCCGCCCGTTTGCATGGTATGCGGCGAAGACGGCGGTTCATGGCCGTGTCGGAGCCGCACCTTGTGGCGCATCTGCACAGCACGGTATGGGGGCCTGCCGAATTCGTCGGGCTGCCGCCGCGCCGGCTGACGGCGAGGGCCGTTCTGGCTGGGGGTGCGGCCGTATATGCGGTCATCGGCTGCGCGGTCGCCGGTTCGTGGTACGGGGTCTCCTGGTTCGCCGACGGCGAGGCCGGTCTGCTGTATGTGGCACTGCTCATTCTTCACCTCTGTGTGCGGCGCGCGGGGCGGGCGCTGGTCGGTGTCGCCGCCCTGCTCGGTATGTGTCTGGTGTTCCAGGCGCCCCAAGCCGCCGTCAGTCTGGTGCTGGCGGAACGTGGACGTGTGGAGACCTTGGTGGTGACCTCGGTCGAAGGGGGTCCGGGCGCCGTCTCCGGGCACGGTCGTTACCTGTGCTCGGTGGCGGACGGGGACGGCGTGCCTCTGAACGTTCGCATCTGGCGCGGCTGCGGGCAGGCCACCCGGCCCGGCGACGCGATCGCTGTGGTGTACGACGTGAAGGGGCGGGTGCCGCCGCGAGGAGTGGAGGCCGGTTCTTCTCTGCTGGACCCGTTGCGTGAGTTGGGTGGCTGGGCCGCAGCCTTCGCCGTCGTGTCCGTGGTCGCGGTGGTGCGCTCTCACCGGCTTTCCGTGCCCGCATCCGGACCGAAGCTTGGATCCGGCAGCTGATCATCCGACGGCAGGGTTGGGGGAAGGGGTCGGTGAACTCGTGTTCACGTCCAAGTCCGGCCTGGGGGTGAGGACGACGACGGGGGAGCCCGGCTGGGGTGCGGGCGGCGTCAGTTGTCCCTTCGGGAGCTTGGGTGGCGTGGTCTGCTGGAAGTTGACCTGCTGGTAGTTGACCATTCCGGTGTTCTCCAGGACCGTGATGTGGTCCAGCACGGTGTCGTTGGCCAGGTCGGCCAGCTGGCGGACCAGGGTGTTCTCCGTGGTGGCACGGATCTTGGCGATGGCCGGGAAGATCTGGCCGTGCGTGACGCGCATGATGTTGACGGCGGTGGAGTCGAACTCCCTGCCGGTCTTGGAGTTCGCTGTCGCCACGAACTGCTGCTGCTGGGGAGACGCCTGGTTCGGCAGGGTGATGTTCAGTTCGGGAGCGATCCTGCGGCACAGTTGGTCGAGTCCGGCATGGCCGACGATCAGGTGCTCGCCGGCTTCCTTCATCTCTGCCGTCGTGCCCCGCTGCAGCGCCAGCTCACCCAGCGGGTACTCCCACAGCCCGGCGGCACGGACCTTGACCACGAAGTCCCGGTCGGCCTCGGTCAGTGACCCCCACTGGGTGCTGGCGATGATGCGGGACTGGTTCGTCGAGGCGTTCTGGACTCCCAGCAGGGACGGGTAGGCGAGCGCGGCCAGGGTGAGGACCAGAGCGCCGCCCACGAAGACGGTGCCAAACGTTTTGCCGGAGAAGGGCATGGGGCCTCCTGAGTCACGGACGATGTGTCAGGAGGTACGACCCAGTCGACGGATTCCTTCATTGCACTAGGCAAATTTTGCACTCTACTGTGTGATGTGTGTCACTGAATGACGCGGGATCTGGGTAGTGGGCTTTCCCGTGCCGAGCCGGGGTGTGATGAACATGCCCGATCCGCGCAATGCGGTAGCCGTCGGCCGGAGTCACATCTTCTCCTTCCAACCCGCCCGGACCAGCCAGCCGTTGACGGGCCAAGCGGTGAAGAAGCCGACGACCATGGCGAGCTGCATGAACAGCCAGTACGAGGCGGTCGTCTTGGCCAGGCCCGGCGCGAAGAGGACCTCCTGGTAGAACCACATGCCCGCGAACAGGCCGATCTGGAACGACACGATGGAGAAGGTGTCGGCCTTCACGGCGGCCCACAGTGCCCGCGTCGGCCCGATGTCGCGCACGGGGGCGATGGTGAAGTACTGGAAGCCGATGCCGAGCAGCCAGGCGAACGAGAAGTCCAGCAGGAAGTCCGCGTACAGCGGCTTGCCGGCGAGGGTGAAGCCGGCCGCGTGGACCAGCCACTCGCCGGCGATGTCACCCAGGACGCAGCCGGCCCCGCAGTGGCTGATGGCCTTGGCCGAAGTCACCCACGCGGGCAGCCTCTCCGGATCCGGCTCGCCCTCCGCCTCGATCACGGGGCGGGAAGTGCGTCGGCCGTGGGCGGCGTAGAACCACAGGGCGACCGGGCCCCAGTACAGGGCCGTGATCGGATACACGAGGTGCATGATCCACATGCGTTGGCGTGCGCCGCGCAGCCCGATGTCCGCGATGATCGCCAGCGCGCTCGCACCGGCCAGCGCCAGGCTTGCCCAGCCGAGCACCTCCAGCCAGGCCGGCGGGTCGAAGTACGCCTGCACGGGCTCAGGTCTCGTGCAGGTGTGCGGAGGCCACGCGCCCCGGCCGCATGATGCGTATCTTGTGGCTCTCGCAGGCGGGACACTGCGGGGACTGCAGGGGTGAAGGCGTGCGCTCGTCGCCCAGGTGGTAAACGGCGACGAGCCGGGCGTGCTCGTCCACCGTCACATCGATGTCATACGTGCTCTCCCATCCGTGTCCGCACTGGAGACAGGCGAAGGAGTAGGCGCGCTGGACGTGGTGTGCTGACATGGTCCACCTCTCTGGGGAACGGTCGTTCCGTCGAGGTCACCAGTACCCAGTTTTGCACAGTGCAAAATAGATGCGACGTCCTCTCGAGACCCGATCACCCGGCCGTGTGCACCGAGCGCAGCGCGCTCTGGTGGCTGAGCCAGCCGACCGGTGAGCCGTGCGCGGGATCGAGGACGGGGACCCCGCTGCCGGCGGCCGAGAGCAGGGTGTGGAGGGCCTGCGCGAGGGGCTGGTCGGTCGTGACGCGGGCGGGCATCTCGGCCAGGCGGCCGACCTCGGCCGGGGCTGCGTCCGGCTGTTCGGTCAGTGCCTCGGCGATCGCCTGGGCGGTGACGACACCCACGTACTGCCCGGAGTCGTCGACCACCGGCAGTGCGCCGTATCCGGACAAGCCCAACAGGTCTGCCGCATCAGTGAGTTCGGTTGACGCGGACAGCGATGAAGGGAGGGGGTCCATGACGGAACCCACCTGCTGGGCGCCGATCCGGGCTCCGGGGGCGGCGCCCTCGAGGTCGATGCCGCGACGGCGGAGTTTGAGGGTGTAGATCGTGTCGCGGGTCAGCAATCGGCTGGTGGCGGTGGCCAGCACTATGGCCAGCATCAACGGCAGGATGATCGAGTACTCCCCGGTCAGCTCGAACAGGATCACCACGGCCGTGATCGGCGCCCGCGCGGCTCCGGCGAACACCGCGCCCATGCCCACCAGTGCGTACGCCCCCACCGAGCCCGCCGTGCCGGGCAGTAGGTGGTGGACGCTGGTGCCGTAGGCCGCGCCGAGCATCGCCCCGATGAACAGGCTGGGCGCGAACACCCCGCCCGAGCCGCCGATCCCGATGGTCAGGCTGGTCGCCAGCATCTTGCCCACCAGCAGCAGGAGCAGGAAGCCGACCGCGTATCCGTCGGTGGTGGCCTTCTCCAGCACCGGGTAGCCGACCCCGTACATCTCCGGTAGGGCGAGCAGCACTAGGCCGAGTGCCAGTCCGCCGACCGCGGGACGCAGCCACTCCGGGCCGCGCCAGGCCCAGTCGCAGGCGTCCTCGATCAGGTAGAGCACCCGCGCGAACCCCACGCCGACCACCGCGGCGACGACACCGAGCAGGGCGAACAGGCCGTACTGCGCGAAGTGGTCGACGCGGAAGGCGGGCAGCTTCAGGAAGGCGACATTGCCGAACGCGGCCCGGCCGATCACGCTCGCCGTGACGCTGGCCAGCACGGTCGCGCCGAACGCCTCGGCGGAGAAGGTGCCGAGGATCAGCTCCATGGCGAAGAACACCCCGGCGAGCGGCGCGTTGAAGGTCGCGGCGATACCGCCCGCCGCACCGCATGCCACCAGCAGCTTCATCCGGTGCTCGGTCGCCCTCGTCATCCGGCCCAGGGTGGAGCCGAGCGCCGAGCCGATCTGCACGATGGGCCCCTCGCGGCCCACCGAGCCGCCGGAGCCGATGGTCAGGGCGGAGGCCAGGGTCTTGACCACCGCCACCTTCGGGCTGATCCGGCCGCCGCGCTGGGCGACCGCCAGCATCACCTCGGGCACCCCGTGTCCGCGTGCCTCCTTGGCGAAGCGGTTCACCAGAGGCCCGTACAGCAGACCGCCGAGCACCGGGACGATCAGGACGAAGTACGGGCCGAGCCAGGGCACGTGCGGGTTGCCGGTGCCGGGCGCGGCCGCGTAGTCCGCGTGGCCGGAGAAGAGGTGGGTGAAGGCCGTGATGCACCAGCGGAAGGCGATCGAGCCCGCGCCCGCCCCGGCGCCGACCAACACGGCGAGCGCCATCAGGCCCCAGGGTGCGGTGCGGAGCCCCGTTGCGCCGTGTACGGGGGTGAGGGTGGTTTTCGTGGTTCGGGTCCGCTCGTTCTGTTCGGCCGTCTGTCGGGCTGCCAGTCCGGCCGCCTGAGTGGTGCCCATTCGTTCCCCTTCCTTACGTTTGCATTATGCAAAGCATGTCAAGGGGGCGTCGTGCCGGGGGTGCGTTCAAGCGGTGGTGACCTGCGCCCGGGCGCGGACGAGGCCCGCCACGCCGAACTGGAGCACGACCGGCAGCATGTGCTGGGCCGTGACGCCGTGCACATGGCGGAGCAGCACGTGTGGACCGTCGCCGTCGAAGGTGACGGTGCTCCCGTCCAGGAGCGGGATTCCCGCCGTGTCCAGCATCCCGTTGCCCTTGGCCGACTTGCTGCCGACGAGTGTGCCGCGCCCTCGGTCGGGGGTGGCGACCATGCCGAGATGTTCGGGGACGCCGTCGTCGTTGCGGACGGTCATGGTGAGGGTGCCGTCGCCCGAGCGGTCGAGGTGGGCGACGGCGTGGGTGACCGTCAGGTCGATGCCCCGGGCCCGGGCGGTGGCCTCGCCGGGCGTGCTGGGCGCTGCCGCGGAACCCGGGGTGGAGGGGGCGGCGGTCGGGCTGCCGTGCGCGCATCCCGCGGTCAGGGAGACGAGGAGGGCGGAGATGGGGACCGCCAAGGTCGTTCAGGCGCGTAGGTTGATACCTGCCATGTTTGCATTGTGCCAATGTTGGCTCTCGGCCTTCCACTGACCCCGGTCGTGACCGGTGGCACGCGCCGAGTGAACGCGACGGGCAGCGCTTGCGTATCCCCTCGGGCCAAAGGGTCTGCTGGGCGGAGGGAGGGACGATCATTCAGGGCGAGTGCCGAGCAACCGCGCAGGGACCTCTGTCCCGGCCGGAGACCGGCCGCGTCACGGCCTGTGCCAGGGCAGGGGTGTTCGCCCTGGCCGGGGGCTTGATCGCCGCTCTGGGGCATCACGCGGTCGCCGACGGGGTGGTGCCGTGGCGGCTCGTCCTGCTGCTGGCGGGAGCCCAGTTCGCCGCCGTGTGGCCCGTGGCCCGGCGACGGTTCTCCCTGGGCTCCGCTCTCGGCTCGGCCCTCGCCGTGCAGGGCGGGGTGCACCTGGCGCTCACCGTCGTGGGCACGTCGGTTTCGACCCTGGGGGACGTGCGCCGTCCTGTGCTCTCCGCCGCGGCCGAAGGGGACACCTGGCAGCACGCCTCCGCCGCCATGAGCGCCGTCCACCTGCTGTCCGCGCTGGCGGTGATCTGGTTGCTGCACCGCGCCGACGCGGCCGTGGCGGTCGCCCTGGGGATCGCGCGTGCCGTGAGAGGCGTCGCGACCGCCGTCGCTTCCTGGCTTCGTTCACCGTCGGGCGGCGCTCGGGTCCGCCCGCTGCCCGCCGTGCCGCTCACCGGATGCCTCGTACGACCAGTGCGGGAAAGGCCACCGCTCCTCGCGGACGCACTGGTGCGCAGGGGACCACCGGGACACGCCCCCGTCCCGACCGGTCCCTCGTCCGGGCCGCCCCCTCGGGCTGTCCGGCTTCTCCCGCAAGGAGCATCCCTGTGTCCATCCACCCTGCCGCCCGCGCGGCGGGCCGTCCCGCCGTGGTCGGAGCCGCCGCGCTGACGGCCGTGCTGACCCTGTCCGATCCCGCCTCCGCCCACGCGGAGGTCGCGGCCGACATCCCGCGTGCCCTGGCCCGGAACGTCACCCTCACCTTCGTCTCCGAGGCGGAGTCCGACAGCGCCGGCTTCCAGCGGGTGCGTGTCGTCCTGCCCGACGGCATCGCACCCGGCGACGTCACGCTCGCCGATGCCCCGAGGGCCTGGAAACTCAAGGCCACACCCGACGGCTACACCGTCGCGGGCCCAGCCCTCACGACCGGGACAGACGCCGAACACAAGGTCAGGATCCGGCGGCTGCCGGACGCCCGGCAGCTCGTGTTCAAGACCGTCGAGACCTACGCCGACGGTGAGATCTCCCGCTGGATCGAACTGCCGACCGGCGGCGCGGCGCCCGAACAGCCCGCTCCTGTCCTGGAGGTGATGGGTGCCACGGAGTCCGCGGCGACCAGCGCGGGTCCCGACCGGAAGAAGGCCCCGGGGCGGAGCGGTGGGGCGTCCGCAGGGCTGATCGCCGTACCGCTGCTCCTGGCGGCGGGAGTCTGGTGGTTGATCAGGCGGCGGGCCTCCTCGGGCAGCGGCTGACCGGCATTCGTGCCGCCCTGCTGCGTGCCGGACGCGATCAAAGGTGTCCGGCCGCACCCGAGAACCAGCAGCCGATCCGGAGACATGACATGGAACGACGTAGGACCGAACGAAGCGGCCAGGTGACCAGGGCGCTGCTGATCGTGGTCGCCACGCTGGCCGGCGTCCTGCTGGGCGGTGCCGCACCCGCCTCGGCTCACGCGGTGCTGACCTCCAGTGACCCACGTGCGGGCACCGTGCTGAAAACGGCGCCGAAGGAGGTGACGGTCTCCTTCGACGAGTCCGTCGCCCTCGCCGAGGACTCGGTGCGGGTGCTCGACCCCGACGGCCGCCCGGTGACCGCGGGCGACCCCACCCACGCGGACGGCGCGGCGGACACCGCCCGCGTACCCGTGACCGGCGACCTCCAGGAGGGCACGTACACCGTCTCCTGGCGCGTGCTGTCGGCGGACAGCCACGCCGTCTCCGGCGCCTTCACCTTCTCAATCGGAGCACCGTCGCAGACCCGGGCCGAGGCGACCGCCGAACCGGCCGTGGACCCGTCCGTCAACGTGCTCTACGGCGTCGGCCGCTACGTCGCTTACGCCGGACTGGCCCTGCTCATCGGCGGCGCGGTGTTCGTCACGGTGTGCCGGCCCGGGGCCGCCGCCGTACAGGCGGCGCGCGGGCCACTGCTGACCGGTTGGTGGGCGCTGACGCTGTCGACGATCGCCCTGCTGCTGCTCCGCGGGCCGTACGCGAGCGGGGACGGGCCGGGCGGCGCGTTCGACCCCGGGCTGCTGCTCGACGCTGTGGACAGTCGGCCGGGCGCCGCCCTGATGGCCCGTCTGGTCCTGCTCGTGGCGGCCGGGTTTCTGTTGCGGCGGGGGCGGTTCGGGTGGAAGGCGGGCCGGCGTTGGACCGTCCTCGGCGTTGCGCTCGTCCTCGGTCTGGCCGTGACCTGGGCCGTGGCCGAGCACGCCTCCGCGGGGATCCAGGTGCCCGTGGCGATGGTCTCCTCCGTGCTGCACCTGCTCGCCATGGCGGTGTGGCTCGGTGGGCTGACCGCGTTGTTCCTCGCGTTGTACCGGGCACCGGCCGACGAACCGCTCCCGCCCGCCTCCGTGGCCCGCTTCTCCCGGCTCGCCCTGGCTTCGGTGGCCGTGCTGGCGGCCACCGGTGTCTACCAGTCCTGGCGCGGGCTCGGCTCTTGGGAGGCGTTCGCCACGTCCTACGGCAGACTGCTCGCCCTGAAGATCGGGGCGGTGGTACTGATGCTGGTGGCGGCGTCGTACTCGAGGAGCTGGACCGAGCGGATGCGGACCGTGCCCCGGGAGGAACCGGTGCTGGTGACCGTGGGGGGCGGTGATCAGGGTCCGCCGCCCGGCCCGGTGCCGGGCGGGTCCGGGACCGACAGCCACCGGCGCGGGCTGCGTCGGTCCGTACTGGCAGAGGTGGTGATCGGCGTCCTGGTGCTCGCGGTCACCACTGTGTTGACGGGCAGTCAGCCGGGGCGGGCCGCCACCGAGAGCGCGGCGGCCGAGACGGTCTCCAGGGTCCCCGGCCAGCCTGACGTGAGCCTGACCCTGATCCCGTTCGACACGGGCACGCCCGGCGGGCGCGGCAAGGTACAGGTGACCCTGGAACCGGGGCGGGTGGGTCGGAACGTCGTCGAGGTGGTGATCTTCGCCGCCGACGGCAGCCTCGTGGCCATCCCCGAACTGCGCCTCACCTTCACCCACTCCGCCCGCAACGTCGGCCCGCTCGACGCTGGGCTCGCCGACCAGCGCGGCTACTGGGGCAGTGACACCCTCGACCTGCCGCTCGCCGGGACCTGGACGATCCGGGCCACCGTCCGAATCTCCGACATCGACCAGGTCACCGTGTCGAAGAACGTGAAGATCAACCTGTGAGGCGGCGCCGAGGCGTTCGCCGACGCGCATGCGTGAACGTTTTGGTCCGCGGGCCCGTAAGAGACGGGAACCTGTCGGTCTGAGGAGCCACTCGATGCCCCGAACGCACCGCCTGCGCGGTGGCACGCATGGCGGCCACCGGGCGATCGGTGTGCCTGTGAGTGCGGCGGCCGTTCTGCGGCCGGTGCGCGCAGCGGTGTTCGCGGCGGTCTGCGTCGTGACGACGGCGCTGGGGCACGCACTGATGTCCGGTGACCTTCTGCCCTGGTGGGCGGTGGGTGTGGCCTTCGTCGCGACCGTATCGGCGGGGTGGTGGCTGACGCTCCGGGAGCGCGGCGTGGAGACGGTCGTCGGCGCCACGGTCGTCGCGCAGGGGCTGCAGCATCTGCTGTTCACCCTGGCTCCCGGGTTGCTGTCCGCGCGCAACGCGACGGCCGGTGCGCCGGAGGCAGCGAGGGTCTCCGGGACCCAGCACGGCATGGCGGCGATGTCCCACTCGGGCATGCTCGTGCACCACCCCGGCACGATGGGGCAACCCGCCGACGAGCCGCTGTTGTCCGTGGTGACGCATGGGGGTTCCGGCGGGATGCTCCTGGCTCACCTGGTGGCCGCCGTCGCGTGCGGTGTGTGGCTGTGGCGGGGCGAGGCGGCCGTCCACCGGATCGGCCGCGCCCTCGCCGCAGCCTTGTTCGCACCGCTGCGCCGCGTCTGCCGCGTGCTCTTCCGTACGGCGGCTTGGTGCGAACTCCCGTCGCACCGGGCCACTGTCGGTGGTCCTGAGCGCCGGCGATCCACTCCCGCCGAGCTGAGACACACGGTCGTCCGCCGGGGACCGCCCGCCCCGGTACGGCAGTCCGCCGCTTTGTCTTACCAGCCGTTGCTCGCGATCAGGTCCTGAGGACAGACCGATTCCGGCGGTGGCAGAAGGACGGGCGTGCGGCTGGTGCGCACATGCGTGCGCAGGCCTCTCACTCAGCTCTCCGGATCGCGCCTGACGTCGTGCCGCGGATGCCGCCGTGCAATCCGCTGGGCCGTCCGGGCACGTCCGCACGCCAACGATCGGGAGTTCTCCCATGCAACACAGCACATCCGACACCCTGTCCCCGAGCTCCGTGGAGTCGCGGAAGCGCCCGACAGGCTGCCGGGCCCGGCAGGCGGCGGCAGCCTGCGTCACCCTGGCGGCGACGGCCGCTCTACTGGCCGGCTGCGGTGGTGACAGCGCCTAGAACACCTCTGCCCTGAAGGCGGCCTCGGCGTCCCCCTCGAAGACCATGGACGGCATGGGTGACATGGCGATGGGCGACCCGTCGGCCACACCGGCCGACAAGGTCCCCGGCGCCGAGGTGGTGAGGGGCGCCTTCGCACTGCTCGACACCCGCCCGTCCGGCATGGACGACGTCAAGGGCACCGCCTGGCTGGCCCAGGGAGCGCAGGGCACCACCGTGACCGTCTCCCTCACCGGACTGAAGCCCGGTGACTCCTACATGGCACACCTGCACGCCCAGCACTGCTCGGCCGGGAACGGCGGGAAGCACTTCCAGTTCGAGAAGGGCGGTGCGACCGCGCCCCCGAACGAGGTGCACCTGATGTTCACCGCCGACAAGTCGGGGATGGGCATGACGACGGTCAACAACACCCGCAAGACCGGAGAGGGCGCCGTCGCGATCGTCGTCCACCCCGCCGAGGCACAGGACAACCGGATCGCATGCGCCGACTTCGGCTTCTGAGGGCGCCCGCCGTCCTGTCGGGCTGCCTGTGCGCGCTGCTGTTCCTCGGCGGCGCACGCGCACACGCCCACACCGCGCTGAAGGACGCGACACCGGGACCGGGCGACAAGGTCGCCCCCGGAGTGGACGTCCTCTCGCTGACCTTCGGTCTGCTGAAGCCCGGCACCACACCGAAGATCAGCCTGGTCGGACCCGACGGCACCCCGGTGTCCGTCGGACAGCCCGTCGTCGCCGACGACTCCGTCGCCTGCGCGGCCGTCACCCCCCTGCGCCCGGGCGTCAGCACGCTCAGCTACACCGTCGTATCCGCCGACGGAGACACACAGAGCAGCGCCTTCCAGTTCGAGGTCGCGGACGGCGCCGGGACCGTCGCCGTTCCGGCCGCCTGCCGGGGCCTGCACCTGAGAGCGCCGGAGACGGGTGAGGGAGAGAACGCGGCCGGGGCTGGGGACACGATCCTGGGACTCGGCCGCGGGACCGCGCTGTCGGCAGGAGGCGCGGCCGTCGTCGTGCTCGCCGGCGGAGGCGTGCTGGCTCGGCGTGCCAGGCGATCGGCGCACCGAAGGAGGTCGGCCGGATGAGAGCCGTGGGACCCGGCGGCCACCGAGGCCGCCGGGTCCCACCTGCGCATGGCGGGATCGAAGTGGTCGGCTCGACGAGCAGACCGTCGTCGTTTCGGGCAAGGACGCCGCCGCGTCGAGGACGTGCGCATCGAGGTGTCCCGCGCCGCCGAGCCCCCTGGCCGAGCGCCTCGCTCGCACCCTGGCCCCTGATCGGGAGGCGTGTCCCGGCCGGTCGGGGCACACGCCTGGACCGCCGTGGTCCATGACTCCTGGTGTCTGTCCTGTCCAGCGCCACGGGGAGTAGCTTGGTAAAGAAAGCCCCAAGAGGAGGGCGGTTCGATGCCGTGGTTCGTCTGGTTGCTCGCCGCCGCGGTCCTGGGGGCCGCGGAGTTCTTCACCCTGACACTGGTCCTCGGACTCCTGTCGGGCGCCGCCCTGGTCACCGCCGTGGTCGCCGGAGTGGGAGTCGGCGCTCTCGGCCAGGCCGTGGCCTTCGCGGTGACGGCGGCAGCGGGTCTCGTCCTCGTCCGTCCCCTCGCGCTGCGGCTCCTGGCACAGCAACCCCTCATCCGCGAGGGCAGCGACGCGCTGGTCGGCAAGCGGGCCGAGGTCGTGCAGGAGGTCACCGCCACGCACGGCCTGATCAAGCTGGCGGGCGAGGAATGGTCCGCCCGCGCCCTCGACGAAAGCCTGGTGATCCCGGCGGGAGCGCTGGTGGACGTCATGGAGATCGAGGGCGCCACGGCCATCGTCTACCCACGCGAACTCCTTCCATGAACGGCTGAGAACGGCTGAACACACAGCAACGGAGGCACTGTGGACCCGGTTGTCATCGTCACCCTTGTGGCGGCCCTAGTCGTCGTCTTCCTCTTCGCCGCCACGGTGCGGATCGTCCCGCAGGCGCGCCGCTACAACATCGAACGGTTCGGCAGATACCGCCGGACGCTGCAACCCGGCCTGAACTTCGTCCTGCCGGTGGCGGACCGCGTCAACACCAAACTCGACGTGCGTGAGCAGGTGTACTCCTCCGACCCCAGGCCGGTGATCACCGAGGACAACCTCGTGGTGAACATCGACACCGTGCTCTACTACCAGATCACCGACCCGCGGGCGGCGGCCTACGAGGTCGCCGACTACCTCCAGGCGATCGATCAGCTCACCGTGACCACGCTGCGCAACGTCATCGGCAGTATGGACTTGGAGGAGACGCTCACCTCCCGTGAGGAGATCAACTCCCGGCTGCGCGCTGTCCTCGACGACGCCACCGGCAAGTGGGGGATCCGGGTCAACCGTGTCGAGATCAAGGCCATCGATCCACCGGCCACCATCAAGGAGGCGATGGAGAAGCAGATGCGGGCCGAGCGCGACAAGCGCGCGGCCATCCTGCACGCCGAAGGGGAGCGGCAGGCCAAGATCTTGACCGCGGAGGGCACGCGGCAGAAGGACATCCTGGAAGCACAGGGCGCGCAACAAGCCATGATCCTGCGGGCGGACGGTGAGGCCAAGGCGGTGGAGCTCGTCTTCCAGGCCGTCCATCGCAACAACGCCGACCCGAAAGTCCTGGCCTACAAGTACCTGGAGACGCTCCCGCACCTGGCGAGCAGCGACAACAACACGTTCTGGGTGATCCCGGGGGAGCTGACCGAGGCTGTACGGACCGTCACCAGCGCGTTCGGGGACCAGTCGACGGCCGGCCGTCCCCAGCCCGCGCAGTCCGAGGAAGCCGCCGACGCCGACATGCCGCGTGATGGTCGGGTTCCGGAGCTCAACGCGGGCTCGGCGGTCTCGCTCGACGCTGCGACGGCCGCTGACGAGGCCGGGAAACAGGCCGCCGCCGCGGTGAGCGACGCCAAGGCGGAGGCCGAGGCCGCGATGTCGACCCAAGTGCCGCGCCGCGGGCAGACGTCCGGCGACTGAGCGCGCGCCAGGGCCGACGCCGCTAGCTGCCCTGACGCTGCCAGGTCCCCTCCTGGTTCACGCCAGGCCGAACTTCTCGGCGTGCACCTGTCGCGCGGGGACCCTCAGGTCTCGTAGGCCGGAGAGCGCGGCCGCGGTCATGGCCGGTGGGCCGCAGACGTACACATCGCGTTGGGTGATGTCGGGGACCAGGTGGTGCAGGCTGTCCGGGCCGAACGGCGGTGGGGCGCCGTGCTCGCCTGTCCGGCCGGTGAGCAGGTGCAGCCGTCCGCCCCGGAGTTCGACCAGGTGGCGTACCTCGCCCAGCAGCACGGCGTCGGCCTCGCTGCGCACCCGGTACAGCACGACGACGTCGCCGACGGCCTGCTCCTCCAGCATGGCCCGCACGGGTGTGATCCCCACGCCGCCGGCGATCAGCAGGGCGCCGGGCCGGGTCCGGTGCAGTGAGGTGAACGCCCCGTACGGTCCCTCGACGAAGGCTCGGCTGCCGACCGGGAGGTCCCGCAGGCCGGCACTGGTGCTGCCCGCAGCCTTCGCGGTGAGGCGCAGCCCCATGCCGCCCGGTGCCGCCGACAGGGAGAAGGGGTTGGCCAGCCACCAGTGGTTGTGCCCTGGGAACCGCCAGATGCAGAACTGCCCCGCCCTGGCCGGCAGTTTGTCGAGGCGCCGGCCGGTGACGTACACGGAGACCACGTCGTCCGCCTCCGGCACCACGGCCGTCACGGTGAAGCGGTGATAGACGTTGCGCCACAGCGGCGTGAAGACCCGCCCCGTCAGCAGGGCGCCGAAGGCGAACAGCCACAGAAACCACCAATAGGCCGTGGCGAACGCGGAGGACGTGAATGTCGTGGTCTCCTCCAACTGGTGGACGAACGCCAGGCCCAGGGCCACGTAGAGCAGCAGGTGCAGTCCGTGCCAGACCTCGTACCGCAGTCGGCGCCGCAGGGGACGGGCGGAGATCACGGCGATCACGACGATGGTGGCAGCGGCCCACATGCCCAGGAGGGAGGCCGGTACGCCGCTCAGGGCGACGAACGTCCTGCCCATGGATGTGTCGTCGAGTGTCGCGTAGCCGAGCACCACCAGCGTGGCGTGGGTCAGGACGGTCCACAGCAGCAGGAAGCCGGTCCAGCGGTGCCACACCGTGAGCCGGTCCATCCCGATGCGTCGGTCGAGCCAGGGCAGCCGGGCCACCAGCAGCAGTTGGAACAGGATCAGCAACGCCGCATGCAGCCCGAAGAACTTCGCGACCGTGAGTACGCCGTTCTTGCCCGAACCGGCGCCGAGGAACAAGGCCTCGACGATCGCCACATTGACGGCGACGAACGTCCACATCGCCCAACGCGCCGTGGTCACCGGAAGCGCGCCGCCGCTGCGTGCCGTGTTACTCGCCGTAGCCAAGATCGCCCCACATCCCCCGTGGCCGCGAGGATGCGACCCGTATGCACAAACCCCATGAAGATCGAGTGATTCGTCCGGATGACCCCGATCGGAGAAGCATACGGAGAGTCGGTCCGATCCGTTCACGCCGGAACCGAATCCGACGTTCCTGGTGTGCACCTCGGCCGACCCCGAAGTCGGTGAGGCCGGAGCGACCCTCGGTTGGTCTGCCGCCGAGCCGGCAGACCGTGACGAAGCGGAGTGCTGACCGGCCGTACCGTCAAGGGAGCACCACACAGCGGGAGTTCAGGCTTGTACGATGCAAAGGTGCAGGGGGAGAAGTACCGCTTCGGGGAGTACGAACTGGAGGCGGGGCGGCATCAGCTCCGCCGGGCCGGTGAACTGGTCCATGTGGAACCGCGGGCCATGGACCTGCTGTGCCACCTGGTCGAACACCGCGACCGGGCAGTGCCGAAGACCGAGCTGCTCGACGAGGTCTGGGGCGACCGCTTCGTCAGCGAGGCCGCCATCACCACGGCCTTGCGGACTGCGCGCATGGCTGTCGGTGACAACGGCACCCGGCAGGAACTGATCCGCACCGTGCGCCGACGGGGTTACCAGTTCGTGGCGCCCGCCACGGTGATCGGGCCTGCCCCGCCCGCCGTCGCTGACCGGGATGCCGCCCGTGGTCCGGCCTTGCCTGACGGGCCGAGCGGGGCCGACCGGCAGACCATCCGGTTCGGCCGGGCCCGCGACGGCGCCCGTATCGCCTACGCCACAGTCGGTTCGGGTCCGCCCCTGCTCAAGGCGGCCAACTGGATGACCCACCTCGACCTGGAGTGGACGACCCCGGTGTGGTCGCACTGGCTGGGAGGTCTCGCTCGCAACCGTCAGTTGATCCGCTACGACGAGCGGGGCTGCGGCCTCTCGGACTGGACGGTACCCGGCTTCACCTTCGACGACTGGGTCGACGACCTCGACTACGTGGTGGACGCCGCCGGCCTCGACCGCTTTCCGCTGCTCGGGGTGTCGCAGGGCGGTGCGGTGGCGATGGCCTACGCCGTGCGTCGGCCCGAGCGGGTCACTCGGCTGATCCTCGCCGGGGCCTACGCCCGGGGGCGTCAGGTCCGGGCCAAGGACGAGACCGAGTCCGGCGAAGCGGCTCTCGATCTGGATCTGGCCCGGGTGGGCTGGATGCACCAGGACCCGCGGTTCCTGCGTGTCTTCGCCTCCCAGTTCCTGCCCGAGGCCACGTCGGCGGACTGGGACGAGTTCGCCGCGTTCCAGCGGCAGACGACCTCGCCTGCCAACGGGGTCCGCTTCCTTGAGGAGTTCGCCCGGATCGACGTGTCGGACATCGCCCACAGAGTGGCTTGCCCGACACTGATCCTCCATTCGCGCGACGACGAGCGGGTGCCCGTCTCGAAGGCCAAGGAGCTGGCCGCGCTCATTCCCGACAGCAGGCTGGTTCTGCTCAAGAGCGGCAATCACCTGCTCACCGCGTTCGAACCGGCCTGGGACGAGTTCTTGTCGTACGTCGACGCCTTTCTGAACGAGTGAGCCGCGCGCTCTGAGCAGTCGGCAGCCCCGGAGCCATTGGGCTGGCTGTTGCGCGGGGCGGCGCACCCGGCTGCCGTGATCAGCGTGCTTCACGCGAACTGTGTCCGGCCGGGGCGCGAGGCATGTCAGGCCGTACACGTGGTTGATCATGCACAGGAGTGATGGCCACGCCCGCAGCCCTTGCCGAACAGGCGTCTTCAAATCGGCTCGCCGAACGAGGGAAGCGCCCTCAGGCCGCCCTCATACCGTCCTCAGGGACGCCTCAGACCTCCACCAAGCCTTGGCCTGTCGGCGAGCCCGATGCTTGAGCGGTGCCGGGCCAAGGAGCGGTCGGGGGTGTCTCCCCCAACCCGGCACTGACCTCACACACAAGAGAGAAGGACCGAAGATGCGAATCGACAACACCAGGACGTCCGGCCAGGCCCGGACTCGCCGGGGGCTGGCGCTGCTGATCGCGACGGGGGCCGGGCTGGGCTCCCTGCTGCTGGGCACGCTTCCGGCGCAGGCCAACGACACCACCAAGACGGTGGCGGCGGACGGCCAGTCGATCACGTTCGCAACGAGCGACAGCAGCCGGGACGTCAGCGGCAGCGTCAGCTTCGTGGTGCAGGCGGACGGCAACTGGTCGATCGCGGGAAGCGGGCACAACTCGCACCTGCTCGTTCGGACCTTCCACTGGACCTGTGACCTGACGTGGGACGCGGCGGGCGTCACGCACTCGACCGGTAAGAAGGCGGTGCCCGGCAAGAAGACCCGCAGCATCAGCTCGGCGGCGTACGACCCCAACATCCAGGCGGACTTCGCCGACATCGCCGCCCGGGGCAGGGCCGACTGCGACATCGTCATCGGCTAGTCGCACACCCTGCGCACGAGCCGGCGCCACGTCGGTCCGATGTGATCACCTGCGTCCGCGAAGCCGCGAGTCGGCTTCGCGGACGTCGCGTCAGAACTGCGGGTCTGCCTCCGAGGCGCGTCAAAGTGCTCTGCAGGGTTCCGGGGATCACTCGGAGAGGAAGGTGTAGAGGTGGGTCAGGAAGGTGGGCCAGGCGGGGTCGTCCGCGGTGAACAGACGGATGCGGCTCTCGAGCAGGACCAGTCGGCTGTCGGGGATGAGCGTGGCCAGTTCCAGGGCCTGCGCGACGGGGACCCGTGCGTCCTGGCGGGCGAGGTGGTCTGCCGCTGGTAGGCGGTGAAGGCGTCCCACCCCGCGGGGGTGGCCTCGGCGAGGAACTGGGCGGCGAAATACCGCAGGAAGCTGCTTTCCTGGGAGCGCCATCCGGCGCGGGCGATGTTCAGGTCGACCTCGGCGGCATCGCGTTCGGCGTCGTCACGGGCCCGCACCTGCTGGCCTCGGGCGAAGGCCGAGGTGAGGATCAGTCGGCTGACCCGCTCGGGACGGCGAGCGGCATAGGCGACCGCCACCGCGCCGCCCTGTGAGACGCCGAGGAGCGGGAAGCGATCGAAGCCAGCGGCGTCGACCACGGAGTCGAGGTCGTCGATCAGGTCGTCGAGGGCGAGACGGGGCACGGTCCAGTCGGACAGACCGCAGCCCCGTTCGTCGTAGCGGATGAGCTGGCGACCGCGGGTGAGGCCGTCGAACCAGTGCGCCCACATCGGGGTGGTCCGGTCGAGGTCGAGATGCGTCAGCCAGTTCGCCGTCTTCACCAGCGGGGGGGGGCCGTGCCCGGTGATCGCGTACGCGATGCGGGTGCCGTCGGCGGGCCGGCTGAACCGGATGACCTCGTGGTCGGCCTCCGCTCCCGCGGTGGCGGCCGGGATGCCGGACGGTGGCGGCACAGCGAGGGAGGGAACCGTCGTAGGGGCGACGAACTGGAATCCCTGTCGCTCCATCGTACGGATGAACTGCTGTCAGGTATCGTCGCCGCCGACCGCGTGGAGGGCGGCGCGCACCCAGTCGGCGAGGGCCGCCTCGCCGGTCGTGGGTTCGCAACCGATCGCGCCGAGCAGCTCCTTGATGGGTACGACGCGGTCGCGATGCTCCACGAGATGGCAGAGCAGAGCCAGAGCCCGAGGCTCGAGGACAACCTGCCGGCCGTCGCGGCTGAGCCGGCGACGGTCTGTGTACAGCTCGTACAGTCCGAAGTGGAAAACGGCGCCGCTCACGCCGCTGACTGTGCAACGCTTGTTCGATCTCGTGGAGATTTAGAGGAGATATCGGGGAGTTGGGGACGACTCGTGCGCACCGAGGAGAGGGCACGGTCAGGAGCGCACCGGGCCTCTCTCCCGCAGCAGTCGCCGGAGGATCTTGCCCGAGGCCGCCTTCGGTACCGCCTCGATGAACTGCACCCGACGGATCTTCTTGTACGGGGCGACCTGGCCGGCGACGTGGGCCATCACCTCGCTCGCGGAGATCGGTACCCCGGACACCGGGACCACGAACGCCTTGGGCACCTCGTTGCCCTCCTCGTCATGGACACCGATCACGGCAGCGTCGGCGATGCCGGGGTGGCCCACGAGGATCGCCTCGAGTTCGGCCGGTGCCACCTGGTAGCCCTTGTACTTGATGAGTTCCTTGACCCGGTCGACGATGAACCAGTTCCCGTCCTCGTCGACCCGGCCGATGTCACCGGTGTGCAGCCAGCCTTCGGCGTCGACCGTCGCGTCGGTGTCCTCAGGGCGGCCCAAGTAACCCTTCATCACCTGTGGCCCCCGGATCCACACCTCGCCTGCTTCGCCCTCCGCCACGTCCAGCCCGCTGACCGGGTCGACCAGCCTTGCTCGCGTCGACGGGAGCAGACCTCCCACACTGCCGACGGGTTCGTCGAGATCGTCGTCGGCATGGAGATGCGAGACGGGAGACAGCTCCGTCATGCCGTATCCCTGCCCGACCTCCACGCCCAGCCGGTCGGCCACCGCCGCCTGCACCCCGGCGTCCAGCGGCGCTGCGGCGCAGATGATCCGCCGCAGGTGCGAGAGGTCCAGGTTCCCGACCGCGGGGTGCTTGGCCAGCGCCAGCATGACCGGTGGGGCGACGTATGCGTGGGTGATCCGGTCGCGCTCCAGGCTGGTCAGGAACGCGTCGAGGTCGAACCGGGCGTGCACGTACACGGTCGCACCGCGCAGCAGCGCGCCGTTGAGCAGCGCGGTCAGCCCGAAGATGTGGAAGAACGGCAGGATCGCGATGACCCGGTCGCCCTCGGCGAGGCGATGCACGGCCGCTATCTGTTCGAGGTTGGTGCACAGGTTACGGTGGGTCAGCATCACGCCCTTGGGCACACCCGTCGTACCGCTCGAATACGGCAGCACGGCGACATCCACCGCCGGATCGATATCCGGCGTGGACACCTCGCTGTCGCTGAGCAGCCCGAGGACCGGACGGTGACCCTCGGCCGTGTCGCAGACGAGGACCTCGATGTCCCGGCCGGTCTGACGCCGAACCAGGCCGACGGCGGCCCGCGCGGTCTCGACGAGGGGTGAGACGCTGACCATCAGCCGAGCCTCGGAGTCGACCAACTGCTTGGCGATCTCGGCCGGCGTGGCCAGCGGCGACAGCGTGGTCACCGTTCCACCCGCGGCGGAGGTGGCGTAGAGCACGACCGGGAAAAGGATCGTGTTCGGTGAGTGCAGCGCGACCACGTCACCTTTGCGGAGGCCCTCGACGGCGAGTCCCGCCGCGAGTTTGCGCACCAGCCCGGCCAACTCGCCGTACGTCAGCGTCCGTCCGCCGGCCACGTCCACCAACGCCGGCCGCTCTCCGCGCCGTACGGCGTCGGCGAGTATCCGTTCATGCAGGGGGCGGTCGACGACCGCGACATCCGGATACCTGCTCTTGTAGATCATCGAATCTCCGTTTCTCGGCAGGCCGCGTCGATGAGGGCCGCCGCGTGTCGGCCAGGGGCGTTCCGTGTCGTCCCGGACCGAGACGGACCGGGATCACCCGATCATCGGGCTCGCCCCGGTGGCGCGGCTTGGCGGAACTCTGAGGCTTGCCTGAGGGGAGGCTGAGGGGGATCCGAGTGGGCTGTCGCCCGAGGCGGGTCAGCACTGGTAGGCGTTCACCGGTGTCGTGGATTCGTGTGGATTTCGGTGCTCTGCCCGTTCCCAGTGCATTCGCTCCCTCGAAGTGCTCGTGCCCGTTCCCGCCATGACCACAATGGACGCAGGCGTGTGTCGGCGCCCGTCGCGTGCCGTCCTCTCGCCTGCCATCCGGTGGCTGCTGATCGCCCTCGTCCTCTGGACCGTGGGCATGACGGTCGGCCAGTGCGCCCCGCCCGCGCGATGTGCTGCCTCGGCCGCTTTTCTCGCCATGCGCGGGGAGAACCGCGACCTGGTGCGGCGACGGTGGAAGGCCGCGCGGTTCGCCGGTCCGCATCAGCGATTTCGTACGCCGCCCGCCGACTGCTGACGCTGCCTCCGCGGTCAAGGTGCTGTTCGCTGAGCATCTCCACGCTGTTCGGGTCGGTCCGGCGTTCTTGCGCGGCGATGCCGTCGGGGCGGAAGTCGGTCCGGCCGTCTGATCGTCCCCGCTTCGTCGGCTTCCTCCCGCCGGATGTCTTGACAGTCCGGTAACGATCAGGCTCAGCAAACACCTGCACAGTGCAAACAAACATACGATCCGCACCATGAACAGAGCTGTGAAGATCGGCATAGCCGGTACCACTACGGCGCTGCTCGTCTTCGGGGGAATCGGTGCCTACAACATCGTGCAGGCGTTCTCTCCCGGGACGACGGGGAGCGATGAGGCCAAGGCGGCGCGCGCGTTCGACCCGGCGGCGGTGTCGAGTGAGCCGCCATCGGATGCCAAGGCCGTGAAGCTCACCCAGGCTTTCCTGGACAGCTGGTCCGAGCAGCGCCTCGACCTGGCGGCGAACGACACCGACGACTCGACCACGGCCGCATCGGCTCTGCGGGCATACGCGGACGGCCTGCACCTGAAGACGCTGGCCTTCAAGCAGGTCACTTCTGCGGGTCCCTCGACGGTGACGGCGGGCGCCACCAAGGTCACCTTCGACGTGACGGCCAAGGTGGCGGGCGGCACCTGGACCTATCCGAGCGCCGTGGCCGTACGGCAGAGCACCAACGGCCAGTTGGCGGTGCACTGGAACAACTCGGTGCTCTATCCCGGCCTGGGCGACGACCAGTCGCTCACCGCGGGCACCCTTCCCGCGGGCACGAGCACGGCTGCGGTCGTGGCGAGCGACGGCAGGACCGACCTGGCCCGCTTCTCCTCGCTGCACGACATCGTGGCGACGATCCGCCAGAATGCCACCCCGACCGGCGGCAGCACCGGCACCGGCGTCGCCGTGGTCGACGCGGCGGGCGACGGTGTGAAGACACTGCGGGTCTTCTCCAAGGGCAAGGCCCCGGTCATCAAGACGACCATCGACGCCTCCCTCCAGGAGGTGGCCGAGACCGCGGTGAAGGACGCACACCTTCAGGGCAAGCCCGCCGGGACGGTCGCGCTCGACTGGCGGACCGGGCACATCCTCGCCCTGGCCCATACGGGCGCGGACGGCGACATCGCCATCAACGGCATCAAGTCACCGGGCTCCACGATCAAGATCCTCACCTCGGCCGCCCTGTTCGACCAGGCGGGCCTCACCCCGAACAGCCCCGCTCCGTGCACGGACTCGCTGACGGCCAACAGTCAGCTGTTCCACAACGATTCCGGGGTACGCCCCAACGCGGGCTCCACGATCGCCCAGGCGTTCAGGGTCTCGTGCAACACCTCTTTCATCAAGGACGGCTTCCACTACCTCGTACACGACGGAGACGCCTCCGCTCTCCACGAGGAGGCCGTCAACGTCTTCGGCATGGGCAGTTGGTCCATCGGCGGCGGGGTCGCCACCACCGACCCGAGCATCCCGGCGGACGTCCAGGGCGGCGACCAGGCCGCCCAGTTCATCGGCCAGGGACGGGTGACGGCCACCCCGTTGTTCATGGCGTCGGTGGCGGCCACCGTGCGAGGTGTCGGCTTCAACCAGCCCGTCATCCTGCCCGGACAGCACCAGGACACCGCGCCCCGGCCCATCTCCGCCCGCACGGCCGGCTACCTTCAGTCGATGATGCGCACCGTGGCCACCAGCGGTACCGCCACACCACGCCTCGGTGGTCTGACCGGCGTCGGAGCCAAGACCGGCACCGCGGAGGAGGGCGACCACACCAACGGCTGGCTGACCGCGTACAACTCCCGCATCGCCGTCGCCGCCCTGGTCGAAGGCGGCAGCTCCGGGGTGGACTCCGCCGGCTACGTCGTCCGGCACCTGCTCACCAGCAGCTGACGTACCGACGGAATCGACCGTCGCGGCACCGAGGGTCCGCGGGGCCGGTCGGTCTTACCGCGGTTCGGACGGAAGAGAGTTGCCTGCCGGCATTCTCACGGGGGGCCAGGATCCGATGACGTACCGGCCGGATTGGGCGCGCATACGGGGCTTTCCTTGCCGGTCATCCGACCGCCAGGGTGGGCGACGGCGACTGAGTGGCGGTCGGGCCGGTCGGAACTCCGTCGGTCGGCAGACCGGGGGGTACCGTGAGCGCGATCACGGGCGCTCACGGTTGCGGCACCGGTGGTGTGACCTGGCCGGCGGGAAGCTTCGGTGGGTTCGTCTCCATGTTGTTGACCTGGTCGAAGTTCACGAGCTCGGTCTTCTCCATCATCTCGATGTGGTCCAGGACCACATCGTTGGCCTGGTCGGCCAGTTGACGAACCAGGGTGTTCTCGGTGGTGGCGCGGATCTTGGCGATCGTGGAGAAGATCGAACCGTGCGTGACGCGCAGGATGTTGGCCAGGTCTGAGTCGAACTGCCTGCCCGTGTCCGACTTGAACTTCTCCAGGGAACCCTGCTGCTGGGGAGTGGGCTGGTTGGGAATGGTGATGTTGAGTTCGGGGGCGATCCTGTGGCAGCTGGCGTCGAGTGCGGCGTGCCCGATGACCAGGTGTCGGCCGGCGTCGCGCACGGCGGCGGTCGTCCCCCTCTCCATGGTCAGTTGCTCGGAGGTGCCCTCCCACAGTCCTGCGGAACGGACGAAGACCACGAAGTTGCGGTCGGCCTCGGTGAGCGGTCCCCACTGGGTGCTGGCGATCACGCGGGACTGGTTGGTGGACGCGTTCTGGACGCCGAGCATGCTCGGGTATGCCAGGGCGGCGAGGGTCACGGTCAGGGTCCCGCCGACAGCGACGGTTCCGATCGTGCTGCGGGAAATAGGCATCGGACCCCCTGGGACGGAAAGCGGGTACGCCAACAGGTACGGTGCGTAACGGAAAGAGCACTCTTGCTTAGAGCAAAGATTGCACTATGTCAAATCGATGTCTGGTCGCAGGGCTTCGGTAGTGGCCTGCGGGGGCGTGGGTGGAGGTGCGAGTCGTGGAGGTCATCAGTGAACGTGGAGGCTTCCCTACCCTCGATCGGTGGCGACTTCGGCAATCCGCCTGGGCCGTGCAGGCGGTGGATGGTCGGGAGGGCGTGCGTCGTAGCCGTCGATGGCGGTGCGAGCGGTCGCCGGAGAGCGTCGAGTTGGCCGTGAGGACAGTCCTTGGGTCACTCCACGGCAGAGCCGTGAGGCATCTCCTGCAGCCGTTGATCGCCGCATACTGCTTCCTCTCCAGCCGCTGTCCGTCGCACGGCTGCCCGGACTCAGGCGGTGCTGCCGAAGGTGGCGAGTGGGCCGACTCCGGGGCTGTCCTTGAAGGCCAGACCCATATCGGTCAGCTTTGCCTTGACCTCGTCGATGGACTTCGTACCGAAGTTGCGGATGTCCAGGAGGTCGGCCTCGGAGCGGGCGACCAACTCCTCCACGGAGTGGATGCCTTCACGCTTGAGGCAGTTGTAGGAGCGGACGGTGAGGTCCAGCTCCTCGATCGGCAGGGCCAGGTCGGCAGCCAGGGCGGTGTCCGTCGGGGACGGGCCCATGTCGATGCCCTCGGCGTCGATGTTCAGCTCGCGGGCGAGACCGAACAGCTCCACCAGGGTCTTGCCGGCCGACGCCATGGCGTCACGCGGCCGCATGGCCTGCTTGGTCTCGACGTCGACGATCAGCTTGTCGAAGTCGGTCCGCTGCTCGACACGCGTCGCCTCGACCTTGTACGTGACCTTCAGCACCGGGCTGTAGATGGAGTCGACCGGGATACGGCCGATCTCCTGGCCCACCTGCTTGTTCTGAACAGCCGAGACGTAACCGCGGCCGCGCTCGACCGTGAGCTCCATCTCCAGCTTGCCCTTGCCGTTGAGCGTGGCGAGGACCAGGTCGGGGTTGTGCACCTCGACGCTGTTCCGCAGGGCGATGTCGGCGGCGGTGACCAGCCCCGGACCCTGCTTGCGCAGGTACATCACGACCGGCTCGTCGTGCTCCGAGGAGACGACCAGCTGCTTGATGTTGAGGATCAGCTCGGAGACGTCCTCCCTGACGCCCGGCACGGTGGTGAACTCGTGCAGAACGCCGTCGATGCGGATGGACGTGACCGCCGCACCCGGGACCGAGGAGAGGAGCGTACGGCGTAGGGAGTTGCCGAGGGTGTAGCCGAAGCCCGGCTCCAGCGGCTCGATCACGAACCGGGAGCGGAACTCGTCGACGACCTCTTCGGTCAACGACGGACGCTGGGCAATCAGCATGAGACAGGGCCTCCAGCTATTCGTCGCCCGGTACCGGGCGACACGGGCATCAAAGCTTTGGAAATCCTTCGGTCTCGTTCAGGGGCGGGGACGGCGTCGCGACCCTCGACGGAAGCCCGCCCCGGGCACGCGCGCCTCGCGTCGATGCGCGGCATCACTTTGGGAACGGCCACGGGCCGCACGGCCGCTCTGGGCGAGTGCAGAGCTTGTGTCCCAACTGGCCGCACAGTTATCTCCTCCGGTCGTTCACGGACCGACGAAAGGCGTCCGTGGCCCCGTTGTTGCGTTCTTGCTCCTTCTTTGGTCAAGCTTTGCATGATGCAAAATAGCACGCTGGTGCCAGCAGCCGCCGACTGGACATGCGTAGCGGGAGCCTTGTGGCCGCTGCGGCGCGGACTCGGTCGGGTCGTGGCACATGGGAGAGGCGGTGGCTCGATCCCCAGCAGCTCTGGCCCTCAAATGCCCAGAGAGACAGAGCCCCATCGTGGCCACTGCTTCCTACGGCAACACCGACGTCCCTGTCGACGATCAAGCTTGGACGTTTCGTCGGCCGCCCCGGACGAGGCGTTGCTGCCGTCCTCCTCGTACAACCGCACGATGTGTGCGCCATCGGTCGCTTCGCGGCGCGGAACTCTGCCCTGGGGTGCCGCGGCGCGGTCAGGATCTCAGTGGTGCCCGGCACCAGTGCAGAGCCTCCGAGAGGCCGTCGCTCCGCACGTCGACGCTGATGAGCGCGGAAGACGTCGACGCCTTCGGCGGGGTGCCGAGGTCGGTGCCCTCAGATGCGCTCGCTGGACTGCTGAATCAGGTGCAAACCGGCTTGGAGCATCTCGTGATTCCGCTGACGGCCGTCCACGCGTTGCTCGTGTGGTGCTAGGCACGCACCCTGCTCACCGAAGACCTCGACCTGTCTTGCGGCGCGCTTCAGGTCTGCCGGCGCTGCTGCTGAGCACGGGAAATCTGAAGGACTTCACCCACCAACTTGCCGCCGATTGGTGCACCTACCGTCACCGCTGCTGGCCTGGCTCTGCCAACCGTCATCTACTGGGCGGTCATTGAGCGGTGTGCATCGTAAAGTCACAGGTCACAGGTCACAGGTCTGGCTTGAATGGCGAGTTGGGTACTCGTGCCGGTCGGCGGCCGATGGCCATGGCGTAGATCGTCGGCCAGGGCAGCGCTTCACGCACCCATACCTGAACCGGCCGCTCCCCGGCTCGCTCACCGTGACGTACGCCACACGGAAAGCGCCTTCACTTGTAATGAGCATGTTAATTGGTAGCGTTTCGGTCGCACAGTGTTACCAGATCATCTCGTTGTGAAGGGAAAACTGTGAGACCCGTTTTCAGAACGACCCTGATAGCCCTGGTCCTTGCGTTACTTCCCGCGCAAGCGATCGCCGCAACATCGCAGTCCCAAGCCCCATCCAGCCAAACCTCTTCAACGGCGAGCACGCCCGAGCCGAAACCGAAGAAGGCCGAGCTGCCCGACTCTCGCCTCGCGGCGGCCGGCGTCACCACCACCTGCGCCAAGGTGCGGTCCGAACTCGCCGCACGGGCGGCCAAGGGCGAGAAGAACGTCACCTGCGTCATGCCCGGCCCTGAGCAGAAGCTCTCCGCCCCGCAGGCCACGTTGCTCGCCGACCGAACCCCCGTCCCCCTGCCGGACTGGTGCTACGACGTGTCGAACGGCGACGGCGCCTGGTGGTACACACGTTCCGAGGCGTGCGCCATCGGCTCCTGGATCGTCGACGTCATCGAGGTGCCCAGCGGCGAACTGGTCGGACAGATCTACTACTTGCAGGCCGATCTCATCTACACCAATGCCACCCTGCCGAACTGGGGCCACCAGTTGGCCATCAGCATGGTCGACGGCTGGGGTCTGATCAGCGGCACCACGGTCAGCGGCGACGCTACCTGCAACGGAGCCTGCACCCTTCCGGCCTCCGACATCGACTTCCCGGCCCAGGCCGTGACCCCCACCAGCGTCCCCTACGGTGACGCACTGCCCACCACCACGGTCTCCGCAGCGGGAGCCACCGGCACTGCGAAGACCACGATGTACTACAAGTTCAGCAACCCTGCGTGGACCAACAGCACCCCGCTGACCGGTTCCACCCCGCCGGTGGACGTCCGCTGCGACAACGCCACTCCCGGGGTCACCTCGATCGGCTGTGTCTTCAAGGACTACGAGCCGGTCAACGTCGTCAGCCTCAGCGGCTCCTACCCGAACTACGCACGCCACATCCGGGACGCTCAGGCGTCCGGGCTGCCCGGCGCCTATCCGAACGGCACCCCTCTGACCCGGCTGACCGATGCCGCGCTGCGTCAGAGCAACGGCGACACCGCCTGCCCGCAGGCGTCCAGCGGCGGCTACCCGCGGCCGACCGGATACAGCTGTGATGAGTATCCGTTCCGCTCGACCTGGCAGGGCGCCTTCACCAGCGCGACACCGCCCAACCCGGGCAGAACGTTCGACTGGTGCCAGATCAGCGCGCTCCCTCAGGGCGTCACCGGCCCGAACGGCTGGAGTGCCTGCATGATCCCCGCGACGGAGAACTCCAACGCCGGTCTCCTGGACCTGCGGGTCTTCTACAACGACAACCGGGTCATTGAGAAGGATCCGTTCTTCGTCTGGATCGTCGACTGACAATCCGTAGCATGGCCGCATGATTGAGCCAGCGCCCACGACGGCTTCCAGCCCGGTCCACGTCGACTACCACGCGTTCGAGCTCACGGACTCCGACGAGCGTGTGCCCATGGGTTTCGACACCTCGAACGGACTGGTCTTCTCCCGACCCGGGCACGCCGTCATCTGCACCGGCATCAACAGCGGCCCGGTCAACGTCAGCATCCAGTTGCGCCGGTCTCCGCCCGAGCGGGCGGAGACCGGCGCCTGGGACGAAGTCGTCGACCACAGCGTTGAAACACGCACAGGCCGCTTGCGTGTCACGTGCGTGATGGACGATCCGCCGGAACTCCCCGCGCTGACACCGTTCGGGCCGGGCTCGTACCGCATTCGGGTGCACGCCCGAGGCCGCGACACCGCGCCCGACGGCCACGTCGTCGATCCCGTCGAGGACTATCTGCTCGTCGTGTGGCCCGACGAGCTTCGCCCCGATGAGGTCCACAAGCAGACCGACCGCTACGGCGCTCAACTACGCGGCCAGCCCGGCAGGCCGGCACCCCCGAAGGAACCCGTCACAGACACCGAATCCGAACGGCAACGCCTCATGCGGGCCCGGCTCAAGCGACGCAGTTCTCAGTGAGCGGTCTGCATCGTGAAGTGGCAGGTCACGGGTCTGGCGTGAATGGCGAGTTGGGTACTCGTGCCGGTTGACGGCCGATGACCATCGCGTAGATCTTCGGGCAGGTCCGGCTCCGGCGGGATGCCGGGTTCGGCTGCGCCGACGACCGGCCCCCGCCTACGATCCGTCAGCAGGTCGGCACGCCGTGAGAACGCGGGAGGGTGCGGGGGATGCAGGAGCGGCAGTGGATCACTGCCCGCCGAAGTGAACTGGACGCTCTCGCCAAGGAGTTGGCCAAGCAGCTCCAGGAGGTCCAGACCGAGCTGGATGAACTGGCGATCGCGGAGCGGGTGCTGAACCGCCTGGCCGAGCAGGCCCGGGCCGACGCCGGGGCTGCTGCTGCAGTACCGGTGAAGGTGGCCGGGCGGGCAGTCCTGCTCATCCCGCATCGCAGCGACGCGGCCGACGAGGGCGCGATGCCCGCCGACTACCGCAAGATCCTGGCGATCATGCGGGAGGCCGACGGGCCGGTGCAGGTCCGGGTGGTCGGCGAGCGGCTGGGGCTGGACACCTCGGTGCGCGGCAAGCTGGAACCTCTGCGGGCGAAGATGACCAAGGTCGCCGACCGCGGCTGGCTGCACAAACGCCCTGACGGGCAGTTCACCACACGTCCATAACTGCACGGGGCAGGGGCGTAACTGACAGGCCCCCGACGGCAGTTGAGTTTGGTGTGACGAAAAACAACAGTTCCGTCGAGGGCCCTGACGGCCTTGTCTACACCGCCCGCCTGCCGCTGTCGACTGCCACCCTGAACCATCTCGCCAACCTGATACGCGGCCACCTGAAGAAGATCGGCTCACGGTGGCGTGCACTGCCCGCGGGGAAGATCGCCACCATCGTCCTGGCGGTGCTGCGCTGTGACCAGCGGCCCGGTGACCTGGCCGGCGGCAACGGAGTGCACCGCACCACCGTGAGTCGCTGGGTGAGGGAGGTCGTGGGCCTGCTGGCCGCCCGCGCCCCGCGCCTGGACCGCGCGCTGAAGAAAATCGCCCGAACGGGTGGCGGAATCGTACTGCTGGACGGCTCCCTGATACGCACCCGGCGGCGCACCGGAACAGCGAACCGGAAGAACTACTCCGGCAAGAACAAATGCCACGGCCTGCTCGTGATCGCCCTCACCGACGACCGGGGCCGACTGCTGTGGGCCTCGGCGGCCCGCCCCGGGCGCACCTCGGAGATCACCGCCTGCCGGCACGACAAGCTCACCCGGAAACTGCGGGAAGCCGGGCTGGGAGCCATCGCCGACCTGGGATTCGTCGGCCTCGACGACAGTGATCCCGGCGCCGATCCGGCGGTGATCACCGGTTACAAGGCGGCCCGGAACCGGCCCCTGACGCGAGGCCAGAAGCTGTCCAACACGGCACTGGCGGCCGTCCGGGCACCCGTCGAGCACGGTTTCGCCCACCTCAAGAACTGGCGCGTCCTCGGCAAGGTACGCACCGACCCCGCCTGGGCGACCGCCCTGGTCCGGGCCCTGCTGGTCCTCACGAACCGCGAAGTCGCCCGATGACCGACGATCTTCACTGAAGTCACCTGCCAGCGACCAGCACGAGCACCCCGATGCCCACGCACACCACCCCCGTGACCGGCAACTTCAGCTTGCACACCGCTCATTGCTCGGCGCTCAACCAGGAGCGCCCTCCGGTGTCCTTCAGAACGATCCGGATTGTTGTCCCGACGGCCGCGCGATGGAGGGGCTGTGTCAGGACCGCATCTCGGACGATGGCGATGGCGATGGCCGAGGCGAGGCTGCGAGCGACGGCAGCTGCCAGAGCTGACCAACCGCGGAGGGGGCGGCCGAGCCGTCCCCAATACTTTTCAGCCCCGATCGCTTGTCGTCCCCATGTCTCCACCTCAGGCGATCGCCTAGGGGCTCATGTCTCAGGTCCTCGGTGACGGGGTGCGTTCCAGCATCTCAGCAGGCCGAAGCGCGAACCATCACACCCTCTGTGAAGGGACAGACAGCTCGATCTGCGCCTGGGTGCCGAAGTACCCGGTCCTACGGATTCAGCCAGGTTTCGACACGGGTGTGTGGCCTGTGCATGTACCGGAAAGGACCTCGACCACTCATTCGATCATCGTATGTAGGAGCGTTGCGCGTGCGACGAAGACTTCTTCCTGCCCTGTCCGCAGCCGTAGCCGCCGTTGTCCTACCGCTGACCACCGCGTCCCCGGCGGCGGCGAGCCCGCCGACGACCAGCTGTCAGATCGAGCACGAAGCGTCGATCATCTTCTGGGGTGTCGCCTGCACTCAGCCGGGGGAACCGGTGATCGGCGCCTTCGCTACCTGGCGAAACACACCCATCACGTTCACCAGCGGCTCGACCGGCGACACGACCGTGTCTGCGGCCAACTACCTCACGATGACACCCAACACCGAGGGCGGCCTCTTCGCCAACTACGTCCAGGTCGGTCTCTACGCCGAAAAGACGGGCGCATCAACATCCACCTACGGCCCGCGGTGGACGGAGCTGGGTGACAGCGGCGGTCGCACGGAAGCCATCACGGCCGGCACCAATCCCTCGACGCCGGACGGAACGAACCACACGTACATGGTGCTGCGCCAGGACAACACCGACCAGTGGGACGTGCTCTACGACTTCAACTGGGTCGGCTCCACCACCGACCAGCTCGCCGTACCACGGGGCAACGCGAACCGGATCGACATCGGCCTGGAGGTGATGGGCCCTCAGTACCTCACAGTTCCGCAGATCGCCAACCGCGTGCAGTACATGGCCGAGAACAAGACCTGGTACCGCGCCGCGACCGCCAACACCGCACAGGTCGCTTCCCTGGGCCTCTGCGGTCAGGGCAGCACCGCGCCCTACTGCTTCGACATGCAACTCACCGACAACACCACCTTCACCCAACTCGCCGTGGCCAAGCCAGGACCGACGACGCTGCAATCCCTCGACGGCTCGGCCGGCCCCGAACAGGGTCTACCCGGCGGGCAGCCATCCTCAGCAGGAACCACGCCGTTGGCGACGCACGGGACCTACAACGGGGTCGACCAGACGGCGCTCGCCGCATGCATGACGCAGGACCCGGACAGCTGCCTGACCACCGTTCCGGGACTGGCACAGTGCGTCCAGACGGTTCAGCGGTGCAACGCAGCCGCGCTGACGGCCAAGGACACGGACGCAGGCCGGATGTCGGCCTCCACCGCCTCCGGCGCCAGCCGCGAGCAGATCCTGGCACGGGCGGCCGCGTCCTTCGACGTCCCCGCCCAGGAACTGGACATCACCGCCGCGAAGAGCACCGCCACCCCGCCCTCCGCGGCCGGTTCCGGCGCCACGGACGCTGTCTGGACCGTTGATTCCTCGTCCCCGACGCACGGCCTGGAGCAGCGAGGTCACCTGTTCCACGGCTTCCGAGCCACCTACTCGGCAGTGACCGGCCGACTCCTCGACGCCTGCTGGGGGACGATGTGCAGCTGATACGACTCCGCACAAACCGTCGCGTCACTTCCCGGTCTGCGGACCGGATATCCGGCCTCGCCCACGGGTCAAGACTGATCACTACGGTACTGGCCGCCTTCGCCACCCTCGTGGCGATCCTGGGACCGACGTCGACAGCAGAAGCGGCGACGGCCGCTCCGCTGCGGCAGCCGACGACTGCCGCGCTGGCTGCCGAGGCCGATGACCTCCGCACCGAATGCGCCGACCATCCCGAGGCCAACTCGCAGACCGGCTGGGTCAAGAGCCGCTTCGAGACCTGCGTGCACCAGCCCGTCAACCTGACTCTCAAGAGGGCCAACGGGGAGATTCTCGGCCACCTGACATTCGATCTGTGGGTCCTCGGCTTCGCCTACGACGGCTCCCGCCGAGTGGACTACGTGAGCAGCATCGAAAACATCGTGCCGGTGTCCGTCAGCGGCGACGACCCCGCCACCTGGGTCCTCAGCCAGCAATACTCCGACACCGTCAACCTCGGAGACTCCGGCACCAACCCCGTCATCACCCCGCCCACAGACACCCTGCGCAGCGCTCCGCTCGCCGAATGGGTGGCCGTACCGCAGTGGACCGTCACCTACACCTCACCCGACACTGGCGGCTACGACCCGGCCAACTCGCAGATCGTCGCCGGCCGGATCACCCTGGCCATGACCCTCACCTCACCCACATCCGTACCGTGGATCGAACCGGACATGGCGCACTCCGACATCCGCTTCGACTACGCCGGACCGGTGGCCGGCAAATACCAGGGCACCGTCTTCACCGGCGCACGCGTCGAACTCCAGCTCAGCCTGAGCGACCCCGAGGTCGACCAGAGCGCTCGGCACATCCTCGACGCCCAGCAGTTCCCCGAGCGGACATTCCCCTCATGGCCCGGCAAGTCCGTCCCCGGCGCGCAGGAGCCGCTCCACCGGCTGACCGATACCGAGCAGAGGGATGCCAACAGGAATCAGGCCATCAAGACCTGCAAGGACGTGTGGGGCGACTACTCTGGAACCGGTCTGGAATGCGATGAATACCCCTTCGCGAGCACCAAGGAGCGTGGAGAGGGCAACTTGCGCTATTCAGCCAGACTCATCGACGGAACCGACAATGGAAAGGGAGGCAACCGATTGAACGCCATGTACACGATGAACCGCGTCCTTGATGGTGACGCCTTCTACGTCACCATCGTCCCGTAAGACGGAGAATTCCCGATCGTGACGCTCATCATGGAGTACCGCACGAGTGCCCGGCCGGACCGCTGTGTGATCGAGGTCTATGACGCCGATGCGTACGAAGGCGACGCGGAAGCCTGGGACCGGGCCGAGACTGAAGTAGTCGCAGGCAACGGCTATCACCTGTACCTCCGCACTCTGCAATCCGATTTGCGCGTCGAGGTCGCCATCCGAGTCTGGGACGCCCCCCAGGTTCCCCCTGAGGGCGTCGAAGGCTGGATCGGTATCAGCCTGGAGTCAGAAACCAGCGAACTGGTCGTGAACCAACTCACTTCCGGTCCGGTCGGCACGACCAGGTTGCCCCGCCCCGGTGTCTACGCCGGACATGCATGGTGGACAGGCCGGCAGGCCGCGGCGGACTACTACGACCAGAACATCCGGGGAGGCTCCCGGCAATTCGACACCGTGGAAGATGTTCGTCGTGTGCTGGAACTGTCGCCGGTCGTGGAGCGGTACACCCTCGACCTGTGGTTCCTTCGCGAGTCTGTGCCCGAGGACGAAGAGGCATGAAGGACCCAACACCCCGCGCTTGAAGGGCGCGGGGTGTTCCTCTACCACACACGCGCCCGTCGCGTGATCACTGTCTCCCAAACAGAACCACCCCCAACTGATCCACGGCCCCAGCGGCGCTCGTGGACCAGCTCACCTGCAACGCCACTCTCATCGAGACAGGCACCGAGTCCTACGGGTGTGTCAATTTAACGGCTGATCTTGGTTGTTGATGGTCAGTTGTTGCTTGGGGTGAGGCGGCCTTCGAAGGCGATCTGGAACGCGTTCAGGGGTGCTTTCCGGCGCATGGTCCAGCGCTTGCGGCCCTTCCCGGTCGGTCCAGGCTCATCAGTGCCATGTAGATGCACTTCAGGGCGGCGGCCTCGTTGGGGAAGTGCCCGCGGGCGCGAACAGCCCGGCGGATGCGGGCATTGACACTCTCGATCGCGTTCGTGCTGCAGATGACCTTGCGGATCTCGACGTCGAAGGAGAGGAAGGGCACGAACTCGGGCCAGGCGTCAGACCACAGCTTCACGATCGCCGGATACTTCCGGCCCCACTCCTCCTGGAACTCCAGGAACCGCTCCGTCGCCGCGTCCTCGCTGGACGCGGTGTAGACGGGCTTGAGAGCTTTGGCGACCTTGTCCCAGTCCTGACGGGCTGCATATCGGAACGAGTTCCGCAGCAGGTGAACCACACACGTCTGGACGATCGTACGAGGCCAGACGGCCTCCACCGCCTCGGGAAGGCCCTTCAGCCCGTCGCAGACCAGCATCAGCACGTCGTCCAGGCCGCGGTTCTTCAGCTCGGTGAACACATGCAGCCAGTACTTGGCGCCCTCTTCGCCGTCGCCGGCCCAGATGCCGAGGATGTCGCGGGTGCCGTCCACCGTCACAGCCATCACCACGAACAAAACGGGGTAAACACGGTCGAGGGGACGGTTCTGCCACTCGGCCATTCCTTCCATCACCTTGTCGGTAATGGTGGAGATGGTCTGCTTGGACACCTCGGCCAGGTGAGCGGCGATCTCGCCGTGCGTCAGCCCTTTCGCGGACAACGACAGAACCATCTCGTCGACCCCGGTCAGCCGCCGCTGCCGCTTCCTGACGATCTGCGGCTCGAACGTGCCCGCAGTGTCACGCGGCACCTTGACCTCGACCGGCCCGACGTCGGTCAGCACGGTCTTGGCCCGGCCCCCGTTGCGCGAGTTGCCACTGCCCCGGCCGGCCGCATCGAGCTTCTCATAGCCCAGGTGATCAGCAATCTCACCTTCCAGTGCAGACTCCAGGACCCGCTTGGTCAGCTGCTGCAGCAGCCCACCCTGCCCGGTCAGCTGCAGTCCCTCCGACCTGGCCCGTTCCACCAGCATCGCGACCAGCCGCTCGTCCGACACAGGGACGGACGGCCCGGACTGGGCACTCTCGACAGATTCCACGGTCTCCAACTCCACGGCGGTGTCAGTCACTTGACGTCTCTCCCATGACCGTCGGATCCGCCGTTAGATTTACACTCCCCCTTCCCTTGAGGAGTTCATAGCTGTGTCTGTCGACGTAACGGACGAAGAATGGCTGTTGTCCGTGGAGCAGGTTCGATCGCTCCTTGAATGGATTCATGGGCACGCGGGAGTTGATCGCTCGGTGTGTCCCTTCATACGCACCGTGACGGAGCAGGCGCTGCGTCTGGGCGAGGCTCGCGCTTTACGAGTCCGCGACGTGGTGCTCCCGGAGCGTGACTTGGGCACGCTGACAACCCGTCACCGGGGAGTGGCGCGGGAGATCCCCCTCCAGCCCGAGCTCGTTGAGTTCCTGCGTGAGTGGATCAGTTGGGCTGGTCTGCGGGAGGACGATCTGCTGTTTCCCGGCAGGCGCGGTGGGCGCCTCTCGGCTTCCGTCTACCGGCGGGTGTGGGAGCAGGCCCAAGAGGCTGTCCTGCCCCGTGTCGTGTGCAACCGACGATGATCGTTTACGCCTGGGGTGCGGTCTTCTGCTTGAGGCGTTCGTAGGGAGTCTGGCCGCCGAGGCCGCCGTGTGGGCGATGGTAGTTGTAGTAGTCCTCCCACTCGCGCAGCTTGTCGTTGAAGACCTCGGCATCGTCGATGATGACGCCCTCCAGGAGCCGGTAGAACTCCTCGCCGTCGATCCGGTGAGAGCGTTCGACCTTCCCGTTCAGCCGCGGTGTGCGGGGCTTTATGTAGGCGTGACCGATGCCCTTGTCGAGGATGTGGAAGTGGAAGGCCGACTGGAACTCGGCTCCGTTGTCCGTCTGGATCACCTCCACCTGGAACGGCAGCCTCTGCAGGACGTAGTCGACGAACTGGATGGCGGTGGCCTGGTTGAGCGTCGGGTAGATCTTCAGGACCCGCAGCCGGGTGCAGTCGTCGA
>NZ_JBIVKB010000028.1:41803-71005 GCF_044750545.1 Streptomyces sp. NPDC088794 | reverse complement strand
GTCGAGTCCGCGCTCGCCGGCAGGTAGTCGGTGACCTTGTCGTGCTGCACGTCGGCGAGCTTCGCCGCGAACGGCCCGACGAGCGCGATCACGGCGATCCACAGCCCGAGCACCGCCCATGGAACGGCTCGCCCGCGCCCCGGCCCCAGCCTCGTCGTAGCGGTTGTCTCTCCGGCCCTCATCGACCGATCTCCCTCCGGGTGACGTCTGCTTCGGTCCCCAGACTTCCGCTGAGAATCACGGCTTTCGTCGGGCGGGAGGGCGAGGTGACGCGTACTGCCGGGGGCGACGGCGGGTGCGGATTACTCCCGGGGGAGTAAGCGGCGGACGGCACGCCGCCCCGGAAGAGACTCGGGGAACCGCGCGACCAGCCCTCACCGACCCGCCGCAGAATCAGCCCCCCGCCGGGAGGGCGCGAGGGGCCCGGGCCCACCCGGGGGCTCACGATGGCGTCCGCGCCGCCGTGAGCAATCGCGTCACATCATCCGCACAGATCGTCAGCGCGGCGCCCACTGCAGCGAGGGTCTCCCGTTCGGCAGGCGTGTACGGCCCGTCGGCGAGAGCGATACGAGCGCCCTGGAGCCAGATGGGGCGCCAGCGGGTCCAGGGCCTCGTGGAGCTCTATGGCCAGCCCGGGCCCGCAGGGTTCGCCTAAGACGTCATCTCATTTGGTGAGTCTGCGGTAGCAGATGAGGGTGCAGGCGATGCTGGTGAAGGCCAGGAAGTGCTCGGCTTTGCGCTCGTAGCGGCGGTGTAGACGGCGACAGCCGGCGAGCCAGGACATGGTGCGTTCGATGGTCCACCTGTGGCGGCCCAGCCGCTTCGAGGACTCGATTCCCTTTCGGGCGATGCGGTGGGTGATCCCGCGCTGCCGTAACCATCGCCGCAGGTGGCCGTAGTCGTATCCCTTGTCGGCGTGGAGCTTGCCCGGCTTGCGCCGTCGTCGGCCGCGGCGAGAGCGGATCGGCGGTATGCCTTTCACCAGAGGAATCAGGGCCTGGCTGTCGTGCAGGTTCGCACCCGAGATCCCGACGGACAAGGGCAGACCGGTCCGCTCTGTGATCAAGTGGATCTTCGAGCCGTACTTGCCCCGGTCGACAGGATTCGGGCCCGTCAGGTCCCCCTTTCAGGGCCCGCATGTTCACCGAGTCGATCGCACAGCGCGACCAGTCGAGCTCGCCGCGGGAGCCGAGTTCGTCCAGGACCAGGCGATGGAGCTTGGCCCACACCCTGGCTTTCGTCCACTCAGCGAACCGTCGATGGGCCGTCGCACCCGACGGCCCGAACGACGCCGACGGCAACTGCTGCCACGTGCAGCCAGACGTGGCCACGAACACGATCGCGGCCAGCACCTCCCGGTCACCATGCCGACGACGGCCACCGCCCTGAGGCCGCACCGGCGCCTCCGGCACCACTCGCTGGAACAGCTCCCACAACTCATCCGGCACCAGCCGCTCAACGATCCCCACCACGACCGACAGCCTACCCAGGCAGCCAAATGAGACGACGTCTAAACAGTGGCCGTCGGGCTCCCCGGCGGCCACTTCTGCTTCGTAGGGTGGTCGGTATGGGCAGGGACGGGGTGCCCCGGCTGCTGTTGGTCGTAGTCGCGAATGAGGACGCCGGGCCGCGGTTGTGCCGGGGACGACAACAACTCGGAGCGGGGCAAGGCCTTTCACCCGGGACGTGGGCCATCTGTTCGAACGGTACGTAGGCCGCCAACTTGACCTCCTGACCGACGCCGCGGTGTACCCCGAGGTGGAGTACCAGCTGGCCAAGAAACAGAAGGGGAAGTCGGTCGACTGGATCGTGGTCTTCCCCGACCTGGTGCTCCTGGTCGAGGTCAAGTCGACCCGGCCCGGCGAGGCGCTGCGGCTGGGCGGGAAGGACTTCACCACGATCCTGGACGACCAGTTCCGTAAAGCCTTCCGCCAGGTCGACAACTCGGCGGTCCGCATCCGGTCCGGGGCGCATCCCGAGTTCGACCACATCCCGGGCGACCGGCAGATGGTCGGCATGGTGGTCACCGCGGAGCAGTTCCACCAGATCAACGCCCCTGACATCCGGGCCGGAATGCCCGCAACCACCGTGCCGGTGACGGTGACCTCCATCCAGGAACTCGAGGATGCGGTCACCATTACCGGCACCAGTCTGGCCGACGTCCTGCGGGCCAGCGCCAGCCACGACGGAGCGGCACTGCGGCCGCTCTTCCAGGGGCACAAGTTCCTGGATCACAACGCCGTGCTGGAGCAGGCCTGGTCGGCCATCCCGTTCGCTCGGCCCCGAGACCGGGATCGCTCGGCGAGGTGATCGAGGGTGAGCGGAGGCCGGGACCGGTGGCCCGGCCTCCGTCTCGTCGCGCGGTGTCTGTCGCCGCTCGTCGGCGGGCGCTTCACGCCAGTCAACTCCCGCCAGCAGATCTCGCAAGTGAGTGAATATCAGGTGCAAGAGTGTGATGCTCTCGAAGTTTCATAGTGGAATTTGGTATCATGGAGGTGAATTGTACATCCGGGGAGGGTGAGTGAGTCAGAGTCAGAATCCGTCGGCCGAGACCTCGGTGAACGCGACCGAGGCCCGGGCGGAGCTCTTCGCCCTGGTGAAGCGCGCCGAGGAGGACGGGGTCTCGACCCTGATCCACAAGCGGGATGATCGCGCCCTTCTGGTCCCGCTGGCCCAGTTTCCGGCGGCCCGGCAAGCCGGGGCGTTCCCGTCCCATGTGCTGAGCGCGGCGCAGAAGGATCTCGGTGATCTCATCACGCGTGCGGCCAACGGCCAGCCGCAGGTACTCCGGCGCAACACCACGCTCATCGCGGTGCTGATCTCCGCCGACGCCGACGTGAGTGCCCCCTTGTCCGACACAGCCGCGCACTCCGGCGCGGCGACCACAGGAGGTGCGGTGACCAGCCCAGGCAACCAGGACCGCGGCAGCACACCGCGCAGGCTCGCCACGCTCGGCGACGCCATGTCTGCACTCACCGGCGGCTCGGTCGGCGGCCCCGCGTTCGGGCTGCCCGGTCTAGACGCTGCGACGGGCGGTCTGCAGGCGGGCCGCCTGACGCTCGTGGCGGCCCCACCGAGCGTCGGCGGAAGCCTGCTGGGCCTTGCCGCCGCACGCACGACCGCGCTCGTCGACCGCCGCACCGTGCTGTATGCGGCGTCCGGGCCGAACCGTGACGACATCTTCCGCCGGATCATCTCCGCCGAGACCGGGGGTGACTACCCGCGCCTGAAGCAGGGCCGCCTCACCGAGTACGAGCAGCAGGTCGCCCGCCAGTTGGTCCAGGCGGGCGACGTGCTCCTCATCGATGACGGCGCCAACTTGCGGGCCGAGGACATCGCGGAGACCGCGCCGCACATGGAGGGCCTGGCCCTGGTGGTCGTGGACCGCCTCCAGGCCGCGCACAGCGCCCGGCTGCCACTGTCCGGAGACCGTCTCCCGGATGCCTCCCAGGTCCTGGCCGGCCTCGCCCGCGACCTGCATGTACCGGTACTGGCCGTCGTGGACAGCGACGACCCCACCCTCCTGGGACTCCTCGACGCCGACATCACGCTGACGCTCACGCCGACCGAGGACCCTGCCAAGGTCCATGTGACGGTCGCCGAGCGCGACTTCGGCACGATCGGCTCGGCGTACCTGAGTCCCGACCTGCTGCACGCCCGCTTCCTCGACGCCGGCAACGCCCTTACCGTCCCTACGCCCGGCAACCAACCCGCGCGTCCAGTGGGCAGCGCCGCGGAGCGGGAGTTGGCCGAAGCCGCGCTTCCCTACACCTCCGGCGCCCGGCAGGGACTGCCCGCCGCCGTCACCCATGTCCTGGCCGCGCTGCGCACCGCGCTCGCGAACGGTGACCAGGGCGCCCTCGACGAGCTTGCGCCGTCGCTCGCCGAGGTTGCTGCGGCGCCGCCCCAGCTGCCGGACACCGACGAGGGCCGTCGCCTCGCCGCCGCACTGAACGCCTACCACCCCGCCGTACCCGCCGTCACCGCCGACCAGTCCGCCGGGGGCAGCAGCCACGCCCCGGACGACGAAGACGACACAGACAGAGAGGTGGAACTTCAGCCGGGGGATGAGGAAGACGAGCCCGCAACAGCGGTCTTCCCCGCGTTGAAGATCCTCAAGGACGCGGTCGGCCGCTCCAAGATGCACCCGATCCCGGTCATCGGCATCGAGGCACGGGAGAGCGGTCCGTGGCCGCTGATCAGTGAGCACATGGACGGCGAGCCCCGCTGGGTCCATCCCGACGTCACCAGCACGCGCGTGCCGTTTATCCGGGAGAACGGGAAGCGGGTTAGGCGCGACCGGCTCGACGTGCCGGACGCCTTCGGTGCGGGGGTGATGTGCCTGATCGACCGCAACGGCTCCTACCCGTCCGCCTGTTCCGCCGTTCCCCTGGCCCCGAACAAGCTGCTGCACACCGGGCCCCTTGAGGCATTCGACAAGGCCAGTGCCGGTATCTACCTCATCGACATCCCCGAGTGGACGCGCGCCGACATGCCGCACCCCCTGGGGCGGATCATTGACCGGCCCGACGAGCAGGGCCGCGTCTGGGTGACCACCCCGCACATCAAGCTGCTCGCGAGGCTCGTGCGCGAGGACCACCTCGCTGTGATGCCGGCCATCCACGACTCGTGGACCGGGAAGGCCAACGAGTCGCTGTTCAAGCCGTTCTACGAGGCCACCCGGAGGGCGCGCACCGAACTCGTCCAGGCCGGCGGCGAGCCGTACAAGGCCTACAAGACCCGGCTGTCGATCGCGCTGCGTCTGCTGTGGCCCAAGCGGCAGGAACAGCGGTCCCCGTTCTGGCGGCCGGACTGGCGCATGAGCATGGTCGCCGAGGCGTCCGTGCGGCACTGGGTGGCGGCCTTCAAGGCGGTCCAGGACGGGCACACGCTCATCGCGCTGCGCAACGTCGACGCGGCCGTCTTCTGGACGCCGCCCGACACTCCGCCGGACACGTACCGGATCGGAACGGGCTTCGGCGAGGTCAAGGCCAAGTTCATCCAGCCGGGCGAGATGATCCCCGAGGGTGACGACTGATGGCCGGCCCTACCGGCCGCGGCGACTCCCTCGGCGCCGCCCTCAACGACCTCCTGCGCGCCCAGGTCACACCCCGCCACCGGCTGTCGACCTACAACGCCAAGCACTGGCACGCCCAGCTCTCCCAGCTCACCGGAACCCGACGCGGATACGAAGCCCTGGAAACCGCCGGTCTCGACGTCCGGCCCGACACCCTCTTCAAGTGGCTGTCGGATCCCGAGTACAACGTCCGCCGCGGCTACCGCGACCTCATCCACACCGCCTACGAGAACGTCGCGATCGTCCCCGCTGACCCGATCCCGGACCACATCAAACGGGGTCAGTACGAGATCAGCGGCGTCGTCAGGACCGGAAGCGACGAACGCACACGCGGCACCCGGGACGCCGCGCCGCTGCGGATCGACGGCACCCGGGGCAACTGGGACGCGATCGAGGAACTCTGGCTCGCCGGCGAGCTCGACGACGACGAGTTCGAGGACCATTTCGTCGACGACGTCATCGTGGAGGACATCGGGGAAGGCACCGACGGATGGGAGTTCCCCGGCGCCTCGTACTCGGTCGAAGTCAGGTAGTACCGCGCACGACCCAGGTGAAGGCCAGCGGCGGCTCGATACATCGTCACCAGCTGGCCAGAGACGTCACGGATCAGTGCTCGTTCATAGGATCACGGCATGCCTGATGCCTTCACCGTCCTGTGGACCCACAACACCTGCAGGGTTCTGCGTCCGGCCGGGCGTGTGGGCGAGCGGCCGCCTGTCAGGGCGCGTTCAAGTTCCTGATAGGTGAGGCATGTCGGCTCTCGGGAGAACTGCCGGGGCAGGTTCGGCTGCTGGACCTGGTGCAGTGCGTGGTTGCGTTCAGGTGTGCAGGGTGGGTCGGTAGATGAGCTCCTGAGTGTGGCCGTCGAACGTCCGGCTCTTGATCAGTTCGAGGTCGAAGTCGGCCGCGCCCTCGAAGATCGGGTCGGTCCCGGTCTGGCCGCTGATCACAGGGAAGATGGTCACCTGGACGCGGTCGACGAGCCCTGCGGCCATGAGCGCCCGGTTCAACGACAGGCTGCCGTGCGAGCGCAACGGCACCTCGGACTCCTTCTTGAGCCGGGCGACGACGTCAACGGCGTCTCCGGCCACGACGGTCGCGTCCGGCCAGGCGAAGGGTCCTGCGAGCGTCGTCGACACCACCGTTGTCGGCATGCTTCGCATCCGGGAGTTCACCGGGTCGAGGTCGGCCTCTGGGATCGGGCCCAGCAGCTCCACGAACTGCCGAAAGGTGTTGGTCCCGAGAACCATCCGCTGCTCCTGGCTGATCACGGCAAGGCGGTTGTCAAGGAAGTCAGGGCCCTGTTTTCCCCAGTAGCCGCCCCAGTTGCCGTCGGGACCGTAGGCGCCGTAGCCGTCGAGGGTGGAAAAGACGTCCCAGGTGTAGATCGCGGTCATGGCGCTCTCCTCGAGTGCGGTTGATGGCGTGTTGTGGATACAGACGAGGAGCCATGACGAAACTCATCGCACTTGGACTCCTGGATTCGGGTCATCTTCGATGCGGGTCGCCTTTAGGTCCCCGGTCGGGTGGGCTGCGAAGCTGCGTCTGCTCAGGGCTTGATCAAATTTCGTAGCTGCCGGGTTGTCGGTGATGCCCAGGATGGGGAGTGCCCGCCCGGGCTCGTCGCGGATCGCCCGGGTGGTCTTGGCGATGTTGTCGGCTCCGAGAGTTTTCAGCACGCCGATGGCGAGGTTGCGGAGGGTCGCCATGGCCCGTGGTGCGGTCCCGGCGTGGACGGTGGAGGCGTCCTCGGCGAAGGTGACGTCCCTGATGTGGTGCGAGGAGTTCTCCACTCCCCAGTGCCCGCGAATCGCGGCGGCCAGGTCGGCGGGCCCGGCTTGATGGGCGTCGAGGCTGGTGACGGCGCAGACACTCTCACGGGTCTCGCGCCGGCCGGTCTGCTTGCGGCGGCGATGGATGCGGATGGCGAGGCGGGCGTGGGGAAAGGCGATTCCGCCGAGTCCGTCGGCGATCCCGCAGGTCTTGATCGAGCGCGACTCGTGGCGTCCGTGTCCGGTCCCGGAGACGGTGTGCTGGACTGCGATGGACTGCCAGGGCAGAGCTGCGAGTTGGGTGTAGGCGGTGGGCTGGTTGGTCTTGATCACGGCGATGTAGTGGGCCTTCTTGGTCTCGACCAGCCAGGAGATGTTCGCCTTGACCGAGTGCAGGGCGTCGAAGGTGACGACGGTGCCGGTCAGGTCCAGGGGTTCCAGCAGCGGACGGAAGTGTGTGGTTTCGTTCGTCTTCGCGCCGATCTCCACCCGGGCGAGGGCCACGACGGTGCCGTGAGTGACCGCGGAGAGCAGATGCCGGCGCGTCGCGGTGAGACGGGCTGATCCCTTGAGTGCTTTGCCGTCGACAGCGATCGCCGGGGGGCCGCCCCGATGCGGAAGGCGACGGCGCCCAGGCGGGTTCGGTGGCGGCGCGGTGCCGGTCGGCGAGGTAGGCGCCGACCGCCCGGTCCAGGGCGTCACCGTCAACAGCCCCCAGCACACGGCCGATCGTGGTCGGTGACGGAGCGTGCCGCCATCTCAGCAAGTGGCGGCGGATCCCGATCACTGTCAGGAGTGCGTTCGGGGCACGCTGACCCCACTCGGCGAGTTCGTCGATGCTCCTCGCTCCCGAGACGACCGCGCAGGCACACACCAGCAGGACCGCTGTCAGCGAGTACCACCGGCCCCGCCGGGAGCGCGGGTCGGGCACCGAGTCGAAGTAGGGGCACAGGTCGGCGATCCGGCTGGTGTCCAGCGGACTCAGTTTCACCAGCACGGCAGGGATGGGAGAGGTTGCAGCAGGCACGGGCCACCTCATGATCATCTGGCTTAGACACCACAATGATCACGAAGCCCGTGCCTGCTCTGCTATGCGCCCCAACCGGTCACAACCCGACCAACCGCGCTGCCCCGGAACTTGCAACCGCCGCCCTGGCCTCCTGTCGCTTGATTGTGCGGCTGCCACTGGAGTCTTGCGCGCGGGCCGAACTGCAGTGAGCGGGGCCCTGACCGAACTCTCTGCGCAGTCGGTCAGTATTCGGACAGGAAAAGGCGTACATCGAGCCCGTTGTACCTCCAGCAGTAGGCCTGCTTGGCGATGCCCAACGCTATCTTGATATCGCCTGTGAATTGACACGACGTGCAGTTGTTCCATGACTCGCCGGCGGGGTAATAGCCTGCGGGGTACTTATTCCAGCTACAAGGAGTCATGTACGCCGGTGCGGCGCTGGACGACTCGGTGCCGATCGCAGACTGGGTTGCTGACGCCGGGGCGACTGCTACTGGCCTCAGACTCGTTGCGCTCGTGGTGGGGGCTGTCGGCGCGGCGGATGCCGAGGTCGCCAGACCGGCGCCGGCGAGTGCCAGTGACGTGAGAGCGACTGCAATGATCTTGCGTAGTGCCACGATTCTCCCTCTTATGGCAGGCTCTGGCGGCGCGTGCCGCTAGAGCCTGCCGGTGTGGTGAGTCCTGCTTGTTGCCTTCACGGCCGGGACTGCACCCCGCATACGGGCCTGGCATTACGTGTGAGCGCGCAAGTGTCTTTGGTCTGAGTGCAGTGCCGCGTACCGACGACGGAAATCGCATGATGAAAATGCCCAGCTGGGCGTGGATGGCGAGCTCCCGGCTCGCGCCATTCCCTGCCGCAGGGACAGCCGGTGCGGCGCTGTGCGTCGCTCGCCTCCCTGCTCCCCGTCACCGCCCGCGCCGCCCCGACACCGCAGCGAGGTCAAAGGTCAAGCTCAGAGGCTGCCCATCCACCGGCGCGGCTGGCCCAGATCCGTTTTTGACTCTCCGGGGCCCACCGGGATGCTGGTGCCTGTGCAGTTGGCGCCGGTCCACAGCCGCACGGTCACAAATGCCTGATTGATTACCGACAGGTAGCCAATCGGCATTCGCTTGCATTGCGTTGCGTCGGGCGGATGAGTGCTGTTGCCAAGCCCGTTGAAATAGGTGCCCGCCCACCCGCAAACATAGTTTGCGGAGCAGGTCACTTTCACACTGGTACTGTCCGCGTTCGCTGCACCCGCCGGTGATCCTGGAATGAGCGTAGCGGCGACAGCTGTAGCGGAAACCAGCACAGCACCGAATCCGGAATATTTCGATCTGCGCACTGCAAGATCCCCCTTGATGGCCGGCAGTCCTGCTTCCGTGAATAGACTGCATGCCGCAGTCGGGCCTGTCGTTACGGATCCGCGCACAGTTCTTTAGTCTGCGTGCACTGTCGCGGACTGCTCACGGCACTGGCGTGGTGTGACGCCGTAGGCGTGGCGGAAGGCCTGGCTGAAATGCGCGGGGCGGGTGAAGCCCCAGCGGGCGGCGATCGCGTGGATCGGGAGAGCGGCGAGCCGTGGGTCGGCGAGGTCACGTCGGCACTGCTCCAGGCGACGCTTGCGGATCCAGCCGGCGACGGTGTGCCCGTCCTGCTGGAACAGCTTGTGCAGGTAGCGCACGGAAATGTGGTGGGCTGTGGCGATCGCATCGGGGGTGAGGTCCGTGTCGCCCAGGTTGTCGCGGATGAAGGCGTGGATCTGGGCTAACAGAGCACGCTGCCTGGAGTGGGGCGGTATTACCCTCTCGGCATCCAGCGCCTCGGCGAGTGCCGTGCTCAGCACGTCGAGTATCAAGGTGGACAGGCGGGCGGTGTCGGACGGGCTGAATTCGTGCATGTGCCGGGCGAAGTGCAGCAGGAACTGAGAAGAGAGCGCCCCGATGCCCCGGGTGCCCGGTATCCGCCTGGTGCTCAGCCGCTGCAGGTCCCGCTCAGGTAATGGCAGCAGTCCGCGGGGGAAGCTGAGAAGCAGGAGCTGGTGCACTGGAATTTGCGGAGCGAATTCGGCCTGGTATGGGCGTGAGGTGTCGTGCAGAACGAGATCGCCGACGCGTTGATCGATACGATGGCTGCCCTTGGTGACCATTCCGCCTCCGCGCACCACGCAGCCCAGCTTGAGAGTGCCGGGATCATCCTGGCGGATGAGCTTGGGAGTACGGTGCACCGAGTGCGGCATGGTGGTTATCAGCGCCGCCTGCACCGGTCCGATCTCGCTGGCGCCGACCTGTGCCTGGAATTCGCTTTCTGTCCGCGAGTCGCAGCGTATGTCGAAAGGTACCCAGAGCTTCGTGTGTACTTCGCGCCAGAAAGCGAAACGCTCCTCAGTTGAGACCTCGGCGGTGCTCACAACGTCCATGGCTCGACATGGTGTTGCCGACTCGGGCTTGGACGCCAGTGTGTTCCCGGGCGAGCTCTCGACGACAACAGGCCATCGCTTAGACTCGCGGACTGAAACACGTGGTCGACGGACGTCTTGGGCGCGCCGTAAGTCTCCAGGGGTTCTACCGTTTGACTCCCGAGTCGGCCGGAGAGTTGGCGAAAGTCGCCGGCACCACTGTTCCTTCCGTGGCCGGTGGCACCAGGCCGATGAGGTGACCGCACCTTCGGTACCAGCCCTGCCCCTACTGCGGCGGTTCGTCCCCCAGGTAGCGGACGGCCGGGATGTGTCTGGCCAGCCGCATGTGGACGGTGGTGTGCCCGTGCGCGGCAAGTTCGGTGCGGGCCTCGCTCATGTTGAGGATCTCGTCCATGGTGTAGGCCTCGGTACACGGTCCGAGGTCGATCTGGTGCTCGCCGAGGGCGAAAACCAGCGACGCGTAGCCGACGGTGACGCGGGACAACGAGGCGGCCGCTTCGGCCAGCTGGTCCAGGGCCTCGGCGCTCTCGATGCCCACGGACACGGTTTCGCCCGTGAGGACGTTCTCATCCCCATCGAGCAGTGCATTTATCTCCCTGACGTCACGCACATCCTGGCGGCTGAAGTCCTCGGGAAGCAGAAAGTAGCGCCCGGTGCGGCTTTGCAGACGGCCCAGGTCGTCGAACGCGTCGGCCCAGAACTGCGCCTCGTTGTCCTTCCAGCCGGGCGGGGCCATACCCGCCGAGATCAGGGCCTGCACCCCGGGTGTGTTGGCGCCGGCCAGGATGAGTTCCATGACGTTGCCCGGGGAACTGTGGGCGATCAGCCGGAGCACCGGCACCACGGTCTGCGGCAGGACGGGCTGATCCAGCTCGAAGCTGAACGTCAGCGCGCCATTCCGGTCGCGCAGGTGGTAGCGCAACCTCACCCGCATCACCCCGGTGACGTCGTGCCCGTGCAGGGTCCCGCCCTCCATGCCGGTGACCTTCTCGGTGAAGGTGACCGGCATGGAGGTGAGCGGGACACCGGACTGTCGTTTCAAGACCAACTGTCCGCGGAGCGGCGGCGTCACCTCCTGGCGCGGCGAGGTGATGCGCACGCCGCCGAGCGACAGCTGCTCCAGTCCGAGACCCGCAGGCTCGGTCAGACGCATCCCGGTGAGGTTGTCTGCGGCCAGCTCCACCTCGCCGCCGAAGCGCATCGTCTCCTCGAACAGGCGCCGCCGCTCGGCCTCCCGCTCGTCGCCGGCCGGGAACCGGATGCGGCCCACGAAGCGGATCGCCGCCTGCTCGCCGGGGGAGGAGATCTTGGGCGTCAGGTGCACGATTGTCTGCCCGGCGGAGCCCAGCGTGGTGTGCACCGCGTAGTGCGGGGAGAGCTCCTGGGCCCGCACGTGCAGCGCGCTCGCCCGCTCCAGGTAGTCGGGCAACCCACCCAGCAGGACATCCCGCTCAGCCCGGGCTTCAGCGATCCGCTCCAGGATGTAGTCGCCGGACTCCTGCAACGCGTACCGCACCAGGTCGGGATGGGCGGCGAACTTCCCATCCAGCCAACTACGCCCGCGCCAGTGCCGTACGAACGGGAACTCTTCGCGCAGGCCCTCGAACCACCGCAGCTCGGCGGGATTGTGGTCGATCGGCACCAGCAGGTCCCAGTGGTCGGGCTGATGACGGGCCGCGGACACCAGCGAGCGCACGACCTGCCGGCGGCGTACCTGGTTCATGCGCCCGGTGAACGACTTCGCCTCGTAGATGAGGAGTTCACCGCTCTCGGTGTGCTCGCACAGGTCCTGGCCGCCGTCCCCGCCGCTGCCGTCGACCGCCTGCGCCCTCTCGCGCAGCTGCAGCACCAGCATCGTCACCAGCGCCTCGGACACCTTCGGGCTCTCGGCCGCCAGTTTGTCCCACGGAACTCTCACCACACCTCCCACCCTACGAACCGGCACCGACATCACTGTCAGACCCTTCTGGGACCATCCGGGCATGCTCATCAGCCCACAGCTGGCCCGAGACACCCTGGCGGATCTGATCAAGGACTGCGGCCTGCCCCTCGACGCCGGTGAACTGATCCCCGGCAAAGGCGAGTTCCTTGCTCACGGCCATGTGTTCGTCGGCGACGTTGCCGTGCGCGGCTACAAGGACAAGGGACGGTGGAGGTACGACGACCGAGACATCCGCCGAGCCGGTCGGCACCTCGCCTCCGTGGTGATCGACAGCGCTGACCTCGTGGAAGCCGGGTTCCCCGATCGTCGCTGGTTCGACGTTCGAGGAACCTTCGATGACATGAGCGGGGCCGACTGGCGCGGCACGCTGAACCATTGGGCCTACGCTGCGGCGCACCGGTCCTTGCTGCTTGAACGCGATGGCCCGGCCGCCGTCGGGTTCAACCCTGCCGACGACTTCGACCTCCTCGATCCAGAGCTCAGCATCGACATCGACGTCGACATCTGGAGCAGCAGCAGGTACGAGATCGGTCCTCACGGCCTTCCCGGTCAGCTCACCTTCAACGAGTTCGTCTCCTACTACGGCAAGCGCACGATCGCAGGCACCCGCCCGCTCGAGGTGCTGGCATGGTCGGGGACGCACTGGGTGTTCCCCCGCGCATACAGGGACATGCTGGATCACTGGCAAGCCCAGGACCGGGAACTCTCCGAGCGTGCTCGGATCTGTAGTGACTGTGGACGGCGAGGAAGCGGCTGGTCATGGCGCACGCCCACCGCAGGCGGCTACGTCACCATGTGCCCGTCCTGCTCCGATGAGGCCTTCCAGACCTACACGGGACACCTGCACGGTGTCGCCTACACCTCCCTGCGCCGTACGCACCGTGCCGATGCCTACCTGTGCTGTTTGTGCCGCGAGAGCCGGGCGTTCACCTGGGATCACTGCCACGAGCACGGCTTCGTGCGCGGTCCGGTGTGCGCGAGCTGCAACACCTTCGAGGGCAAGGGCGTACCTTTCCTCCGCCGGGACGGCAGCGTCGAGCATCTGCTCGCGTGCCGAGGATGCAGGGAGGCGAGCACCTTGCCGCGCCGTTTCCACCTCGACGTCGCCCTCGCTCACCTGGAAGCCGACAAGGGGCACGGCCACTGTCGCCCTCGGCCGTACGCCGAACTCAGGGAAACAGACGGCGTGCACCACATCACCCTGTCCTGCCCCGCGCACGCCTCAACAGCGAAGTGGACAACGGAGGTGACGGTGGCGGAGGTCGTCGGCATCGTCCGCGCCTTCGTGGACAGCACGCTCGCCAGTCCAGGACGCTACATGGGGCTTCAGGCAGGACTGCAAACGGGACCGTGAGCCACGATGGGGCAGGGTGGTGTGGGGCGGTCAAGTGAGGACATACAGCGGCCGCAATCGTCGCAGTCAAGTTCCCGTCGACCAGGGCCTCCACTCGCCTGACAGCCTGGCCTGCCCCGACGGTCACCCGTACCCCGCCGCCCGGCACGCACCCTCACCACCCTGACATCTGTCAGGGACGCGACGTCCCAGGCACGGTCTACGGTTCGAGGCGCTGGCTCGGGGGCCTTCCGGCCGCTACAGCTTCGACCCAGGAGAAGAAATGCGCAGCATCCGCCGGATCTTCAGCGTGGGCACGGCCGCGCTCGTGCTCGGAGCAGGGCTTGTGGCGGGTTCTTCCGGTGCAGCTCAGGCCGCGCCGTCGGACTGCACGGGAGGGGCACAGGGTTTCACCGACATCCCGGACAGTCTCAGCGGTCGCGGTGTCGCGGGGGCGGGAGCCGTGATTGCCGATTTCGGAGGCAGGCCGTGGGCCGTCGCCTCGTACGCGATGCAGGCTGGCAACGTCGGCGGCAGAGAGATGGGGTGGGGCGTCCTGACCACCAGCTCCACCGTTTGGGGTCCCAGCGCGGTCGGATGGGTCTGGATGGATGTCACCAACGACCCCGACAAGAGGTCATGGATCCAGTGCGGCCCGTTCACCACGACCGCGAGCGGCGCCAGGCTCACGACCGCGGCCTACCCGACCAGCAGCTCGTCGAGTCGGGCCTTCCGTGTCTGCGCGCAGATAACCAGCGCCTCCCCCGTCAGCGGCATCACCTGCACCCCCTGGTGGTAGCCCCGGCTCTTGAGAACAGGGCCTGTCCGGTCAGATCCGCGGGCTGAAGCACGTAGTCGACGGACGTCTGGAGCGCGCAGTAAGCCTTCAAGGGTTCTACCGTCTGACCCCCGGGTCGGCCGGGGAGTTGGCGCGCGTCGCCGGCAGCACCGTGTCGTGAACCAGCTGGCTCAGGGGGCCGGGTAGGGGCGCGGGTGACCGCGTCGGACGTAGTCGTCGGCCGGCGCGGCGACGAACTCTAGTGCGCTCGGGCGTCCGTGGGCTTCCAGGAGCATCACGGCCATGCAGACCGTGAGGGCGTGGATCTGGGCGGCCGTCGGGAAGTCCTCCAGCCCGCTGGAGGCCAGTCCCGTGCCGGCAGCGACACCTTTGCGTACCGCGGTCGTCATCATGAACTCGCAGTCCACCGGCGCCAGGGCGGCGACCGTGTCCAGGAGAGGCACGGACATCGACGGCTCGCCCAGGTCGTCGAACAGCCAGTCGTGGTCCCGGGCTTGCCACGCGAGCGTGTGCTCCAGCTGGTGGTCGTCCAGGCCTTCCAGGCCGGTTCTGACCCGGGCCCGGTCCTCGGTGAGGTAGGCCCACAGCAGGTCCGTGGCTCGCCACATCCCCTCCGCCAACGCCGCCTGCTCGTCCGCCGCCATGGCCCTCTTGTATCGGACCCGTACCGGTCGCGGCGGCAGATCCCACCAGGTTCAGCACAACGAGGCGCAGGCACTTCGCTCCGTCGACGGAGTCTCCCCGAGCACTCGCGACACCTTCTCCCGGCGGGCTACCAGCGGTCTGCGATGGCCTGTGCGGCGTCTTCGATGCCGGGGTCGAGCGGGGAGGCGGCGACCAGGGCTGCCCGGTGCCTGCGCTGTAGGTGGGAGGCCAGGCCGTGGTCGCCGAGGTGGACGTGGCCGAGGAGGGGGATGCCGGCGGCCGCCATATCTGCTTCCACCGCGCGGACGAAGCCGGGTTGGGGCTCCGCGGGCGGTTGGCGGCGGGATCCGGTGATCATGCCGAGGAACGCCGGCGGGCGGTAGTAGAGGAAGTTGAGGTGGCGCTCGCGCAGCAGCGCGGCACTCTGCTCGGCGGTGAGCACACGTTCCCGGCATTCTTCTGGGGCCGCGCCGTGGGTGAGGGTCTCGGCGACGGGGACACCGTCGCTGGCGGCGAGCACGATGAAGTGGTCCACGAGCTCGCGCTGCGGCCAGGTCTGGCGGCCCATGACCACGACCGCGTCGAAGTGGCGGCGCCCCCACTGCAGCGCGTCACGCAGCGGCGCGCTGTCGGTCGCGGCGTCCTGGCGGTCCGCGGATCGGGCCGACCACGGGGTGTGCTGTTCAACCAGGAGCCCGTCCGCTGCCCGGCCGGCGGAGGCTCTCCACACCAGCGTGCTGCGGTGTCCGGGCCACTCCCGCTGCTGCTGCTCGGCGGCCTTGCGCTCCCGGACGCGGCGGGAGTACAGCGCCAGATCGGACCGGTAGGGCTCGTAGTCGTGCACGAGCAGCACCCGCATGCCCTGCCGCGCCCACGCGGCCGCCAGTTGGACTGCGAGGATGCCGAAGTCGTGCTTGGCCTCCAGCAGAAACTGCAGGGTGCGCCCGTTGTGGTTGGTGGAGGCTGCGCGGCGGACCTGGGTATAGCGGACACCCGTGGCCTGTTGGGCTTTCCGGGCTCGGGCCTTGGGACCGCCGGCACCGGACTTGGTCATGAGGATCGATCTCCGCTCCAGGGCCCCCGCCGCCCCGCAGAGTCGATGACGCGCAGGCATGAGCGAACCGTGCGGGACCGTCCCTGGAACCCTCGGATTCCGGTGTCCTTGGCCCGGTGCATGACCGGTGCGGGGTACCGGACGCGGGCTCGCGGCGTGCGCAGCCTGCCGCAGCCCAGACCCTAGCGGAATGGCAGGTCAGCGACGGGGCCCAACACGCGGACCTTCACGAAGCCCCGGCGTCGCGGCGGCGGAGATGTCCGCCAACGGCTGCGCGCCGACGCAGGGATCGAAGGCCGTGTGCGCCGTCGTGTTCAGCCGTGTCCGCGGGGTGTGAGGCCGGCCGGCGCCGGGGGCCTGTCGGGAGCCTCGGGCGGCTGGGCGCGGACCCATCCGTGGGCATACATGGTCTCGGTCTCCCAGTCCTCGAATTGGCTGCCCCCGATTCCATAGCGGCAGGGGGGGCTTAATCGGTCGATTCCTCAGCACTCGAAGGTACGCCGACGTCTTCGGTCTTCAGGGCACTGAGTCTCGCGGCGGCTGGCTTCGCCTCGGCCGCGCCGATGCGCCGGTAGATACCAACCGCTTGACGAAGCGGGGCCAAAGCAGCCGGGGGGTCCCCAACCCGGACGAGGCAGTGGGCCACGCCATCGAGCGCCCGTGCCTCATCCAGCGGACTCTGAATTTGACGCGCCAGTTTCAGTGCTTGCTGGTACGAGGCGAGTGCCCCCTGTGGTCCGGCGGACTCGGCCAGAAGCGCCCCCATGCTGTTCAGTACCTCGGCCTGCGCCTGCCGGTCGCCGAGGTCCTCGTACAGTGCCAGGGCCCGCCCGTGTAACCCGGCCGCCTGCGCATACTCCCCGGTCGCCAGCCGCGCGCAGCCCAGCCCGAAGAGGGCACCGGCCTGTCCGAACCGGTCGCCGAGGTCTTCGGACACCGCCAGGGCCCGCTCGTGTAGCTCGGCTGCCTGCCCATACTCCCCGGTCGCCTGCCGCGCGCAGCCCAGTCCGTCGAGGGCATTGGCCTGTACGAGCCGGTTGCCGAGGTCTTCGGACACTGCCAGAGCCCGCTCGTAGAACTCGGCTGCCTGCGCATACTCCCCGATCGCCAGCCGCGCGCGGCCCAGCAGGTTGAGGGCATTGGCCTGTCCGAGCCGGTTGCCGAGGTCCTCGTACAGTGCCAGGGCCCGCTCCTGGAACTCGGCCGCCTGCGCATACGGCCCGGTCATCAGCCGCACGGAGCCCAGCTCGTGGAGGGCATTGGCCTGTCCGAGCCGGTTGTCAAGGTCCTCGTACAGTGCCAGGGCCCGCTCGTGTAACCCGGCCGCCTGCGCATACTCCCCGGTCGCCAGCCGCGCGCAGCCCAGCCCGTCGAGGGCATTGGCCTGTCCGAGCCGGGTGCCGAGGTCCTCGTACAGTGCCAGGGCCCGCTCGTGTAACCCGGCCGCCTGAGCAAACTCCCCGGTCATCAGCCGCACGCAGCCCAGCTCGTCGAGGGCAGCGGCTTCGGCGGAGAGGTTGGCGTTGTCGTGGGCGGCGGTGGCGGCGCGCTGGTGGAGGGTTGCTGCCTGTGTCCAGAGGCCTTCTTGGTACAGGAAAGAGGCCATCGAGGCGGTCAAGTCGATCATCCGGGTCGCCTGGTCGGTGGTGGCGGTGTCGAGGCAGGCGAGGAGGTTGGCCCGTTCGGCGTGCATCCAGGACAGGGCGCCAGCCCGGTCGGCCAGGGGCGGCGAGGCTGCCGCGGGGGCAGCGGGGGCAGCGGGGGCAGCGGCAGAGGGGGTGTCTGGGTGGTGTGTTCCGGTGAGGTGCCGTTCGGCGCTCTGGGCGGTGCGCTGGTAGTAGTCCCACAGCCGTCCGACGGCACGCTTGCGGTCCTCGGCCGCATCGTGCTCGGTGGTGAGGGTGTGGGCGTAGGTGCGGAGCAGGTCGTGGGGGTGGTAGCGGCCGGGGGTGGTTTCGTCGAGGAGGTGGTCGGTGTAGAGCTCTTCGAGCTGGTGGCGGGCCTGGTGCAGGGGGATGGCGGTGAGGGCGGCGGTGGCGTAGGCGTCGGTGTCCGGGCCGGGGTGCAAACCCATTGAGCGGAAGACGCGTTGCCGTTGGGCGGGCAGGTCCCGGTAGGACATGGCGAAGGCGGTCCGCACGGCGAGGTCGCCGGGATGGTCGCCGGCGCTGAGTTCATCGAGGCGATGCTGGGTGGCGGCGAAAGTGTCGGCGAGCCAGTGCAGGGTCCAGGCGGGGTGGCGGGCGAGGCGGCCGGCGAGGATCACCAGGGCGAGCGGCAGGCCGCTGCACAGTTCGACGATGCGGGCCAGGGATGCGGTGTCGGCGGGCTGGGAGGTGTGGCGGGCGATACGCAGGAAGAGCGCTCCAGCCTCGTCGGACGGGAGGGTGTCCAGGGGCAAGGCGAGTGCGCCGTTGAGGGCGATCAGGCGGCGGCGGCTGGTGATCAGGGTCAGGCAGCCGGGGCCGCTGGGCAGCAGGGGCTGGATCTGGGCGTGGTCGAGGGCGTCATCGAGGAACAGCAGCAGCCGCTGTTCGGCGGTCCGGTCCCGCCACAGTGCCTGTCGGCCCTCCAGGGTCGGGGGAAGGTGCTGGGCGGTGGTGCCGAGACGGGTGAGGAGATCGGCCAGGACATCGACTGGCTTGGCCGGTGCCTGGCCGGGGGTGTGGGCGTGCAGGGGCTCGAAGAACTGTGCGTCGGGGTAGTGCGGGGCGAGGCGATGGGCGAGGTGGGTGACCAGGGCGGTCTTGCCCACCCCGGGCATCCCGTCGACCGTGTGGACCGACAGCACCCGGTGGGGCCCGGCGGCGGTCAGTAAATGCTGGAGCTGGTGGTCGCGGCCGGTGAAGTCGTCCACGTCCCGGGGCAGACTGCGCAGCGCGGTCGGCGTCGGCGGAGGCGGGCCGGTATAAGCCGTGGTGATGTGCTGAGTCGCGTCGCGGCCCGCCACGAGAGATGAACTGCCGCCGGTGGTCGAGACGTTCTGCCGGATGTCCTGGGGTGGCCGCGCATCGTCGGTCACGGCTGGTTCTTCCGGTTCACTGTCACGTCACGGCCGGCCACGGTGGCCCGGCTGTGCCCGGTGGTGGTGACGTTCTGCACGATGGAACAGACCCTGCTCTGCTCGGCTTTGGGTAGCAGCGGAGCCAGCTGCTCGTCCACCAGCCGCCGGATGTCGGCAGCGAGCGCCGGATCCCGGTCGAGGAGATCCTCCAAGGGCACCCGCCAGCCGGCCACCAGAGCCTGCTCCCGGTCTTCCTGATGCCGTTCACGGGCCGCCAGGACGCGGGGCCGGGCCAGCTCCAGCTCCGCGGCGACCGCCTCGGCCCGCTCGGGCCACACCCGGCGCCACAACGCCACTGTGGCATCCCGGGCCTGCGCCCACCCATCCGTGGCCATCGCCCCTACCAGCGCGCTCGCGGCTGCCAGCGTGATCGGATCCATCACGTACCCCTCCAACGAACCGGTCGGCTGACCACTAGCGTGACGCCACCGGTACGGGCCGGGCCATAGGACAACAGCATCGAACACGCCCCGAACAGTCCGCCCCCAGCAACCAGGGACCGGCCGGACTCATGCGTCCGTACGCTCCCCGGCGGGCCCCGTCTCACCCGGAACGCGCGGGCCGGGCACGGTCGCGGCGGCGAGCGGGAGCCGGGTGTCCATGTCGAGGTTCACCCCTCGTACGGGCGCACGTGCGACCAGAACAGCGGAGTCAAGCCGCGCCGGTCGGCCGGGGTGAGCAGGTCGGCCCATTCCGGTTCGGCCAGGACGGCCTGGAGTATGAGGGTGTTCACGTAGACCAGGGCGGACTGGAGGATGCGCAGGCACGGCACGCATCTCCTGCTCGTCGCGCCGGTTCGAGGCGATCTCCCCGCCCTTGCCGTAGGCGATCATGGAGTTCGCGCCGTTGGAGGACTCCATGACGTTCAGGCCCTCCTCGATCTCCCGCTGAAGGTCCCGCAGCCGCAGGTAGCGGGCGACGAAGATGGTCTTCTGGGCGCGGCCGACCTCCAGCATCGCCGCGTAGGTGGGGTGGAAGGCGTTGCGGGTTTCCGGCTCCATCACACGGAGATCGACAGTCACGCTGAGTACGTGACCACAAGAAGTGAACCAGACCCCGAACTCATCGACACAGCCACGCTCTTGTTCTCATTGCGTGGATGGGGGCTGGGGATGCTGGCGTAGCCAGTGCTGGAGTTCACGGTGGCGGTACTGGTAGGCGGGCCCGCTGTAGCGCATGAGTCCTGCGGTGACAGCCCAGTCCAAGAACAGGCCGAGCCGGAACGGCAGACGTCGGCGCGAACAGAGCAGAAACACCGCATACCGGCGCGAAGCCTGCGCGCCGCGCGCGACCCCGGTCAGGAGCCCGAACGCGACCCCGGTCAGGAGCCCGAACAGGAGCCCGTACATGACCCCGAGTACGAGCCCGAACAGGAGCCCGAACGTGAGCCCGAACGTGAGCCCGACCAGGGCGTCGCTCCTGATGACGGCCCGGGCTCCGAGATTCGAGCCGGGCTCCCGCGTGAGCCCGGTCAAGAGTGTCATGCTCGCGGCCGCGAGCCCACCCGTGAGGCTGAACCCAACCGGGAGTCCGATCACGAGCCCGGCCGCGAGCCCGAACGTGAGCCAGCCCGCGAGCTCCCAACGTCCTTGAGGGGTCCTGAGCGGGTTCGCCGGACTCCTGGGACTGCCGGTTCTGATGGCGAGCACTCCGGACATGGCGGCAAGCGCGCTGACCAGGACGACGAACGGGCCAGCCATATATTGGGGGGCTAGCCAGGCGAGGTGGTGGGCGCTGAGGACGATGAGGGCGGTGAGGAGGGCGTCGGTTGTGCGGACGCGGGTGCGTCCGGCGAGGGGCCACAGTTCGTGCAGGACGAGGTCGGTGGCCTCCGCGCCCTGGGGGGTCGTGGCGTGGAGGGTGCCGGTGGGGTCGAGGTGGGTGGTGAGGTGGTGGAGCCAACGGTGGACCTCCTGGGGTGTGTAGCCGCGGGGGTTGGGGACGATGCGGGTGGCGGCGGGGATGTAGCGGGCCAGGAGGTGACGGTCCAGGGTGTCGGGGCCGGTGAGCGCGAGGAGTTCGGCGGGGTTGCCGTCGTGGTGGTAAACGGTGGCGGTCAGGCAGAGCCGCCACGGGGTCGACAGCACGGTCGCCAGGGGCCCACCCGGCTGGGCGGCCAGGTGGTTGAGCAGGGGCTGCCACCGGGCCGGGTCGAGGGAGCGGTCGGCGAGGTATGTCCGGGCGTTGGCGGTGTCGACGGGAGCGATGGCGATGCGGGCGGCGTCCAGGACCCCGGTGTTCAAGAGCAGGGCGTCGTAGTGACGGGTGCGGCAGGTCAGGATGAGAGGCCCAGGATCCCGGCCGCGTTGGTGGTCGTTGAGGGCACGGATGACGGCGGTGGCGCGGGGTGCAGCGGAATCCGGGGAGCCGTTGACCAGAGGGTCCATCTCGTCCAGGCCGTCCAGGACCGGCAGGAGGAGACGGCGATGGTGGCGGACCAGGCCGGCTGCCAGTTCCGGCGGCCAGTCATAGGCCTCGACCAGCCGCTGCTGGAGCAGCTCGGGCAGGGACTGGCGTTCGGTGTCCCACCGGGAGAGCGGGATACGGACCGGGACGGGGTCGTCCTCGGCGCGGCCGTCGATGAGGGCCAGCATCAGTTCGAGGGCAAGGACGGTCTTGCCGGCGCCGGCGGCGCCGGTGACGACCAGGCGCAGGGGTCGGGTGGAGCGGTAGTAGGTGACGATGTCCGGGACCGTCGCCGGGCCCGGGCCGTCGGCGGTCATCCGCCCCGCCGCCGGGGCTGCGGCCGGGCGGACTGTGGTCGGATGCAGGACGTAGGTGAGGTTGATGCGCCGGGTGTCGTCGCCCAGCAGCTGGCGCCACACTGGACTCTCGCCGGTCTCCACCTGCGCGGCCAGCGTCGCGGCCCAACCCCGGGCGAGCTCGACGTCGTTGCCCTCGACCGCCTTGCGCGACGCCAAGACCGCGAGCACGATCCCCATCACACCCAAGGGAAAGCCCAGCACGGTCACAGTGTCGGCCGGTTCGAAATGCCCGCGACTGATCGCCCGGACCGCGTACACGGTACTCACCACTACCGCCAGCGCGCCCACGACTCCGATGAGTAACCCCTTGCGCCGCTGGCGGCGTCCCCCGAGCCCTGCCATCCACCGATCATCACCACCAGCCTCCCGCCATGTGGCCGGCTTCTCACATCTGTGACCAATTGGCGTGCACGCCATGGAATAGGCCGTGAGGATGGCGTGCACGAGCCGTCCACCGTGAGTCGGGTGACTGACCCTCCCGGTACGGCCGATGCGTGGTCTGGGTGTTGAGAACAGCGAGATCGGCTACCCGAATTCCCGCCGGGCGGTCACCTTGTGGAAGCCGGTGTCGATTGCGTTCCTCGCCTCGGCGATGCGATCGGAGGCGTCCTTGAGGAGACCGAAGGGCCATGGGCCGGTATTGGTGGCGATCGTCTTCTCCACCCACGCCGCGGAGGCTGGTGCGTAGACGTCGCCGTGCTCTGTCGCGCGGATGTGGGGCCATCTGAGGTTCCGGCCGGCGACGTGCTGGACGATGAGGCGCAGGTACTCGAAGCGTTCCCAGGTGTCGCGGAAGGTGTTCTCGCTGAGGGCGAGGTGCTGGGTGAAGACGGGCTGGAGCTGGGTGTAGAGGCGTTCGGAGGATTTCTCGCGGAGCCCGATGGTTTCCCAGGGGGCAAGGAGGGCGGCCGCGGGATACGTCTTCTCGCTGTAGGGGTCGAAGGCGGTGGGCTCGTCCAGGACGCGCACGAGGGTGTCCCAGCGTTCTGCGGCCAGGGCGGCGATTCCGGCCGTGTAGATGAGCATGGTGGCGGGGGCTTTGGTGAGATTGAGTAGGGCGGCGCTGCCGCTGCGGTCTGGCTGGATGCTGAGCGGCTCGATGTCGTGGAGCCACCAGCGATCGGTGTCGTCGTTGCCCCAGTAGGCGGTGGTAGCGGTGAGGGCAAGCAGCGGTTGTGTCTCGGCTTCGAGGGTGGCGAGGCTGTGGGCGTGGTCACCGTCGAGGTGCAGGCGGAGGTCGGCGATGCGGCTGATTTCTCGGTGAAGGGTGTCGTGCAGGGAGATTGCCTGTCCGGTGCCGGACAGGGCTCGTTTGGCGACGGCTACGGAGGCGGCGATGCTCGCCGGGTGCTGGCGGGCGGTGTCGGTGAGCGCGTCGACGGCGTCGGCGGTGAGGGTGAAGAAGGTGTCGGCGTCGGTCTGGATGTAGGTGGCGGCGCGGTGGGTGAGGAGTTTCTGGGCGGTCTCGGACAGCTCTGCCGGGTCGGTCCAGTAGGAGGCGAAGAAGCGGTTGCTGGTCCGGGAGAAGGCATTGCGCAGGGCGGGATCCGTTCTGGCGGACCAGCCGGAGATGACCAGTCCGTACTCGGCCAGGGCGCGGTCGAGCAGGGCGTCGGTGGCGCTGGCGTAGTGGTCGAGCTCGTCGGGGGTGTTGAGCATGCTCGTCGGGTCGAGGTAGTCGCCGTGGAGGTGGATGACGACGCTCTTGAGGGTGTGCAGCGGGGCGACGCCCTTGGCGTCGTCCTTGTTGGTGACGATGGTGGGCTCGATGCCGGCCTCGCGCAGGGCGGTCTCCATGAGCCGGTCGAAGTTCGTCGTGAGCACGATGCGGACGTGGCCGGCGGCGACCAGGCGGGCGATCGCGTGGTGTGCGGCGGTGGGCTGCTTGAGGCCGTCCTCGCGCTCCTGGTCGTTGGGCTCGAAGTAGGAGTGCAGCATCGCCTGGCGCTCGTAGGGGGTGCTGGTGAGCGCGTCCAGGAGACGGTCGTAGGTGGCGGGGTGGCCGAAGCGCTGCTTGTACCAGGCGTGCGCGTTGCCGAGGGTGGCGGCGCCTTCCGCTGCCGCCACGCGCTCGATGAGATCCACCTGGACATCCCACGCCGAGGGCATGCCCGCGGCCATCGAGACGCCCGCCCCGAGCAGGATCGCGTACGCGCCAGGGGTGTCGCGCATCGCGAACGCGAGTTTGACGTGCGGCTCCACAGGTGACCTCCAGGGTGCGACGGCGTGAGGGAACATCGGTCGCACGGAGCGGCCTGTCCACTCCTCATATTAGCGTCACATTGACGAGAAAGGTTCTCGGCAGCCGTCTACAGAGTGAGGCGGCCGGAGTCAATGACCATGTCGCACTCGTACGCCGGGACGGTCGTGACGAGCTGACGCGGGGTAGTGGCGCCAGGCACGTGGTTACCGAGGCTGGCGCCGTGGTGCGAGCGTCATGAGGCTTTCGCAGGGCACCGCGGTGAAGCCGAGATGGCTGAACGTGGCTGGTGAGGTGCGTGGCGCCGAGCGGGTGGAAGTGATCTCTCCTACAGTGCGCTCGTGAACCGCAGTTCGTCCGATCCGGACGCGCCCCGGCCGTCCTCCGGGAACGTCAGCCGCACCTCCCACCGTCGCCGGCTCCTCGCGGCCGTCGGCGGAGTGGTCGTCGCCGTCGTGGTCGAACTGACGACAGGGGTCGCGCAGAACGGCGTCAACAAGATCTGGGACCACTTCTTCCCGCCTCCTCCCGGTCTCGCCGTGACCTCGAAGGTCGTGGATCCCGCCGATGACTGTTCCGGCGGAGGAGGGTACGTCTTTCGCCGACCGCTCTCAGAACTCGGAGACTTCACCGGCAAGGCGACCACCGAGCAGCAGGTCCACAAGAGTGGGGGAGCTGCTGCCGAGTATCTGATCATCGAGTTGACCCTCCAGCGCCGCAGGCCTGTGACGGTCTCGGTGGATGACGTGAGGGTCAACATCAAGCAGAAGGAGCCCCCGTTCTCCCGCGGCACCCACCTGACGTTCGCGTGTCAGGGCGGAGGGGTCGAGGTAAGGACGTTTGCCTTCGACCTCGACACATCTGCGACGGCCTACACCGTCGTGGGGCGTCCGCCGAGGATCGGCGGTGAGGAGCGGGTGGAAAGGCTTCCCGTCGAGCCCGAGCCGGGGAAGTCGCTGAAGCTGTTCGTGATCCCTTACGGGCTGGAGTACGGGTACAGGTTCACGCTCACCGTCGGATGGCAGGAGAACGGAGAGTCCCGGACGGAGGAGATCGACAACGGGGGCGAGCCGTTCGTCGTCATGCCGGCGCGGAACGCGGCGCAGTACGTCTCCTTCGGGTTCTTCGGGGGGCGGCCGCCGGAGGTTGACCAGGGCACCTACCACCGGCCGTGGTTCCTCGTGGATACGGGCGTCAAGTGACTTCGGTGTGCAGGAGTACCTCTGCGCGGCCGGGTTCTTCGTCTCCTGAGATGGTGTGCCCCCTGAGCCGCACAGAGCCTGTCCGGACCGCGGAGATGTGCAGCTGGGGCGAGGGCGAGAAGCTCCTCTGACGGGGCGTCGACGCCGCGGTCGACGCGCTCAGTGCCGCGGGCACCGTCGTCAATCGGGTGACGTGGCTGTTCGGGAGAGACGGGCCGCTGTCGGTTTACGCGTGTCCGGGCAGGGCCGGTAGACGACGTCGTATTCGCGGGCGAAGCGGTTGGCCTCCGTGACGGAACCGGTGAGCCGGTGCAGGTGGAGACCGTAGGCGACAGAGGCGATCTGCTCCTCGGTCAGCACGAGCCGCCAGCGGTTCTCGGTGCGGCTGAAGGTCGCGGTGCGTACGCGTTCGGCGAGACCGGCGGCCGGGCCGACGGACAACTGGGCGAGAGAGGTGAACCGGCGCACTGCCTCCATCTGGGCCGGCTGGAGCTCCACACGCCGCTCGCCGGACGCCGGTTCATCCCCCTCCGGCACGGGGATCGACAACGCACGTGCGTAGATCAACGCGTCCCGTCCGTACGGTGTGAGGCGCGCGGCCCACCGCACGGGCCGCGCCAGAAGCACTGACAGCTCGGCGCGGGTTTCCCTGCCGGCCAGTTCGGCCAGTCCATCACTCACCAGCCGCTCGACGCTCTGCTGAAGCCCGTCAGGGGCCTGGCCGTCCACGACCCACGTGTGCCGGGCCGCTCGCTCGCCGTCGCCTAGCAGCTCCAGCGCCGCAAGCCGCTCGTCCCTGGTCCCCATCCCTGGCCTCGCTTCCCTCGCACGCCGACGCACTCCCTGGTCGGGCCTCTCACGCCCTGCCCGCAGAGTGCCGACAGCATGTGGACAGACACCCAGAGCGAATCCGCCGGCAGGCCTCTGAACTCGGCCAGCGTCGTGCGGACATCGTCCGCGCCCACCCGGCGATGGCAGGCACGTTGCTCTCCTCACTCGCCCGTGATGCTCCCAGGGCACGTGCCGAGCAGGAGCCTATCGACGTTCCGGGGGCCTGTACGTCCCCCTGAAGGGTTGCCGCCGAACCCTGGCCATCGCGGGCAGGGGCGGAGGACCGGAGCCCACTCGGGTTAGTTGTGGCTGTGGAGCGTCTCTTCCCAGAACCAGCCGTGAGCGGCCATGCCTTCCCGCGTCCACTCCGTCAGCAGCCGTGCCACGTCCGCGAGGAGACGGAGTTTGATCGAGTGGGGCGCAGTCCTGACGGGTCATCAACGGGAGCACGGGAGGACCGCGGAGCGCGGAACGTTCCTGCACTGTGACGTGCGTCACTCGGCCTGCCCTGTGGGGCGGGAGTGGAACGCGCGGGCTTGTTGGAGCTGTGGAAGCCGAAGCGATCTGCCCTGCTCGGTCCGGGTCTCCCGCCGGGCGTCCGCGCGGTACGGATCCGTCCTCGATGAGTGATCGCTCGTGCACGGAATTGACCGAAGGGTGCGTGGGCGTTCGGGCGGTCGGATTCGAAATCCTGCGGGGGAGGGGCCGTTGAGGGCTTCTCCGGCTCAACAGTGCCTTCGAGCAAGGCGGGTTGATGTCGTGCCGGTACATGAGAAGAGGTCCCGTGATGTTGAACGATGTGCTGGCGCTGCTGGTGGCGATCACCGCGCTGCGCGTGTTCGTCCCCGATCTGCGTACAGGGGGTCGGCGCCTGCTGCGCGCCGGCGCGCGGGTCGGTGTCGCCGAGCTCCTGCGGGCCGCTGCGGCCCGGCACGCGGACGGTCAGCGCGCCGCCTCGACGGCTTCGCAGAAGCCGGGGGACTAGGCGATGACCGACACCGACGACAGCGACCGCTTCCCCACCCTGTCCGCCTCCCTCAACGACCTGGAAGCCCTGTGCGGCGTCCAGTACGAGATGCCGGCGACGCTGCAGGCCTTCTACCGGCGCAACGCCCCCGGGCAGATCCGCTACGCCGAGACCATCCTCAGCGACCATGCCGTCGCCGTCGCGCTCGTACGCCGCCTCTACAGCCACCTGGCCATGAACTGGGCCGCCATCCACTTGGAGGGCGGTAGCGCGGAGGCGTTCGGGTGGCGGACGCTGAAGATGCTCGTGGAGGACCACGCCCGTCAGGACGTTGCCGACGACGCCCGCCGAGCCGCCCTGCGGGCCTGGGACCGGACTGTCGCAGTGCGGGAGGCGGTGGACGTCCTGCTCGGTGCGACCCAGGCGCAGATGGCGGACCTGGATTCCCCGGTCGGCCTCTTCACGGCGATGGCGGCTCTGCCGGAGCGCCAGTTCGACGTGATCATCCTGCACTACGCGCTCGGTTACGACTCGCGGCGGATCGCCGGCCTCATGGGTCTGCAGCCGGGCACCGTGCGTAGGCACCGGCGTCTGGCCCGCCAGCGCCTCGCGGGCCGACTCGGCATCGACCTCGGCCCCGGCGAGGAGAAGGAGTCCGACCATGCCGGCACGTTCTGACAAATACCCCGACCAGACCACCCCCTGCTGCGAGATCACCGACCACGAACTGGACGAACTGCAGCGGGAGATCACCAGGGATGTCACCACGGTGCTGATGTTCGCCACCTCGCCCTATCCCGAACGCGAAGCCCACCTGGCGGCCAAGCTGCAGCGCGCCGACGTCTGTCTCAAGGCCTTGTCCTGCGGTCTGTTGAGCCGGTCCGAGGCTTCCAGCCACGTGGCCCGGATCGTCGAGGACCTCAGCGATGTCGAGGGCGCCCTGTACTTCGGCTGCCTGCTCAGCCTCGCGCAGGAGGACGAGGGGGCCATGTGGTGGTGGCAATTCGCCGCAGGTGCCGGCGACGCAACCGCGGCCTACTGCCTGTACCTGGAGCACCTGCGCCGCGGGGAACTCCGCGACGCCGAGCACTGGATGGGCCAGGCACTGAAGGCAGATGCCCGCATCGACATCGACTTCAGCCCGCCGGCCTCGGAGTTCCACCCGCCTCGCCCTCACCTCGCGGCGGCGCGTGAGGCCGTGGACCGCGTGAAGGTCGAGGAGATCGAGGGCACCAGGTACCACCTCCCCGATCGGCACCTCGCGGACCGCATCAAGGCGCTCGACACGAGCCCCAGCGCACGCTAGAGCTGACGTGCCGCTGTACGTCGCCTCGGAGGGGACGTACAGCGGGACGGCCGTCAGTGACGTCAACCCGAAGGCGTCGATGGGGCCGAGATCGGCGTCGTCTCCGCTCAATCGGTCGATTGATCAACAGCCGCGTCCCTCGCCACCTCCCGCCACAAGGCCAGGGTGCCGCGAGCGGCGAGGGTATCGGGGTGGTCCTCACCCAGCACCCGCACCAGATCCGCCAGCAGCTCGACGAGGGCGGCCGCGGAACCCGCCGCATCTCTCGCATCCCCCAGGAAGCGGGCCAGGCTGGAGGTGGTCAGCGTGTCGTAAAGGTCCCTATCCAACACCCGCACCAGATCTGCGAGCACCTTGGCGTAGGCGGCCACGTCCCCCGCCACCTCCCGCCAGTTGTCCAGAGTGCCGCGGGCGGCGAGGGTATCGGGGTGGTCCTCACCCAGCACCCGCACCAGATCCGCCAGCAGCTCGACGAGGTCGGCCGCGGCACCCGCCATGTCCCCCGCCTCCCATCGGAAGCGGGCCAAGTTGTTCCGGGTGTCCAAGGTGCGGGAGTGGTCGGGGCCAAGCACCCGGACCAGGTCCGCCAGCAGGTCGGTGTAGGCGGCCGCGGCACCCGCGGCGTCCCCCGCCTCCCCCCGCCAGTGGGCCAGGTTGGAGCGGCCAGCGAGGGTGTCGAGGTGGTCTGGGCCAAGCACCCGGACCAGGTCCGGAAGCAGTTCGGCGAGGGCGGCCGCGGCGACCGTGGCATCCCCCGTCTCCCCCTGCCAGTTGGCCAGGTGGTTCCGAGTGATCAGGGTGTCGGGGTGGTCGGGGCCAAGTACCCGCACCCGGTCC
>NZ_JBIVKB010000028.1:0-41703 GCF_044750545.1 Streptomyces sp. NPDC088794 | reverse complement strand
GCCAGCAGCTCGGTGTAGGCGACCGCGGCACCCGCCGCGTCCCCCGCCCACCCCTGCCAGTCGGCCAGGTTGTTCCGGGTGGTCAGGGTGTCGGGGTGGTCGGGGCCAAGTACCCGCACCCGGTCCGCCAGCAGCTCGGTGTAGGCGACCGCGGCACCCGCCGCGTCCCCCGCCCACCCCTGCCAGTCGGCCAGGTTGTTCCGGGTGGTCAGGGTGTCGGGATGGTCGGGGCCAAGTACCCGCACCCGGTCGACCAGCAGTTCGGCGTGGAGAGCTGCGGCGCCCGCCGCGTCACCCGCCTCCCCCCGCCAGTAGGCCAGGTTGTTCCGGGTGTGCAGGGTGAGGGGGTGATCCTCACCCAGCACCCGTAGTTGATCGGCCAGCAGGTCGGTGTAGGCGGCCGCGGCACCCGCCGCGTCCCCCAGCTCCCCGCACCAGTTGGCCAGGTTGTTCCGAGTGGCCAGGGTGTCGGGGTGGTCGGGGCCCAGCACCCGTACCCGGTCCGCCAGCACTTCGTTGTAGGCGGCCGCGGCGCCTGCGGCGTCCCCCACCTCCCCCCGCCAGTGGGCCAGGTTGGAGCGGGCAGTGAGAGTTTCAGGATGGTCCTCACCGAGCACCCGCACCAGGTCCGCCAGCAGGTCGGTGTAGGCGACCGCGGCACCCGCCGCGTCCCCCGCCTCCCCCCGCCAACCGGCCAGGTTGTTCCGGGTGGTCAGGGTGTCGGGGTGGTCGGGGCCCAGCACCCGCACCTGGTCCGCCAGCAGGTCGGTGTAGCCGACCGCGGCACCCGTCATGTCCCCTGCCTTCCACCGCCAGTCGGCCAGGTTGCCGCGGGTGATCAGGGTGCGAGAGTCGTCAGGGCCCAGCACCCGCACCCGGTCCGCCAGCAGCTCGACGAGGGCGGCCACGGCACCCGCCGCTTCCCCCGCCTCCCCCCGGAGCTTGGCCAGGATGCCGCGGGTGGTCAGGGTGCGAGAGTCGTCAGGGCCCAGCACCCGCACCAGATCCGCCAGCAGCTCGGTGTAGGCGACCGCGGCACCCGCCGCGTCCCCCGCCTCCCTCCGCCACAAGGCCAGGTTGTTCCGGGCGGTCAGGGTGTCGGGGTCGTCGGGGCCGAAGTGGCGGGTGTTGGTGTCCGCCATCTGATGGAAGTGGGTGGTGGCGGCTCGGGCTTGGCCGCTGTCGCCGAGGCTTTGGCCGATGCGGAAGAGCACGCCATGGGCGTATGGCCGGTACAGGGCGTCTTCGGCGTGGCGGGTGAGGGCGTCGGTGTTGGCGCGCAGGGCCTGGGCGAGGTCTCTGTCGCGTTCGTTGTCGGGCCAGGCGGCTATGAGGGCGTCGGCGGCGGTGCGGGCGTACTGCTCTCGCTGGTCGGGGGTGAGGGTGTCGCGGGTGGCACGCTGGATGAGTTGGTGGACGCGGACGGCCTGGTGGGGGGTGTCAGGGGTGTGGTCGATGAGGCTGAGCCGGTCCAGGGCGCGCAGGGCGCGTACCGGGTCGCGGCGGGCGAGGGGAGCCGGTTCCTCGGTGGGATGCTGGCCGGTGCGGTGCGAGGCGAGGTGAACGCGGGCCACCTCGCCGGTCAGCACATCGTGGGGGATGCCGTTGGAGTCGAGTAGGGCGGCCAGTTGGAGCATGGACCGGGCCAGGCCTGCGGGGCGAAGTCGGTCGGCGCGGTCGATAGACAGGGACCAAGCGGCGGCGAGGGCGACGGCCTGCTCGTCAGGCAGTGCGTCGGGAGCGAGGTCGGCGAGCGCGGTGGCGCGGTCGGCCAGCAGGTCGCGGTAGGCGGCCATGGTCTCGCCGGAGTCGATGAGGTAGGCGGCGGCCTGTGCCAGGGCCAGGGCCAGGTACCCGAGATCAGTGGCCAGGGCGGTGAGCTGTTCGGCGGGCTCGGTTCGTCCGTGCGCAGCCAGAGACGCGGCGAGGTAGGCGACGGCTTCGGCCTCGGTGAACAGGCCGACCTCGACCAGGCGGCGTCCCTCCCCCGTCAGGGCGGCGTCACGGCGACGGGTGGTGACCAGGGTCCTGCCGAACGGGCTGTCCGGCGGCCACAGGCCGTGCAGATCTTCGGGGTCGGCGACGTCGTCCAGGACGATCAGCCACCGGCACGGCCGCTGGCCGGCCTTGGGGGTCAGCCAGGCCAGGAAGGAGCGGGCCGCCTGTTCCGGATCGTCGGGGTCGGCTCGGCACAGGTCGACGCCGGCCTGCGCGTATCCGGTCATCACGGGCGAGCGGGCGCTCGCGGTGACCCACACCAGGACATCGAGACCGCCGGTGTCCCAGGCGGTGCGGGCGTAGTTGGCGGCGAGCTGGGTCTTGCCCACCCCGCCCATGCCGGTCAGCACCTGGCGCAAGACCGCGGTGCCACCGCCGTCGACCGTCGGCTGCAGCCGGTCCGCCTCGTCGCGGTGCTGGAAGGACTGTGCCCGGGAGGGGATGACCCCGACCTGGTACGGCCACGCTGCGGGCTCGCGCCGCGGGGAGGAATGCCGATGCTGGTGGATTCCCCCGTTGACACTGCCGACGGCGAAGCCGCCGCCGGTCGCGGTAATGCTCCTGGTGCCGTCGCCGATGGGGTGGTGTGGGACTTCGGGTGGGCTTGTGGTGGCCGGTCCGCTCAGCCCTGGGGCGGAACCGGCATGGGAGGGGTGCCGATCTGGGCCCCTCCGTGGATCACACCAGCCGCGATCGAGCCCTGCTCGGCGTGGATGTCTACCGCGTTCGCGGCCAACCCCCCCGGTCCGGCGACCACGCCGCCCTGCGGGGCATGCTGTGCGAGCAGGCTGCGCAGCTGCTCGGCCGCCCGCTCCCGCTCGGTCCCGTCCAGGCTTTCCAGCAGGGTCTCGATGCGGGTCTGCCAGACGGCCTCTTGGCGGTTGCGGGCCCGCTCCACCTCCGCCGAGTCGGTGGCCTGCACGGCGGCCGCGGTCTGGTCCAGACGGTCTAGCTCGGCCTGCTCACGCCGCGCATCGCCCCGGCCGAACCAGCCCGCCACCGCCTGGCGTAGACCCCTCCATGCATCCGTCCCTGCCGCCGTAACCAGCGCCGTGCCGCCGGACGCGGCCAGTGCGATCAATGCCGGGTCGAGCATCCCGACCTCCCCCTAAATCACAGTGTTAAGGGGGACGGTAACGCCGCATGCCGGGCCCTCGCACCCATCTCGTAGAAACCCTCTTGAAGCTTCCCCGGCACCCCAGAACGGGCTTTCTCGGCTGTCCGCGGACTCAGGCTCGGTCGGCTGGCTGCTCGGTGTCGGCGTCTGCCGGTATGCGAGGGCCTGGCACGGTGACTGCGGTGAGGTGCAGGCGGGTGTCCATGTCGAGGTTCACTTCCCCGTACGGACGTACGTGGGACCAGAACAGCGGGGTCAAGCCGCGCCGGTCGGCAGGTGTGAGGGGGTCGGCCCACTCCGGCTCGCCCAGGACGTCTTGGAGCATCAGGGTGTTCACGTACACCAGGGCGGTCTGGAGGATGCGCCGGCACAGGACGAACATCTCCTGCTCGTCACGCCGGCCGAGTCGTTCCCCCTTGGAGTGCTGAACAACGGCACCGGGAGTCGGTTCCGTCCAGCGCCAGACAGCCAAGCGGAGGTGCGCACCGCAGCCGTCCACTGGGCTGCCCCGGCTGCCTTGGTGTCGATCGATCAGGTGCTCGCGGCTCATGCCGCCCTGAGGGCCTTGAGGGCGATGTTCAGCAGGTCGGGAACGGCCTCGGGTGGCACGATGCGCATGGCCACATACGTGAGGACGAGTGTCACGATCGCGACGAGAGCGCCCCTGACGATTGCGGGAACATCGGCCTCCTGGACGTTGTCCATGGCGCGCCAGACGATCGACGCGAGGATGACCAGGGCAAGGACAATCAGAACGATCATGGTGGTGGGGTTCCTTTGACGAGAGGGGCTCACCTCTCGGTCTCGGCGTCCGGCCTCACCAGCAAAGAATCTTGGAACTACCGTTGGCTCTGTCGCTGCGCGATACGGCGCACCTGCTCGGCGGCGAGCCGCCGGGCCTTGCGTCGCACGCGTTCACCGAAGCCCTCCGGCTCGGCGGCGCCGGCGACGGCTGCCGCCTCGGTCCAGGTGGTGCCCGCGCCCTCGGCGTACGCGAACACCACCCGCCGTTCAGCCGGATCGAGACCCCGCAGCACGCGGTTGAGACGCTCATCCTCGAACACCCCGCCCGAAGTACCCGCCAGGAGGCCGGTGTCGGCGGCGACGAGGTCGTACAGCGACAGTCCGTCGCCCAGGTCGGCGTCCAGGGAGAGGACGCGCCCGTGTCGGGTGCGGCGGCGCCACAGGGGTACCGCTTGCCGGTGCCGCGTGCGGGCTTCAGCTCGCAGGGCTCCGACGGTTGTCGCGGGCAGGTGTCCGGTAGCGGTCAGCGGGTCGCACCAGGGTCCGAGCAGAGTGGTGGAGATGGCTTCGCCCCACTGAGGGCCGTACGGCAGGACGAGGTCGCGGGCAGCCAATTGCAGGAGAGTGCCGTGTGAGGGCCGGACGATACTTCGGCGCCAGAGCATCGCCCACAGCAGCGTGGAGGTGTGCTGGGCCCCGTCGAAGGTGCGCTCGTGGACCACGTACAGCCCCCCGTCCTCGCGAGCGCCCACAAGGGGCACGTCGAAGTCGTCGAGGGGGACGGCGACGTCCTGCAGCGGAACGGCGATCACTTCGAGAGGCTCTACACCCTTCCTCGCACACAGGCGGAAGACGGCTGTCGACTTCGGATCGGTCATGCCAGGTCCCTGCGGCGCTGCGTGAGGCGGCGTGTGTGTTCCGCGGCGAGCCGTTTGGCCTTGCGCCGTACGCGTTCGCCGAAGGCGTCGGGGTCGGCGGCCCCGGCGGCGGCCGCGGCTTCGGTCCAGGTGGTGCCCTCGCCCTCGGCGTACGCGAAGATCACCTGCCGCTCCACTGGATCGAGTGCGCTCAGCACGCGGTTGAGTCGTTCGTCCTCGAACACCCCGCCTGCTGTGTGTGCGAGGTAGCCGGTCTCGGCGGCAACGAGGTCGTGCAGGGTCAGTCCGCCGAGGTCGGCGTCGAGGGACAGCACTCGTCCGTGCCGCGTGCGGCGGCGCCACATCGGCACCAGCTGCCGGTGCAGAGCACGGGCCTCCGCCCTCAGCAAGTCCAGCGCAGTGCTCGACAGCTCCCCGGTGGCCCACAGGGGGTCGCACCACGGTCCGGCCAGGGCCGTGGACACAGCCTCCTGCCACCGGTCGCTGCGGGGCACGACAAGCACCTTGGCGGCAATGCGGTCGACGCCGGCGGTGCCGTCGGCGCGGGCAATGCGCGCGGCCTGCCGCGCGCCGCAGACGGCAGCGCGGACCGTGAGGGCCTCGACGATGTCCGGCGTCTTCCCCGGAAGCGGACGAAGATACAGAGGCGGAAGGATCCCGTTGCGGATTCTGTGGGCGGCCGCGGCCTGGAAGTTGCGGCTGAACTCCTCGCGGCTTGCCAGCCGGACACCGCTCTCCGTCACAGTGACGAACTCGGCTCCGTCGCTGACCCGGTGCCCCATGACGGGGACATGGGGCTCATAGGTCCACGTGCGTTCCACCGTGTGCTGCTCCTTACCCGAGAGGAATACTTCGCTTCTCGGTCCTGGCCGACGCGCACACCGGCAATCCATTTTTGTGACGCTGCTCACACAGAGGTCGGGCGCGGTTGTGCGGTATCTGGTGGATATCGATCAGGGGGCCGTACTGGGGTCTTGAGGGACGTCTTGGGCAGGTGCGGTGTCGGCCGCCGCTCCGGGGACGTTGGTGGCCGCCTGGATGAAGCCGTCCACGACGCGTCCGAGGGCGGCGGTGTGCTCCGGTGGGTCGAGTCGTTTGGCGAGGTGTTCGGCTGCCATGAGGTAGCCACCTGCGAGGGGTTCACGGAAGTAGAAGCGAGCTTGTTCTGCCGAGACTCGGTAGGTGGTGAGGAGGGTTGAGGAGACGTAGCCGCTCAGCGCGGAAGTGAAGGCCGTCAGTGAGGCCAGGGTGACTGCGGTGGCCGTGTTGTGTGCCAAGACCACGGCGCCAGCACCGGCGAGGATGAGGATGGTGGCTGTTCCCAGCACCCACGTGGCGAGTCGGAAGGCCGCGCGCGCCTGGCTGGTGGACAGCCGGTGGTACTCCTGGAGGAGCTCGCGATTCGCTGATAGCGGCGCGTCGGTTTCGGACACGTAATCCAGTTCGGCCATCCGTACGTTGAGTTCCTCAACGCGCACGAATTCCTGGTACGCCGCCTCCCTATTGACAGCGCGAACGCGGTAGACCACGACGAGGACGGTAGTGAGGGCCAGGCACGCGAAGGCCCACCATCCGCTGCCCGGGCCCACCTTGTCCTCGTCGGACGCCTTCTGACTAAGTTGCCACGCCACGAAGAGGGAAACAGTGACCATGCCGGTCAATACTGCGGGGAGCACAATTATCCAGATGTCCTTTTCCTCAGTCGCGTTGCGGTCACCCTTCGCCTTCTCGATATTTGCGTCAGCATGTGCTCTGGCTGCGGAGACTGCGGGTCGAAGTGCCACTTCTCTGGGTTTTTCGTCGGTGGGAGACGGCTGCTCGCTCTGTCGGGTCTCGGGACGGTCGGGTTGCAGCGATTCGCATCCGAGTGCCGGATAGGCGAAGGAGCTCGCCGGCTGGGCGGACCCGCGCGCCATCGGCTTCTTCTCCCACTCCGGGCTGGCCGCGGCGTGGCTGAACGAGCTGCAGGAGCATGCGCCGTACCTGCTGGTGCCGGACGGAGCGGCTGGCGGACGGTGGCTGACCGCCCCGTTCCTCGACCACGTCGCCGCCGCCAACTCGGATGCCGTCCGCACCTGGTTGGGCGAACCCGCTGACCAGCGGTGCCCCCGGTGCCCTGTGGGCCCAGCAGATCGCCGCCGCCGGCCGCCTCGCCCTGGACGTGCTCCTGGGCGTCTGTCCAGCCGAGGGAGTCCGGGTACTACGCGATCGCCGAGGGGGTCTGCGGGGGGTCTTGCGGTGGCGTTGCCTCCGGGGTGGCTCCGGGGATGTTGACGGCTGCCTGGATGAAGCCGTCGACGACGCGGTGGAGGGCGGGGACGTGCTCGGGGGCGGGAACTCGTTTGGCGAGATGCTCGGCCGCGAGGAGATAGCCGCCTGCAAGGGGTTCACGGAAGTAGAAGCGGGCCTGTTCAACAGAGACGCGGTAGGTGGCAAGGAGGGTCGCCGAGACGTATCCGCTGAGCGCGGAGATGAAAGCAGTCAGTGAGGCGAGAGTGATGGCGGTGGCAGTGTTGTGCGTCAGGACGACGGTGACGGCCCCGGCGAGGACGAGAACGGCCGTGGTTGTCATCACCCATACCGCAACTCTGAAGGCGGCATTCGCCTGGCCGGTCGAAAGGCGGTGGTACTCCTGGAGAAGGGCTCGGTTGGCCGACAGCGGTGCGTCCGTCTCGGGCACGTAGTCAAGCTCGACCATCCGTACGTTGAACTCTTCGGCGCGCACAGCCTCGTCGTAGGCGGCCGCCCTACTCGTCTCGCGTACTTGGTGGATTACGCCGAGGAGGATCGCGAGGCCGAAGCATGCGACAGGCCACCACCAGCTGTACGGAGCGCCGGATTCATCACCTTTCATTTCCCGTTCGTCGGCGTCGTAGACCAGGTAGAGAGCGGTTCCGATGGCCACTGCGAGGGACAACAGTGCGGGAAGCCCGACTCGCCAATTGTCTATGTGAGCGGATGCTCGACGGGCGTTTTTTGCTTTCTCGATCTGAGAGGCAGCTACGGCCTTGGCGGCCGCGACGGCTGGGCGGTTCTCTTGGTCGCTTTCGTCTCTCTCGGCGATGTCCTCTGGATTGCTCGCTCTACTCTCGGGGGCTCCGGGAGGCGATGATGATTCGTTCATGCTCTTCCTGTACTACGAGTCTGGGCTTGGGCTGGCTGCCTCGATCAGCGCGAGTAGGCAGATGGGGTGATGCGATTGCCGGTGACGATTCCGGCGAGGACGAGCCGGTCGGTGGTGGCGTCGCGGGGACGGTGAGTAGCGAGCCAGGCGAGTTCGTCGATGCGCAGGGTGCCGCCGCTGGTGGTCTTGGGTGTGAGGTCGAGGACGAGGAGCTGGCCGAAGGGGGCGTTGGTGTTGGTGTACTCGGCTTCCTGAGTGAGGTATTTCCCCTCGATGTGCGCACGGCTGTTGTCGTCGCTGTCCTGTTTCATCTCGGTGAGGTAGCGCAGCGGTCCGAAGTGGACCATGACGTCGGCGCGGCCCATGCCGACGTTGACGGGCTCGACTTGGACGACGCTGTGCAGCGGGCCGGCCAGCAGCCACTGGTGGAAGTCGCGCTGCAGATCGCCTTCGTTGGCGTCGCGATGCCCCTTCTCGGGTTTGCGACGGTAGTCGAAGGGAGGGTCGTCCTTTTTGCCGGGGCCGACCAGGCTGGTGCGGTTCAGGTCGGAGCGGCTTTTGAGGAACAGCAGGGTCTGGGTGGCCAGCACGCTGAATGTCCGGCGGACAGCGCCCGTGAACGCATCATGCTCGGACATCTGGGCCAGGAAGCCGTCGAGCAGCGGCATGATGAGGGGGTCATCGGCGTTGAGGCGTGCGACGTCATTGTCGTGGGCGAGGCTCTCGACGGCTGCGAGTCCGGTGTCGTCGAGGTTCGAGGCGAGGTGGCGAGCGTCCTTCTCGCCGAGTTGGCGTACGACGGTCGGGGCGATGCGGTATAGGCGTTCTCTGCCGGCCTCGGCGTCGGGGTCTTCGTCGTCTGAGCCGTCTGGGTCGCTGCCGGCTGGGCTGTGGGGGACCCGGGCCCCGATCCGTGCGAGGACGGCGGCCGCGGTGGCGGTGTCGAAGCCGGGGCGTGGGGAGTCTTCGGGGTGGGCTGCGGCGTACCGCAGGGCGCTGAGGAAGTGCTCTTTGCGGAGGAAGCCGTCCTCGACGGCCGGTTCGACCAGCGAGGCCAGTCCAGGGGTGTCCTGGGTGGTGCCGAGGGGCTGGATGGTGCGGGCGGCTCGGTAGGCGGTGAGGACCGCGTCGATGGCCTGCCAGGAGTCCATCCATACGTCGGCCGCGAACAGTTGCGTGGCGGCCCGTAGTTGGATGAGGAGTTGGGACCAGGCGATCTCGGCGGCCTGGCGGGGTTGGAGCCATGCGGGCTGGTGGGTGCCGTGCAGCCAGGCCCGGCGGCGTTCCAGGGCCTGTTCGATCCGGTCGGCAGCGGATGCCACTTGTTCGGCGTTGTGGGCGGTGAAGCCGAGGACGGAGTCGCAGACGGCGAGGTAGGCGGAGGCGTCATCGCGGGCTTCCTCTGCCGCTTCGACTGTGGCGAAGAGGGAGCGTGCCTCGCTGATGAGGCGGCTGACGTCGGGCAGGTCGGTCGAGGACAGGGCGGTGCGCAGGCGGTCGCAGCCGAGTTCGAACATGGCTTCGACGTCGGCGGCCTCGTCGACGGACAGGTGCTGCAGCAGCTCCCGCACGGCGGTGGAGACGCGGGTTTCCTGCTGCGCCCAGCAGTCCAGTGCGACGCCCAGGAGGCGGGGGAGACGCTCGAGGAAGTCCTCCGGGCCGTCGGCGGACAGTTCCTCGAGGATGTCCCAGACCTGGTAGGGGCTGACCGCATCGGAGGCGGCGAGCCTGATGGCACCCTCCAGGCGGGCGGCGGCAAGGAGCGGGCCTTCCTCGACCTGTTCGGTGAACCCGTCGAGGAGCGCTCCGTTCAGGGACTTGGCGAGCGCCTTCGTGGTGGCAGCGCTGCCCAGGAGTGTCTCCAGCGACGAGGTGAGGGCCAGGACGCTGCTCTGCTGGGCGAATCCCGCGGGGAATGCGGCTGCCGCCTGCTTCCATGCAGCGTCCGCAGCGTCGTAGGTGTGGACGATCGCCTCGGCCAGGAGGGGGGCGAGCGGGCCGGCCGCAACGTCCGGCACCTGGGTGCGGACCGTGTCCGCGGGCAGCCCGATGTCCTGGAACGTGATCCCTCGGACTCCGGTGGTGGCCAGGTCGCTGAGGCGGTCGGCGAGCTGCGTCATGTCCCCTCTCCCTCCGCGTCATATTCGCGTCACCACAGGGGCTTGCCTTCTGCCGCTTCCTTGATGCTGTCAGGCGGCAGAACATCATGGGCCAGGCCGAAGTCCGCGGTCGTGACGAGTACCTGCAGCTGGTTTGCCTCCGCCACAGCGTGGAGTTCCTCCAGGAGGAGGTGGATGTCGACGTTCTGGATCTCTTCCGCCTTGGGGCTGTCGATGAGCAGCAGACCCGGGTGGGTGGCCACCTGGTGTGCCGCACCCACGCGCAGCAGTGCCACGATCACGGCGATCCGAAGCCGGAGCCGTTCCCCGGGTACCTGGTCGGTGAAGCTGCGCTCATGCCCGCCGTCCGAAATCACCTTGAGGTGCGCGGCTCGGTCGATACTCACCGACTCCAGCGCGGCGAAGCCGAACTTGCGCCCGAGGTCGGCGATTGACGTGTTGAGGTCCGCGAACAGTTTGTCCGCTTCCTTCGCGTGGTCGTTCTCCAGGGTCTTCGCGCCGGCACGCAGTACCTTGATCGCCAGGTCCTCGGCCGGATCGTCGGAAGCGTCAGGCAGCTCGGGAAGCACGCTCAACGCGCCTTCCAGGCGCACTACTTCCTCTCGGGCCCGGGCGTACTTCGGCACCTGCGCGGCCGCATCCGCCCCCCGCAGCCTCTCCCGCGCCGTGCTGAGGTCACGCGACATCTGACCGAGTTCAGTCTCCGCCTGCTCCAGGGCGTCCTTCGCCAACTGCTCGGCCTGATTGTCGAGTTGTACGCGTTCCTCAGCCTCCGCCAGGACGTCCTCGGGCGTCTCGTCGTCGCCCTCGACGGGGCGTGCACACACGGCGCAGCTGTGTGCCTCGCGCTCCAACTGGCGCCGGTCCGCAGCGATGTCCTGATCGCACCGCGGACACGTTGTCGGGTCGAGCCCGTGGAACAGTCGGCGTGCGATCGCGCTCTCGCGGACATCGTTGAGGAGCTTCTCGTCCCGCTGACGCTGGCCCTTGGCCTGCCGGTGCACCCGCATCAGGTCATCCCACGCCTGCTGACGGTCCACCACCGTGGCCGCCAAACGCATCGTGGACTCGGCCAGATCGGCCAACGACTCCTGCTCGGAACCGGCCGTGCCTTCCGTCAGCTGGACCAGGCGGGCCTGGGCTGCTGCAAGATCCTCCTCGGTCTGCCGGCGCTGCGCTGAACGCTCTTCCTGCGCCGTTTTCGCCGCGCTCTGCCGACGCTTGCGGGCGGCGGCCATCAGATCCGCCTGCGTCTTGACCTTGGTCAGCACACCAGCGGCCGGCAGATCCAGGAACACCTGCAGGAGGCGGCCCGGCAGACCACCCATCACGACGTCCCCGAGCAGCGCCGCAGAACGGGCCGCCGGGAGATACAGGGCCCCGAAGTACGCGGGCCACCCGTGGGCAACCGCGGACGTCCCCTGCTTGGCACTGACCAGAGGGTGCAGGTCCATCCACTGCATCATCAGCGCCTGCACCTGCTCGGCATAGCTCTCCGCACTCGCGGCGCGAAACAGCGCCAGCACCTGCTGCGCCGGGTCGGGGGAGCGGCGGGCCTCCAGCGCGTCCAGATCGGGGCCGGCCAGGGCGACGGCGGAGGTGATCTTCTCGTTGTCCAGGTTGAGGCGGAAGCCCATGGCCTGGCCCGCGACCGTGGCGTCGAGGTCCACCTCCCGCAGCCAGTGGATGGCGCCGCTCTTCTCCCGAGGGGTACCCCGCAGACACCACGTCACCAGTTCCAGCACACTCGACTTCCCCCGCAAGTTCGACGCCACCAGGGCCGTCAGCCCCTCGCCGAACCTCAACGTGGTCTCGAACGGGCCGGGTTCGAGAGCTCCGGTCCGCACCCCCGCCACGCGCAGCCGGTGGATCCGCAAGGGCCGCGGCCGGGCGGGAGGCGCTCCCAGCGGGATTCCCTGGGACTCGAACACCGTCCGCACGTCCTCGACCGTCACCCGCCCGCGCGCCGCGATCCGCGCCTCCAGCGCAGTCTCGTCACCCATGATCGCCTGCTTCCCCGTCCCTTGCCTGCCTGCGCAGCTCCTCCAGCCGCGCCCGTGCGCGCACGCTCACCGAGCCAATCCGATCACCGCGGGCCGCCTCGGCGTATTCACGCTGCAGGTACTGCTGTCGCTTCAGCTGGCTGCCACCACGTCCGTCAGCCAAATCGAGCACCAGCCCGACCCGCTCCACGTAGTACTGGAAGGCGGGTGCCTGCCGGATCATCTCCCGCGCGACGGTGCGTCCCGCCGTCAGCAGGAAGTAGTCGTGCTGGCGCACCCGGTCGACGGTTCCACGGCGTCGACGCGCCACCAGACCGGCGCTCCGTAGTACAGCGAGGGCGTCGTCCAAGGGTTCGTAGGCCCCGAAGTGGTGCCGCAGCATGGGGTAGCAGCGCACTTCCGGTTCCTCGGAATCGAGAATCTGGGCGGCCAACTCCAGCAGCCGGGCCTCGGCGCTCGCCTCATACTTCGTCAGCAGCTCATCTGCCAGGTAGTCAGGGTTGCGGAGCCAGAAGTCGAGCTTCTGCAAGCGCACTTGAGTGCGGACAACTCCTACGGCAGATTCCAGCCCGGGCTCACGTTGTTCGACGTCGGACACCTGCTCGCAGGCTCCGTCGATGAGCAGCAGGAGCCGCACGGCATCCTGCTCCCGGCTCGTCACCCGCTCGGCGGCCTCTGGATGGGGCAGTCCTTGATCCACCACCCCAAGGTATCGCCCAGTAGCCGCACCTGTACCGTCCGCGTACGAAGTGATCGTGCGCCCGGCCGCGGGCAGATTCTCATGACGTCTCGTCGACGTGTACTCGGCGGCGGGACGACAGATCGATCACCGCAGCACGTGGTCGTACAAGTTCTTCGAGAGTCTTGCGGAATTGGTCCGCCTGCGAGCGTTGCGACGGACTGGTGTGGCGACGCTGGAAGCGATATCGCCGACTGCCTTGGGCGAAGTAGTCCTTCCGCCAACGGTGGATGTCGTAGAGGCTCGGGGCCAGCCGGCGTCGTACTGCGCTGGGGAACGGTTCGTGTAGACCGGCAGCGCGCGTTGTCGTTGACACCCGAGGCTGTTCCCGGATCCCCAGAACCGCCTTCACTGCTTCGCGACGCGCGCTGACGAAGTCGAGCTCGGGGAAGTACTCGCTGCGCGGCGTCGACGAGGCGGATAACAGCCGGCAAGCCGCAAGAGCGCGGGCCTCGCTGGTTTGGTACTCCGGGTGCGCGGGCGACAGCCAGGCACGGGTCACCGTCGACCCGAACCGGTGTGCCTCGCCGCGCAGGGCTTCGAAACGGGCTCGCGGCCCTGCGGTGGAGCCCACCTTCACGTAGGACACAGCGCCGGTGATCGCCAGCACATAGATGAATCCGGTGCCTTGCGTAGCCCGATTGGGGACCGGCCGCTTCTTGATGTAGTTCTGCAGCCAACCGCGAGGGTCGTCGTACACCAGATGCAACATCCCTGCCCTTTCGCTGTGTTGGCGCACAGTGAACCGGAAGGGACTGACATCAGACACAGGCTTGCAGCCGGTCGCGCAGGCGACGTACGGCATCACCCCCCGGAAGCAGCAGGGGACCCGTGCCTGACTCACGCCAAGAACCTGGCGACGATCCAGGCGGGCGGCGGCGAAGCCTGCGAACGCCGAGGCCCAGCCTTAGAGGCGAGGGCAGCACGGTGCCGTCCTACCGCTACGCCCAACTCGACTCCCACCTAGCCAGGAGGGCCTCTGCACGTTCAGTCCCTGCTGTTCGGTCCCTAGCAAAAGTACAGGTCACGGCGCTAGACGACGCGCGTAAGGGACTCAAGGGACTCTAGTTGGGGGTTATGAACGAGTCATGTGTGCATGTACGCGCGGGCGTATCTGTTGAGCTACATGTTAGTTTCGATCCATCAGTGGAAGAGAGCCATGGGCTGTCCTTCCTGGGAGAGGAGCCGATCTGTACGCATAGCCGCGGTGCATACCGAGGACGGGGCAGGGGTGGAGGCTGACAGGGGGCGGCGCGGAAGCCGAACTGTCCGGACCCGGTGGTTGGCGGCGTCACCTGCGCGTCGGCCCGAGACGCGGTGCAGCACGTGGAGTGCAACGAGCAGATGAAGCGACGGGATGTGCGTCAGGCTTGAAGAAACGGATCGTCGTCGAAGCAACCCACCAGCTGGTTGTCGAGGAGGTCGGGGGTGATGGCTTCTGCGCCGGTCTCGATCGCTTCCTGGGCGGCCTGGCAGACGAGACAGGACAGCGGCTTCATGTAGCCGCCGGTGCGCCGGTGCAGGTGTTCGGCGAGCTTGAGGAGGTCCCCCGGGGTGTGCTGGTGCAGACGTAGATCCTGGTCGAAGGCCTTGACGACTTCGTGGAACAGATCGTAGTCGTCGGCGCTGTAGGGGATCGGATTGACGGCAAGGGTGGGGGATGCCCCCTGATCCGCCTTCGGGCGGGCCGGGCCGCTTGCCGCGCCGGGCCTCGTTGACGATCTCGCGAGAGCCGGTCCCGCAGTAGACGAAAGAGACGTTGCACTCGGCGGCCAGGTAGTTGAAGTGGTCCCCGCCGACGCGGGGGTGAGCCGGAGTCGCTGGTCCTCAAGAAGACCACGGCTCAGTGGTCCCGCCGTCGGGCAACTGTGTTCCCGGTGCCTGAGGGAATGGTCTCCCTGCCGTAGCCGTCCTTGTCCGGTGTGGGGGTCGGGTCACAGCTTGGTCCATGGTCGCGACTTGCCGCCGGTGAGAGGTGTCCAGACGTCGCTGGTGGGGCCCTGTTCTTCGAGGTCTTCCAGTACGGCGGCGCCCAGGGGTACTTGCTGGGCCATCGTGGCCACCAGGGGGTGTTGGGCGACCATGGCCTGCAGATCGCTGATCCGGCCATTGAGGACCTGCCGGGAGGCCGCGGTGAGGGCGAACAGGATGCGTGGGAAGACTGGGTACCGGCGCAGCCACGCCGGGCCCGGGATGGTCTCGGTGTGTCTGGGGCGCTGACGGCTGACGGGCTGCGGCTGGTAGGACCACAGGCGGGCGTATTCGATCAGTTTCGCCGCGAGGCGTTCACTGCTCATGGTGGCGCGGTCGACTTCGACGAACGCCCTGAGTTTCCGTCGTTGTTGGTCTTCGATGAGTGTGTAGTGCATGACCGCGTCGGCTACGACCCGCTCTCCGTCGCCGATCGTGTGGAGTACCTCGGGGGTCCAGTCCAGGTGACCGTGTTCGTCGCCGTGTCGGCGGGCGTCCGCGACGAACGCCAGGTGCGTGCGTAGGACCGTGAGGGTGTGCGGGGTTTTGAGGGAGGCAGCCGTGGCTGAGGTGATCGGGTACGGCGGACGGCCCCGCAGCGCGGGCCAGTCCCGCGTGAGGCGGGCACCTTTGTGCGTGAGGTACCAGACGCGGCTGCGATGGGATTGCGGCAGCACGACGAAGTCGACCAGGTGCTCGCCGAGCAGCTGGTTCAGCCGCTGGGAGACGGACTGGCGGGAAGGGTCGGGCCGCAGCAGAACGTGCAACTGGTGGGTGGAGGCCATGCGGTGCTGGGCGAGCGTGGCCAGGAGTTGATGCTTGAGGGGCTCGGTAGGGCTGGGAGTGGAGCCCGCCGGCGTCCGCCCCTCGGCATTGGGCGGATCGGTGGTCAGTTCCATCCGTTCTCCTTCGACTGGCGGGCCGCGGTGGTGCCGGCCGGGGTGTGTGCGGTGAGGAAGGCGGTGACGCGGTCGAGTTGTCCTGCGGCATGCTCGGTGAGCTCATCGAGGGGGGCCGCCCTGGCGTTCGTCCGGGCGGCTCGTTCCAGTGCGGGGATGTCTCGTGGGCGGGCCTGGGCGGCGAAGAGGGTGTCGAGGTGGGGTCCGTGCAGCTGGACGGGCCCGATGCGACGGCCGCGCACGTTCATGGAGACGAAGTGTTCGAACCGGTCCATGGTGGCGACCCGGTCGGGGCTTGGGTTGTCGCCCCATTCCGCGGTGACTGGGGCGATCGCGGACATTGACCCGGCGGTGGTGGCCAGGGTGGAGGCGTTTTGCACCAGGGACAGGCGTACTGGGGTGGGCAGGCGGGAGAGCAGTTGTGTCATGCCGTGGACGTGGCACCGGTACTTGCGCAGGTCTTCGAACATGGCGGCGATGGTTTCCGGGGCTGCCCCGGTGAGAGTGATCAGCTCGTCGAAGTAGGGGCGGAACGGCACCCGCTTTTGCTCGGGTGTGTCCCGCCTAGAGCGTGCGGCCCGCAGCAGATCGCGGGCCAGCAAGGCGGTCAGTAGGCGGGCGGTGGGGCCGTTGCCGCCTGGGCACACCCACACGATCATCTTGGAGTCCATCGCGGTGCGGATGTCGTAGGCGCCGATGGGCTGGCCGAGGAAGGCGCGGGTGATGGGGTTGGAGGCCAGGCGGGCGAGCGGGTTGATGACCACGGCGAATGAGTCGGTGGGCAGGGTGGGGAACACGGTCTTCCACCAGGAGCGGGTCTCTTCATCCAGCCGGTCCGCCACCGCGGCGAGTGCTGCCGAGCGGAACGACGCGTCTGTGAGCAGGGCCCGTACGTGGAAGATCGTGGCCTGGTCCTCGGGCCTGCCTGCCCGGCAGGCCGCCTCGTTCACGGCGACCAGGACGGTGAGCGCAGCGCCCAGGATGGTGAGCGCGCGCGGGGCGGTCGCGTCGTCCCAGGCCAGGACAGAGGCATAGGCGTCGGCGATCGCCTCGACGACTTCGTGCGCCGCCTGACCGTGCTGCATACCCAGCGGATTCCACGAGCTCACCCGCGGGTTGGCGCCGAGACCGTTGAGGTCGACCAGTGCGATCCGCTCCATCAGGCTCTCGTGCGCCAGGAACGTGGTGGCCCGCGGCCAGGAGTCGCGGTGCGGGTCGACGAAGACCAGCCCGCCGCCCGCGTGCGCCCAGCCGATCGCCTGAGCCAGGGCCCGTTCGGTCTTGCCGCCGCCTGCCTTGCCCGTCCCGACCTCGAACAAGGTCTCCTCGGCGTACGTGGCGACCAGCCGCTGCCGGCCGTCGGGACTGCGGTAGATGCCCTGCAGCAGCAGCGTGGGGTCGCCGAAGGCGAAGGTCGGCAGGTCCCCGGCCAGGACCGGCAGACGGCAGTTGACGGTCGGCGGTTTGAGCAGGCCGGTGAGCTCCTCCAGCCTCACCCAGTTCCCGCGCGGCGGCTGGCAGTGCCCGAGATCCCAGCGCCGCTCGAAGCCGCGGCGGGTGGGCCAGTGGTCGGCGCCGATCCGCCACGGACCCAGCCGCCAGCCGCGCATCGCCCACCGGGAGCGCCCGCCGAACACATCGAACGCGGCCTGGAGCTGGCCGAGCCGGGCCTGGGCGCGGCCCTCGATGTGCGAGGCGCACATCACCAGCAGCTGCACCCGCACCAGATGGTCGTCCTCGGCGAGCTTGCCCAGCGCCTCGGCCGGCTCCACCCGACGCGGTACGGGCGGCATCACCAGCCGCCGACCCGAACCTTGGCCGGGCCGGTCACTGAGGAGTTGCTGCAATTGACCGCGCCAGGAGTCCTCGATGCCGCTGGCGTCCTGCCGCAGCCAGCGCGCGGCCCGCTGGGCCTCCCGGCGCTCGGAGCGGCGCGCGCCGCTCATCAGCTGCATGCGCCGTGCCCGCAGCGACCATTTCGCAGCGCGCTGGATGTCCAGCCGTATCTCGGCGAGGTCGCCGAGTTCGGCCCGTAGATCGGACACGGCGTCAACGAGGGGCTGGAGGGGGTCGGGGGAGAGCGGCACCTCGCGCAGCGGCGCGGTGAGCTTGCCCCGCAGGATGAACTCGGCTCGCACCACGTGTTCACGCGGTTTGTCGACGATCGGCCGGGCCCGCTTGACGGTGATGTCCGGCCCGAAGGGGCTGATGGACAGCAGCCGTTCACCGCCGGCCGGGCCCTCGACGCGGTAACGCAGTGGGCTGGAGCCGTCCGCGCGCAGCCGGATCTGCACGGCCTTCGCCCGGCGCGGCGCCCACCAGGGCATGGATGTGGAGGCGCGGGCGAGCTGGACGCCGCGCCGGAAGATCTCCTCCAGGCCTGGGTCGAAGTGCCGGCCTGAGACGAGTTCCAGGGCCATCCGCTGGGCCGAGGCGTGTGCGGCGAGACGGCGGATCACCATCTCGCCCACGCCCCAGCACACGGCGATGGCCGCGGCGAGCAGATACCAGCGGTCGTACAGCCAGTCGACGGCGTCGACCAGGCAGGAAAGCAGGCCGAGTGCCTGCCCGGCAGCTGCTTCGCCGGCCCGGTCCGTCAGGTGCGGGGCTGCGGAGTCCATGTCTGTGCTCCCTTCGTGGTGGTGCGGGTGAAGTGCCAGTCGGTGATGCGCAGATCGGTGAAGTTGCCGCCGTGGTCGGTGCCGGCCCACACCAGATGGACCACCGCCTTGTCCGGGCTGCCGTCGCGGCGGGCGATCGCGGCCTGGATACGGAAGCGGGTGGTGGCGAACGCCGGGGCCACCGCCCCGCCCGAGGTGGGAAAGACCGTGGGCCACTTTCCGCGGCCGATGCCGGTGGCGTCCGCGCGTAGCAAGGCCCGGCCGGCGGCGAGCAACTCGCGCTCGTCGGCGGCAGGAAGGTCGGCGGGCCAGGCCGTCTCCAGGTTGCGCTGGACGGCCCGGTCACCGGCGACACCCTCGCCATGCGGCGCCAGCGCGGACGCGGGGACCGAGGGCGTCGATGCGGAAGGCGTCGTGGACGGAGCCCAGTTGGCGGTCGGCTTGCTCAGCGGAGGCGCCGCGGTCGTAAATGACGGATTCGTGGCCGCGTGCGTGACGGTAGCCGTAGCCGTTGCCGCGGTTGGCGGCTCCTGGCCGTGTGGCATGTCCAGCAAGGCGATGCCGGTGACGGTGAGCATGGCGGTGCTCAGCAGCAGCAGACGCGGTGAGCGCGGGACGGTGGTCACAGCAGTCGTGCTCCTCCTGTGTAGCCGGACATGGTGTTGACGGCGTCCAGGCGCACCACCGTGTCGGGGCGGGGGGCGTTGATCATCTGTCCGCTGCCCAGGTAGATCCCGACGTGGTAGATGGTGGAGTCGTGGCTGGGTGCGGTGGCGAAGAAGACCAGGTCACCGGGCTTGAGTGCGCCGGTGCCGAGGCTGGCGGGGATGCGCTGGCCGGCAGCGGCCTGGGCGGCCGCGACACGCGGCAGGCTGATACCTGCCCGCGCGTAGGCGTACTGGGTGAGTCCGGAGCAGTCGAAGCCTTTGATGCCGGTTCCGCTCTTGCCCTTCGGTGAGCAGCAGATGCCGTATGACTTGCCGCTCGCGTTGCCCCCGCCCCACGAGTAGGGCACGCCTCGTTGGGAGAGCGCGGCCTCGATGACCGTGCGGGCCGTTCCTGTGACGTTGTTCAGGTCTGGGTCCTTGGCGGCCGCTGTGTACTGGTCGATCCACCCGAGCACGTTGGTCACGTACTCGCCGGAGTGGTTGTACTGCCAGATCGCCGCCTTCAGTTGGGTCCGCTTGGTCAGGTCGCGTCCGCCTCCGCCTCCGCACAGGTAGTCGGCGGCTCCGAGGGCGGCGTCGTCGGCGTTGTGCGGATCTGCTGTCGAGTCCCCGTTACCGTCATGCCCGATCGACTGCCAGGTGGAGGGCAGGAACTGGAAGGGGCCGACGGCGCGTTCCCCGGTTGTGGTGCCGTCCCAGCGTCCGTTGTCGGTGTCCGGGATGACGGTGGTGTTCCCGCCGGCACCGGAGCCGTTGAGGAGCACTCCGTAGATCTTCGGGCGGATGTCGCCGGCTGCGGTGATGGTGTGGCCGATGGCGTGGTGGGACTCGACCTCGGCGATGGCGGCGAGGATCGGCCAGCGCATGCCCCGGCACTTCGGCGCGTGTTCTCCGATCTGCCCGGCGGCCTTCTTGTAGGCGTTCAGCATCCGCGGCGGGATGTCCGCCGCACTGCCGCCCTCGGCGATCCCGCCGGTTTCCTGCGCGGCCGTCTTGAGCGTGACGTATGCGCTGATCGCGTGCCCGACCGGTGCGGCACTGCACACGGCGGCGAACAGCAGCAGTACCACCACGCATCCCCACTGCCGGACGCGGCGGCCGGGCCCGGTCATTCGTCCTCACCATCTTCGTTCTGGCGCCGGGCCCGTTCTTGGCGCCCGGCCCGCTCCTGCCGCAGGCGTTCCGCATCAGGTGCGGTCCGTCGCATCAGCTCCTGCATCCGGGCCGCCGCTTCCTCACGCGCCTGGCTCCGCGGCCGCCCGCCCCCGGGAAGAACGGCCGAGCCAAGGTCGGACCCAGGCGTTGGGCCAAACCCGTCCCGGCGCTGGCGTTGGACTGGGGGAGGAGCTGCCCCCGTCCTGCTCCCTGATGCCGACGCCGTGCGGGAAAGAGAGCCGGTGGGAGGAGGCTGCGCAGGGGCAGAGGTATTGGCAGCAGCGCGCGCTGGGGCTGCGGTGGGGAGTCGGCGGGTGGTGAACGGGCCAGATCCACTGGCGTCGTTGGTGTTCTCCCGTACGACGCGGGCTACGTGCCGGCCGGTGTTGCCCCAGGCTCGGCTGTCCTCGCGGATGGTGTTGCCCCACACCCGTACCTGCTGGCGGGCGTCCTGGGCGTAGCGCGAGCCCCCTGACCGCGCCCGGCGGACGCCTGCGGGCAGACCGAGCGTCGACCCGTAGGCGGTGCGGCCGCTGCGGTTGAGGATGCGGTAGCCGCGGAAGCGGACCAGCCGGTTGTGGGCCCGGGTGGACAGCAGCGTGCGGTCGGCGTGCTGGTCGTGCAGCGTCCGGCCGGAGACGGGGTCGACGATCTGACCGCCCTCGTCGCGGTAACGGTCAGGGGGACCGCCGGGCCGGCGCGGCCCGTTGCCGCCCGGACCGCCCCTCCCGTCGCCCGACGGCCCGGCGGTGTCCGCGTCCGGGTCGCTGTCGGCGGTGGGCTTGCGCCACTTGGCCAACTGCTCTCGATCCGGGCGACGGCCGATCAATAGCCCGTACGCCCCCTTCGCGCCGAGCCTTGCAGCCAGCCCGCCCACGGCTGTTGCCGCGGTCAGGGGGGCCAGGCCGCGCCCGGCCTCGGCGGTGGCGTCGGCGAGGATCCCGCCAGTGTTCACCGGCATGCCCGCCCCGTCGACCAGCGAATTGAGTGCGCCCATCAGCCGCTGACGGGTGCCGAGCAACCCGAACCTGCCCACACCTCCGCCGGCGAAGGCGCGCAGCCCGCTGCCATATCCGCCCATCACAGTGGGGGAGTTGAGGGCGAGCGCGGCGCCGAGTTCGGAGGTGTCGCCGGGCAGGTGGGTGCCGCCGACCTTGGCGTAGCGCATCCGCATCACCATGCGCTGACCGAAGGAAGAGATCCCTGCCAGCAGGCGGCGGTGCCCGGCCGCGCCCGCGATGGCCAGCACGTCGATGAGCAGGATCCGTTCCACCATCAGATCGGGGCCGTTGGTGAGGGTGACGTCGACGGCGATGCCGAAGAACGGGATGAACGCGCAGATCCCGATCACGGCCAGGCACGCGATCCCCCACAACGACAGCCACTTCCACACCGACTGGCGTGCAGGCCCGGGCAGCATGCCCGCGACGAACGTGATCCCGCCCGCGGCCGCTGCGGCCGCGCACACGCCCTGGGTGCCCAGCAGGACGATCGCGCTGGACAGGAGCATGCCGCAGATGAACAGGGCGGCGATCAGCAGCAGGAACGCGCCGCCGACCCGCCACCAGGTGGGCTTCTCCGCGTAGGCGGCACACGCTTTGCCGACGTCTCCGGCCTTGTTCAGGTCGGCGAGGAAGGCGGCGAACTCCTGGTCCTCGTCGGTGACGATCGCCTGGGAGGCGTCCAGGAGTTCGCCGCCTGGCGTCAGCTCCGGCAGGCCGCCGCTGGGGAGTTCGCCGGTGTCCCGCTCGCAGTACTGCTTGCCCGGCCCCTTGATCAGGTCGCAGGTGTTGTCCTGCTTGTTCTGCTCCTCGCAGGTCTTGCGCATCGGCTTGGCGAGCGCGTCGCAGTCGGCATTCCCGGACGCGTCCGAAGGGTCGGAGGCTTTGTATCCGCCGGTGACCCATTTCAGGTGGACGGTGTAGGCCTTGCGGTCGGCCGGCTTCGCGGGGTCGAGGACGCGTCCGTATTCCAGCAGCATGTAAGGCTTGACGATCAGCGCGTTGGTGATCGAGTCCTGCAGGGGGCGGGCCACATCCGCAGCAGTGACAGGCCTGTCCGCCTCGGTCTGCTCGCACTTGGTCTCGGCGTTGGCGGCCATGCTGTCGCAGGGGGTCTTGCTGGCGAGTTTCCCGCCCCAGGCGTAGGAGTTGACGCTCTCCTGGGCGACGTCGGCGGCCACTTGCTGGGCCTGCCCGAGCGGTCCGTCGGTGCCGAGGAGGGTGTCGGGGCGGATGAGGGCCGAGGCGGCGATCGCCCCGATGAGCAGGGTGAGGAAGATTTCCCCCAGACCGCGGCCGACCCGCCCGCGCACGATCATGAACCCGGCGAGGACGAACGCCCAGGCCAGCAGAAGTCCCTTCAACCCGAGGGTGTCGACGACGACATGGTCGTAGGCGTCGGCGGTTTTCTGTGCGGGCTGGGTGAGGATCTTCAGCAGCGGGAACCTGAGCGCGACTTCGATCGCCCAGCCGGCGAGTCCGACCAGTAGCCGGATCAGGGTGAAAAGCCCGGACAGGGCGAAAGCCAGGGCCTGGTCCTTGAAGTCGACGATCGAGCCACCTGAAGCGTTGAGGTCGTAGCCGTCGATCAACACCCCCTCGGAGGAGGTGATGTTCAGCGGGGCGAGCAGGTCCCCGGTCTGGCTGGTGCTGCCGGCGGCATACACGACCTGGCTGTTGACCAGAAGGAAGACGCCGGTGAGCACGATGACCGTGGCGGCCGAGCGCAGAGTCGCGCGGTCTGGACGCAACACGTCAGCGCCGCCTCTGCTCTGCGAGAGACCGCAGCTGCCATACCACCAGGACCGCAGGCCCCGTACCGGCGGGCACCAGCCTGTGCGCGCCATCGGTCGTGTCCCGCTCGCAGTAGGCGTTGCCCGGACCGGCGATCAAGGCACAGGGATCGGCGTGCGCGGCATGGGCGCCAGCGGCGAAGGCCTGCCCGGTGCGCGGCCACCATCCCTGCGGCACGCGCACTTTGGGAGCGAGGATGACCGCACCAGCGATCACGGTGAGGACGCTCGCGGCCGCGGCGACCCGCAGCGAGCGGGCCCTGGACGGAGTGGTCATCGAACGTGCTCCTTCGTACGGGCATCCAGGCGCTCTCCGGCACCAGGTGCAGAGATCGTGGCGGCGGTCGTGCGGCGTCCTGGTGTGGTGGTGATGGAGGTGGTGATGCGAGGGATTGGGGGGATGGAGACTTTGACGCGGCCGGTGTTCTGCCGTGGGCAGGTCAGCAGGAACTCGCCCTCCCGGCCTTTGCGGCCGACGGGGGAGAGTCCGGTGGTCACCAGCCGCAGCAGCGTGTCGTCGCCTGGGTCGAGGCCGACGAATTCCAGTCCGCGGCGGGCGCGTTCGCGATCCGCGGTGCGGGCGAGGGCGCGGTAGGCCATCAGGCCGCGGTCGGGGCCCAGTTCGTCGGCGTCGTGCGAGCCCGCCAGGAGCCCGGCGCCGTGTTTGCGGCCGTCGTGGAGGATCTCGTGGACGAGGGCAGTGCCTTCGGCCGACGAGGTGAGCCAGTACAGCTCGTCCAGGACCACGGCGGTGAACCGCTCCGGGTCCTCGAACGCGGTCTGCCGGGCGATCGCAGCGATCAGGTAGAGCACCGCACGGCCGATCAGCGCCTCCAGCGGCTGCTGGTGAAGGATCTCCGGGTTGGCGAACGCCGTCTTCGGCGGCAGCTTCAGACCGGTCGTGGTGATCACGATCATGTCGGAGGTGCTGGAGGCGTCCAGCCGGACCGGCGGCAGCGACGGGTCGAAGACCATCCGGGCCAGCGAGTTGGTGGCGACGATGCGAATGAGGCCGGCGAGGGTGGCGGCCGCGTCCTGCCGCTTGCCCGCCTCGCTCGCAGCCATCCCCTCAAGGACCTCAAGGACGCGGTGCATGGACGGCTTTGGCCCGACGGCGGCCTGCTCGACGGCGTGGTGGAGGACCTCACCTCCTGTGCTCATCGGACCGATGCCGAGCTGCAGGGTGAGATAGGACAGGGCATAGTGCCGTCCTTCGGGTCCGTGGAACATGCGCAGCGGGTCGATGGAGACTTCGGCCTGGGCGGCGTCAATGATCTGGACGCGGCCCCTCGCGGCGGTGCGGGCGTAGGTGGCCCACTCGCGTACGGGGGTGCGGTCGATGCAGATGGCGCAGCCGCCGCGCGCCCACACCGCCTCCGCGATCAGTTTCTGCAGCACGCTCTTGCCCGCGCCGAGATCCCCGACGATCCCCATCGACGCGGACGCGTTCTGCTTGGGCGCGTCCGCGACATTGATCATGACGGGGCGAGTGGTGCCACTGTCCAGGTCGATACCGAGGAACATCCCGTTCGGGTCGCCGACCTCCGCTGTCGTGAAGGCCCCGGACAGCGCCCAGTCCTCGGAGACCTGGTGCTGGGTGAACTCGCGCGCCACGCCGGGCCGCATGGTGCCCGGCAGACCCAGAGCGAACAGGGCTTCCTGCAGGCCGGCCGGGCGCACCGCGCGGTAGTCGGCGCCGCCCAGCAGCGCGGCCAGGGCCCGGGCGCGGGCGTCGCACACGGCTGCGGTGGGCCCCCACACCGTCAGCACGGTGACGGACTGCACCTCGACCTCGACCGAGGTGCGTGACAGACGGGCATCCAGCTCGCCCAGGTCCCGGGCCGCCTCGGAGAGGGAGGCGGGCATGCCGGTGGGGCGGGCGTCGTACTGGTCGGCCTGGTCGATCAGTTCGTTCTTCTTGCGCCGCACCTGGTCGCGGGCCTTCTCCGCCGGCACCAGGGTGAGGTCCACGGTGTAGTCGACGGGAAAGTCGAGCAGTTCCAGCTGCGCGAACAGATCCGCAGCATCCTGGCTGACCGCGGGTGGGCATTCGGCCAGCGCCAACTGCGCCTGGTAGCCCACCCCGGCGTCGGTTTCGACCTGCAGCCAGCGCCGTCCCAGGGGCGAGCCGGTACTCAGCCGCCACCAGGCCGTGCGCCCCGAGCGCGTGACGCTGCCCGCACTCTTGAGCTCGTCGACGTCGTCGAGTTCGGGATCGATACCGCCTTCCTGCAAGCGGACTTGGCCGAGGTCGGCGTAGCTGGGGGAGACCAGTGCGCCGTTCCGGATCTGTGCGCCGTACAGCCGGCTGGACTCCGCCTCGGCCAGGAGCGGTTCGGCCAGTCCGCGGTGCAGGGCGTGCTGGATCATCCACACGATCTCGGCAGGGCGGGCGGGGCGCAAACCGATGCCGCCGGCGAGCGTCGCCTCCACCCGGGAGGCCTGCTCCCGGAACGCAGTTACCTCGCGCCGGGCGACGGGGACCGGCTGCATGCTCAGCACCGGCGCGACCTCGGCCCACGCCGCGCCGAGCGATGCCGACAGGCGCAGACCGCCGGTCTCGGTCTGCAGCGGCACCGCCAGCCACAGAGTGCGGCGGTGCATCTCCTGGTCGTCCAGCAACTCCAGGGTGGCCTCGACGTTTTCCACCCAGGGGTGCCGGCTCGTACCGGGTTCCTGCGAGTCGGGTTCGAGGCCTTCGATCATGCGCAGGGCGATCTCGCCCGGGTCGACCTGCGCGCACAGTCCGAACAGCCGTGGCGCCCCGGACAGCGAACGCACCAGATGCGTGATTTTGGCGAGCTCTTCGTCGCGGACCGCCTCGGGCACGTAGGTGCCCTGGAGGGTCTCCTCGCGCTGTCCTTGCGCGTCCGGGCCGGGGTGAAGGCGGTACAGGGCCCACACGCTGCCCTGCGTCGACCAGATCAGGTGCCCGGCGATGTGCCGGATCGGAATCCTCACTGTGCACCCCCGCTCTGCTGGGCGATGGCCAAGAGCTGCTGGACGCCCGACACCGGTCCCGTCGGCGCTGTGGAAACCGTCGGCTCCGTACGACGGCGGGTGGACGCGGGGCGATGCGGTGCCCGGGCGAAGAACCGTCCCGCCGCCCGCGCCGGTGTCGCGGGGGAGGGCGTGTCCTCGATCGTGAAGCCGCCCGTCAGCGGGCGAGCGGAGCGGTCGCGGGCGGCCCGGCCGCCGATGCGCCCGCCACGGGGCTGCCGGCCCAGCAGCACCCAGCCGAGCGCGGCCTGCATCGGGGCACGGCCGCGGACCTTGGGCCGGCGTACGGCCCAGATGGCGAGCAGCCAAGCGCCGATGGGGATCGGGCCCGTCCACGACCACCAGCTGATGGTCTTCACCAGGAGGAAGCCGCCGATGACGGCGACTGCGATCTGTGCGGGGGTGTACGGCCCGAGGGGGATCTTCCAGTCGGCGACCCTGCCCAGCACCCAGGGGTGACGGCGGGCGGCAGTGTAGAAGCGGGCCACCCGGCCGGCGGCCGCGGTCACAGCCGGCCGCCGGCGTCGGGTGAGTGTCCGGGGGAGGCCGGGAGTTCGGAGTGAACGGCGCCGGGGACTGCGGGGGCGCCTTTGGACGGGTTCTTCACCTCGTCCTGGAACATGCCCGCCAGGGACTCGCGGGAGTCGTACAGCCCGAGCGCGATGATCATCAGGAGCAGGGCGCCGATGCCCGCCTTGAGGCTGAACTTCTGGATCATGATGACGACGACGAGGACGAGCAGACCGGCCTGCAGGCCTCTGGTTGCCCAGTTTTTCAGCATGGTGATCCACGAGTTGCCGAGGTCGTCGAGCTGTCCGGCGAGCATCAGGTGGTGGGCCGTGTTCACCGCGCACCCTCGTTCTGGGCTGTGCCGGTCTGCAGTGCGGCGATCTCCCACCGGTCGGAGCGGGACGTGAGCGTGAGCTCGTACGCCAGCGGCCAGCGCCCGAAGTCATCCCGGGCCTGCACTGCCACGCGCACCCGGACCCTGGTCCCGTCGTCCGGTACCTCTTCGGCGGCCGCGGCCTGTTCGACGGCCACGATCTGCTGGACGGTGGCCGAGGTGTACGGGGCGGGGGAGAGGGCGGTGAGTTTCACCTTGGGTGCGAGGTAGCGGTCTACTTCGCCGGTTCCGGTCAGGTAGGCGGTGAGGAATTGCCCGATGGCGGAGGACAGTTCACTGTCGGGGACGGTCACGCTGTACGGCGATGTGGGCGTCTCGGCCCGGGCCGGACCGGCGACCACGGCGGGAGCATCGGTCACTGAGAACGAGGCGCCCGAGGAGTTGGCGGTCACCGGCACGACGTAGTACCGCAACCGTCCGTCGGCGTATTGCGCAGCCACCGTCACCGACCACACGCCAGCGTCGCGCTGCGCACTGCGCACCGCCGTCACGGACTGGGGCGCTGTGTGCGCATCGGCAGCCGGGCCGGGCAGCTCAACGTCCGGCGCCATCGCCTGCGCAAGCCGGGCCTGCGCAGTTGACGCGTTGTCCGTGCTGCTGCGCAGCCACGCGCCGACGAACAGCTGCGCATAGCCCGACGGGTTGGCGGCGGGCGCGGCAGTGCGCTCGGTGGTCGGCTTCGCGGTAGGGGCGGCCGCCGTGGTGGTCGGCCCGGGCCACACGGCGATGCCCAGGGCGATGGGGCCGGCCGCGATCGCGGTGAGCAGAGCCAGCCGGGCCAGGCGGGCGCTGCGGCGCATCCTTTCCAGCCGGGCGCCCGCTGCCGTCGGGGCGCCGGACTCGCTCTGCGAGGCCTGCTTGTCAGGGGACATGGTCAAACTCCCAGGTCAGAACGGGGTGCTGACCTTGAGGAAACTCAGCGCCCCCGACCCGGCCACCGACCACGAGACCCCGACCACGGTCACGATGGAGACACGAAGGCCGTGGTCGGGGTCATGGTCGGCCCGACCATGACCCCGACCACGGTTCACCCGGTGAGAGGGGCGGCCGTTCGTCCTGTCCGTCAGGGGCGCGGCCCCGATGGCCGCTGCGAGGTGTTCGTGCCGCTCTTCCGCCGCAGCGGTACACCGATGCGCAGACCGAATGCGCCCGGGCCGGCCCCGACGTCTGCGCAGTGCGGACCCCTGAGCCTGCGCACCAGAACACCGGGGACTCGCCCGCCTGTTGCGCAGTCGCTGCGCCCGGCCCGGCTGCGCACGAGCCTCGCCCCAGTGCGCAGACTTTGCGCACCATCCGGTCCGGGATGCGTAACGGGGCTGCGCATCATGCCGGTGGAGGGCACTGCGTGGTCGGGCTGGCCATGAACCCGACCATGGCAGCTGGGCGGTGGCGTTGCCGGATCGTGACCGCTGTGGGGGCTGGTGGCTGCGGTTCTGGTCGGGGCCGGTGGGTGAGCTGGCGGTATGGAACACCCGCCCGCCTTCCCACCCCGGACCGCCGCCGGCCTCTGCTCGGCGCGCCCGGTGCGCTGCCGTGGCCGTCGCGCGCGGCCGGTGTCGGGGGCAGGGCGGTGAGCGGTTTGGGGGCCGGGATCCGCCGGGGTGTGATGGCGGCCGATCAGTTCACCCAGATTGCCAACGGCTTGTTCCGGGATGCCCGGTTGTCGTTCAGGGCGAAGGGGATCTTCGGGTACGTCTCCACGCACCGCAACGGCTGGCAGGTGACGATCGCCGATCTCGTCCGCCTGGGCCCGGACGGACGAGAAGCGGTCCGCACCGGCCTGAAGGAGCTGGAAGCGTACGGCTACCTGGTCCGTGCGCGTCTGCGCCGCCCGGACGGCACCCTCGGCGAGAGCGTCTACTGCATCACCGACCGCCCGGCCACCGCGGACATCGCGCTGATCGAAGCCGGCGCGGCGGTCACGGTCCCCGAGCCCGGGCCGGCCTGCGGACCGGCGGCGCCGGGGATCTGCCGGGGTGTGATGGCGGGCGACCAGTTCACCCAGATCGCCAACGCGCTGTTCCGCGACCGGCAGTTGTCCTTCAAGGCCAAGGGAGTGTTCGGGCTGCTCTCCACGCACCGGGAGGGCTGGCGGATGACCGTCACTGACATCGCCCGCCGGGGCCGCGAGGGCGAGTGGGCCGTCAAGGGCGCTCTGAAGGAACTGGAGAAATGCGGCTTCCTGGTCCGCGCACGCGAACGCGACCAGGACGGCACCTTCGCAGCGGCCGTCTACGTCATCACCGACCTGCCCGCCCTGCAAAACACCTGGTACGGGCCAGAGTCGGGTTTTCCACCGGTGGATGACCCTACGTCGGCTGACCGGTCGACTAAGAACACCAACAGAAAGAAGACCACCCAGCACAACACCAGCCCCCTCCGTCCGTGCCGTCGCGACGCGTCGCGGGCACCTGAGCGGACGGACGGGGCGGGCACTGCGAGGTCCTCGCCGGCGGTGCCCGCAGGGGATGAGATGCACCCGGGGATTGTGCTGCTGCTCGAACTGGGGGTGGCTCGCCCCGAGCTGCTGCTGACCGGGCAGGCGCTGACCGACCAGGGCCGCGTCGTGAGCGTGATGCTGGAAACAGGCTGGAGCCGCGAGCAGCTGCGCCACGTCATCGCTGCCCGGCCTCTGCCCCATCCGGTGCGGAGCACGGTCGGCGCGATCATCGCGGCCCGCCTCCGTGCCGCCCGGCTCTACCCGCCGCCCGCCCTCGCGGCCGGCCACCCTCACCCGCCCGCCGGGGACACCGCGCCGCCCACACCCGGCTCGTCTGCCGCCGCTCGCTCGGTGGGTGAGGCCCTGTCCTACCGCGCCCTTACCGAGTGCGCCGCCTGCGGCCATCCCGCAACAGCTCCCGGCGAAGACCTGTGTCCGGCCTGCCTGGGCTGGCCGCTGTGCTCCACCTGCCCGGGCCCCACCCCCCGCCGCGCCCGCCCCGGCGGCGACGGCCGCTGCACCACCTGCGCCCGCGCCCTCACCGCCCCTCTGGAAGGAAGCAGCCTGTGACGGACACACCCCGCACATCGCCGCCGGCCGCAGCCGCAACCGCAGCCGCAGCCGCGGACCGCGAGCGCCCCTTCACCGCCCGCCCCGGACGGTGGGTGAAGGAACGCGACCGGGCCCTGCGCACCGGCCACATCCCGGGCAGCACCTGCACGTCTGCCTGCGAGACGGTCCTCGTCTACGAACGCGCCTCATGGGGATGGCTGGCCTGGACCGTCCCAGGCGATGGCAGCCGGCCCGGGATACCCCACCAGATCGGCGTGCTCGCTCCGGACGCGAACTGTCTGCAGCGGTGGGCCGTGCGCTGGCTGACCCGGCGCCCCGCCCGCTATGCCGCCCTGGCCGACGTCCCTGGATCGCTGCGCCTGTCCACCGCAGGCGTCGCCCTCGTCAGCCTGCTCGCGGCCTTGATCGCCGCGGGCCGCGGGGTTGCTCCCGGTGTCGTGGTACCGGCCATGCTCCTCGTCCTGGCCCTGGCCGATCATCTGCCCGGCCGGCTGGATACCCGGGCCCGGGCACACGTGCGCACGGTCGAAGGTGACCGGGCATGCCGCTATCTGCGGCGTCAGACCGCCCTGCACACCTCGCTCGTCCAGGCCGCCGCCACCACCGACGCCGCCGGCAGCCGCCGCCACGAACAGCGCCGTGCGGTCCAGATCGGCCGGCACCTGCTGTGGGAGGCCTCAGGCCTGCTCCACACCCGCGATCCCCGCGCCGTTTCGGGCGAGCTCATCGCCCGCGAGCGGCTGATGCTCCAACTCGCCCACCAGGCCGTCCAGATCGTCGAGCACACCGCCGACGGCCACACACCCGGCACGAACCAGACCCCCGGTCCTGCGCGGCCGGTGCGACCGCATGCGCTCGGCGCCCAGCCGCCGGCCCATCCCCGCCTGCGCCCTGTACCGGCCCTGCTACCGCCGAAGGAAGTCTTCCCCATGCCCCAGCCCGGCCAGGCCGACTCCACCCTGGACGTCTACCTGTTGTTCGCGCACGAGCCCTACTACCCGGCCGCCGCACAGGAGATCAACACCACCGTCGTGGTGGCAGCCTCCTTACTGCACCCGCGGGTACGGCAGCCGGACGGCGCCCGCATCCACGACCGTCTCGTGCGCGGCCGCCGAGTGGGCGAGATCGTGCCGCTGGCCACGCTCACCCACGAACTGGACGGCGGCACACGCTGGCCGGAGGTGGGGGACTGGGAGAGGGTCACCGAGGACCTGCTGCAGCTTGTCCGCGGCCACGACTGCGACGCCCTGAACCTGGGTCTGCCGGAGATCGCCCGCGCCCTGGTGTGCGCCGGCCCTCGCAGCGAGGTCCGCACCCTCGACCCGGCATCGGGCAGGCAGCGGGTGTACGGACCTGCGGACCGGGTGGGGGTATTGGTGGAGGTCGGCAGGCATCTGGCCCGGGCAGAGGCAGGATCCCCCTTGTGGCCCGGCGAGGGCCTGCAGTCCCCGGCCGGCTTCCCGGAAGCCCTCTGAGGGGCCGCTCGTGTCGCTCCCGCCGGGTCGTATGTCCGTAGCCTGCTGGGCAGTTCGGCGAGCCAGGCACGGCGCGGGGTCGGCTAGGCGTGGTGCTTCTCCCAGGCGCGGGTAGCTTCCTGCATCGGTGTCGCCCAGTCGTCTTGGCTCTGTGTGGCGATGGAGTCCCACAGGCGCCGCTGGACGCGGGCGAGGGCCTGGAGGCCTCCGGCGGGTGCGCGGTGGCCGCGTCCTGTGCTTGCTGGCAGGTGTGGCCGTGGGCGATCAGCCACAGCAGCCACAGCGCGGGGTCGATCCAGGCGGCGCCGGTGGAGGCCCACCCCCAGTCCACGAACCGGGCGTCATCTGCGGTCATGAGGACGTTGTGCGGGTTCCATTCCGTGTGCAGGAGGCTGTCCCCGGCAAACCAGACCAGGTCCGCGGGATTGCCGACGTAGGCGCGCAGCCGGTCCGCCATCGTCTTCAGCCCAAGGGCAGGCGCCGGGATGTCGGCGAGCTGGATCATGCTTGCCATGACCGCGGGCAGGTCGGCCGACGCGGGCGTGTAGTCGGCGTGGCGGCCCTGGAGATAGTCGAAGGCGAGCAGGCTCCAGCCGTCGGTTTCGGCATGCCACGGCAGCCGCGGCGCGATACCGCTGATCTGCGGGCTGATCTGCGCCTCTCGCTTCTGGGTCCATACGCGCGGGTGGTCGCTGGGCAGTCCCTTGACGAACAGGGTGCGGGCGGGTGTGCGCACGCGGGCGGCGATGGCGCTGTTGAGGCCGGCGTTGATGGCGGCGACGTCGATGACGGGGGCGCCGGTGTTCTTCTCGATCAGCCTGCGCACGGTGTCAGGCAGGTCGGTGAGCCGCTGCGTGGGCATCGAGGTGAGCCTCCACGGGGGATGGTGCCGGGACCGCATGCCGGTTGCGGCCCCGGCAGCTTGCGGATGCCGTACTCCCAGGACCTCTGCGGGCCGCCGTGCTGCGCGCTGAGTTCCGCGGCCGGCCCCGGGTGGTAGCCGTGGCGCTCGATCGCCTCGGCGGCGTACTGCCCGGCGAGCTGGGCGGCCGAGAGTTTCTGGCGGGTGCAGGCGCTCAGGGGGCAGGGCCCCCTGAGCGATGCGGCGCCTGGGGGTCCACAGGCTGCTGGGGTCAGTTCGAGCTGAAGACCTCGATGGTGCACTTGGCTGCGCCGCTGCGTTTGATCCGTGCGTCGCAGGTGACCAGCGGGGCGCCGAGGGATTCGGCGAGTGCGACGTACTGGGCGCCGTAGGCGCTCAGGTTGGTGTGCAGGACACGAACGCGTTCCCACAGGGCGAGAGTGTCGTGCTTGTCCAGGGGCAGTGCTGTGAAGTCGGCCATGGCCTTGGTCACCTGCTTCTCGGTGAGCTTGCCGCCGCGCTGCATTCCCAGCAGTGCCGATTCGATTTCGTAGTCGATCAGGGTGGGTGCGTAGGCCGTGACGGCTTCGCTGACGCGCTTGCGGACAGCGCTGCCGGTGACGCCGTGGTGGGTCAGGAAGATCACCAGTGCTGACGTGTCGATGACGATCAACGGCCTCCTCGCCCCTCGTCGATCGCTGCCAGGACGTCTGCGGTGGTGTACTCCGCGGCGGCTTCGCGTTCCAGCCGGGCGGCCATGTCCGCCATGGTCGGCTTGGTTGTCTCCCTGGCGATCAGTTCCTGCATGTATGCCTGGAGGGACTTCCCGGCCTGGGCGGCGCGGGTCTTGAGGACGCGGATCTGGTCTTCGGGTACATCCCGGACGGTGAGGACACTCATGTCTGCATTCTAGAGCGGAAGCCTGCATTATGCAGAAGCGTGGTGTGGGTGTGCGGCCGCCCGGGTCCGGGGCGGCGTTGTGTGCTCAGGTGGGTTGTTCGCCGAGGACGGTGCGGAGCCAGTCGAAGGGGTCCATCGCGAGGAGTTGGTCGGCGAGTTCGTGGGCTGTTTTGGTGACGAGGCGGGCGCGGCTGTTGTCGATCCATCGCTGGGTGAGTGCGTAGCCCTGGGCTTTGTACTCGATGCCCTGCAGCATGCATTCCAGTTTGTCGGCGTCTTTGGCGCGGACCGCTTCGGGTGACTGGCGGGCCTCGTACTCGGCGATCAGGTCCCCGACGGCGGACGCGAGGATGCCGGGCATGCCCGCCACCTGGTCGGCGGTGACGGCCTGCGGGTCGGCCTGGCCCGCGTGCTTCTTGCCGAGGTGGTTGACGTCGCCGGTCCTGGCCTCCTGCGAGTCGTGCCAGACGGCCAGGAACGCGGCGCGCGCCGGATCGGCGCCTTCCAGTTTGGCGATGATGGAGGCGATCAGTTGCGGCCGTCGGCCAGGACGGCGGCCGTACGACGCCTCGTCGTCAGCGGCCCGACGTGCCACTCGTCCCAGATCGTGCGGCGAGCGCGGCCGGCTCGGCGCGCAGGTCCCGGCCTGCACCGGCCGCGGCCTGCGCCTGCATCTGCGCGAGCTCGTCGTCGCTGAGGGCGTCGACCCAGGCGGTCATGCGCCGGTGCTCGGCCTCTTCCTCGTCCCGCAACTGCTGGTCATACCAGTCGGGTTCCGGTTCGACAGTGATCCAGGGGCGGGCGGCTTCGTCCTGCTGGCGACGCTCGTCGGCCCGCTCGACGTACTCGCACGGGTACATGGGCAGCGGCCGCGGCCCGGCCTTGATGCGACGACGGGCGTCGAGCAACGCATCGGTGGTCGGCTGACCGGCGCCGCACGCAGCCGCGAAGGTGACCCGCATCTGCTCGCTGGGCAGCTGGCGGCCCTTGAGCGCGTTGTGGAGGGTGCTACGGGTCAGCCGGCCCGAGGCCCAAGTGTCAGTGGCCGGTGATACCTGTAGGGCGTGGAAGATGCGATGTCGGGTGCGATAGCTGTCCTGCGTGAAGCCTTTCCGGCAGAGGTCCGTCACCGCCCTTTGAGCAGGGAAGAGCTGCGGGTGTGGGAGCGAAGGCAAGGGGTGGTGCTGCCTGAGCCGTATCGCACGTTCGTGACCGAGATCGCGGACGGGACCGACGATGGTCCGCCGGACGAGGGCGGTCTGCTGCCCCTGGGAGAGAAACCGGACAGCTGGGACGTCTGGGAAGCGGACTGCTGGATGAGCCCGCAGCCGTTCGATGGCGCCGCCGTACGCGCGCCCGGCCAGCCCTTCCCTCTTGAGGAGGAGTGGCAGTGGGAGTACGACTACTACGACCACGGCCGCCACTCGTCCCTGTTGCACCAGACCTACCAGCACGGCTCGGTACTGCTGGGCAGCGACAGACCCGGTGAGTACTGGACGCTGGTGGTGACCGGGCCGCAACGCGGCCGGGTGTGGTGGCTCAGAGACGGATGCGCCGCACCCTACGCCGACCGCCCGTCCGATCAGCCGGGCGGCGATTTCCTGCGCTGGGTGAGGGACTGGCATGCCGGACAGGGCTGGTGGCGGCCCGAGTAGCGCCTCCACACCCAGTTCGCGGGCTTGACCCGCAGCGGTTGAGCGTCGCTCCGCTGGCTGTGGCGACGATGTCTTTGCTGTGTCAGCCCTCAGCCCTCAGTCACAGGGGCCAGGTTTCGGCCGACCGGGGGCATCCTGCCCCGTCGGGTTTTACAGTCCTCGCCATATCTTGGCGAGGCGGTGGACGATGCTGCGGGGCTGGTAGGGGTCGTAGTCGCTGTGGGTGGCGAGTTGGCGCAGAAGGGTGAATTGGTGCGGTGCGCGCTGGCCCTCGCGGATGAGAGCCCATTCGTCTGTGACGGGCCAGAGGGCGAGCTGGGCCTGGATGCCGGGGCTCCATTGTCGCCAGGTGTTGCGGCTGACCCAGCCCAGCTGGCGCAGTTCCAACTCGTCTTCACACAGTCGCAGATACAGGCGCGCGGCTTTGAGTTCCTCCGGTGCGCATGACATGCCTTCTTCTGCGACGAGGGCTTCGGCCGGAAACTGGTCGAGGATCTGCCAGTAGCGTGCGATGTAGGCGTCTTCGATGGTTTTGACGTGGCTAGGGCGGCGTTCAGCGGCCCCATCAGGGCGACTCCAACTGGCTTCAGTTTGAGGGTGAATGGTGAAGATCAGGCGGCGTGTGGCGGCCCCGGAGGGCGGCTTGAACTGGGACCACCGGGGCGGCGAGGTGGGGACCGTGATGATGATCGTGCGCGAGTTTCGGCATGATGGCCGTCGTGACGGATCGAACTTCCTTGGAGTCTGAACTCGCGTCGTTCATGGGCGAGTACGAGCGGGCCAACAACAGCCACGACATCGAGCGGGTCGTGCCGTTCATTGCCGAGGGCGCCACGTACTGGTTCTCGGACGGCTCGTATCGGGGCATCGGGGAGATCCGGTCCGCGATCGAGAAGACGTTCGCGAAGATCCTCGACGAGGTGTATGAAGTCAGAGATCTGGAATGGCCCGTCCTCACGACCGATGTCGCGGTGTGCCGATATCGGTTTGCCTGGACCGGCGTCGTCGATGGCGCATTGCGGTCTGGCCAGGGGCGGGGCACCAACCTCATCGTGCGGCAGGAGGGCGGGTGGAAGATGCTTCATGAGCATCTGAGCTCCTGATCCCTCAGGCGGCCGGCTATTTCGTCCCGTTGGTCTTGTTCGCTTTGGTGCGGGCCAGGCGGTAGGACTCTGTGCCGGTCTCGATGAGGGCCGCGTTGAAGGTGAGCCGGTCCACGATCGCCGCGCAGAGTCGGGGATCACTGAACGTCTTGCTCCAGCCCGTGAACGCCTCGTTGGAGGCGATCGCGATACTGTTCTTCTCCTCACGCTCCGTGAGGACTTGGAAGAGCATCTCCGCCCCGCGGCGGTCGAGTTCGAGGTAGCCGAGTTCGTCGATTTCGAGAAGGTCGACACGCCCGTAGCGGGCGATGGTTTTGCCGAGCTGCTTGTCGTCGGCGGCTTCGACCAGCTCGTTCACCAGGGCGGCGGCGGTGGTGTAGCGGACGCGGTAGCCGGCCATGGCGGCCGCCATGCCCAGCCCGATCAGCAGGTGGGACTTGCCGGTGCCGGAATCTCCGATCAGACACAGCGGGTAGCCCTTGGTGATCCACTCGCAGGTGGCGAGGCTGTGGACGACCGCTGGATCGACGTTGGGATTCGCCTTGTAATCGAAGTCGCGCAGGGACTTCTCCCGAGGGAAGTGGGCGGCCCGGATACGGCGTTCGGCCCGGCGGCGGTCGCGGTCCTCGCACTCGGCAAGCAGCAGTTCGGCGAGGAACCCGCCGTAGGAGAGCCCTTCGCGTTCGGCGCGGGCGATGGTGTCGGTGGCCTGGGCCCGCATGGTGGGCAGCCGCAGCATGCGGCAGGCGGTGTCGATCGCGGCGTCGGATGCCTGTGCGGTGAGCGCGTGATGGGCGGCGGTCATGGCGACTCCTTGCGGTGAAGACGGAGCAGTTCGTCCCACTGCTCCAGGCGGGGCAGGGGGCGGGCGTCCTCGGGCAGGGGCCTGGCCAGACGACGCAAGGTGAGGTGGCTGACCTGCGGCAGTTCCGGGTCCGGCGGCTCCGCCCGGTGCGGTGACGGCGACGCCGCGGTAACGGTGGGCGCCCGGCCGGCCGCCTGGGCGGCCTTGCGGGCCTCCAGCGCGACCACGTCCTCGCTGCAGGTGCCCAGCGCGACGGCGGCGCGAAGCCCCGCGATCACGTCGGCGTGCTGCTGATGGCGGTGCAGCAGCAGGGCCCTGACCAGGGCTGCCGTGCCGTCACTCTCGCCGAGCTGCTGCTTGGCCATGGCCCAGAACGCCTCGTGGGCGGCGGTGAAGGTGCCCTCGGCGCGGGCCTGGTGCAGAGCCTCGGAGCGATCCAGCGCACCGGGCTTGCGCAGCAGCACCTCCAGGTAGTGGTCCAGGACCAGGCGCTCCAGGCCGCGGCCGGCGAGCCGGGCATGGCGGGCAATCTCGCGCCGGCCCTCGAAGACGACGAGGGTGTCACCGGTCAGATGGACGGTGACCTTGCGGTCGATGAACCGGACCGGGACGGAGTACGAGCACATCTTCACCGTGATCCGGCTGTAGCGGTCGACCCGGGGCTCGAACGTCATCGCCGTCTCGAACGGGTCGGCCGGCAGTGGCAGCAGATGCGGTGCCTCGCGGGCGAAGTCCTGGCCGATCGTGCGGATCCGTGACCCGATGCGGCGGCCCAGCTCGCGTTCCTCGAACTCGCCGATCTGCTGGTTGAGCTGTTCCAGCGTCTGAACTCGTGGGACGGGTGTGAGGTAGTTGCGGCGGAAGTAGCCCACCTGGCCCTCCACGCCACCCTTCTCATGAGCTCCGCGCAGGCCCGGCTCGCAGTAGAACGGGGTGAACCCGTAGAACTCGTGCAGCCCCGTCCACTTCGAGTTCTCCTCCCGCAGCCGACTGCGGAAGATCACCTTCTTGACCGCCGGAGTGAGGTTGTCATAGCGCACCTGACCGGCCGGCACCCCGCCCACCACGGTCAGCGCGTGCACATGCCCCTCGAAGAACGCCTGCTGCCCGCACGACCGGGAGACACGGTGCACCGCTTTGCCCGAGTAGGCCAGCCGGAACGCGAACAGGAAGCACTTCACCCGCTCTCCGGCGAGATCGACCCAGACCTCCCCGAAATCAACCTCGGCATCAGCCCCGGGCACGTTGTGCCGGGTCAAGTAGCCCTCGACCGGCGCCCCTTCCTCGGCAGCGATCACCCGGCGGCGGGCGGTGACGAAGTCCCGCACCGTGGTGTACGGAAGCGTGACGCCGAACTCCTCCTCCAGCCGCGTGCCGATCCGCTTGGCCGTGTGCCGCTGCTTGCGCGGCGCCTCAAGATCCGCTCGAAGCCAGTCGTCGACCGTCTTCTTGTACGGCTCCATCCGCGGCGAGGTCCGCACCGGACGCTTGCGCGGCTTCGCCACCGGTGAGGCCAGCGCCTCCCGCACCAGACGCCGGTGGACGCCGTACTTCCGCGACAACGCCCGGACCGACAGCTTCAACTGCCAGCTGTCCCGGCGGATCCGGTCAAACAACTCCTGCTTGGACAAGGACATCCACAGCACCCACCCTCGGCGGACCACAACCACCGTCGCACCGCAAGGCCCAGGGTGGGGCCACTTCGCCTCGCCACCACCCCTCAATACTCCCGAACGCCCCTCCAACTGGAGCCAGTTGGAGTCGCCCTGATGGGGCCGCTGAACGCCGCCCTAGCCAGTTTTGACGCGAGCCCTGGCGGCGCTGGCCGAGCTGGTGATCAGCGCGATGAGGGCGACGACGCCGGTGCTGAAGGCGACCCAGAATTCTGCGTTCACGTGTGCTGTTCCTCAAGCAGTCGGGAAGCGGGCAACGGCCGCCCCAAACAGCGGCGTTGGCCCGGATGGGTTGTCTCTGGCAAGGCGGGCTCGTGTCGGCACCCGCACGGCGGGTTGCAGATCCTCACGTCCGTTGTCCTTCAGACATGCTCGATCGGGCAGGCGGCGATTCGCTTCCGCACCAACCGGCCCTATGGCAGGGGGAGGGTCTCAGTGGCGGGGATGCCAAGGTCGGCGAGGTAGGAGATGCGCGCGTTGACGGCGGCAGCGAAGTGGCGCCAGTCCAGGCCGCTGACGGGCTCGCCGGGTGTGGGGTCGGCGGGTGAGGAGGTGATGTAGCAGACGGAGTCGTAGAGCTTCTCGGCCATCAGCCGTTCGCAGAAGATCCCGAAGCGGTCCTGGTAGGACGTACCGTGCCAGATCTCGTGCACCGGGAGGGCGCCGTCGGCGATACGGACCGGAGTACGGGACTTGGGGTGGTCTTCCATGATGAAGAAGTAGCCCAGCCACGGCTTTTCGCCGGGATAAAGCTCGGTGAGGGCGGCGCGTTGCAGATCGACAGCGCTTCCCAGGGCTTCTTCGATCCGGTTGTTGTAGTTGTTGCCGAAGGAGGGACCGCCGAGAGCTTTGAGCTCGAAGGCGGCGACCAAGGTGGTGCCGTGGGCGACGACCACGTCCCACTGTTTCTGCGGGCGGTAGTAGCCGGGCAGTTCCAGGCGGTGCGTCTTGTTGATGCGGATGTCGGCGGGCGGGTAGCCGGCATCGACAAAGAACTTGGCGAGGAGGGCGGCGATGGTGTCGAAGTGCTTCCCGCCGCGGACAGAGCCGGCTGTGCCGGCGCCGACGGCGTCCTTGATGGCGGACAGCTCCCGCTGGGCGTCCTTGGCTCCCCAGTACGCCGCTACGGCGTCTTCGAACTCTTGACGGCTGACCGTCACAGCGCCCCTCCCGCTTGCGTTCAGTCCGGAAGGCCCTGCAGTCCGTACGCCTGCAACGCTGCCTGCGTTGCTGCCTGCACGTCCCGTTCCTCGAACGCTTTGACCAGCGCTGTGCGAACCCCCGCCGGGATCCCCGCTGGATCCGGAACACGGATCTTACGCAGATACTGTGCTTGGAAGCGAAGCGTGCCACCACGCATCTTGACCGCGTATGCCTCGACGAACGCCTCTGCCACTTTCGACAGCAGCAGACCGCCCAGCACCCGCAGATCCCAGGCGTTGGACACGATGAAGTACAGGTTGTGGTGCGGGTAGTGGCCTCCCTCGTCCAGGACGGGGTGGATGGTCAGTTTCATGTCCGGCAGCAGCAGCTTGGGGCGGGCGGTGAGCTGGGCGTCGACCTTGTCGATCGTCTTGTACCAGCGGCTGGGCTGCTTGACTGCGACGTAGCGTCTGCTGAGGGTGTCCCGGTGCGTCTTGAAGTAACTCGCAAGCCGGGGAAAGCTGTTGAGATCAACCAGGTGGCCCTCGCGGCCCCATGGATTCACCAGGTAGGTGCCGCCCCAGGAAAGGGCGCCGCTGGTGGTGTCGCGGACCATTGCCAGCGGCAGCAGACGGTCTTCTTCGACCGCAGCTCTGTCCTCGGTCAGGAAGACCTTGTCCGCTCCGGTGGCAATCCCGATCCCTACCCGCGTGCCGGTGGACTCGTCCTCCAGCAGCGGAAAACGGTCACTGAGATCTTCCAGCATCGCCAGACGCGCGGGCGAGGCCTGCGGCCAGGAGTCCTCACCCGCAAACCAGTGCGGCAGCCGCGCCGCATGGAACGCCGGCGCCGTGATGAGCGCCTCGTCGCTCCGGGCCGACCACGCATGCAGTTCCCGGGCCTGCCGGGCGCCGAAAGCCCCCGTCGTGTCGGCGGCGATGACGGATCCCTGGCGGCCGTTTCTGACGACGGTGATGGCCGGATAGGCAGACACCCGCTCCTCGAACGCGTCCACATCGTGCATGGTCACCACGAGATCCATGCTGTAGCGCTGAGTGACGAGTTTGCGCAGGCCGCGCCCGTACTGATTGCGCATCCATCGGTCGGCGCAGATGAAGCCGAGCCGCCCCTCCGGCTTCAGACGGCGCATTCCCAGTTCGAAGAATCCGACATAAATATCCGCCCGGCCCCCCATGGAAGAGCAGGACCGGCGATAGGCCGCCATCCGCTCGTCAGGAACGTCCTCCAGCCTGATGTAGGGAGGATTGCCCACCACGAAATCAGCGGTCTCCGCACGGGTTTCCTGCAGGAGAAAGTCTCCTTGCGTCACCCACGCAGCGACTGCCTTCGCGGCCTCCGCAGCGCCCCACCCGTCCGCGCGCAGCACGCCGGCGATGGTCTGCCGGCTGCGCTCCACGTTCGCCTCGACCAGATCGAACGCCTCGATGGCGTCGATTGCCTCCAGCAGCCCACGGCCGCGCGCGCGGCACGAAGCACTCAGCCGTTCCACAATCGCGCCCAGGAACGCTCCGGTGCCGCACGCCGGCTCGACCAAGCGCTTGACCGCAAGATCATCTTCTGCGGTGTATCCGACCATGTCCAAGATCGCATCCACGACCCAGCGCCTTGTGAAGACCTCGCCGTGCTGGACTGCTTCCTGCAGGGAAGCAGGTACGGGCAACGTGCTGCTGGGCAGGCTGAACAGTGTCTCGGAGGTCACCGCTCGACCCTATCGCCCGCCTTCCCCCATCACAGGCAGGCGTAGCTGAGTGCCGACAGCTTCTGTAGCCAGGGCGAAGAAGCACCTGGACCTGACGCTCAAGACCGTCAGCCGACCACCGAACACTCCAGGCCTCGTCACTCCGTCACAGGTGGACGGCCACGGTTGCGACACCACGCGGTACGTAGTGGCGGAGTTGGACCTCGTCGCTGGCCGCGCCGGAGCCAGGCCTGCGGCTGGGTTAGAGGGGCGCCGCGGTGCGGACACGGCATTGAGGGGAGCGGGGGAGGGAAGGCCGGCGCTGACGCTCAGCAGTAGGGCCAAAGCTGCCCTTGTGATCTGCAGCCTTCTACGTCACCAACGCGTGATGAACACCGAGGGGGAAGATGTATACCGTCATAGGCCCACGGCCCGTCGCCTCAGCTGGATGGGAGTCAGCCGGCCGGCCGCTGGCCAGCAAGTGTGCGGAGGGACAAGGGGGTTCGGCCTGCGAAACAGTCGCCGGACAAGGGGTGTTGCCGTCCGGTCACGTCCGCTGGAGTGGTGTATTGACGGCCACTAGGTGATCTCGTCTTTGAGGCTATGCGGTGAGTTCGGTGGGCATGACGGTCTCGTCGGT
>NZ_JBIVKB010000027.1:0-73643 GCF_044750545.1 Streptomyces sp. NPDC088794 | reverse complement strand
TCGATGACCAGAAGTCGATCATTCGGGAAGGTACGCCCTCCACGTTCCACGAGGCACCCCTCCCGAGTCCGATCCACAGGTCTTGAGCATTGCTCACCCCAGGCCGAGCCATCGCTGGTGCGCTGACCCATGACCTGCCCGGTGTAACCGACGGACTTGGTGAGGAGTTTCGCCGCATCCAGCTCCACCAGAGTGGTGGCCGTGAACGAGGCGCTGTCGTCCACGAGCGGCCCGCTGACCGCGGCCGCGTCGTCGACACCGTCCAGGACCATGCTCTCGCCGTCCAGCGAAGCACCACCCGTCAGGGTGAGCGACTTGCCGTAGCCGGAGGTCGTGTCCGCGATCGTGGTGCCGCTGCCGCGGGCCGCGGAGAAGTCCGCCACCAGTTCGGCGCCCGCGTACTTCTCCGAGATCAGCAGCCGGGCCTCGTCGTGGACCTCCTTCGGCGTCAGGGCGCGCTGCCATACGGCGGGTTCGTCGATCGAGCCGTGCATGAAGTCCTTGAGGACGTCGGCGTGCAGTACGCGACCGATCTGCAGCGGACCATCCGCGTCCCATGCGGGACCGGCGTCGGTGCTGCCCTGCAGGACACCGTTCACGTAGAGGCTGATCGTCTTACTGGTGGCGTCATGGACGCCAGCCACATGGGTCCACACCCCGCGAGGCGAGGGCTGCTTGGACCTGATCTCGTGGTAGGCGGGTTCGGTGGACAGCACCCGCATGCTCCAGGTGTTGTCGCCGCCGGCGCCGTACGACAGGTAGAAGGGGCTGTACTTCTGCGTCCACGGGCTGGTGGTCGGGCTCTGGCTCAGCACGGTCAGGGTGTGATCCGCCTGCGGATCGACTCGCACCCAGGCGGCGACGGTGTACGAGGAGCGGGTCTCCAGGACCTGCCCGCTGGTCGCGGCGTAGCCGGTGGTGCCGTTGAGGACCAGTCCCTTGTCCGTCACCGCGTTCTCCAGGGGCTGTCCCTCAGCATCGTGAGTGACCAGCCCGCGACGACCGCGGTCATCGCGGCTCGCGTCACCCCCCAGGGTCGCGTCGTCGTTGCCGTCGCCGGTCGCGGAATCCAGGGCGGTGCCGCCCGCCTCGTCGAAGTGCCAGCGTCCGACCGGCCCTTCGCCCGCGGCGACCAGGAAGTCCATCACGTTCTGTGCGCCCCAGCGACCTACGCTGTCCTTCGCCCGCACATACAGGCTGTACGTGCCGGAGCTATCGGGCGTGATGTCCTTCGACACGGTCGATCCGTTGATCGCCGCCGACCATGCGTCCGCGGAGGACAGCTTGTACTGGTAGGTGACGTTCGAGTCCCCGGTGGCCGGGGCAAAGGTGAAGGTCCCCTTCTGGCCAGGACCGCCTCCGGCCGGACATGTCGTGTCGGTGCAGGCGGAGTACGGGCTACCTACGGTGATCTTCGGTGCCTTGGGAGCGGTCGGGTCGACCTTGAAGTAACACCAGCCGGTCGTCGAGGCGTTCGACGGCCCCGACAGGTAACTGCCGCCGCTGTTGTAGTACGAACGCACCCACGCCCGGTACCGGTACAGCTTGCCCTCGGTCAGCGTCGACCAGGACTTGGTCAGCTTCACGCCGTCGCCGACATACCCGCTGGAGTGGCTCAGGTCGCCGTTGCCGGCCGTGGTGTCCGACCAGGTGCTGTCGCTGTTCTTGTGGTCGAGGTCGAAGTAGACCCGCAGCTGAGCGTCCTTCTCGCCGCCCGACGCGGTCTGTGTCGTCGCTGTCAGGGCCGGGGTCGGGTCGGAGACGACCGCCGGGTCCGACTCGGTTGTCTCACACACCGTGCCTGAGCCGGTCACCAGGCCGATGCCCGTGGGCCTGGCCGGCAGGCCGACGAAGTCGACCGCCAGCACGGCGTCGTTCTTGAACCGCTTCCAGGCACTGGTGTCGGACTCATCGTGGGCCCGGACCTCCAGCGTGAGCCGGGAGAACTTGCCCGCCGCGAAACTCCGCACTGTCGGCGTCAGGTTCTCGTTCGTCTCCTCCGGATTGTCGTTGAACTCGATCGGCGCGTCCGGGGAGTCCGGATCACACAGCGAACCGCGCCCCGCCGACACGTTCCGGTCGCCCATCAGGTCCAGCGCCTTCGGCCGGGAGGACCATGTGGTGGAGGAACTGATGTTGTTCGTGCGTACCAGGTCCACCCAGCGCGGCTCACACTGGAACGCCCACGGCTCGGTCACCCGGAACGTGGCGTCCAGCACCTGCTTACCCTTCAGGCTCGCCGGGGAGAACTCGAAGTACAGCCGCTGGACATAGCCCGGACCGCAGTAATAGCCGCTCCACGTACCGCACTTGCCCGCGCCCTTGCCCAGGCCGTCGTCACCGTTGCCCCAGCCGTACGACTCGTAGCCGTCACTGCGCAGCAGCGTGCGCTCGGACTCGCCCCAGGTCACCGTCGGATCGATGTACAGCGGAAACGCCGACGCCTCCGTCCCGGCCAGCATCTCGGCGTCCGGGATCACCGTCAGCGCGTCACCGGAGACCTTCACGTCCATGGTGGTGACGGTGTCACCCGCGCCGGGTTCAACGCCCTCCGCGGAAGACGCGCCTACCTCCGCGGGATCCGAGCCCTCGGTGTCCGCCGAGGATGTCGCCAGGGACGTCGGCTGCGCACCGGATGCCGTACTGGCGGAGTCCCACATCTGGGCGGGTGGAGCCCGGAAGACGCGGTTGCCGTCGTCGTCGATCGCGGTGAGGTTGCCCGCCTTCCCCTTGAGCAGACTCAGGCCGGTCGCCTTCAACGCATAGTCGATCTGCTTCAGCTCTTCCTGGGCCGCGGCCTCGGGAGACTTGACCACCAGCACATGGCGGAACCCCTCCACGGACGCCGTGATCCTCAGGTCGACGCCCGGAAGCACTTCGGCGTACACCGCGCTGGCTCCGTCTAGCTCTGGCTTGGGGAGCTTGCCGGGCCAGCCCATCTGGAGCGACCGTCCCGTGTCGGAGATCTTCACCAGCGGTTCGTTCGTCCCGCCGCCGGAGAACTCCATCTCGACCGCCGCGGCCTTCGGCGCCACCGTTCCGTCCCCGCGGACCTCCAAGGTGGCGTCCGGCGCCTGCCAGCCCCCGCCGGACGTGGGCACCCGCACGGGAACCGCGGACTCCTCCAGCGTGAAGGTGAAGCCGTCCGGGTTGGCGAAAACCGTCGTACGTTCCGACCGCTCCCCGGTGACCTCGACCCGCTTCCCCGACTCCTGGGCTGCGGCGAGCGCCTTCTGCCCCTCCGACAACGATGGCTGGGCCTCGTCCGCCACCGCCTGGGAAACCGGCCCCCAAGAAGGCAGAGCCGCCAGCACTGCCGCCGCAGCCGCAGCCGAACCCAGCGTCCGTATCGGTCTTCCGTGCACGCCGCCAGCGCGGCGCCCCCGTCTCAATCTCACAACCCCACCCCAAGTTCACGACCTAGTCATGACTTTTGCTTGATGCAACCTTTGCCATGGGTATGAGAGTGAAAACGTTGCGTGATGAATCTGTGACCGGAGAGGAAACGGTGCCAGAATGCGGAGTCTGTGGCTCCTTGTACTGGGCCCGTGCAGACAGACGGGCGACCGTTACGAGCTTGACGAGGATGCGCTGTGCCAAGAGCCCACGCAGCGCCCATCGGAGGAGGTCCTGCGTGAGCGGGTGGTCGAGCAGGGCCCGTCACGGCTAGCCTAGGGCCAAATGATCACGCTGAGCAGCGCTGACCCGCAGCGTCAGCACTGGCCCGCTCATGCCGTCCTGCCTCCGCCGCCGCGCTGCTCGGCTGCGACCTCCAGGGAGCTGAGGACACCTTGGAGTACTTACCCGACGCCCATCTCCTGGAACAGCCGGAGATGGGCCGCTACGGCGTCCACGATCTGGTGCGCGCGTACGCGACGACACTGCACGGCGACTGTGGCAACACTGACAGCTGGGAAGCGGTACGACGCCTGGTGTCCTACTACGTGACGGCGAGTGGGGCCGCCTGCGACCTTCTCTTCCCTGGACGGACCCGGTACGACGGGGCACCGGACCGCCGCCGAGTACGCGGAGCACGCCATGGAACTGGTCATGATCTCTCCCACGACGCGGGCGCGCGTGGCCGAAGGGGAGCCGACGAGGGGTATGACCAGGCCACCGTGTCCGGATGTCACTGCCAGCGGTAAGGCGTGATGCTGGGGTCGTAGGAGCAAGTGACCGTGGTGCCGTTGGTGGCTTTTAGAGTGCGGCCGTGGTCGGCCTTGGGGCAGAACTGGCCATCTACCACAGGGTGCCCGTTGGAGGTACAGGCATATCCCTGCTTCCCGTCCGGGCAGGTGATCAGGGAGTTCCCGGCGGGCTTGGACGTAGTGGGCGCGGGCGCATGGGTGGTGGCCGGTCGCGGAGTCGGGGGCTGCGTCGGGGTGTACGCGGGGTCGTTCGCCTGGTGCAGGTAGCCGTGGAAGCTGATCGCGCAGTCACCGGCCTGCTGGGCCAGCTCGATGACGACGGTGGTGCCGACGGTGACGGGTGAGCCGGGTCTGGGGGTCGTGCCGCATACGTGCCAACTGCCGTGGCTCTTGGGAAGGGTGACGTCCTTGTGTCGGGCTGTGACCGTGATCGTCGCAGTCGGCAGGCTCAGGTCGTCGAGTTTCTGCTCCGCCGCCCGGTAGCTCCCGCCACGCAGATCGGGCATGACCGTATCGGAGGGGGTGGGTGTGTGAGGCGGGACGCTGGTCCTGGTGGCGGAGGCCGAGGTGGCGGACGGTGTGGCCCCGCTCGTCCCGGCAGCGGACGTGCCGTCCGCGCATCCGGCGAGAGCGAGCGCGAAGGCCCCGAGGAGGGCTGCGGGAGCGAGGCCGCGGGATATGTGCATGTCGGTACTCCGTGTGCTCGGAAGCCGGACGCAAACCCCGGGCCGCGGCCCTGCGGGTGCCGCACGGTCGGTGTGCGTGTACGAGTGAAGAGCCGGCCTGGCTCCGATGGCCTGTCCGGACTGGGGCAGCAGCATCTCCGTCTTCGCGTTCCCGTGTAACCCTTACCGCGGGTATTTCGGGCAACCTCCCGCCCCGGCCCTCTGCGGAGCCGGTGAGCCGGGCCTTGGGTGTGGGACAGCCGCGTGGCTGCCGTGCGGGTGCTGGGCCCGGTACGGTGGTGATCGACCGGGCACCGACGAGGAGGTGGGCAACTGTGACTCTTCCTGTGCTGCACCCGCGCCCCGGCAATCTGCGCGAGGTCGCCGAGCAGATCGAGGCTTCCACCGGACTGCGGGTCGAGATCATCGGAGGCAGCCTCGTGATGTCCCCCACTCCGCGCGGCAAGCACGCCGGTACGATCCGCCGCCTGCGGGTGCAGATCGAGCCCCGCCTGTCAGAGGCGCTGGCGCCGTACGAGATGTCGTCGGTTGCCATGCCGGAGGATCCGGACGACTACGCCACCCCGGATCTGACGGTGCTGCCCGTGGAATGGGACGAGGACGACTCCTGGCTCGCCGACCCCCGTGATGTCGCCCTGGTGGTCGAGGTGATCTCGCAGTCGGAGAAGGCGAAGGACGTCACGGACAAGAACGGCTGGTACGCCCGCGCGGGAGTGGCCGTCCTGCTGGTCCTGGATCCGCGTACCGGTCGTTGGACCCTGCACACCCGCCCGAAGGACGGCGAGTACCACGGTCGGCTCGACGGCGTGTACGGGGAGGCGGTCGACCTGCCCGCTCCGTTGCCGTCCCCGATCGACACGGGGGTTCTGCCCCGTTACGGTACGGAACCTCGACCGCCCAGATGACTTTGGCAGCCAGAGCCCGTCCGCCGGTGTAAGGCCGGGTCAGTACGACTGCTCGGCCGTACGGCAGACGGGACATGTCAGCTGTCGGGCGGGCAGGTCGTGGATCACCTTGCCGGGGTGGGCTGCCTCGCGCAGTTGGACCGTCTCCGTACGCACGTGCTCGGTGCACACAGCGGCACCGCACAGTCGGCATACGGTCACGGCTTGCGAAGTAAGTCCTGATCGGGTGCACTCTAGCAGTTCATCGCACGGACCTCTCGGCGTGGCGGCGTTGTCCGTGATGGGGCGTACCCCTGTTTCCGGCGACGGAGTTCCCCGGTCGAGCCTCTCCAAACCTTGAGGCGGTGGCGGGATACGACGGGCTCTGTGCAGGTGCTGCTCCGGCCGCGTGTCGTTGATGCCGGTGAGCCGGGAAAGCCGGTCGATGATCGGGACCGTGAGGCGGGGCGCGCGGCTCGTGGCGGGGCGAGATCTCCGGGGAGCGTCATCGTGTTCGCATCCGATTTGGCGGAGCCCTACCTCTTCGCGCCGACATGCGTAACCTGCACCTGCGCGTCCTGGGCCGTTGGGTCATGGGTGGGAGCCCGGTTTGACGGCGTTCACCTCGAAGACGTCGCCGCAGACCCGGAAGGAGTTCGCCGATGTGCGCAGGGCCCAGGTCGATCCGGGCGGATATGCCTGGAGTCGCGTAGCGGGCTTCCAGCATGGTTTGTCGGTGACCCCGCGGGCGACGGTGTGCAGGGCCGCGTAGGCGCTGCCGCCGGGATCCAGGGTCGCGGCCGGGGCGGTGGGGCCCTGACGCGTGGCGCTCTCGCCGATCCGTTCGCCCGAGGCGTCCAGCAGGGTGACACCGGGGTAGCCACCCAGTGAGCAGGACTCCTCTCCTGTGTTGGTGAACACCACAGGCGCGTAACGGTTGCCCGCTCCCGGGGAGACGCGTCCCAGCGAGAGGCTGAGCTGGCCGCCTGTGCAGCGCGCGGGTGGGGCTGCGGATGGGGACGAGGCGGGTCTGTCGCTCGGCGGTGGTGTGGTCGGTGTGCCTGGCACGGATCCGGTGGCGGTGGCGGGTGTCGTCGAGGACGTCGCTGGCGTGGCCGCGTCGTTTCCGCACACGGGGCCGCCAGTGTGGCACCCGCGATCGTCAGGACGACGCGGATGGGCCGGGTACGGCGCCACCCGCCCGAGGGCCGGCCCCACGGCCAGGTGCCGCACCGCGTCCCGCCGTCGGCCATCACGGGCGCCCGGGCAGACGGGGGAAGGGCGGGTAGACGTACCCGATGCCCCAGAACGGGGCGTAGCCGTAGTGCTCGTACACCCGGTCGTAGAACTCCTCCTGCTCGATGAGCTCGGGGTCGTAGGCGGGAGCGTCGGCGACCTGCTGCCCGGTCCGGTCGATGCGCACCCGGTCGTCGGTGATGTCGGCGACGGCGTCGACCGGGATGTAGCTCTTCTTCTCGCCGATGCCGAGGAACCCGCCGTGCTCCACGAGGAGGAAGCGGACCTTGTGTTCTGCTTCGTCGACGATGAGGTCGCCGACCTTGCCGAGTTCGTTGCCTGAGCGGTCGGTGACCGTGTGGCCTCGTACGTCCTCGTCGGCGTCGGTGATCGCCTGGTGGGAGTCGGAGAGCCTGGTCAGGACGGGAATGTCGCCCGAGGGCATAGGGGTCTCCTCTCGGAGGTGTGGCGCGGCTGTCCGTGCCGGGGCGGAACCCCGGCGTTTACTGCCCGCCGGGTTTCCTCGTTCCGGAACGTCATGCACGGCTTCCGGGACACATCACCCGGGGGGACACGGTGCGGGCCGGCGGGTCAGGGGTGGGCCGGGACGGTCACGCTGTCCGTTCAGGCGTCGGAGCGGACGCGTTCGGCGTTGAGGGCGGCGACGGCACCCCGTGCGTCGCCGACGGTCGCGTAGTCGACCGCGACGAAGTTGACTGGCCTGCCGCGCAGGCGCTCGCACGCGTGGGCGCGTTCCAGCACCGCCTGGCGGGAGTTGACCGTGCCGGCGTACAGCCGCCGGGCGCCGCCGTCGGTGATGAAGTGGTTGAGCAGGAACAGTCGTTTGTCCGTGCCGCCCCGCTGTGCCGCGCAGGTCATCTCCGCGGGGGTGCGGACGGCGAAGGGGGTCTCCATTCCGTAGCGGTAGAAGTTCCGGTACCACGGGGCGGGCCCGTCCGCCCGCTGGGCGAAGACGACCAGCCGCCTGCCGCTGTCGATCATGTCCCTCAGCCGCGGCCACGGGCGGTCCGGGTCCGGGTCGGGCTCGTACAGCAGGTCTGCGAGCCCTGCCTCTTCGAAGGCGTGGCGGGTCTCCTGCGGGCTGATGTCGTCCTGGAGGATCAGAGTGACGATCTCCGTCGGGTGGCTGTGCAGCCAGTCGCCGATCTGCCGCAGGGTGGGGGCGAGTTCGAGGGCGCCGGCTCCGCAGACGGAGTGGCACAGCCACAGGCCGGGACGGTACGGGTCCACTTGTTTCAGGGTCCGGGTGAGCCGGCGGCGCAGTTCGGGGGAGAACTCGGAGGTGGCGATGCGGTCGGTGATCTGCGCGGGGCGTTCCCAGTGGTGGGTGTCGAGGAGCAGGACGCGTACGCCGGCGTTGAGTTGGCCGACGATGTCGGGGTCCTGTTCGGGGCTGATGAACCGGTTCGCGGTGGTGGCCATCGCGTTGTGCGCGGCGAGCTGGGCCAGCTCGTCGTAGCGCAGGCCGCACCACCGGGAGCTGCCCTGGCAGATGCGGGGAGGAGAGCCGGTCATCGCAGCTGGAGCCACCGTCGTACCGACGAGAGCGGACGCCGAGACGACGGCGGCCAGGGCCAGGCCGTGGCGCGGGGTGAGCGGGATGCGCAGGGTGGGCCGGGTCAGCCAGACCCAGCCGGCGGTGACCAGGAGGGCTCCGGCGGCCAGCAGGATCAGGACGGCGACGATGGCGGTGGCCACCACGCGGTCGACGGCGGTGGTCTGGAGGTCGTCGACCAGGCGTGCCGCCGTCGGGGGCCACGAGGACGGTGGCCGGTACGGCGTGCTTCCCATGGTGGCCCGGAACCAGACCGTCAGCAGCCCGGTCGTCGTGGCGGCCGCGGCCAGGGTCCAGCCCAAGGGGATGAGGCGGTGGGCGGTGGGTTGCGGGGCTGCCGACCACAGCAGCATCAGCGCGGTGACCGCGAGCACGGCGGCGGTCGGTTCCACCGTGTTCTGGAAGAGACGTGTCGCGGCCCGTACCCGGTGGACCCGCTCCCGTACGTCGTCCGGGGGAGCGAGGTCGGTGGTGAGCACCCAGGTGCGCCCGCCCGCGCTTCGGGTGAGTTCCGAGCCGGCCGCTGCCATCCGGTCCGCGACGGCCACCGGTGTGACGGCGGTCAGCGCCGAGGCTATGTCCCCGTCGTCCAGCGCCGCCGTCACCACGGGCCGCAGTGCGGCGCGGTCCGCCGCCGGTACCAGACGCAGCAACAGGTCTGTGACGGCGGCGGCCTGGTGAGGGGAGAGGGGCAGGGAGGGCAGGCCATCGGCCGGGGTCTCGCCCGCCACCAGCTGCTTCGCCACCGTGGACAGGCGTTGTGTGAAGTGCCCGTAGTCGGGTTCGGGCCGCTGTTGCAGGGAGGCGATGGCGTCGGCGAAGTAGGTCTGACCGAGGCGGGAGATGTTCGCCGTGATCGGCCCGAGGTCGACGGTGAGTCGGAGTCTGCCGCGGTCTCCTTCCAGATAGCCGACCAACTCGTCGATCTGCTGGTCGGCCAGGGCGCGCAGGGTCTCCGGCGGGATCACGAGTTTGACGTTGGTGGTGACGGCGGACACCGGCACGGGCAGCCCTCCCAGCAGGTCCCGGACGACCGGGGCGGTCTGTGGGCCGACCAGGACCTCGTCGTAGACCCGCTGGTAGGCGCGGTCCTCCTCCAGCACCTTGCCGTAGAAGCCGGGATCGAGCACGGTGCTGCGCATCACGGCAGCCGCCGCCAGCACGGTCAGGCTCAGCACGGCCACGGCCCGGACCAGCGCCCGGGCCCATCGCGAATGACGCAGCAGTGCTTGCACGGCCTCCCGTTTCTCGTGCTCCGGCACGGGTGTTCAGGTATGCGTGTCCTGTTCCGTCGCCCCTTCGGAGGGGGCGTCGGTACGCGTCGTTCCCGTAGGTGACGGTGCGCGGCGGCGGTATGCGGCCGTGGTCATGGCGGTGGACAGGCCCAGGCAGAACAGGAGCACGAGGGCCGGGCCGGCGCAGAAGACGGCCAGTGTGTCGAGTGTGGCGAGGTCCTGGCCGTGGTGGCCAGGAGGAGCAGTCGGAGAATCAGCATCCGGGTCACCTCACCGATGGGGTTGTGGCGCGGGCATGGACGGTGGGCCCTGTCGGGTACCCCCGGACTCGGGAAAGACACCGGCGACGCGTGTCTGCATCGGTCGGTGCCCGGACCCTGGGCCCCTGCCGTATGAAGTGGGCAGCGGCTTGGAGACGGGCACGGCACCGCGCATGTCGTCGGACTCGAGCCCGACGTGGAGCCCGTGCAGACGCTGACGGCGTTTGCCCGGACCTACGGCGTCCGCGGGCGCTGGTCACCGCCGTGGGGATGCTCGCGGACGCCGCGGTGGGCTGGTTCGACCGGGAGGCGCGGGACCCCGGCCGATCCCGGTGCTGGGAAGAGAGCCGGGCGCGAGCGACCGGCACGAGCGCCGAAGGTGCCCAGAAGTACGGTGCTCGGGGGTTTGGCCGCACGTTCCGCGAGAACCCGACAGCGGGTCCGGCAACACGCCGAGCGGAGATGAGTGGTGGTCGAGGATGGATGCGCTGAAAACGGTGACAGGGGATGGGCAACACATCGAGACCGGGACGGAGTTCGCGCCTCTCGCCATCATGGCGCTGACCGGCGGCGAGCCTGCGGGCGGCCAGATGGTGAGCTTCTTCGTGGACGACCCCGAGGGAACCGGAACCGACTTCCACGGTGGCTCCCCGGTCCGGATCACCACGGCGTCGGACGGGACGGGCACGACGGATGTGCCCCTTCTCGCAGGTGAGGCGCCGGGCATTGTGGAGGTGAAGGTCATCGCGGAGGGTGCGCGCACCTCCTTCTCCCTGACCGTGAGCGGTCACCCGGACGGGAACGGCGGGGCGTAGGCAGTGAGGTCCGCAGCCGGGAACCGAGCCTGCGCGAGACCGATGAGCAACGGACCGCCGGAAGCGTCCGGAGGGTGACTGCCGGGATTCGGCGGCGCGCCAAGGGCACCCGGCGGCCCGGCCGTGGAGGTGAGTCCATGAACGCGACATTCTCCCCGGGGCGCGTCGCGGGGATCCACGTAGGAGTGCACTGGAGCGTCCTGGTCGTCCTCCTGCTCATCGCCGCCGGACTGGCGGAAGACCGCCTGCCGGACGCCCACGGCGGTCATACGGCCTGGACCTACCGGGGTGTCGGGGCGGCCACCGCCGTCGTCTTCTTCGTGTCCCTGTTCGCACACGAGATTGAGCCACGCCGTCGTCGCACGGCACCACGGGGTGACCGTGGCCGACATCACCCTCTGGCCGCTGGGCGGTGTCGCACGGTTGTGCAGCGAGGCGCCGTCGCCGGGCGCCGAACTGCGCATCGCCGGGGTGGGACCGCTGGTCGGTCTGGTCCTCCGCGCGCTGTTCGGTGCCCTGTCCGGTCTGTTCGGCGGCCTGTACGGTCCCGAACTGCTCGTGGAGGCGCCGGCCTGGCCCGCCGGGATCAACATCGCCCACGGTCGCTGCGGGGCGGTGGCCAGTTGCCCGCGCCAGGGGACCGTCGCCACGTGGCTGCTCCTGGTCGGTCACGAGCCGGCGGATGCGTCCCGATTGCTCGGCGACGTCGACGTCGACCAGCGAGCCCTTGGCAAGACCTGTCGCAGCCAGGACCGCCGTTCCGAGCGGATCGTACGACGCACGGGCGGGCTCGCCGGGGGCGATGGCCTTTCGCGGCGGATGGGATCGGCCCGCTCCCCCACGACCACGTCGAGGCCGAACGACCGGACGTCCTTCCACTTGAGGGTGTGGTGCCCGTGGCCACATGTCCCGAGCCGCATTCCGGTGATGGGCGCGGGTGATGGCGTGATGGCGCAAGCGGCGACTGTTCCGACGGTCTCCGCCGTCGCCAGGTTCGTGACGGCCGGCCCCTGGTCTCGGTGAACAGCATGGGTCAGTCCTCCCGAGACGCTCCCCGAGTTGGTGCGCAACCAATCCGGCGCGGTGCCGAACCCATCCAGGCCACCCGCCACCCCGTCCTCGGCGGAGGCATCGGGCACGAGTGTCCCGGCGGTCAGTTGGCCCACGGCAGGTCCGTTGACGATCCATCACGGCTCCACATGGGCCCGGATTGCCTCGTCGACTGTGTCATGGACTGTCAGAGTGTGTTGCAGCCCCGCTGCCAGGACGGCTTCACGGACGCTGGACGGCCCGGCGAGGGCAAGGGTGCCGCCCCGGGCTTTGATCGCGAGCCAGACGCGGGCGACGGCCCTGATCCCGACAACGCCGTCGAGGAGTTCCACCCGGCCGAAATCAATCACGAAGTGGCGGTTGCCCGCCTCCAACAGGCCCCGGAACGGCAGACGCAAGGTCGAGGCGCTGAACGCGTCGATGCCTCCGACGGCCTCGAGAACAACTACTGAGCGGTCGGTCGATCGGATGTCGACTCGCAGCGGTGTGGGCCGGTCTTCCACGGCTCGTCTCTGCCCCTTCACTCGCGGTTTCTTGGTATGGCGTTCCGTCGGCGGTGATCACGAAGACATCGTTGAGCCCGGTGATGTGCGGCAACATTTCCTGGAAGCGGTAGTGCAGCGAGAGCGAACCGGCCAGCGGATGTCATTGCCTTGTTGCGCGCGGTGCTCGGCACCCTGTGGAACGCGGCGTAACGAGGTGGAGTCCCGTGAGGTTGTCGGCCCTCGGCGGCTGGTAGCCGGTGAGGGCCGTACGGCGTTCGCCATCCGCGCTGCACGGTAGGCGGACGATCGGGGTCCATGTGCACCGCCAGTGGACGTTCGCACTTGTCGGACACTGCTCACTCTCCCCAGTAGGCACCATATGCTCTTGTCCGAGCTGGAACATGCGGCCCTCAGGCACTTGAGACCAAGCCGAGACGCGGACACCTCGACCATTTGCGGCCAGCAGGAGCAGACGCTTGTACCTGGGCCCGGAAAGACGGAAACCACTCCCACCCGGATGCAGGTTCCCGCAGCGCGCACCCCGGATTCCCGACAGTGCCGGGCGCGCCTGGACCCCTCCCCCTACTACCTCGTCTTGTGTCCTCCCCGGATCGGCCGCGCCGATCGACCTGCCCCGACAGCCGGACCGAACAGTCGAACACCGCCAGAGAAGGGCGGGAGGGGCTGCTCAAGGCTGGCGGAGACTCGCGAGTTCGGCGTTGAACTGCGCTCCGGCGAGGAGCGCGAGGTTGGACATCCACAACCAGACCAGGAAGACGACGAGGCCCGCGAGGGACCCGTACAGACGGTCGTAGGTGCCGGCGTAGGTGGTGTAGAGAGTGAAACCGACCGAGGCCAAAAGCCACAGGAAGACGGCGAGCAGGCCGCCGACAGTTCGTTGGCGCAGGCCGTAGGCGGTGGTCTGCCCGGAGCGGAACAGCACCAGGACCAGTACCGTGACCAGGCACGTCAGCAGCGGCCACTTCAGGATGTTCCACGCGGTGACGCCGGCCCCGTCCACCCCGACGACCCGGCCTGCGGCAGGGGCCGCATCGCCGGTGAGGACGAGGACCACGGCACTGGAAACCAGCAGTGTCAGCAGCAAGAACGCGTTGATCACGGTCAGGGGGGCCTTCTTCCACAACGGGCGTCGGTCCCGGACGCCGCTCATGGCGTGCAGGGCGCGACGGAAGACACTCAGGTAACTGGAGGCCGACCACAGCGCGGCCACGGTACCGAAGACGGCCAACAGCCGTGCGGGGGCCTGCTGTTCGGCCATGCTCTGCAGAGCCCGCAGGATGGCGGGGCGCGACCGGGTCGGCACGACGGCGGCCACCTGGTCGACCAGATGCCGGGTGCCCGGTGTGCCGACGATTCCGATCACCGAGAGCGTCACCAGCAGGGCCGGGAAGATGGTCAGCACCGCGTAGTAGGTCAGCGCGGCGGCCCAGTCGGTCGCGTCCTCGTTCCACAGCGCTGCGGGCGTCCTACGCAGTGCGGCCCGCCAGGCCGACCTGGCGGAGCCCGCCATCGGACACGAGCGGTCATCCGCGGATGTCGGAGGCTGGTCCATGGCCACAGGGTGTCCCGTCGGTGAACGCACATGACGGCGCCGGAGAAGGTCGGCCTCACGCGCGGAGAGTGTGCAAGTGGACTGTCGTTACCGGCCGACAGGGCCAGAGTACGGGTCCGGCGAGCGGCCGTCAGCAGGGCTGTCGGGCAGCCTGCGCCAGCTGGGTGGCACCTTCGCGTGAGGTTCCTGAGTGCCCGGACGGACCGTTGAGTGCTGTCGTCGGTCAGGCTGACGCGCGAGACTGCGGAGTGCTCTTCCGTCTTCGATCGATCGGGAGTCGAACAGAGCGAGATGCTGCCGGCAGACGCGTAGCGCGTAAGTTCAGGATCCTTCGGCGTGGTCGTAGTCCGGTGCAGAGGGAGACCTCTTTCGGTCCTGTCTCACGATCCAGGCTATGACGGGAACACCCAACAGGCCGACGGGCGCCATTTTGAACGGTGGCGGGACGAACGCGATGCCGACCACGGCCACAAGGAGTGCCACGGCCAATACCTTCAGCAGCATCGATGGACGCCGGTCCAGGCGGCGCAGGACATCGGTGAAGGCTTCCCCACCGCCTGCACGTCCGCGGGGCGGGCGTCCCCCTCGGTCTCTGGATCGCATGCCCGCATGCTTCCAGATGGGGAGGCTGTCCGGAAGGCGACCATGGTGCTCGGAACAGCTGTGAGCAGGGCAGCACGATCGCGAACGCCCAGACCCTGTGCCGTTTTCCGGTGCAGGGACGGGTCCACTGGCCCAGGAAGCCGTAGTCGATCTGGGCCTCCTCGGCCGGCTCGATCTCGTCGCGCAGGACAGTGACCTGCGAGCGGCTCACCTCGTCAGGCAGCGTGGCGTGCACCCAGCGGCGGAACGAGGATATCGACACCTTCAGCTTGTGCCCGTTCCGCAGCCGCTGGTGGATCGTGGAGACCGTCACCGTCCCCAACAAGTCCGCGATGTAGTCGCGGTGTTCGTCGATGTCGGACCAGGTGACCTGCCGCAGTCTCCGGTCGACGAGGCCGGGGAACCATCCCTCGATCAGCCCGGCCCAGTCCGCCTCGCTCATCGGCGGGCCGCCCGGGATGATCCCTGCCGCCTCTGCCGGGGCCAGGTACTTCCTGACTGTCTTGCGGTCCACTCCCGGCGATGCGGCGAGCGCGCTCTTCGAGCGGCCCGCGTACCAGTGGACGTAGATCTCGGTGATGCAGACCACGACGAACGTTCTCCTTGCCATCCGGGCTGCCCATCGGCCTGCCGAACCACGGGACGAGGAACACGGACAGCACGACCAGGTCCCTTGATCCCGAAACCGCACAGGATGGGTAAAACCGTCATCGATGCCGGTTTGGCGGGCAGGTTTCTCCCAGGTCGGCGAGTACCGGCGCAGCACATGCCGGCAGTAGCGCACGCCGGGCAGCAGGCCGCAGCTGCCCGGACGACCGCGTGCTCACCCCTACGCCGCCAGCCGCACAGACGGTATGACTCGGACGGGGAGCCGCCGCGCCCGCGCCAAGCCCGCTGCTCCGACCGCGCGTTGGGTGATCGACCGACCCTGGGCAGCGGCCACGGACAGGGTGGGTGCCGCTCGGCGGGAGCCGCCGAGCGGCACTGCCTTTCAGGCGACCCACGTCTTGGCATGTACGCGCAGATAGCCGACGAGTTCGGGCGGTTGAAGTTCCAGCGCTGCCAGGGTAGACGCGTCCGGCGCGACCCGGACCGTCGAGAAGTCGCCGGTATCGGCATCGTCCGGCTCGGGGCCATCCCGACGGTTCAGATCCATGTCCAGCACCTCGGCACGGAAGTAGTGCCGCACGATAGTGACCTTGGCGTCCGGCTCGGTCAAGGTCAGGAACTCGGTGGCAGTGCCGATCGTAGCGCCGAGCTCTTCCATGACTTCGCGGCGCAGGGCCGGTTCAAGGTCGGGCCCGGTGGCCTTCTGGGTCGAGAGCGGCTACCAGCTCAGCCGGGGCGTGGTGGCGGCGCGGAGGGTCGTACGCTTCCTGCGCCTGGCACCACTGGAAGACACCGGCACCCGGGACGCCCCCGCCGAACCGTCGGTACTCCACGATCCCGAGTCGGGGGTACGAGTGCTGCCGGGCCGCCTGACGGCACTGGCCGGCGCAAGCCCCGCAGACACGGCGACGGTGATCGACCGCCTGGGCAGATACACCCCGTCGACGGCGACGTGGGGCGGGTTCCGCTGGACGAGATCACGGTGACGCGTCAGGCGGCCATCTTCTTCTTGAAGCGGATACCCCTCATGACATCTCCATCCATCGATCACCGATAGTGGGGGGATCTTCACAGACAGGCGGATGCCATGACCATGAAGCGACGTGATCGGGACCTGCCCGGGTTCGTCACGTGGGGCCGAGGGCTCGGAGGGGTGACCGAAGTGCCAGGTTCTGCATTCCGGCTCTCCGGTCGCTGCCGCCCCGACTCCGGCGCGAACCACTGCACGGCCTATTCGATGGGCGAGCGTTATCACCCTGGGTAACCTGCGACCTCACCCACAAGACCAAGATTGCGCATCGTCGCCCGACCCCAGCACTGCGCACATAGCCCGGATTCTGACGTTTCTGCAGGAGCCAGTGCCAACGAACTCGCGGAACCTACACCCCGGCCACCACGAGTCCGCCGGCCGCACCAAGAACACCTAGGTCCGGCCCGGCAATCCCTACCTCAAAGGGGCCCTCGGTCTTGCGGCTTTCGGCGCGGTGAGAACCAAAGCCACCTATCTGCAGGCCCGCTACAAGCGGCTGACCGCCGGCCGCGGCCCGCTCAGGGCCCTGGTCGCCGTCGAACACTCGATCACCACCGCGATCTGGCACATGCTCACCGACAACACCGCCTACCAGGAACTCGGCGGCACCTACTTCACCCAACGCGACCCCGGACGCGCCGGTGTCCGGGGCGACTCAGCGCATCAGGCCGGGAGAGACCTGACGGGGTGTCTGATCGCGTTGGTCACGCGGTGGCCGCGTAGGTCACGGAAATGCCGCATCGTCGCAGGTCAAAGACCATGACCGCGGAGACGGCCGGGGCCGCCACCCCCGGCGTCACGGCCTCCACCGCGACGAGCGTCGCGAAGTACGCCTACGACGACACCGGACGCCTGCGCGAGACCTGGGCCCCCGGCTCTCCTCGGCGCTGAAGACGACCTACGGGTACGACTCGGCGGGCCGGGTTACCCAGTTCACGCCGCCCGGCCAGCTCGCGGGGACGTTCGGCTTCGGCAAGGTCGGCACCGATCCGGTCTCCGGTGACGGCATGCTGCTCAAAGAATCCCGCCCGACCCTGAAGGCTGGCTCCGCCGACGAACTTGACGGCAACACGGCCCAGACGTCCGTCGTCTACGGCGTCCCGCTCACCGGCACCAAGGCTCCCGAGGCCATGGGCACCCGCGACGTCGCGAACTGGGGGCAGCTCGACGCCCCTTCGGATGCCACCGCCGTCTTCCCCACAAGCTCGGTCCCGGCGTCACACGACGGCGCCTCCCTCACCACGGGCGACTACGGCCAGGCCCTGGTGCACTACCTCAACGCCTCCGGCCGCGAGGTCAACACCCTGGACGCCGCCAAGAACATCACTACCACCGAATACGACCAGTTCGGCAGCGCCGTCAGAGAACTGTCCGCGGCCAACCGCGCACTGGCACTCGGCGCCACGGCCGCCGACAAGGCGCAGCTCGCCGACCTCGGTATCGCGGGACTGCCGGTGGCGGAGCGCGCCGAACTCCTCTCCAACCGCGGCACCTACAACGCCGACGGCTCCCGAGAGGTGGAAACCCTCGGCCCGCTGCACCGGGCCGTCCTGGACACCGAACTCAAGGACGGCACTACCACGGTGCTGGCCGCGGGCGACCAGGCGATCGTGCGCCACCGCATGGTCAGTGAGTACGACGACGGCCGCCCGACCGACGGCACAGCCACCGTCTCGGACAAGGTCACCAAGCGCACCGAAGGAGGCCAGCCACGCAACTGGCCGACGCTGACGGCCGATTCCCGAGTGACACAGACGGTCTACGACTGGGTGGTGCGCGAGCCCACCAGTACAATCCAGGACCCGGGCGGCCTGGCCATCACCGAGAAGGCCACCTACGACACCGCCGGACGCCAGATAATGCGCAGCCTGCCCGCATCCACCGCATCCGACGCCCGCACGCTGATCACGGACTACTACACCGGCGACGGCACCGGAGCCTGCGGCCGGCCCGCGTGGGCCGATGAGGTCTGCCGTACCCGCCCCGCCGCGGCGATCACCGGCGGCGGCTCCAACCCGACCCAACTGGCGACCACGACCGCCGAGTACGACCGCTGGGGCGAGACCTCCAAACTCACGGAGACCGCCAACAGCACCACCCGGGTCAAGACCACCGAATACGACGACGCGGGCCGCACGAAGACCGTGACGATCACCGGGGGCACCGGCACCACCATCCCCGCGGTCACCACCACCTACGACCCGGTCAGCGGCAGGGTGGCCGAGATTGCCTCCACAGGCGGCGGAATCGTCAAGAAGGCGTATGACAAGCTCGGCCGCCTCATCTCCTACACCGACGCCGACGGAGGGGTGACCACCAGCCAGTATGACGCCGAGGGCCACGCCGTCCAGGTCAGCGACAGCGTGCCCTCCAGCACGAGCTACGCGTACGACACGAGCGTCGATCCCCGCGGCCTGCCCACCTCCATCACCGACTCCGTGGCGGGACCCTTCAGCGTCCGCTACGACGCCGACGGACAGGTGAGCTCCCAGAAACTCCCGGGGGGCTACACCATGAGTCAGAGCACCAATCCGGCCGGCATGGCGACGCAGCGGACGTACACCCGCGACAGCGACAGTGAGGTTCTCTTCGCCGAGACCATCATCCCCACCGTCCACGGTCAGCGCTCCTCCTACACCGGCTCGCTGGGCCAGACCTCCAGCCAGACCTACCGCTACGACAAGGCCGGCCGGCCGGCTGGTCCGGGCCGAGGACGACACCGTCGACAGCGTGTGCATCACCCGCAGCTACACGCTCGACAAGAACGCCAACCGCCAGACCCTGGCCACCGCGGCTGCCGAACCCGGCCTGGCCTGCACCACCACCGGCGCGACGACCACCAGCCACGCCTACGACAGCGCCGACCGCCTGGTCGACTCCGGCTACGCCTACGACGCCTTCGGCCGCACCACCGCGGCCCCCGGCACCACGCTGGCCTAGTACACCAACGACCTGGTGCGCCAGCAGACCGCCGGAAGCCAGCGGCAGACCTGGACCCTCGACTCCCAACTGCGCTTCCGTGGCTGGACGGTGGAGTCCAACACCTCCGGCAGCTGGACGCAGACTCAGTCCAAGCTCAACCACTACAGCTCCGACGCGGACATACCGCGCTGGACGGTGGAAGACATCGCCACCGGCGCGGTCACCCGCAACGTGAACGGGTTCGACGGCCAACTGGTGGCCACCACCGCCAAGACCGGCTCGACCGTCCTGCAACTGGTCAACCTGCACGGCGACGTGGTGATGCAACTGCCCACCACCGCCGGACAGGCGCCCACCGTGCTCACCACCGACGAGTACGGCAACCGTGCCAACACCTCAAGCGCAATCCGCTACGGCTGGCACGGCGGCATGCACCGGTCCACGGAGACCCTCACGGGTCTCACCCTGATGGGCGTGCGCCTGTACAACCCGTCCACCGGCCGCTTCCTGTCCGCCGACCCGATACCCGGCGGCAGTTGCAACGCCTACGACTACGCCTGTGCCGACCCCGTCAACAACGAGGACGTCACCGTCTGCGCGACCTGCCGTGTACCCAAGCACGCCTGGACCGGGCGCAGTTTCACCACGGTCCTGCGCACCACCCGCTGGAGCTACAGCGGGTGGCAGAACGTCAACTGGCACTGGTACATGGACATCCTGAGCGGTGACTACGGGCCGGTTCCCATCAGCGCGTGGAAGCGCCAGTACCGCTACCGCAAGCAGTACATCTTCAAGTGCAAGGTCGTGGCCTGGTACGGCTGGGGCCGGCAGAAGATCCTGGCGACCTTCGAAACGCACTGGCAGTACTCCTACCGCGACCGAACCACCTACCGGATCAAGTGGACCGGCATCAAATGGACCCGAACGGGAGGCTGGAGCTGGACAAGAACATCGTGGCGCTACGTGTCCAGCTACCGCATCGTCTACACAAAGGGCTGAGCCTGCCCTGACCAGCGCCTAGGGTGGTGCTCCACGACAGCTGTCGCGGAGCACCACCCTCCCGCCCCCAAATCCGCAAGCCACCGGCCGCCTTGCCCACCGCACGGCCTCGGCTTCCCTTCGTGGAGATACCTCGCATGCTTCCCGCCGTCGCTGCTTGCGGACTCGCCTTCTTCTGCCTCACTCTGTGGTGCGCTGTCACCGTCGCCCGGATGCGCGACCTGTCCGCCTGGCGAAGGTTCCTGCCGCTCGCACTCTTCCTGATCGCCGCGGGAGCGAGCCTGCTGCGCGCCTTCGACATCCCGGAGGCGGCCAACGCCATCGCCTTCCCCCTGAACCTCGCGGTCGTCGTCCTGTCGCTCAGGGAGATCCGCATCCGCCGTCAGCAGGCGCAAGAGACCCACCGCACCGCAGAGGAAGGGAACGGCGCCGTGGCGTAGGGGTCTCGGTGTTCAGCCGGAGCGCTCACGCAGGATGCGGCGAGCCTGGCGTTCCACGAGGACGGGGACATAGGTCCGGATCGGCAGGTCGTCGAAGGCTGCGTAGGCCGTGGCGACCGCGGACTCGATCTCGTCGGGTGCTCGGCTGTCGCCGAACGAGGTCTTCAGGTGGTCGGTGAGGTGCCGAATGGCGACGTCCTCATCCGGTTCGATCAACATGACTCCCCCTGGCCTCGGGGCTGCGTGACTTCTCGTACAGGCCCGACGACGACACCGATTGGACATACCTCAGCCGCCCCGGATGGCGGCGTTGACGGTGCTGTCGCCGGGTCCCGAATTGGGACGGTAGCAGAATAGTTCGGAGGGCGATGTAATGTGGGGGTCATGGTCACGTAAATGACTCCCGGTCCGGCCGAAACCCTGGTGGCTGGCGGTGGAATGGGTGTCCCTGGTCTACGTGCTCCCCTGGTGACGCTGTTGGCCCCAGCCGGACGGCTGGCGGACGCCCATGGGTGCAAGCTTCTTTGCCTGTAGGGGGCGGGGGCGCTCCGGCAGCCGCAGCCGAGCGGCAGGCGCTGCCCGAGGCGCCACCGGGCCGGGGCTTCGCCGCTGAGGTCCGGGACGCATCAGGAGCTGCGGTCACACCCGCTCCCAGCTGGGAGCGGCATCAGTGATCGGTGCCACCGCATTCCCGCCGGCGTCTCCCCGCGGTAGGGGGCGTCGTCGCCGCTGCGAGGGCGGCAGCCCGCGATCAGGTAGCCGAGTGCGCCGGTGAACAGGATCAGGGAGACATGGTCGTTCAGGCGCAGGACCAGGAAGTGGTTTGCGTGGTCGATGCGCAACGCCTCGATCCAGGCCCGGCCGGTTGTGTAGGCCAGCACTTAGCAGGCGAACAGCCGTCCGTGGCGCGGGCGTTGGTGGTGGCGGGCGTCCAGCCAGAGCAGCAGCGCCATGACGCCGAGGTCCCACAGGAACTCGTACAGGAAGGACGGGTGGTAGAGGGGCGACACTGAGGCTGTCGGCGGGACGGTGGGCCGGGTCGATGTACAGCGCCCAGGGCAGGTGAGTGGGGCGGCCGTACAGTTCCTCGTTGAAGTAGTTGCCCCAGCGGCCGATCGCCTGGGCCAGTACCAGCCCGGGGGCGACGGCGTCGGCGAAGTCGGCCAGCTTGATACCGCGGCGGCGGCAGCCGAGCCAGGCGCCGACCGCGCCGAGGGCCACCGCGCCGGGGATGCCCAGGCCGCCGTCCCAGATGAACAGGGCGTGCAGACGTTGCTTGCCGGCCGCGAAGTACAGTTCGGGGTCGGTGATCACGTGGTAGACGCGTCCGCCGCGGATGCCGAACGGCACCGCCCAGATTGCGATGTCGGCGATGTCCTCACGCCGTCCGCCGCGGGCTTCCCAGTGGCGGCCGGTCAGTCACACGGCGGTGAAGATGCCGGCCAGGATGCTCAGCGCGTACGCGCGGATCGGCAGCGGCCCAAGGTGTCACACGTCCTGCGAGGGGCTGGGCAGGTAGGCGAGGTGCATGGGCTCGACCGTTCTCACATACACGGGGGACTGGCCGACTGGCCAGGGAGGGATCTGCACGAGATTACATTGGACGCCGAAGTAATTGGCGGGCGGGCGTCACGCCGGACGAACGGGTGTACACGGCTGTCCCGGCTACCCTTGCCGCATGTCCGCGCAGCCCCGCTCAGAACTCCCCCTGTCCCAGCCCGCCGCTGAGGCGTCGGAGGCTCGGTTGCTGACCGAGGCCGTGACCAGGCTGCGTCGTGTGCTGCGGGCCTCGATCCGTACCGACTACCCGTGGGAAACCCTGCCCATGGCGCAGGTCGAGTTGTTGCAGGTGCTGGGCGAGCACTCGCCCGCCCGGGTCAGCGAGCTGGCCACGCGTCAGCGCCTGGCCCCCAGCACCGTCAGTGGACTGATCGGCCAGATGATCACCGCGGGGCTCGTGGTCCGTGAGGTCGATCCCGCGGACCGCCGTGCCTCGGTCGTCACCCTCACCGACGCCGGCCACGAGCAGCTCGCCGCGTGGACCGGTGCCCACGAACGCCGCATGGACGCGGCGCTCGCAGCCCTCGGCGACGCCGATCGCGCTGCCCTTGCCACCGCGCTGCCCGCCCTCTTCCAGCTCGCCGAGAACCTGGGCGAGCCGAGTGACGGCCCGGCGATGGACTGACCGCCGTATCAGGCCGTCGGTCGGCTGCACACGACGAGCGCAGCGTCCGAACGAGACGCAAGCGGTTCCGAGGAATGGAAAAGGACTGTTGGTCCCACTTCCTGGAATCAGTTCTCGACGCTATGGCGGAGTCAGGTCTCGCTGGGCAGACGGGTGGGGGAGCCGGGTGCGGGCGCCGCGAGCGGGAGGTCGAGCCAGACGCGGTCGCGTAGCTCGATGCCGTCGATCAGCAGGCCGGGAGGATATCCGGTCCGGGGCGTGAAGGCGTCCCGCTCGACGGTCCGCAGCCGAAAACCCTGGCGCTGGTAGAAACGCAGGTTCCCGGTGTCGACCGCGGCGGTGGCGACCAGCAGGCGTCTGGCTGATGCGTCGGCGGCCAGGTCCATCGCGTACTGCACCAGACACCTGCCGACGCCCGTGCGCTGACGGTCTTCCCGTACGGCCATGTTCTTGATCTCGAACTCGCCGGGCTGATCGGTGCCCACCAGTTGCAGATGACCGAGGACGTCCGTTCCTTGCACCGCGACGAGCACGCGCCCGTCCTCGATGTAGGACGCGAGCTGCCCCGGCGAGTCCTCGGCGAGTTCGAACAACGGCCGGAGCTTCTCCCGCGAGCTCTTGTACTCCACCACGCGTACCTCGTCCGGGGTTTCCTCCCTTACCGCCCGGGCCAGCCGACTGGCCGAAGGCACGTCTGGGCGAGCCGTCGTGCCCAGTACTCGTGCGTCCTTGACCAGAACCGCTCGTGTGTACAGCAGGTGGAATCCCCGGCGCTGCACGTTCTGCTGGGACTTGGAACCCGGCTGAGTCGTCACCACGGCGATGTCACAGCTGGCTGCGGCAGCATCGGCGAGCCGGGCCGAGAGAAGGGCAGTCTGGATACCGCGTCGGCGATACGCGGGCGCGGTCGCCGCGCCCGTGAGCTGAGCGATGCCGTCCGCGATACGGAGACTGCCGCCTCCGGCGACATCGCCGTCGCACAGGGCGACGTAGTGCACCACACCTGCAGCGGCGAAGTCCCGCTCGGCGTTGGCAAGTACCTCTCGGGGGAATTCCTCGTGCGGGGGAACACCTTGGGCGTCGGGATGAGCGAAGCCGTCCACCACGGCTTCCAGCCACGCGTCGAACTCGTCCTCGCGGCACACCCGGACCTCGATGCCGGAAGCAACCACGCGTTCACAGCCGCCTGTGAGGTCAAGACCGAGCACGTTCTCGAAGGAGGCCAGCCGGTATCCACGATCCGTCAGCAGCGCGCCCACCGCAGGGTCCGCCAGATTCGCCACCTCCGCCCGGACAGGAGCACCGCGTTCGGCGAAGACATCCTCGATGTCGCCCAGTGTGGCCGCGTCCGGGGCGCGGCCGAACCCGAGTCCCGCGATCTTGTTGAAGGGCGAGTCCTCCTCGGCGTACGTGGCCACCCCGTCGGCCACAGGCACGACGAACCCGGTGTCGTCCCCCCGCCGTAGACGGGCCGCCTGTGCCGGATCCCAGCCAGGCGCCCAGCGTGCACGACATCGGTCGAAACAATGACGGTTGCCAGACAAAGCGCGACAAACGGAGATCCATGCGAGAAGCTGCGGCTGGATCCGTCCCTCCCTGGGACGAAGCATCGCCTCGCGCGCAAGGAGCCGCCGTGAACGCCACCGACGACGCCTACCGATTCGACGACCTGACCGCCCTGTTCATCAACTGCACGCTCAAGCCGTCGCCGCAGGTCAGCCATACCCAGGGACTCATCGACAAGAGCGCGGCGATCATGATGTCGCGCGGCGTCACGACATCGGAGGTCCGGGCCGTCGACCACGACATCGCCACCGGCGTCTACCCGGACATGACCGAACACGGCTTCGCGACGGACGAGTGGCCCGCCCTGTACGAGCAGGTGATGGCCGCCGACATCCTGGTGATCGCCGGACCGATCTGGCTGGGCGACAACAGCTCGGTGACGAAGAAGGTGATCGAGCGGCTCTACGGTTGCTCCGGTCTGCTCAACTCCGAGGGGCAGTACGCCTATTACGGCCGCGTCGGCGGCTGTCTGATCACCGGCAACGAGGACGGCGTGAAGCACTGTGCCATGAACGTCCTCTACAGCCTTCAGCACCTCGGCTACACCATCCCGCCGCAGGCCGACGCCGGCTGGATCGGACCGGCGGGCCCCGGACCGTCGTACTTGGACCCCGGTTCGGGCGGCCCGGAGAACGACTTCACCAACCGCAATACCACCTTCATGACGTGGAACCTGATGCACCTGGCGGCCATGCTCAAGCGGGCCGAGGGGATCCCCGCGCACGGCAACCAGCGCTCGGAGTGGGACGCGGGCTGCCGCCTGGACGCTCCCAACCCCGACTACCGCTGAGGGTTACGCGCTCAGTGACAGGCCGTGCTCGGTGGCGAAGGCGCGCCGGCACTGGCCGTTGCAGAAGCCGTGGAGGGCGCCGTCGATCTCCAGGGTGAGGTCGGTGGTGTTGAGGTCGACGGTCATGCCGCACACCGGGTCGGTGACCGTGCGTGGCGGCAGGTCGTCGGTGGGCAGGTGGGCGATGGTGTCGCGGTGCGGGGCGGTCATGTGCTGGCTGAAGTCGAGGCTGCCCATGGGGCGTCCGCACATCCCGAGGCTGCCTTCGGCGATGCCGACGATGTGAACCAGGGCGTGTGGCTGGTCGCGCAGCCGGTCGGGCTCCCGGTGGGCCTCGGCCTCGGTCTCGGCGAGGGCCTGGGTGAGGTGGTCGATGGCGTGGGTGCTCATCTCCTGGCGCCAGGCGGCCGGTGCGCTGACGCGGACCAGGTAGCGGGGCGGGTCGGCGGGGTCGACCGGGTGGCGGTCACCCGTGATCCAGGCGGCCGGTTCGTGGATGAGGACCTGGGTGAGGGCGCCTGCGGAGTCCATGACGGCCTCGGTGTGGGCGTCCTCGGTCCCCATCAGCGCGTCGATGAGCCGCTTGCCGAGTTGTTGCCGTTGCGCCGGTTCGAGAACGCCCGCGGGGGCGAAGATTTCGATGACGATCATGGCTTCATGCTTGTCGGGCGGGCCGTGATGGTCGTCGTACGGGAGAAGCGGATCGGGGTTACTCCGAGGGGAGTGGACGGCTACTGCGGCGGGAGTAGAGCCCTTCTCAGGCACCGGTGTGCGTGCGGCTGCGGGTCCTGATCCGGAAGATGACCAGCCCGATCGCCGCGAAGGCGGCCGCCCAACCGAGGCCGAGCGCGAGGTGGCTCCACAGTGCCGTCTTCCCGAAGGCGCCGCCGGCGGCGAACTGCATGGGCCCGAACGAGGGGAACCACTCCAGGACGGGTTTGTTGGCGAGCGGGTTGCCCAGCGGGTTCTGCAGGAAGGTGTCCATCAGACCGCCCATGATGATCAGGAAGAAGCCCTCCAGGTCGTGTTTGACCAGGACGCCGAGGAGCAGGCCGAGCGCGCCGTAGGTGAGTGCGATGGCGGTGAAGCCGGCGAGCACGGCGAGCCAGCCACCGGGATCCGGACGCCAGAAGGGCAGGACCGCGAGCGCGGTGTAGAGGGCGATCGCTCCGGCGACCAGCGAGACCGCCAGGGACTTGGCCCCGATGAGCGTGCTCTGCCGGTAGCCGGCGAAGACCAGGCGCCGGTCGAAGGCGAGGGCCTTGCGGACGGCGTCGAAGACGACGAACCCGGCGATCATCGTGACGGAGTTGAGGCCGGCCGAGATCAGGGTCAGGTGGCCGCCGTCGACGTGCAGGACGCGGCCGGTGGCGTACAGCTTGAAGTCGAGCGGCGTGTGTCCGGCCAGGGCGTCCATCATCAGGTACCAGGCGGGGACGAAGAGGACCAGCAGCAGGCCGGCGAGCCTGTTGCGGGTCTGGTCGCGCACGCAGAACCGCAGGGCGGTCGGGAACTGCCCGAAGAGCGGCCGTGGCCGGAGTGCGTCAGGCGCCGACATGGTGGCCCTCCTTCGACGTCGTGCGCGGGGTGAGCCGGCCGTCGGTGAGATCGGCGAGCAGGTCGAAGCGGTCCTGTTCGAACACGAGGTGGGTGATGACCACGATGGCCCTGCCCCGGGCGCGCAGGTCCTCGACCAGGTCCCAGAACCGCAGGTAGGTGTCCCAGTCGAAGCCCTGGTAGGGCTCGTCGAGGAGGAGGACGTCCGGGTCGTGCAACAGGGCCAGGGTGAGGTTGAGCTTCTGCCGCGTGCCGCCGGACAGTTCGCCGGCGAGGGAAGCCTCGTACTGCTCGTAGCCGAGAATGCGGACGAGTTCGCAGCCGCGGTCCAGGTCGGGCAGGCGGTGGGCGGCGGCGAAGTAGCGAAGGTGCTGCTCCACGGTGAGGCTCGCGTTCAGGACGGGGTCCTGCGGGCAGTAGCCGAGAGTCCCGGACAGGGCGACCTCGCCGCTGTCCACGGGCAGGGTGCCGGCCAGGGCCTTCAGCAGGGTCGACTTGCCGGCGCCGTTCTCCCCTACGACGGCGACGAGTTGCCCCGGGGTGACGGTGAGGTCGGCGCCGCGCAGGACGGGATGCCTGCCGTAGGACTTGTGGATGTCGTGAGCCTGAAGGACAGCTGTCGGTGCGGGTGTTGAGCCGGGCGCCATGCGCCGCCTCCTAGGGTGCGTCTCCTTGCGGTTGTGGTGGTGCAGCGTTCAGTCCGCCCGCGTAGATGCTGAGCATCTCCGGAGCCCAGCGGGTCATGCCGTCGGCCGACAGCGGGTCCGTGCCGAGGACCTCGGCCAGGCGGTCGCGCAGCAGGAACAGGGCCAGGTCGTTGGACAGGAGCAGGGCGGCGCGTACCGCCGGGTCTCGGCCGGAGGAGGCCAGTCCTGCTGCCGCCAGGCCGTCCAGTGCGGCCCTGCTCAGGTCGTAGAGGCGGCGGAACAGCAGCCGCGCGGCGTCCGTGTCGGACAGCAGGAGTCGTCGCAGGTAGCCGGGCAGCGGTGAGTCGTGGGGCAGGTGCCGCGCGAACACCTCGCTCAGTGAACTCGCCCCGGTCCCGGGATCGAGCAACTCCGCCCCGCTGTCCCCGGTCAGCTCGCCGAGCATGGCCTCGAAGACGTCCAGGACGTACTGGTCGACCTCCTGGCGCAGCCCCTCCTTCGACCCGAAGTGGTGCATCACCAGCCCGGGTGACACACCGGCCGCGGTGGCGATCTGACGCATCGTCACCGCCTCCGCCCCGCTTGCGGCGAACAGGCCCAGGGCCTCGTCGCGGATGACCGCGCGCGTGGTCCTGTCGTCACGGATTGAACGCATGTGCAGAATGCTAAACGAGCGTTCAATCGCTGTCCAGGGGTGAATGCTGGACGCCTCGCGTCGTCGGTGGGCGTCAACCGGTGCTGGGCCGCGTCGGGGGCGTGCCCGCGTAGGGCGGAGCGGGAGACGGGGCGGTCGCGGCGGGTGCGCCGTCTGGCAAGAACTCTTCGTACTGTTGAGAGGTCACTCCCGTGGGTGTGCTGCCGGGGGCGCTCGAACGGCTGGTCGCTTGGGAAAAGGCTGCGATGGCCATGAGCACCGCGGCGACCGTCGCCAGGACGCGGCCCACCAGTCGCCACCGGTCCGGGCCGCCCAGGTCCCGCCACCCAGGACCTGGGCGCCACTCCTCGGGAAGCCACACCTCACTCACCGCTTCGAAGGATGCCTCTCGCGGCTCGCTGGGCGCGGTCCCGTGCTGCTCCCGCCGCACACCGTACGAGCCAGTCGGGTCCGGGCGGCTCCCGGCTGCCCGCTCGCAGGCGGAGGGCTCCCTGGGTGCGGAGGCTCGAATGGCCTGCTCGGTGTCGCCGAGGAACCTCAGCCATACGGCGTCCGGAAGAGGCGGAACCCCGTCCCCGTCGCCTGGTGTTCCGCCCTGCCCCGAGTCTTCGGCGGCCACGATCCCTCCATTCCATGACACTCCGCGGCCGGTCTCGCCGTGCGGACCGCCGTGTGGGCCGACCGGTGGAGAGGGAGTGGGTGCACGCGGTGTCCCCAGCCCCGAATGGCGGGAGACCTGCCGGCGGCCGGTGCGTCGCCCTCACTCCCGATAGCGTGCCGATCACTCCTGGGCGCTGGGTGACTCCGACCGCCGACTCGGCCCCCCAAATGCAAGTTTTGCACAGTGCAAAATCCGATCGCCAGGGCTTTGGGGTGGTCTTGGTCAGGAGTTGAACCCGCCCAGTGGCTCGGTGTCACGGCAGACGGCGAGTCGGGGCCGGTCCGGTGTGGTCTGTCTGTGGGGCATCTTCGCCTTCCGGCGTCGGACATGTCGGCTCTCGGCCTCTATTGGGTAAAGGGCTCGGCTGGGGGTGCCTCGCTCGCAGGAACCTTTGCATAGTCTAAATGCGGGGAGGGGTGTCTGCGCCACAAGCGAAGCAGACGGCTCTCGTGCGCTGGGACTTCTCTGGAGGACGCATGACCGAGCAGGGGCCGACGCAGGGTTCTGCGGTGCTGTCCTGGATGCCGGTGGCGATGATGACCGTGGTGGCTGGGGCGGATGTTGTAGCCGGGCCGGGGGTGGGGCTTCTGCCCCTGGTCTCGCTCGGGCCGGCGTTCTCCGGGCTGGTCGGCGGATGGCGGCGTACGGCACTGATCGGCGCGGTGGCGCTGCTCGTGTGCGTGGCGCTCGGGATGTACGACGGCCTGTTCGAGGAGCGGCGGGGCTTCACGGCGATGGCGTCGGTGGCCGGCGTCACCGGCGTGGGCATCGCGGCCGCGGTGACACGCTCCCGCAGGGAGGCGGAGCTGGCCAGCGTCCGGTCGATCGCGGAGGTGGCGCAGCGCGTGCTCCTGCGACCGGTGCCGCGGACCGCCGGCCCGTTGCAGGCGGCGGTGTCGTACACCTCGGCCGTCGCCGAGGCGCGGATCGGCGGTGATCTGTACGAGGTGGTGGCTTCCCCGCACGGGATCCGGGTGATCGTGGGCGATGTGCAGGGCAAGGGGCTGGCCGCGGTGGAGACGGCGGCCGTGGTGCTCGGCGCCTTCCGGGAGGCGGCGCACGACGAGCCCGACCTGGTCGGGCTGGGGGAGCGGCTGGAGCGCAGTGTGGCCCGGGAGTTGGAGGGGGAGAAGTTCGTCACCGCCGTACTCGCCGAGATCGGTTCGGACCGCGGGGTCGTGTTCCTCAACTATGGCCATCCGGCGCCGATGGTCGTACGCCGTGACGGCGGCGTCGACTTCCCGCAGCCGCCTGCCTATGCCCTTCCTCTGGGACTGGGGGCGCATGGCAGCGAGGGGCCCAAGCCCTATCGGGTGGACTTCGCCCCGGGCGAGCAACTGCTGCTGTACACCGACGGGGTCACCGAGGCGAGGGACGCGGACGGCTCCTTCTATCCGCTCGGTGAGCGGGCGGGACTGCTCAAGGAGCCCGACGCCGGCCGCGCCTTGGAGGGGCTGCGCGAGGACCTGGTACGCCACGCCGCGGGGCCGCTTCACGACGACGCCGCGATGCTGCTGCTCCGCTACCACGGTCATGAGGAAGGAAAATCTGTTCCCATCAGGTGAGGAGGCACCACCTCCGGCAAGGTAAAAAGGACACATGCCGGAGCGTGAGAACCCCGCGGGGACCATGGACGACGTCGACGCCGTCACCCGGGCGGTACTGACCGCCTCCCGCCTGCTGGTGGCGGTCTCCGCCCGTTCGCTCGGCGAGGTCGCGGAACAGGTGACCCTCCCGCAGTTCCGCATGCTGGTCGTGTTGTCCACTCGCGGCGCCACCAAGTTGGTGACCCTCGCCGACCTCCTGCAAGTGGCGCCGTCCACGGCCATGCGCATGGTCGACCGGCTGATCGCGGCCGGGCTCGCCGACCGGCAGACCAATCCGGGCAACCGTCGCGAGACCCTGCTCCAGCTCACTGAGGACGGCCGGCGCACCGTCGAGGACGTCACGGCCCGGCGTCGCGCCGAGATCGCCGCCATCGTCGAGCGGCTCTCCCCGATCCAGCGCCTGGCGCTGGTGGAGGCCCTGGGGGCCTTCAACAAGGCGGGCGGCGAGCCGCCTGCCCCTGCCCTGGACGACCCGGAACCGCATCCGCTCGGTTGGGTCGTCGACGGCGTGATGGCGCACGACACCTGACGTTCCGCCGACCGCTCGTCACGATTCCCGGGCGGCTCTTCTCCCATCCTCAGAGTTTTTGCATAATGCAAGGGAATTGTGGGACGGCGGCCGCATGGCCGTGCCTCGGAGGTCCGAGGGGCGTGGCCGCGTGCGGTGACGCGAGCGGTTGCCATCGACGGAACGGACGGGAAAGGGTGCGCGGGTGTGACACGCGTTCGCCGGAGGTGTCATCACTCGGCACCCTCTGAACGCCACCTCATGGCGTACCTGCGCACCTCGGTGTGGGGCCCGGCGGAGTTCGTCGGGCGGCCGCCCTGGGGGCTCCTGACGGAGGGGCTCCTGGCCGGGTTCGTCGGTGCCGGGGCCATCGTCGGTACGACCCTCTTGGGCGCCTGGACGGGCCGGCCCTCGCTGGCCGACGGCGAGGCGGGCCTGGTGTGCGCTGTGGCGCTGGCCGTGTATCTGTCCTTCGTGGGAGCCGGACGCGCGTTGATCGGCATCACCGCGCTGCTCGGGGTGTGCCTCGCGCTACAGACCCCACAGGCGGCCGCCGGGATCGTGCTGGCCGAACGGGGACAGGTCCAGTCCGTTGTGGTGACGTCGGTCGAGGACGGCCGGGTGGCGGCCGGCGGGCCTGCCCGTTACCTGTGTTCGGTGGCGGACACCGACGGAGTTCCGCTCAGGGTCCGCATCTGGCGCGGTTGCGGAGAAGCGACCCGGCCCGGCGACGTGCTTGCCGTCGTGTCGGATCCCGAAGGGCGGGTGCCCCTGCGCGGCGCGCAGGCGGGGGCCGGTCTGGCCAGGCCGCTGCGCGACCTGGCGCCCTGGGCCGCGGCTCTGGTGTCGGTGAGCCTCGTCGCCGTCGTCCGCTCCTACCGACTCTCCCGCCCCGCCGGCACCGTGATCCCGTTCGGTACCGGCCAGGCGGACCACCGCTGATCAGCCGGCCGAAGGGCTGGTCGTCGGGGAGGCGGTGTTGATGCCCAGGTCGGGGCGGGCGGTAAGGACGACGACGGGGGCACCCGGCTGGGTACGAGGGTGTTCTTCTTGCTGGCGCGGATCTTGGCGACGGTCGGGAAGATCTGGCCGTGGGTGACGCGCATGATGTTGGCCGCGGTCGTGTCGAACTGTTTCCCCGACTCCGCCGCCGAGGTCTGCACGAACTGCTGCTGTTGCGGGGTCGTCTGGTTGGGCAGGGTGATGTTCGGTTCGGGGGATCTGGCGGCACAGTTTGTCCGGGTCGGAGTGTCCCACGATCAGGTGCTTGCCGGCCTCCCGTATCTCCTCCGTGGAGCCCTTCTCCAGCGCAAGCTCGCCCAGCGGGTAGTCCTGCAGTCCGGCGGAGCGGACCTTGACGACGAAGTCGCGGTCGGCCTCGATGAGCGGGCCGTAACGGGTGCTGGTGAGACGCGGCTCGGATCGTTGGGCACGGTCGTCACGCCGAGCATGGCGGGATAGGCGAGTGCGGTGAGCGTCAGGCCCAGCGCGCCGACGACGAAGACGGTTCCTGCTGTGTTGCGGGAGATGGCCATGCGGCCTTCAGGCACGAGCGGCTAGGACGCCAGGGGTACGTGCGTGCCGGGGCGACCGATCATTGCGCTGGGTAAAATTTGTATGGAGCGAGATGGTGCGTGTGTCACATTTCTGGTCATCCAACCGTCGGAGTGGGTGACGGCGACGGAGTGGTGGCCGGGCCCGTCGGTACTCCGTCGGTCGGCAGTCCGGAGGGCACCGTGAGGGTGACGATGGGCGCACCCGGCTGTGGTACCGGTGGTGTGACCTGGCTGGAGGGAAGCTTCGGCGGGTTGGTCTCCATGTTGTTGACCTGGTTGAAGTTGACCACCCCGGTGGTCTCCATCTGTGTGATGTGGTCCAGGACCACATCGTTGGCCTGGTCGGCCAGTTGGCGCACCAGGGTGTTCTGGGTGGTGGAGCGGATCTTGGCGATGGTGTTGAAGATCGAGCCGTGCGTGACACGCAGGATGTTGGCGAAGTCGGAGTCGAACTGCTTGCCGGTGTCGGACTTGAAGGTGTCCAGGAAGCCCTGCTGCTGAGGGGTGGGCTGGTTGGGGATGGTGATGTTCAGTTCGGGGGCGATCCTGCGGCAACTGGCGTCGAGCGCTGCGTGCCCGATGACCAGGTGCCGCCCGGCCTCGCGTACGGCAGCGGTCGTCCCCTTCTTCATCGCCAGATCGCCGGAGGGGCCCTCCCACAGTCCTGCGGAGCGGACGAAGACGACGAAGTTGCGGTCGGCTTCGGTGAGCGGGCCCCATCGGGTGCTGGCGATCACACGTGACTGGTCGCTGGACACCGTCTGGATGCCGAGCATGCTCGGGTAGGCCAGGGCGGCGAGCGTGACGCTCAGCGCGCCGCCCACGAAGACGGTTCCGATCGTGCTGCGCGAGATGGGCATCGTGCCTCCTGGTGTGGACGGCGAGTACGTCAGCAGGTACGGGCCGACAAGGGAAAGGGAATCCTTGCTCCAGGTAAAGCTTGCACTATGCCAAGGTGAGTGTTCGCCGGGCCCCGCCCCTTATCGAACCTGCAGCCACCGACCCTTCGACGGAGTGCCGTCGCTCGCTGTGGCGACGACCATGTACCAGCCCGAGGGGGCAAGTGACGGATCGTCGGGAATGCGGACGGTGAGTGATCCGCCGGTGCGGCGGATCACGTCCAGGGCAACGGAGCGCTGATCGAAATCGGTGACGTGGGTGGCCGATCCGGGCCGCATGAGCCGGACGCGGGTGATGCGGGCGGCGTCCGCCGAGCGAAGCGTGAGAGCGTCCCCACGGTCCGCCCGGTTCCTTCCGGCGAGGTCGAACCGAGGGCGTGCGCCGTGAAAGAGATAGGGCGGCGAGAAGACCTCGACGCGCTGCTCGAAGTGACCGGGGCGGGTGTCGGCCTTGTCGGAGAAGAGCGGGTCGGAGCCAAAGACGGCGACGCGGCCGTCGGGCAGGAGCAGGGCCTCGGTGTGGTAGTCGCGGCCGACGGCAGGATCGGCGGCCGGGGTGAAGGCGTCGGCTGCGGGGTCGTAGAACTGTGCCTTGAGGATGTCACTGGCGCCCTTGCCGCGGTATCCCGAGCTGCCGCCGGTGGTGAAGACGGTGTCGTCCGGCATGATCACGCTGTTGAGGTAGCGGGTGTTCTCCGGCAGGCGCGGACCGGCTGTGAAGGCGGGGTGCGCGGCGCCGAGGTCGACGATCGCCGTGCGGGAGGTCGCGGCGCGCGACTCGCCCACGCCCCCGCCGCCGAGCACCATGACCTTCCTGCTCTGCGCGGGTGGCAGCAGGACGGAGGAGGACGTCTCCAGGATGTCGGGGTCGGTGAGGCCGGGGACCGGGGTGAAGGTGTTGGTCCTGAGGTTCCACAGTCCGGGGGTGCGGCCCTTGTCCGCGGGTCCGTAGCCGGCGTTGGAACCGGTGTAGAAGATCTGTTTCCTGCCCGTGAGGAAGAAGGACGGGTAGGTGGGGAAGTAGCGGGTGGGCGCCTTGGACCAGGTCCTGGTGCCCGGGTCGTAGATCTCGTTCTTGCCGGGCACGACCTGCCCGATGTCGTCCAGTCCGGACACGGCCAGGACGCGGCCGTCGGACAGTGTGGTCAGGGTCGGGTACCAGCGGGCCTCGCTCATCGGGCCCACCTTCGTGTACTTCTCGGTGAGCGGATCGAACTCGTAGGCGTCCTTGGTGCCTTGGAAGTCCTTCTTGTCGAGGCCGAGCTTGTTGGCGATGCCGTAGAGGTTGTCGGAGTCCTCGCCCTTCAGGCCCTGGATCGCGTACTGCTCGGTGGCATTGGTGATGCCGAGCGGTCCCTCCTCCGTGGCCTCGACGAAGACGCGCGCCTCGCTCGCGGTGACGGTGACGCTGCCGCCTCGGCCCGTGGGCGTCTTCTTGGCGGCCGGCACGCGCACGGCGAACTGCGAGCGGTACTCGACGCCGGCGGGGGAGCGGAAGACGGTGCCCTTGGGGAAGGTGCGGGCCCTGTCCGGGTCCTCGTTCTTGACCAGCATGGCACCGCCCGCGCGTCTGACGTCGCCCTTGAGGGCCTCGTAGCGGGCGGTGCCGCCGGCTACGAGGATCTTTCCGTCGGGCAGCTGGGTGTGGCCGCCGCAGAACAGGTCCGCCGGGGTGTCGATCTTTTTGAAGGTGTCGGAGGCCGGGTCCCACAGGGTGCTCTTGAAGACGCCGCCGTTGAAGTGCTTGACGTTGTTGCCGGATCCGGCGATCAGCAGGACCTTGCCGGTGTGCAGCAGGATCGCGTGGATGGCGTTGAGCTGGTACGTCTCCGGCAGCGCGGCCGGTGCCCAGTGACCGTACTTCGCCTTGTACTCGGGCTGGTTGATCTCGTAGCGGTGGTAGGCGTGCCGGGCGAAGCCCGCCAGCACCGGCGCGTTGACCGCGGCCAGGGCTACGACGGCTGCCGCTCCCAGCAGCGTCTTGCGGGTCGTGGGGCGTGCGGTTCGCTTGGCCATCGAGGGGTGCCTCCGCGGCGGGCGGGTCGGTCGTGGATGTACCGACGACTACCCCTCATGTCCGCCGGACCGGAAGCGACACGCTATGTTGCACTATGCAAAATGACCCGATGTGAGCAATGCGCCGGTTCGGTGAGCTGTATCAGCAGCCGGTACGGGACCGTCGTCTTCGCCAGTCCCGGGGCGGAGAGGGCCTCCTGGTAGACCCACCTGCTCGCGAGCAGGCCGGTCTGGAGTGGGGTGATGGAGAACGTGTCGGTCTTGACCATCGCCCACGCTCCTCGCGCGGATCCGATGTCCCGCATGGGGGCGATCGTGAAGCGCTGGAAGCAGATCCCGGTCTCGGGATCCGGTTCACCCTCGCGTTCGATCACCGGCAGCGAAGTGCGCCGACCGTGGCGGAGGTGGAACCACAGGGCAGCGGGCCCCCAGTGCAGGGTCGTGATCGGGAACATCAGGTGCATGATCCACATGCGCTGCCGGTATCCGCGCAGTGCCATGTCCGCCACGATGGCCGGCGTGCTCGCCCGGCCGCGGCCAGGCTGACCCAGCCCAGCGCCTCCAGTCAGGCCGGGGGGCTGGTGGTGCGGCTCCATGGCCGTCACCTCTCGTGCAGGCGCGCCGTCGTGACGCGCCCCGGTCGCATGATGCGTATCTTGCGGCTCTCGCAGGCCGGGCAGCGCGGTGACTGCAGCGGCGACGGCACGCGCGTGCCGTCGAGGCGGTACACGGCGGTGATCCGCGCGTCGTCGTCCACGGTCACGTCGATGTCGTACGTGTCCTCCCAGCCGTGCCCGCAGTCGAGGCACGCGAACGAGTAGGAGCGCTGGACGTGGTCTGTGTGCATGGCCCACCTCCTCGGAGCGATCCGGGCATCAAGACCCGCGTACCCATTTTTGCACAGTGCAAAAGTTGGGGTGTCCGGGCGATCGGGCAGCTCCGCGGCCCTCAGGTGGCCGTGTGTACCGCGCGCAGTGCGCTTTGGTGGCTGAGCCAGCCGACGGGCTTGCCGTGGTCGGAGTCGAGCACGGGTACCCCGGTTCCGGCGGCCGAGAGGAGGGTGTGCAGGGCCTGGGCCAGGGGTTGGTCCGCAGTGATCGTGGAGGGGGGCTCGGCGAGCTGTCCCACATGCGTGGGTGCGTCGTCCGGCTGTTCCGTGAGTGCTTCGGCCACGGCCTGCGCGGTGACGACGCCGACGTAGTTTCCGGTGTCGTCGACGACCGGGAGGGCGCCGTGACCGGACAGGCTCAGCAGGTCGGCCGAGTCCGCCAGGGTCGTGGATGCGGACAGCGGTGACGGCAGGGGCTCCATGACCGCGCTGACGTGCTGGGTGCCGATCCGTGCGCCGGGTGCGGGGCCTTCGAGATCGATGCCGCGGCGCCGCAGTTTGAGGGTGTAGACGGTGTCGTGCGAGATCAGGTGGCTGACGGCGGTGGCCAGCACGATCGCGAGCATCAGCGGCAGGATGATCGAGTACTCGCCGGTGAGCTCGAAGAGGATGACCACGGCGGTGATCGGCGCGCGGGCCGCGCCGGCGAAGACCGCGCCCATGCCGACCAGCGCGTACGCGCCGACCGCGCCCGCGGAGTGCGGCAGCAGGTGGTGGACGCCGATGCCGTACGCCGAACCGAGCATCGCCCCGATGAACAGGCTCGGCGCGAACACGCCGCCCGAGCCGCCGATGCCGATGGTCAGGCTGGTCGCCAGCATCTTGCCGACCAGCAGCAGGAGCAGGAAGCCGACCGCGTAGCTTCCCTCGGTCGCCTTCTGCAGTACCGGGTAGCCGACGCCGTACATCTCGGGCAGGGCCAGCAGGACCAGCCCGAGGGCGAGGCCGCCGACCGCCGGGCGCAGCCACTCCGGGCCGCGCCAGACCCAGTCGCAGGCATCCTCGATCAGGTACAGGAACCGGGAGAAGCCCACGCCCACCACGGCGGCGCCGACACCGAGCGCGGCGAACAGACCGTACTGGGTGAGGTGGTCGACGTGGAAGTCGGGCAGGCTCAGGAAGGGCGTGTTGCCGAAGGCGGCCCGTCCGATGACGCTCGCCGTGACGCTGGCCAGCACGGTGGCACCGAAGGCTTCGGCGCTGAAGGTGCCCAGGATCAGTTCCATCGCGAAGAACACGCCGGCCAGGGGTGCGTTGAAGGTGGCCGCGATGCCGCCTGCCGCGCCGCAGGCGACCAGGAGTTTCATCCGGCCCTCGGTCACCTTGGTGAGGCGGCCGAGTGTGGAGCCGAGCGCTGAGCCGATCTGCACGATCGGACCCTCACGGCCCACGGAGCCGCCGGAGCCGATACACAGCGCGGAGGCGAGGGTCTTCACGACGGCGACCTTGGGGCTGATGCGACCGCCGCGCTGGGCGACGGCCAGCATCACCTCGGGCACACCGTGCCCGCGCGCCTCCTTGGCGAACCTGTTCACCAGCGGCCCGTACAGCAGGCCGCCGACTACCGGCGCAAGCAGGACGAAGTACGGACCGAGCCACGACACGTGCGGATTGTCCGCGCCCGGGGAGGCGGCGTAGTCGGCGTGGCCGGAGAAGAGCCGGGTGAACGTCTTGATGCACCAGCGGAAGACGACCGAACCGCCACCGGCCCCGGCGCCGACCACGACGGCCAGGGCCATCAGGCCCCAGGGAGCGGTGCGCAGTCCCGCGAACCGTGGGATGGGGGTGAAACCCCTCGTTGCGGTACTGGGCACGTGCTTGCCGTCCCTTGCTGTCGAAATGGCGCTCATGGTTCCCCTTCCTTCTTTGCATTATGCAAAACAAGTCAAGGGTGCGCGTCACGGGGCGTCGTCCCCGGAACGGGGCCGGAGGGCCCCTTGGCGCGCGGGCGCCCTACCGGAAGCGGGGGCAGAGCTACGGACGCCGGAGGTGAGCAGTGAGCAGTGAGCAGTCAGGTCTCCTCATCGTTGATCGTGGGTGCTCACCGAGGCGGCGGCGCCTGACGTCTGCGCAGCCGTCAGCCGTCAGCCGGCTTCGGTGTGTGCCTCGACGTCCTCGATGCCGCTGGGGCGTCCGGCCCGTGTCCACCGGGCGTACAGTCCGGCTGCGATGAGCAGGGTGGCGGCCAGGGAGAGCATGGGCCAGCCGCGCAGCAGGTTCACCGCGAGGGTGAAGGAGACAGCTGCGGCTGCCAGGCCGTTGACCCAGGCCAGGGCCGTCTTGTTCTCGCGGGCGGCGAAGTGGGCCATGGCCACCAGGCCGACCAGGAAGCTGACGAAGACCGCGACGGCGTAGAAGAGGACCAGTTCCTGCTCCTGGCCCGCCGAGGCGACGATGATCAGCGCGGCGACGGCCAGGTAGACCACGACCGACCAGTACGGGGTGTGGTGGTGGTTGGTCCGGCCCAGCACCGGTGGCAGTACGCCGGGCCGCTCTGCGGTGCCCGACAGGGCCTTGAGCAGTCCGGGCCCGGCCTGGAAGGAGGAGCTCGCGGCGGCGAGCAGCAGCAGCGAACTGGTCAGCTGGAACGCGCCGTAGAGCCGGCCCGGCCCGGCGGCGGCGTGCGCGATGTCCGCGATCTGGGTGGAGTCGGCGCCGGGGATGCCGATGTGCAGCCGGACGGCGAGGGCGGTCAGGGCCAGGGTAAGACCGCCGACGATCACGACCAGCAGGGCGAGGGTGCCGCGGCCGAAGCGGCGGCGGTGGGCGTCGTTCAGCTGGCCGAGTTGGGCGATCGCGGTCGAGGGCGCCTCCACTCCGGTGGCCAGCGCCATGGCGACCGGGAAGGCCAGCACTACGGCGAGTACCGCGGAGCGGCCCGGGTCGGTTGTGGCGGCGGCGTGCCCGGTGGTGTGCGGGGAGGTGAAGCCCAGGACCAGCACGGCCACGGAGATGACCACGAACGCGACCGTCATGACGGCGAACAGCAGCCGCCCGCCGTGCCCGAACCAGGTCAGCCCGGCCACCACCACCAACAGGACGAGGGCGAGCGGGATGCGCCAGGCGGCCAGATCGGGGAAGAGGGCGATGACCGCGCTGGCCGCGGCGGCGATAGAGATGCCGATGGTCAGCACGAAGTCGACGACCAGCGCGCCGATCGGCAGGAACGTCCAGCGCGGCCCGAAGGCGCGCCCGGCCGCGGCCGCCGCCCCGCCGCCCTTGGGGAAACGGCGCACGAGCTGCCAGTAGTTGGCGGTGACGATCACGATGAGTCCGATGACCAGGCTCATGGTCGGCAGCAGCAGGGCGAGGTCGCCGTGCAGGGCGCGCAGCGCGGCCTCGATCGCGTACGCGACCGACGAGACCGGGTCGGCGATCACCGCGAAGGCGAACGCGAAGAAGAGCACGGAACGGCGCGGGCCGCGACCGTGCGTGGGGAGGTCGGAGGTGGTCGCGACGGCTGCGGGCGACTTCGACGAGGTCACGCGAAGACCTTCCTGGGACGGTTCGTTGAGGACACTTCGCCGACCCGTCTTCCCGGCACACCAGCCACGACGATACGTCAAGGAACCGTTGGTGAGGCGTTAGGGAAGCATCAAGACTGCCCGCCTCCGGGCGGGGAGGACCAGGCATTCTTGCCTATGAGCTTTGCATAGTGCAAGAGTGTGGGAGGGGATGAGCGTCCGGGTAGCGGAAGAGGCGAGACGCACCGATGAGAGCAGTGATCTGCGGAGCCGGTATCGCCGGACTGACCCTGGCCGGGCGCCTGTACAACATGCTCGGCTGGGAGGTGGTGGTCCTGGAGAAGGCCCCGTACCCCCGCACCGAGGGGTACATGATCGACTTCTTCGGCCCGGGGTACGACGCGGCCGAGGCGATGGGCGTGCTGCCCTGGCTGGAAGAGCTCGGCTACCCGGTCTCCGAGGCCGCCTTCGTCGACGAAGGGGGACAGTGCCGCGCCCGCCTTGGCTACGGCCGGTTCGCCCGTTCCCTGGACGGTCGCCTGCTGAGCATCATGCGGCCGGACCTCGAACTCGCGCTGCGTGAGCGGCTGTCCTTCGCCGTCGGTCTGCGTTACGGCGTCGGCCCGTCCCGCATCGATCCCAGCCCGTACGGCGTCCGCGTCACCCTCACGGACGGCACCGCCCTCGACGCCGACCTTCTTGTCGGGGCCGACGGCCTGCACTCCACTGTGCGGGCCATGGTCTTCGGCGAGGAGCAGCGGTGCGTGCGCTACCTGGGCTACCACGCTGCCGCGTTCACCTTCGACGACCCATACGCCCATGCCGAACTGGGCGACCGGTTCGGTCTGACCGACACCGCCGGGCGGCAGATGGGCCTCTACGGTCTCCGGGACGGCAGGGTGGCCGCGTTCGCCGTCCATCGCAGCGCCGACCCTCGCCGCCCCGAGGACGCACGGACTGCCCTCTACCACGAGTACAGCTCCCTGGGCTGGCTCGTCCCCCGCGCTCTGGCCGGCTGCCCGCCGCATGACCGGGTCTACTACGACCAGGTCGCCCAGACCGACCTTCCGTCCTGGAGTCGCGGGCGGGTCGTCCTGGTCGGCGACGCCTGCCAGGCCGTCTCCCCGCTGTCAGGGCAAGGGGCCTCACTGGCGATCGCGGGTGCCTATGTCCTGGCGGACCAACTCGCCGGCACGCGTCGCGTCGAGGACGCACTGCGCGGTTATGAACGGCTTTGGCGTCCGGTCATCAGGAACAGACAACGGGCCGCCCGCAGAACGGCCCGCTGGTACGTCCCCGAAACGGCACGGCAACTGCGCCTTCGCCGTGCTGCCCTGCGCTTCGCCGGACTGCCCGGCGCGACTCGTCTCGTCGGCACCTCGCTGGCCGGGAGGAGGCGGCCGTCCCTACGGCAACTCGCCGCGGTGCCCGCCTAGCCGTCGTTCGGCCGACCGGTGCCCAGGGCCATGCCACCCCTCCAGGCGACGTGGCCCCGGGCCGGTACAGCCCGATGCCCATCGCTCCGCGTTTCCAAGAGGTCCGAATGTCATCAGTTTCCCCGCGCGGCCCCGGCGCCGTGACGGCGCAACTACGCGAAGCCCTGCATGCCGCCGACTGCCAGCTGCTCGTCGACGTACTGCACCCGAACGTGCGCTGGAACCCGCCCGACTCAGGCGGCATCGGCTGCCACACCCGTTCCCATGTCCTCAGTCATCTCGCCCGCCTGCACGCCCTCGGGCTGTGGGCAGCGGTCGAGGAGTCCTTCACCTACCCGTCCGCCGTTGTCCTCGGCCTGTGCATCCACGGTGCCGTGCCGCCCGCCGACTCGCAGACGGTGGCGTACCACGTCTTCGATGTCAACGACGGTCTCGTCACCCGTATCACGGGCTATGCCGACCGAACCCAGGCGCTCGACGCGGCCTTCCCCGGCACTGCTGCGGGACGCGATTCGGCGGCGTCGTGGTGGTGAGATCGTCGGCGAGCCCTGCGTGAACCGTCAGGACGAGGAGACAGGTGTCCGGAGATGGAGCAGTCCGGCCACCCCGAACTGAAGCGTCACCGGGAGCGTGTGCCGGGCCGTGACCCCGCGGACGTCGTGCAACTCGACGGCGGGGCCGGCGCCGCGGAAGGTGACCGTGGTGCCGGACAGCACCAGGATCCCCGCGGTGGAAAGCGATCCATTCCCTTTGGCAGACTTCGCGCCTACGAGGACGCCCCGGCCCTCGTCCGGGGTCGCGACCATGCCGAGGTGCTCGGGCACCGCGCCGTCGTTGCGCACCGACATGGTGAGCGTGCCGTCACCGGAACGATCGAGGTGCGCGACGGCATCCGTGATCGTCAGATCGATGTCGGCGATGTGCACGGTGAGGCGGCCCAGGGCCGAGTCGACGCCCGTGCTCCCGGGCGGCGGCGCATAGGCTTTGGCATCGCCTGTGCAACCCGAGAGCAGGACCGCGAGCACGATGGACAGGGACGCCGCAATGGCCGTGCGGGTGTGGGTGATGACTGTTCCGGTCATGTTTGCATTGTGCCAACGTCGGTAGTGGCTGGAACGCCGACCCCCGGTCCTTCGTCAACTGGTTCCCCCGACTCCTTCCGCCCCGTGGGTCAGCGGCCGACCTTCACCGTCTTCGACACGGTGACCTGGTCGATGTCCGAGACCCGGACCGTGGCCTTCATCGTCCAGGTGCCGGCGATCGGGAGGTTGAGGGTGTCGCTGCCCCAGTAGCCTCGTTCGTCGACGAGTTCGGCGTCTAGTGGGCCGATGTGCTGCTCGGCGAGGGTGAAGCTCAGACGGAGCTCCGGGATCGTGACGGGACTGTCGTCGGCTCCGTAGACGATCGCCTCCACCACGTTCCGGCCGACCCGGCCCGGTTCGAGGGTGACCTGCACCTTGCCGCGTCCCGACAGAGTGTTCTCGCCGGTGTCGTACGGGATCAGCGTCAGGGACACCTCGGGCTGCCCGGCAGCGGAAGTGGAGGCGGCGGCCTCGGCGGCACGGCCCGTTCCGGTGCCGGTCAGCACGGTCGTCAGGACGAGGACCAGTACGCCGACCGCGATCTCGGCCAGCACGGACCGACGCAGGCCGCGCCGGTGCGCCTCCTGGTCGGCGGATGATTCCGGAGGGTTCGCGTCCCCGGGAGGGGTGGGAGGGTCCTCACCCCCCACTGCCACCAGCACCCGCTGCTCCTGTGGCGTATGCAACAGGCGGGCGGTCCAGCGTCGGGAGTACGAGGCCGCCATCAGCATCACCAGCACTCCCCAGACCTTGAAGACCAGGATCCGGCCGTAGGTCGTGGCGAACGCGTCCCAGGAGCCCAGCCCGCGCCACGACTGGTAAACGCCGGTGACGGTCAGCACCGCCACCGAGATCAGCGCGATGCGGGAGAAGCGGGCGACGGCGCGGGGCGGGAGGGGATCGTCGTCCGGTGCCCGGTACAGCGCGAGCAACAGCGCGGCCAGCCCCCCGAGCCATACCGCCATGGCAAGCAGGTGCAGCATGGAGGAGGCCACGGCCACGGGCACCTGGATCCCTGCGGACGCGTGCTCGGCCGACGCCCAGGTGGTGGCCAGCCCGAGCACGAGCACGCAGGTGCCCGCCAGGGCACGTCGGCCGGGTATTCGATCCCGGGGCCGATACCGCACTGCGACGGCCACGACCACAAGCAGCACCAACCGTGCCAGCAGTGCGAGTCCGGGCCGGCTGTGTGCCGTCTGCCGCAACGCACCCGGGTCGAACACGTCGCTCAGGCCGTCACCCCTGTCGTAGGGACCCCGCAGCAGGACCAGCACCGCGGTCGACACGAACAGCGCCCACCATCCGACCAGAAACGGCCGATGCACCAGGCGCGCGGCGGTCGCGGAGCGCCAGCACGCCAGGACGAACCCCGCGAGGCCGATCAGCAGCGCCAGTCCGGCGTAGGCGACATAGCGGCCGACCCCGTACAGCGCACCGACGCCGGGATCCACAGCGGGCGGGGGAGCGGCCGTGGCTCGGGTCGTCGACGGCTTGCCGACGGAGAAGGTGAAGGCGCCGGACACGGCGTGGCTGTCCGCCGACACCACCCGCCAGGACACGGTGTACGTGCCCTGCGTCAGCCCATTCGCCAGCCGCACGCTGTCCGTGTTGCCCCGCCCACCTGCATGTCGTGGATCGCCGTCCGTCACCGGTCGGTTGTCGGGGTCGAGCACACGCAAGGAATCCTCGACGAGTGCGACCGACTCGTCGAAGGTCACGGTGATCTGCTTCGGCGCGGCTTTCAACACGCTGTTCTCGCGAGGGTCGCTGCCGGTCAGCACCGCATGTGCCGAGGCGGGAGCCGCGCTTCGGAGAAGGGCACAGGCAAGGACGGCGACCACCACCAGAAGCGAGCAGACCGCGCGTGTGCCGCGTGTGCCGTTGTTCACCACTCGTGTCACGTCGTGTCTTCGGGTCCCGCCGGTACCTGAGTCACGCATACGTACGGACGTATCCGCCAGGGCACTCACTCCCCGTGGAGTGGCCACGAAAGCGAGCATCGGAGCGCCGACCCGCCCCGGGTTCGGGAGAGTTGGAGCTCACCGCTCCGCACGCGCCGTCAAGGGAGAGTCCGAGGACGTGCTCGAACGGGATCGGCCGGCACCCGTGGTCCGTCAGGGGTGGTTCGGCCAGCTCGCGGCGTACACAGGACGGACCGCTGGGATCCGTACGGTGACGCGTCGAGCTCCGATGGCACTGTCGGCCAGGGCTCGGCTCCCGGGCGACCGGCGCCAGCAGGGTACTTGGCAATGAGAGAAGAGTGAACTGGCAGAAATGGGCCGACAAGCAATAACGCCTGACGCAACGGTTGCGCTTGGCGAACTCCTCCCAGAACCCTCGCACTTACCGGTCCCCTGAGACGTCACCAGGCAGCATCAACCCAGCAGAACGCGAACTCACAGTGCCGCTCGTGCTTGGGGGAACCCGTGTCTGTAACGGCGCCCGGACTCAGGGGGTGCTATCGAAGGCGGCGATCGGGTCGAGGCCGGGCGGGCTGTCCTTGAATGCCAGGCCCATGCCGGCCAGCTTCGCCTTGACCTCGTCGATGGACTTCGCACCGAAGTTGCGGATGTCCAGGAGGTCGGCTTCCGAGCGGGCGACGAGCTCGCCCACGGAGTGGATGCCCTCGCGCTTGAGGCAGTTGTAGGAGCGGACGGTGAGGTCCAGCTCCTCGATCGGCAGAGCGAGGTCGGCAGCCAGGGCGGTGTCCGTCGGGGACGGGCCCATGTCGATGCCCTCGGCGTCGATGTTCAGCTCGCGGGCGAGACCGAACAGCTCCACCAGGGTCTTGCCAGCCGACGCCATGGCGTCACGCGGCCGCATGGCCTGCTTGGTCTCGACGTCGACGATCAGCTTGTCGAAGTCGGTCCGCTGCTCGACACGCGTCGCCTCGACCTTGTACGTGACCTTCAGCACCGGGCTGTAGATGGAGTCGACCGGGATACGGCCGATCTCCTGGCCCACCTGCTTGTTCTGCACTGCGGAGACGTAGCCGCGGCCGCGCTCGACCGTGAGCTCCATCTCCAGCTTGCCCTTGCCGTTGAGCGTGGCGAGGACCAGGTCGGGGTTGTGCACCTCGACGCTGTTCCGCAGGGCGATGTCGGCGGCGGTGACCAGCCCCGGACCCTGCTTGCGCAGGTACATCACGACCGGCTCGTCGTGCTCCGAGGAGACGACCAGCTGCTTGATGTTGAGGATCAGCTCGGAGACGTCCTCTCTGACACCCGGAAGAGTGGTGAACTCGTGCAGGACGCCGTCGATGCGGATATTGGTGACAGCGGCACCGGGGATCGACGACAGGAGGGTGCGGCGGAGCGAGTTGCCGAGGGCGTAGCCGAAGCCCGGCTCCAGCGGCTCGATCACGAACCGGGAGCGGAACTCGTCGACGACCTCTTCGGCCAGCGAGGGACGCTGAGAAATCAGCATGAGGTAGAGCCTCCAGTCGTTCTGCGCCCGCCATTTGGCGCCATGGACATCTCAACGTATCGGTCATACAGCAAAAAAGGCTCATATCGAGCGTGCGTGCGCGATACCTCGCCGAAGCCACGCGCCCCGTGCGTCTGAGGCCATGGCCCGCATCTGGACGGCTCGAACCGATGTTGAGTTCGCCGGTGAGCGGACGGGTGGCGGCTCGGCCGATTCCGGAGAGGTCGTCGGCGAACATCACCAATCCGGAAGCGAGGGCCTTGCGTGCGGTAACTCATCGCTCTCCAGCGGCCGTCCGCCCTACCGGCAGATCTTGGCATAATGCAAAGATGGTGGTGGTCAGCATACACACCTCAAACTGGCGGCGGCTGGGGTCGATACTGCTTTGCCGTACTGACCACCTGATGTGCGGGGCCCAGCCGGGGAAGACGTGGTCACCGCACGCAACGTGTACATCCCCGAAGATGCCCTCGGCGTCTTCGGTACTTGGGAAATCCCTGGCCAGGCAGTGGACTGGTGCAGTGGACTTGCCGTCCTCATGTCATGAGGGGTTCTCGTCGCGACGGGAGTGAGCGCCGGCGCGATCCGGGCCGCAGCAACCGCTCCGGCCGGTTTTCCGGCGGCGTCGGCGGATTCATCCTGGGAGGGGAAGCCGTCGCGGTACAGGAGAAGATGCCCGACGCCGCACGGGGCACGGCCCGGGCGCTCCGAGAGCGGGTGCGTTGGCCCGCAAGTCTCCCGGAGCGACGTTGGGGTCTATACGGCGGTTCGGCCGGCGTCGGCGGCGATCGTGGCGCCGGTGAGGAAGGCGGATCGGTTGGTGGCCAGGAAGAGGATCACCTCCGCGATCTCGCGGGGTGTGGCGAGCCGGCCCAACACGGTGGTCTTGGCCCATGCATGACGACTTCTTGATCGCGCTTGGCGGGCACCGTGCCCGGCCTCAGGATCGGGCGGTGCCCGGGGTCATGCCAAGGTGAGGACGATCTTCTTGCCGCCGGCCCGTCCGGTGACCGCCTGGGCGAACGCAGCCCGTCCCTCGCTCAGTGGCAGGGGACGGGGTGCGAGTTCCAAGGTTCCGGCAGCGGTCTGCTTCGCCAGCTGGAGGAGCTGCGCGGCGTCGGGCTTGGCGTAGAGGTCCCAGCTCGTGATGCCGCGTTCCCGCGGAGGGGCGTCCGAGGTCAGCGAACAGAGTCGGCCGCCGTCCCGCACCAGAGGCAGCGCGGTGTCCGCAACGACTGCAGGGCGTGGGAGTTGTCAGGTGCGAAGTCCGCCATCGGCAAGACCACGGTCATCGCCGACGGCGGCTACTGGGGTACCGACCTGGTCATCCCGCATCGCCGCGAACCCGGCCGGAGCGAACTCGCGGTCTGGAAAGAGGAGCACAACGCCTCTCACCGCAAAGTCCGTGCTCGCGTCGAGCACTCTGTTGCCCGAATGAAGACCTGGAAGATCCTCCGCGACTGCCGTCTCAAGAGCGACGGGGTACACCACCTCTTGCTAGGCATCACGCGGCTGCACAACCTCGCCCCTCGTGCGATGGGGGCGAAGCCCATCGCCCCTATGCCCGCATCGACTTCAAGATCAGTTGTGGGACAGCTCTCAGCAAGGGCAACTCGCTATTTCGCTAGTCACGTGGGCGTGCCATCTCGAATGGGGCAGGTGCTTAGAAGACACCTGCCCTGTTCCTCGGCGACGGCTGCCAGGGCGAGCCTGATGGTTGTGGCGCTCCCACCTGCTACTGGCGTCGTGCTGATTCGCCGACGGCAGACACATCAAGTGCGCAACGGACTGGAATAGAGCGGCGAAGCAAGCAAACCTAGAGCGGTCCGGAGAAGAGCGATGACACCCGCTGCTCCTGCACGCTTCTTCGCGCCGGGAGCGCGGAGACGCGGCAACATAGCCGACGATCGCCGGTTAGCCAAACCGGCGATTCCGCAGACCATTGAACCTGTCGCGCTGATCCCCGCGTGGCACATTCAGTCAATTTCCCTGAGGAGTTCAAAGCCGTGGATGTCGAAGTCATGGAAGAAGAATGGATACTTTCCCCGGAGCTGGTCCGATCGCTGCTCAAGTCGATTCATGGGCACGCGGGAGCCAATCGCTCGGTGCACCCCTTCATGCGCACCGTGGCCGAGCAGGCTCTGCTCCCGCGTGAGGCCCGAGCCCTGCGTGTGAGTGACGTGATGCTCCCGGAGGGCGACGGGGGTAAATTGACGGCCCGTCGCAATGGAAAGGCGAGGGAAATACCGCTCCAGCCGCAGTTCGTCGAGTTCCTCCGTGAGTGGATCAGTGACGCTGATCTGCAGGAGGACGACCTGCTGTTTCCCGGTACGCGAGGCAGGCCGCTCTCGGCTCCCGACTACATGCCGATCTGGGAGCAGGCTCAAGTGGCAGTCTTGCCGCGGGACGAGCTGTACCGGTGGCGACTTGGGGAGTCCATCACCATCCTCCGCGATTCCTGCCTGGTGAAGTGGCTGACGACGGGCATCTCACCCGTCACGGTTGCCGAGTGGGCTGGCATCACCCCGACTTGGCTTGAGCTGCGTTACCCGCACTGCTTCGGCACTGAGGACGTCGAAATCGACTGGGACGACCTGCCCGAGGTCACGGCACTCCCGGACTGGCCCCAGCCGTAATTCGCGCCCCCGCGTTCTGTCTCACCCTCAGAGCGCTGGCGCCACCCGGTCATTCTCCTGTGCACCGGCGGTCCTCACCCCGCAGTAGCCGTCACGTGATCAGTGTCCCTCTTGTCGGAGCCTTACAGTGACGCGGTCCCGCTGCCCTGACGGGGTTGGTCGACCTTCGTCCTGGCCCACCCGCCAATGCCCAGGCGCTCATTCCCCTTCACCGGCAAGGACTCACCCATGCCTTCACGCTCGTCATCTGATCGATCCGCAGCACCGGAGGCAGGCGGTACTACCCGCCAAGCGTTCCTGAACGTGAGGGACGCGGCCGAGTATCTCGGCCTCTCGCCCCACACCCTCTACGTCTGGCGCCACCGGCGCCAAGGGCCCCCGAGCTTCCGGATGGGCACACGCGGCCGTGTCGTATACCGCGTTCAAGCCCTGGACGCCTGGGTTCGTGAACAAGAGCAGGCCGATTCCCGCTCGAATGCCGCTCTCAACCCCCTCAACACGGCACCACAGACCCGCCCCGACTACGAGACAAGCGCTTGACACGCGCTGATCCAACTCCCATTGCCCAGCTCGAGGGGGTCGCTTGGCCGGCTACATCGAAGACCGTTGGATCAAGAAGAAGAGAGACCCCGTCAGCGGCAAGCGCGAACGCACGACCCGCTACGGCAAGGGCTCCCGATACCGAGTCGCCGGCATCCCTGGTGTCCGGGACAAGTCCTTCGACACGCTCGAAGACGCCAAGACATGGCTTCGCCAGGCGGGCACCGATAGCGAACGCGGGGAATTCGTCGATCCGCGCGACGGCTCCATCGCCCTGGAGGACTACGTCGTCCGCTACTGGCAAGCGGGAGTCCAGGGCGTCCCCGGCACCGTCAAGCGCATCGACGAGCGGGTCCGGCTCCACATCCGGCCTCATCTCGGCGCGGTGTCCCTGCGCGACATCACACCGACGGTACTGCGGGGCTACATCGCCACGCTGGTGGGGGACCTCTCCCCGCGGTACTCGCGTCAGATCCTCTCCACGCTCTCGAACATCTTCGAGACCGCCATCGACGACAAGCGTCTGGTGCGCAACCCGCTGCGGGCCAAGTCGGTGCGCTGGCCCAAGGCGCCTGACGACCAGCGGGAAGCCTGGCCGCTGGAGACCGCGCTGCGGGTCCGGGACTCGATGAACCCGCGCTACCGCATCGCCGCCGTAATTGCCCTGGGCTGTGGACTGCGCCAGGGCGAGGTGTTTGGGCTGTCACCGGAGGACGTCGACTTCCGCCGAGGACTGATGCGCATCCGTCGGCAGGTTCAACTCCTTCACGGGCGCTTGTACTTCACACTTCCGAAGGGCGGCAAGACGCGTGTCGTCGACATGCCTTCCTCGGTCGCCTCGGCGCTGGCCGAGTACTTCATGGAGTACCCCGCAGTCGAGGTCGAACTGCCGTGGGGCGGTCCGGAGCCCGACCGGGAGAGGGAAAAATTCCCACTCATCCTGACCACGACATTCGGCAACGCGATCCGGGCGAACATCTTCAACGTCGACGTGTGGAAGCCCGCCCTCGCCGCGGCCGGTGTGATCCCCATGCGGAAGCGGGGCGAGCGCTGGAAGGCGTCCCGCAAGGACGGCTTCCACGTGCTGAGGCACACGTACGCCTCGGTCATCCTCGAAGCGGGAGAATCCGTCGTCACCCTTGCGCGCTGGCTCGGGCACTCCAGCCCGACCATCACCTTGGACTTCTACGCCCACTTCATGCCCGAGGCCGGTGGGAAGGGGCGCGGTGCCATCGACGCCCTGCTCAACCGGCCTCCCACAACCGCATAGAAGAGACGATTCCCCATGGTGTGGGAACACGAGGGGCGCAGCACTGCTGCGCCCCTCGTCGGTGTTTCGTAGTCTGTGAAGTTGCTTACTCTCCGTGTCTGTCAACGCTCCGGGTGGCCAATGGTGCGGAGGGAGCGATCCAGGCAGAGTCCTTGCGATCGGGGAGGCTGGCCGAAGCGAGGCGCGTTTCATTCTCCCCAGATTCTCCCCAGTGGCTTGAACGGTGCCTTTGGTAGCCGTGTTCGCGCCGTCGGGCCCGGTGTGTCGACGCCTGCGAGACGACTACTCAGAGCCAGTCCCGCCGCTTGAAGATGACGTACAAACTGGTACATACGGCGGCCATTAGTAGCATCGCGAAGGGGTAGCCGAGCACCCAGTGCAACTCCGGCATCCGATCGAAGTTCATCCCGTAGATCGTGCCCACCAGCGTCGGCGCAAACAAAATAGCCGCCCACGACGAGATCTTCTTGAAGTTGTCTACATGGTCGCCCTGACCTGCGACGATACGGCAAATTCCGACTCTGACCTGCGCGGATGGTCCTTTCGGGTTCTTTCGAGAGCCTGCCGCGTAGTGCAGTCGGTTCTCCCCACGCGCTCCCCTTCGGCTACCAACGGAACACCTTCGCTCCCGCAGAGACGAGCGCGTCAGGCGGTTGGACAGGGACGCGACGGTGCTCTGGCTGCGGCTTCCGGGCGCGCGGTCTAATACGCGGTGATGGACGCGAGCGTGGTGGGACTGGTGGGCGCGGCGATCGGCGCGTTGGGAGCTGTGGCCGGTGGCTGGGCTGCCGTGCATGGTCAAGGGCGCCAGCAGCAGCGGCAGTTGCAAGCTGACCGCGAGGAGCGGTGTGAGGCTGCGCGTCGGGAGGCATATGGCGCGTTGATCGCGAGAACGAAGCTGCTGTCCGCGGCGTGGTGGCGATTCTCCGACGTAGTGTGGAACGAGCAGTCCACACCGGAGCAGTGGCAGGCGTCCTTCGCCTCGGCGCACGAGGCTTGGACTCAGAAGCTGTAGTCCTATCGATCTTGAGTGCGGTGTGATCGAAAGTGGCTGGTGGGGCGGGTGATTCCGCAGTCGCCGTGCATGAAGACAGGGCCCCTGGTGCAGTTCGGAGTTGCTGAGACAACGAACGCACGAGGAGGCCCTGTTGTCCCTGTTGTACGGGGTCGAGGGTGCCGGGCTCAAGTCGGCGGGTGTGTCGTGCGACTGTCTCGCGCACAGGTTCGGGAACGCGGCCGATCATCCTGGCCGCAGGCCCGTCTACGACACGGACATGACCGATGAGCAGTGGCAGGTGATCCGTCCGCTGCTGCCGGTGCCGGCGTGGTTGGAAGGGCGGGGCGGACGGCCGGAGGGCTACTGCCACCGGGTGATGTTGGATGCGATCTTCTACGTGGTCGACAACGGCATCAAGTGGCGGGCGATGCCCGTGGACTTCCCCTGCTGGGACCGGGTCTACGCCTTCTTCCGGCGGTGGCGCGAGACCGGGTTGATCGCCGAGTTCCATGACCGGCTGCGGGGCAGGGTCCGGGAGGCTGCCGGGCGCCGGGCGGAGCCGAGTGCGGCGGTCATCGACTCGCAGTCGGTGAAGGCCGACGCAGTCGTCGGCTCGGGCAGTCGGGGCTACGACGGCGGCAAGAAGATCAACGGCAGGCGCCAGCACCTGATCTGCGACACCGTCGGCCTGCTGCTGATGATCAACGTGACCGCGGGCGACGTGACCGACCGCCAGGCGGCCACCGACATGCTGCCCGTCCTGAGCACGCGTTTCCCCACGATCACCAGGCTGTGGGCCGACGGCGGCTACACCGGCGTCCTGATCACCTGGGGCCTGACCGTCCTGCACCTGATCGTCACGGTGATCAAACGCAGCGACGACGTCTGCGGCTTCATGGTGCTACCGCGCCGTTGGGTGGTGGAACGATCTTTCGCCTGACTGCTTCGCTCGCGCCGACTGGTCCGCGACTACGAGCGGCGCCCGGACTCCAGCGAGGCGATGATCATGTGATCGATGGCCCAGCTCATGACCCGCCGCCTCGCAGCCCCGGCGCGAGCGCGAACCGCCCCGAAGGCACCTTGACCAGCCAGCCCCTCGCCGCCAGCCGGTTCGTCTTCGACCGCACCCCCTCGGTCTTCGAGTGCACCGGCGCCACCCCGAGCGCCAACACGATCTCCTTGCAACTCAACGAGCCACCCTGGGCAGGCAGGACCGCCATCAGCCGCTGATAGTCCGCCGACAGCACCAAAGCCTCACGCCCCTCACACCACACTGGCACCACCGACCTCGGCCGCAACGTCGCCATGGTCGGGACCAGCGAGGACCTCGACCACCGTCTCCCGTGAGATCACGAACCGCTCCCAGTCCCGTTCCGCGTCCCGCAGCTGGGCAAGGATCCGGTCCGCCTCCTCCCGCAGCACCTCCACCCGCCGAGCGGCTTCCCGTTCCCGCTCCTCCAGCAGACCGATCACCGAGGGCATCCCAGAACCTCCACCACCGCGACGACACGACGCCCACTGCCTGCACAAAACCCACGACACCATGCCTGACCAGCGGAAAGTCAGCTTTCACGTCCGGAAAGACAACAGCTTCTCAGAAGATCCGCAGGCAGGAACAGGGCCACAAATACGCCGCTGCGCAGCTCATCAGGCACGGTGCGCCCGTGCCGCGGGCCGGCGTTGACCCCGTGCTCTGGCTGCAGGACGCCTTGCTCGCGGTCGGCGCGAGGAACGTGAGGCACGCCGGTCCGCACCGCTTCTGCAGACAGTTGACGCGTGTTGCCGCTCGGCCGAGGACGTTACCAGGAAGAGGCGCCTGTCGCTCATGAACCTTCTTCAAGAGGTTCTCAATGCCTATCCCTTGTCAAGGACGTTCCACAAGGAGTGGCAGTTCACACCCCGGACCGCGCCCCCTCACGGCTGCCGGGCGGGCAACGCAAAGTGTTCCGCGAACATCGCGTTCCCCACCGAACTCGTCGCTAAGGCTTGACTCGTTGGCATCGTGAGGTATGCGCCGTTCCAAGACTTGACCGAGATCCCAACCGTATCGAACTCGCGCTAGTTGTGGCGAAAAGGACGCCTGGGGCTCACGCAGGGGTTGGTCATGTCTGAATGGCGGGTGTATTCGGAAATCAGCATTCCATTACGAGGATGCGTTTACGGTGAACCTTTTCTACGACAGACACGGGGGTGGTGTCCTCCGCACCGATGGGCCAGACTGATGCGGATCCGGCTCGCACCCAGGGTCAATCTCCGATTGCGCCCCCAGGGGGTGATCCACGGTGGACTACGGCTTCGTACCGGTGACCGACCCGGTCACCAAGTGGCTGAACGCGATGGTCGCGCGCCGGCTCCCGAAAACCGAAATGCGCACAGCGTCCGAGGTCCGGGGCTTCATCATGGCGCTGAACGCCGACACCGCGCTCCACCCAGCCGGCGATCTAGTCATCGGGGCCCACGCCAACAGCGAGGGGCAGTGGCGCATCCTGCTCTACCCCAACCAGGTCAACGCCGCCGGGAACCCGACCGACCTGACCGAGTTCGAGAACATCGGGCAAACCCTCGACACATTATCCACCGGACCGGACCGGCGGATCCGCATCGACGACTCACTGATCGGCTGGACGGCACCGCCGCCCACCCACTTCGTGCACCTGAAGGGCTGCAACCTGGGCAAGGCGCTGCCGTTCCTGACCAAGCTCAAGCAGGCCTTCGGGGGCCACGTCCTGGTGACCGCGCCTAAGCACTTCAATGCAGTGGCAGAGCGGACCATGAAGAATAACAAAGGCTGGTTCGAGTACATGTGCTACGAGTTCCAGGTCCAGACCCCCGCCGTCCCGAACGCCGAAGGCGCAGGTTTCCACGGTTTCGAGACTCGCGCCGCCCTGGTCGCCGCGTTGGACGGCGTCGGCCACGAGTACCTCGACGGAATCAGCGTGCCGCCCGCCGACTGGGAGAAGTGGGTGCCCAAGGTCATCGACAAAACCCAGTCGTTCTACATGGCGCTGCCGCTCGGCCGGACCGTCGCCGGGCTTAACGAAATCATCCTGCGGCCGAACAAGAAGACCCTCGAGGGTGGCGCGCGGCAGTTCCAGGTCAACGAGATCCCCGTGGCGTGGCCGTTCGCCCCGCCCGCCAGCGCAACCACAATAGCCGCAAAGATTGCCGCGCTCAAAACGGACATGCTGCTGGACGCGCGCTTCCAGTCGGACCACGCGTGGCCGATGTACAAGCGTGCCGGCTACGCCTCGATGGACGACTATATGACTGGGCATGATTGGACTTGGCCAGCAGCCGGCGCCGAGCCGCTGACCAAAGGTCGGCGGATCAAGTACACCGTGCTGCTCCCAATCACCGACAACAGCGGTGCCAAGCCGATCCTGATCTTCAACTTCTTCCCGGCCCCAGGCGCGGCCCAGGCCGCCATCACGACCGGCATCCGGACCGTCGACCCCCGCTTCTTCGCCGAGGTATGAGCAATGGCTGACGACGACCCCCTGGCCGCCATCGCGTGCGAGCTCGGGCGCGCGCTGCAGCCGCTCGCCGAGGCCACCACGTCGGCCGACAGCTTGCAGTCGTTCCTGCTCGAACTGGGGTGGGACCTCACACCGGCCACGGCCATGGCCGAGGCCCTGCACGCAGCAGCGTCGACCGTCTACGACCTGGTCGAGAGCGGAGACCCGGGCGACACCATCGACCCAACCACCCTGCTGGCCGGGCTGCGTGCGGCGTACGTCGCGATCTCCGGCATGGCGAGTGGCAGCGGACTCCCCGCCGAAGCCGTGGCGGAGCTACCCCGCCAACTCGCCGACTTCGTCGTGTCCGAGTACCTGTTGCTCAACCAACCGCGCTGGGGGCACCTGCTGCGAGTGCTGGGCATCATCCGGATCGAGCGAGTGGCGGAGACCGCGACCCGCCCGGAGTACGTCTCCCAGACAATCAACTGGGAGGGCTTCGGCGACCTGGTGCACGACCCGCTGACCTTCTTCCGCACTGCGTACGGCTGGGGCACGTCCGGTTTCCGCGGCGAGGACTTCACCGACGCCCTGGCCGACCTGGCCGAAGCCTGGAACATCAACACCGGCATCGTGCAGCTCGACCCGCTCACGCTGGCCCAGCTGATGCAGGGAGCAATATCCCCGGCGACGGCCGTCGATACGGTATTGCGGCTGCCGCTGGTCAGCAGCCAGTCGACGAAGGCCTACGAAGTGGGCGTGGGCCTGTCCCTGCTCCCCGAGACGGCCGCCGCCAAGCCCGGCTTCGCCGTCATGCCGTATGGAAGCGCCGGGATCGAGGCCGAAATCGGGCTGAGCGAGACTCTGCGTCTGATCATCGGCGGCAAGGTCGCGATCGACGGTGGGCACGGCGCGCTGGTCCGGCCGGACCAGGACCTGCAGTTCCTGGTCGGGTTCGGCCCGGGCACGCCGTCCGACGCGGCGGGCACGATCAGCATCGGGCTGAAGGCCGGCGCCGGGTCCCCAATGGTGCTCATTGGGGACCCGGAGGCCAGCCGGTTCGAGATCGACGGTGCCTCCACCGTAGGTGGCGTGCGGTTCCACTCCAGCGGCTCCTTCGAGGTGTACGTCGAATTCGCCGTCGAGGGCGCGCGGATCGTCATCAAGCCGGGCGAGGACAGCGACTCGTTCCTCTCCAGCCTGCTGCCGCCTGAGGGGCTGACGATCGGCACCGACCTGACCGTCGGCTTCTCCACCACTCAGGGCCTGTACTTCGGTGGCAGCGGCGGTCTCGAGATCGCGATCCCCGCGCACCTGCAGCTCGGCCCTGTCGAGATCATGTCCGCGCTGATCGCGGTCAAGATGCGCGACGGCGGCATCGCGATCGAGCTCGGATCTACCATCAAGGGCGACCTGGCCGTGCTGAAGGCCGTGGTCGAGAACATCGGACTGACCGCCACCGTGACCTTCCCGCCGGACCAGCGCGGCAACCTCGGGCCGGCCAACATCGCGCTCGGCTTCAAGCCACCCAACGGCGTCGGCCTCTCGATCGACGCCGGCGTGGTCAAGGGCGGCGGCTACCTCTCCCTGGACTTCGACAAGGGCGAGTACGCCGGGGCACTCGAGCTCTCGATCAGCAACTTCCTGACCCTGCGCGCGATCGGTCTGATCAACACCAAGCTGCCCGGCGGCCAGCCCGGCTTCTCGATGCTCGTGGTCATCACAGCGGAGTTCAGCCCCGGCTTCCATCTCGGCTACGGCTTCAAGCTGATCGGGGTCGGCGGGCTGCTCGGCCTCAACCGCGGCGTCCTGCTGGAGCCGCTGGCCAATGGCATCCGGACCGGCGCACTCGGCAGCATCCTCTTCCCCACCAACATCATCGAGAACGCCCCCAAGATCCTCAGCGACCTGCGGGCGATCTTCCCGCCGAAGCCGGGGACCTTCCTGATCGGGCCGATGGCCACGATCGGCTGGATGACGCCGACACTGATCTCGGTCTCGCTCGGCGTGATCATCGAGATCCCGGGCAACGTCGTGATCCTCGGCCGGCTCAAGCTGGCCCTGCCGACCGAGGACGACCCGGTCGTCCTCCTGCAGCTGAGCTTCATGGGCGCGCTCGAGTTCGACAAGCGCCGACTGTGGTTCTTCGCCTCGCTCTACGAGTCCCGCATCCTCTTCATCACCCTGGACGGTGAGATGGGGCTGCTGATGGATTACAGCGACAACCCCAACTTCGTCCTGACGGTGGGTGGCTTCCACCCGAAGTTCAGCCCGCCCCCCCCTGCCGTTCCCCTCGCCCAAGCGGCTGGCCCTGTCGCTCCTGGACGAGAGCTACGCCCGGGTCCGGATCGAGACCTACTTCGCAGTCACGACCAACAGCGTGCAGCTCGGGGCGCGCGCCGAGGCGTACTTCGGGATGAGCGCGCTGAGCGTCGAGGGATACTTCAGCTTAGACGCCCTGCTGCGGTTCTCGCCGTTCTACCTGATCGTGGAGATCTCCACCGGCTTCTCGGTGAAGGTCTTCGGCATGGGCGTCTTCGGCGTCCAGCTACGTGGTTCGCTCGAGGGCCCTACCCCTTGGCATATCTCGGGATCGGCATCGATCGAGTTCTTCTTCAGCATCTCGTTCGATGTCGACGAGACCTTCGGCGAGCGCAAGGCTGAGACGCTGCCACCGCTGCCGGTGCTGCCGGCCCTGCGGGCGGAGCTGGAGAAGCTCGACACCTGGAAGGCCGCGCTCCCGGCAGGCGCCCGGCTCCTCGTTACCCTGCGCAAGCTCGACGAGCCCGACCTGCTGGTGCTCCACCCGGTCGGCGTGCTGCAGGTCAGCCAGCGGTTCGTGCCGCTCAACCTCCCGATCGACAAGGTCGGTAACCAGACGCCGTCCGACATCACGAAGGCGACCGTCACGGTCGACGCCGGCAGCGTGGTGGCCGTGCGCGGCCCGACCCGTGAACGGTTCGCCGTCGCGCAGTACCGCACGATGGACGACGCGGCCAAGCTAGCGGCGCCGGCGTACGAGCTGCTCGAGAGCGGGGTCGAGCTCGCGGCTGCCGGCAACACCTGGGCGACCGGCCCAACGTCGACCCGCACGGTCCGCTACGAGCAGGTCGTTATCGACAGCGAGTTCGAGCGGCACCCGACCCACTACTTCGGGTTCTGGGGCGAGTTGTTCGTTCACTTCATCGCCGGGGCCACGATCGCGTCGAGCGAGTTGTCCCTTGCCGCGGAGCGCCGTCGGCAACCGTTCGCGGAGAAGGTCGGCGTCACCGGCGACCAGTACGTCGTTGCCAGCCAGGTGGACAACACAGCGATGCCAGGGGGTCTCGCCTTCGCCAGCCACGCCGAGGCGATGGCCCATCTCGCGTCGGCGGTCGCCGCCGAGCCGAACCTGGGCCAGTCCGTTCACGTGATCCCGATGGCGGAGGTGAACCTCGCCGAATGACCGAGCAGCCGATCGCGTCGTACACGTTCCTGCCCTGGGTACGGCAGGGGCTGGGCGGCCAGGTCCAGGAGGCCGACCAGGCCGTCGTGCCGGGCATCCGCGCGACCATCGGCGTGACCCTGACCATCGCGGCCGACAAGATTGGCGGCGGTAGCACGAGCGAGGACATCCCGCGCAATGTCCAGATGTACGGCCCCGGCGACATCGTCGGAATCGATGCCGCCAGCATCGTGCGGACCGAGCCGCGGCACTGGATCACCAACTTCGAGACCAATTACCTGTCATTCGTGGAGTTCTACGAGGAGGACTTCCCCTGGCGCTACACGCCAGCCAAATCCTCCGACGGCGGTCGCCGGATGCGACCGTGGATCACCCTGCTGGTGCTGGCCGAGACCGAGTTCACCGAGCAGGCGCCGCTGGCCGGCGGCCGGCTGCCGGTGATCCAGGCGAGTGACCCGGCCAGGACCTTCCCCGACTTCGACACGCTCTGGGCCTGGGCCCACGTACACGTCAACGGCGCACTCTGCGGCGACCCCCACGACCAGGCTGGCAACGCGGTGCGGCTCAGCGCCGCCGTCACGGCCGACCGCGACCAGGCCTACTCGCGCCTGGTCAGCCCACGGCTGCTGCGGCCCAACACCGGCTATCACGCGTTCGTCGTGCCGACCTTCGAGTCGGGTCGGCTTGCCGGGCTCGGCAAGAACCCCACGACGGCGGCCTTCCCGACCCAAGGCTCCTGGGCTGCCGGGCGCACGGACCCGGATAGCAGCCTCTACCCGGTCTACCACCGGTGGTTCTTCCGCACCGGCGAGGTCGGTGACTTCGAGTACCTCGTCCGGCTGCTCCAGCCGAAGACCGTCGACGCGCGGGTCGGCCGCCGGCCGATCGACGTGCTCGTGCCCGGCGCCAACCTGCCGGCGATCACCGGGCTGGGCGGCGTGCTGCGGCTCGGCGGCGCCCTGCGAGCCCCGCTCAGCACGCTCAGCGCGCAGGAGCGAGCCGAGTACGACAAGTTCGAGGCGTGGGCCACGCCCTACCCTCACCCGTTCCAGACCGGATTGGCTGGGTTGGTCAACCTGGCCGCCGAGTACGCCGGACGGAGCCCGGCCGACGCCAACGCCGCCTCCGGCCTGCCGAAGGTTGAGGACGACGAGGATCCGATCGTCGTGCCCCCGCTCTACGGGCGCTGGCCCGCGCAGGTGTCGCGGCTGACCCCAGCCAACGCCGACCCGGCGCTCGACCACTGGGTGGACGAGCTGAACCACGACCCGCGGCACCGGGTCGCGGCCGGCCTCGGCTCCGGTGTCGTGCAAAAGAACCAAGAGCAGTACATGGAGGCGGCTTGGCAACAGGTCGGCAAGGTGCTTGAGGGAAACGCCCGGATCCGGTTCGGCCAGTTGGCCATGCTGACGTCGATGGTGTGGCACCGGCGCGAGCTGAGCGGGCTCGCATCCGGGGCCAGCGAGCGGCTGTTGGCGATGACCGCTCCGGTGCACCAGCGAGTCCTGCACGGCGGCCGGGCGGTGGCGTACTCGGTGCGGCAGAGCACCGTCCCGGCCGCGCTGCTCGGCGTGACCGCCCGCAAGGTGCTGCGCCCACGCGCTCGCGTCACTCGGCTCACGGCCCGGACCGCTGCGACGGGCAGCCCGCCGTCCTGGGAGGGGCTGGTCACCCGGGTCAACCGTGGCGAGGTCAGCGCTGCTCCCGCCAAGACAGTGCCGGCCAACCTGCCGACCGGGCCGGTGCTGGCCGGGACCCTCAGCGGGTCCGGGTCCGGGTCCGGGTCCGGGTCCGGGTCGGGCGGCGGGCCAGCCCTGCCATCGGCAGTGGCCGACCTGCTGCGCCGGCTCCCAGCCTGGCGGGGCTGGCTCTGGTGCGTCGCGGTGGCTCTCGCCCTGCTGCTGGTCTTCGTCCCCGTGGTCGGTTTCGTGCTCGCCGTCCTCGTCCTGGCCGCGGCCTTCTGGCTGTACCGCTGGCTCAGCCGCGCCGTCGAGGGAGGCGCCGCGGTGCTCGACCCGGAGACCCGCACGCCGGCGTCGGTTGACGCCCTGCCGAACAGCTCCGGTTTCGAGATCACGCCGGAGGGGTCAGCGGCGCCCGGCCAGCCGGACGAGCCTGGCTCGCTCGGCCTCCCACCGCCGTACCGGCCGGGAGCGGACACGCCGACCGGGCTGCGGTTCAAGGAGGCCCTGCGCAATCTGTACGCCGTGGACGTCGCCGAGCGAGGCCTGCCGGTCGTCGTCCGTCTGCCGCTCGAGCTGGACGCGGTTATCGGCACGGCGTACGCCGCGGTCGACCCGCTGAGGACGGTGCCGCGGCGGGTCCTGGCCGGGGTCCAGATCCCGGACCGGATTTCCGGCGGGCTGGTCCAGGACTTCGGCGAGGTCATGGTCTATCCGGAGATCGACGTGCCGATGTATGAGCCTCTCGAGGACATGTCGAGCGAGTACCTCGTGCCGAATATCCAGCTGTTGGAGTTCAACTCGATCACCCTGTTGGAGACCAACCAGAGGTTCATCGAGGCCTACCTGGTCGGACTCAATCACGAGTTCGCCCGCGAGCTGCTGTGGCGCGAGTACCCGACCGACCAGCGGGGCAGCTACTTCCGCCAGTTCTGGAACGTCACGAGCTTCCTGGCCCAGCCGGGTGCCGACCCGGTCGCGCTGCGCGAGCGGCTGCGGGACATCCCTGAGCTGCACCGCTGGTCGGGCACCAGCGGCCTGGGGGATCACGACTTCCGCGAGGAGCAGGGCGACAAACAGGAGGTCGTCCTCGCGATCCGCGGGGAGCTGCTGAAGAAGTATCCGACCGCGGTGATCTACGCCCACCGCGCGGCGTGGGAGCGCACCGGCAGCGCGATCGACCCGAGCAAGCCGCGCCGGTTGGCCGACCTGCCAGCCGGCACCCCGCCGCGCGACCTGGTGAAGACCCCGCTCTACGAGGCCAAGGTAGACCCGGACATCTACTTCTTCGGCTTCGACCTGAGCGCGGAGAGTGCTAAGGGCGGCCAGGCGGTCGACGGCGAGGAAGAGGACCCGGGCTGGTTCTTCGTCATCAAGGAGCGACCGGGTGAGCCCCGGTTTGGTCTCGACCTCCCCTCCAACGGCGCGGCCGGCCCGATCAACACCTGGAACGAACTGTCCTGGGCGGACGTCGTCGACGACTACCTGACCGCCCGTCTACTGCCGGTCGGACAGCACACCGTGACGCTGGTCAACCCGGGTGAAGGCACCGTGGAGAAGGCGCAGTACGACGAGGACAAGGCGTTCAGCTGGCGGCCCGACACGGATGCCGCCGAGATCGCGTACATCCTCTACCAGGTCCCTGTCCTCATGGCCGTGCACGCGGCCGAGATGCTGCACCAGGTCGGGTGAGCGGGCGTGTCTGAGTTCGAGGAGCGGCGCGACCGGCTGGCCGCTGGGCGTCTCGACCGTGAGGCGGCCCGTGCCGCCGCCCTCGCCGCCACCGAGTCGGTGGTCGGAGTGCAGCGGCGGCTGGACAGCGCACGCCGGACCGCCTCACCGGATGACCGGGCAGGACTCGCCAGCCTCGAGCAGGAGCAGGCGGACGCGGTGTTCGCGGCCGAGGACGCACAGGGCCGGTTGGCCGATGCGCTCGGCGTCGAGGCGCGACTGGCCGAGTCGATCGCGCGCTTCACCGACCCGGTCACGGCCGTGGAGCGGCTCGACGACCGGACGCCGATCCTGTTGCTGCCGTTGCGAATCGAGACGCGGTTCAAGCAGTCTCCGGCCGGTACGCCGCAGCTGTGGGTGCGGGCCTACCCCGACACCTGCCTGGTCGATACGTTCGAGGACTCGCTCACCGCGACGGAGGTGGCCAACGGATCGGCCTTCTGGGCCGGGATCTGGCGGGCGGTCGGCGACGAGGGTCGCGAGCGGGCGGCGTGGCGCGAGCTGGTTGCGGCCTGCGGCTCCGGCCGGGCCGGCTGGGTGGTCCGTACACTCCTGCCCAAGAACCCCGGCGCCCAGCCGGAGCCGGCCGACGACACGCTCGACCTCATCGTCGTCGCAACCGGGCCGCAGCCGCCGGCGGTCGCGGCGTTCTGGGCCGCGACCTGGTCGGCCCAGGGCCAGCCCACCGCAACGGCGCAGGCGCGGGCCGGCCTGGAGGTCGCCCTCGGCACGGTCGCCGCGGCGCTCGTCGTCGCGAACCCGCCGGTCAACCTGGACGACCCGCCGCCAACCGGGTTGACGCCCGCCGGCACGACGGTGCGGGTCAGCGTTCTGCAGTTACCCGACGCGGCCGAGCTCGGCGCCCGGACCACGACCTGGTCGAGCGCGCCGCGGGTTGACGTGTTGCCCGACCGGTTGGTCCTCGTGGGCTACGCCGGGGCCGGCGACCCGCAACCCAGCCTGGTCGAGCTGGGCGACCCGATCCCGGGCTCGCTGCAGGCCGGCCCAGATCCGAACGCCGCACCGGCCGACCAGCTCAAGCCCGTGGGCGACGACCCGGACCACCCCGACACGTTGCAGGTCCCGGACGCGCTGGCCTGGATGTTCGACTTCGAGCGGGCGCTCGCCGTCGGCCTGGCCTTCCGGGTCGACCTGAGCCCGGCCCAGGCGGCCGACGGGTTCGGCCGGCTCGTGCTGCTCGGCGTTCGGTTGACCGAGACCCCTTCCGCAGGCAGCGCCACCCTGGGCCGGCTGCTGGAGCACCATCTGCACAGCCGGGCAGGCCTGGAGCTGCTGCGTCAAGGCACGCCTACCAACGACACGGAACAGGGCGGCGCGGCGTACAGCTGGCGGGACGACTCTGACGCGAGCTTCAGCCCGCTGTTCAAGCAGGAGCCGCAATACCTCCGGGTCGCCGACCCACAGCAGCGCCTGGACGGCCAGCGGTTCACCGACGCGCTCGGCATCGGCGATGCGCTCGGCACCCGGATCCCTGGCGCCGGGCTGGCCGACCGGGTCGAAGCGCAGGCCATGCAGACCGCTCTGTGGCCAGCGACGATCGGCTACCTGATGGACACGCTGCTCGCGCCGGTATTCAGCGACGAGGCGGTCGAAGGCACCCGGGAGTTCTTCACCCGACAGGTCAGCGGTCGAGGACCGTTGCCTGCGTTGCGGATCGGCGCGCAGCCGTACGGCATCCAGCCATGCGTCGCGTTGAGTCGGCTGGCCTGGTTCGGCGAGCGCGTGCCGACTGCCCAGGCCGTGCCAGCCGCGCTGGTCCGGCTGGTCCAACAGGTCGAGGCCGACTGGCGACCGCTGCTCGGCCGGGTCAGCCGGATCGGCGGCGACGGCCCGGACACCCACCAACAACTGCTCGACGTCGTCGGCCTGCACCCCACATCGGTCGAGTACTACCCGCTGACCTCTGACAGCCTGGAGCACAAGGCGTACGAGGTGTCCTTCTTCGGCACCGGCACCGGCATCGTCGAGCGGCTGGTCGCGATGTTCCCCGCCAACGAGCCGGTCGGCCTGCTGCGTCGGCTCGGGTACGCCGGGGAGGAGGTGCCCGACGTCCTGACCAAAATCTACCGGGCCCGCCAGCGCGCGCTGGACGGCCCCATCGTCGACGACCTGCCGCTGTCCGAGACGACCCCTCTCCGCGGGTATGCCGGCGGCCGCAACTACATCGAGTGGCTTGCCGACGCGGCCGCCGACAGCATCACGGCAGTGCAGGCCGAGCAGGGCTTCGATGACGGCAAGCGACCGGCCGTGCTGCTGTACTTGCTTCTGCGGCACGCAATCCAGCTGAGCTTCCGGCAGACAGCGATCGGGCTGCTGGCCTCGGCTGGCGCGATCGAGGACATCGCGGTGCTGCGCCGCGAACCGGCGTTCGTCCACGTCGACGCGGCGGCCGAGGCCAGCAGCGAGAGCCGGTATGCCGAGCTGTTCGCGCCCGCGCCCGCGGTTACCGGCGACGCGACGCTCACCGTGGGCGACTACATCGCGCGCAACGTCCGGGCGATGGAGAGCAGCGTGCTGCCCGAGCAGCTTGAGGCACTGGATCGGCTGGCCGGGCTGCCGACCGCCAGGCTGGAGCGGCTGCTGGCCGAGCACGTCGACACCGCGAGCTATCGGATCGACGCCTGGCGGACTGGGCTACTGGGCTGGGCGCTGGATCTGTTGCGGTCCCGGCCCGGCCGCGGCCGCCCGATGCTCGCCGGTCCGAGCGTCGCCGTTGACGCCGCAGCTGGTGCAGCCGCCGGTGGTCCAGGTGGGGTCTACCTCGGCGCCTACGGCTGGGTAGAGGACCTGCGGCCGGAGGGCAAGACGCTCGCCCCGGTGACCCTGCCGCCGGATCTGGCCGCCGACATCGACAAGCACGCGACGGTGCCGCTGACCAAGGACCCGACCAGTCTCGGGCTCGTGCACGCGCCGTCGATCAACCACGCCGCGACGGCGGCGGTCCTGCGCAACGCACACGTGGCCCACGAGGGCAAGATGTCGGTCAACCTGACGTCCCGCCGAGTTCGCACCGCGCTCGTGGTGCTGGAGGGCATGCGCGGTGGGCAGTCGTTGGGCGCCTTGCTCGGCTATCAGCTCGAGCGGTACCTGCACGACAACGGGCCGCTGACCGTGCGGGCGCTCGTGTACCCGCTACGGCTCGAATATCCGCTGGTGGCCAACCAGATCCAGTCGACTGCGACGATCGACGGTGCGGCCCAGGAGTCGATAGCCGCGATGAACGTCGTCGACGGCCGCAAGCTCCTGCAGCACGTCGAGAGCAGCGGCGCGGACGCCTACCCGTTCGACAACCCCCGGCTGCCGCGTCGGCCCGCGCCGGAGGAGGAAGCCGTCACGGCCGCGCTCCGGCACATCCGGGACGTCAATGACGCAGTCGCGGACCTGGTTCTGGCCGAGGGCGTGCACCAGGCGGTCCTCGGCAACTACGACCGCTCGGCGGGCACGCTGGACGCGTTCGCCAAGGGCGGCTACCCGCCCGAGACTGATGTCGTCCGGACCCCGCGCGTCGGTACGGGCCTGACCGTGCGCACGGTGCTGCACCTCTCGACCTCAGGACCGGCAAACCCGTGGCCCGGCCTGACGATGACGCCGCTCGCGTCGGCCGAACCGGCGGTCAACCGCTGGCTGGCCGCTCGGTTGCCGGCCCCGACATCGGTGGGCGTGCGGGTGCTCTACGGCGACCGTGCCACCGGCACCGACCGAGTCGAGACGATCACCCAGGAGGAGCTCGGCCTGCACCCGGCGGACCTGCTCTACCGGGCTGGCGCCAAGACCGACCAGGCGCTGACCGATCTCGACGAGCGGATCGTCGAGCGTCTGCACGCTGTCCGCCCGGTGCGCCTGGACCGTCCGGTCGTTGTCCTGCACACCGAGCGGATCAGCGGCCTGGTGACTTTCTTCGAGCTCGAGGGGCTGCTGCGCAGCCTGCGCCGGGTCGTCGTGGGAGCCCGGCCGATCCGGCCGGCGGACGTGATGCGGCAGGGCGACGCCCGCTCGGCCGACCAGGTCGCAGTCTCGCTGCCCCGGGCCCGGCTGACCGATGCACAAGCCGACCTACGGGACACGCTCGCGCCGACTCTCACCCCGCTGCGGGCGGTGCTCGCCGACACCACCACGACCGTGGACGCAGTGATCGCGGCATACGCTGGGACGGTCTCGGCCTTTGCGGCGTACCGGATCCAGGAGTCGGGCACGGGCTTCGCGCTGGAGTGGCGCTCCGCGACATACGCGACGATCACCGACCTGCTCCGGGCGCGGGTGACGGCGTGGGACGAACGGCTCGCACGATACGACCAGCTCCTGCTCGACTATGCGGGGCTGCCGGGCACCGCGACCGACCAGGAGCGGCTGCAGCTGCTGCGGACGGCCGAGGTCCTGGTCAGCAGCCAGATCAGCTCGGGTTTGACACCGGTGGAGCACCTGGCCGCGCTCGACCCCAAGCGCGGGCTCTTCCAGGACCGCCGCAACGACCTCCACGACGTCGCGACCAGCCCGCGGGCGACGCTGAGCGAACTGCTTGCGGACGCGCTCGCGCTGGCCGACGTCTCGGCCTTCGACGCCGAGCCGCTCGACCTGACCGGCCCGGTCACGGAGGTCGACCGGTTCCGCGCGGAGCTGTCCACCCGGCTCGCCCAGCTGGCCGCCGAGGTGGGCCGCCGGGTCGCCGCGGCCGGTGCCGCGCTCACGGCGTACAAGGGGGCGGCCGCGGGCGCTCAGGCACGACACGTGCGCGACGGGCTGCGGGCGCTTCTGGGCGCGGATCTCGTTGTGGCAGAACGGATTTCGCTGCCCACGGCGGCCGCGACCGAGCTGGCCAACGCGCTGACCCACTCCACCTCGGGCGGGCTGACCAAGCACCTGACCGACGCGCCCCCGGCCGGTTCCGGGCGGGATTTCCCGGTCGACGACTGGCTGCACGGCGTCGCGCGAGTGCGCGAGCGCATGCACCACTTGGAGAACGTCGTGCTGCTGTCGGCGGGCCTGCCCGGAGCGGCCGCCCCGGAGCTCACGCCGCTGCAGCTCCCGCACCAGGCTGGCCAGCCGTGGCTGGCCCTGGAGATCCCGGCGACGGTCGAGCTGACCGGCGAGCGGCTGCTCTACACGGCCGTGCACGACGGCGCGCTCGACCCGGCCCAGCCGCTGTGCGGCCTGCTCGTCGACGACTGGACCGAGGTCGTGCCGGCCCGGCAGATCACGACCGGCGTGGCCTTCCACCACGACCGGCCGAACGCCGAGCCGCCGCAGGCCTGGCTGCTCGCGCTACCGGCGTCCTTCGACGGCACCTGGTCCTGGGAGGAGCTGCTCGGCGCGGTGACCGAGACGCTCGACGCGGCCAAGCTCCGCGCGCTCGAGCCGACCCACCTCGACACCACGCCGTATGACGCTCTGCTTCCGGCCACATACTCGGCCTGGACATCGCCCGAGATCTCAATTTCCAACAACCTGCTGCGCAACGCCGGCCTCTACGCCCGGCTCGAGGACGGCTGACATGAGCGAGATCGTGACCGCCCTCGATGCCGCACTGATCGGCCGGCTGCACCCAGCCATCACCCGGTGGAACCGGCTGGAGGGACGTCCCCGCACCCACGACTTCGGCCGGGCCTTGCAGGCCGAGGTGCGCGACGCGCTGTGGTTTCTGTCCCGGCAGTGGCAGCTCGGCGAGTTCGTCGGCGACGACGCGGGGTCGCCAGTCCTGGCCCGAGCCTGCCTCGACCTGCGCACGCTCGACCGCTACCAGCCGGCCGACGGACCGGTGCTCGACCTCGATGCAGACAACGTCCTCGAGCCGCGGGTCGAGCGCCGCCGAGTGCCGATGGCGTTGGGCGACCAGACGCTCTCGCTCGACCTGCGGATGGCGGTCGGGCGGCGCTGGCTGCGTCTGCTGGAGCGGGACTTCCCGGCCACGACGTACGCCGCCGACTACCGCGACGCCTACGCGGTGCGGGTTCCCAGGCCGGGTGATCCGGCCGACGCGCTGATCTGCGCCCACGAGGACGCCTGGCAACAGGTCGCCTGCGCGGCCGAACGGGCGATGGACGGCGTCGCCCTGATAGAACACGTGGCCGACGGTGGGTCGGTCGAGGACGGCGTCACGCTGAACCCGGGCGACGTCGGTGCTATGCAGGCCCTGCTCGACCGGCTGCGCACCTGGTTCGCCGGGCTGGTCGAGCAGCCAGACGGCGCCGACGACGCGTGGCTGCCGTCCCGGCTGGAGTACGCCTTCGCGGTGTCGGCGCCGTCCGGCGAGGCCGATACCGACGGCGGTACCGCCGTCGTCCTGCACGCGCCGGAGTACTCCCTCGGGAACCTGGACTGGGCCTCGCTGGAGCGCAGCGGGCAGGCCCGGCTGGTACCCGGACAACCCTCGCCCGGCGCGCCTCCACCGCCCACGCCCGTGGTGAAACCGGTCCGCGACATACAGACGTTCGTGCCGACCCAGGTGGTCTTCGACGGCATGCCGGACACCCGCTGGTGGGCGTTCGAGGACCGGCACACCAACTTCGGCCAGGTCGCCGCCGACACGACGGACGTGGGCAAGCTCATGCTGATGGAGTTCGCCCTCGTCTTCGCGACCGACTGGTTCCTCGTGCCGTGGACGCTGCCGGTCGGCACGCTCGCCCAAGTCCACGGCATAGCGGTCACGACGGTCTTCGACGAGCGGCTGTGGGTCGAGCCGGCCCAGCCGCCGCCCGGCGCCGACGGGTGGGACTCGTGGGGCATGTTCGTCTTGACCGACGAGACTGGTGCCGACCCGCAGCCCGAGCTGGTGCTGCTGCCGGTGGCGCCCAAGGTGCAGGAGGGCGACCCGCTCGAGGACGTCTCGCTGGTGCGCGACGAGATGGTCAACATGGTCTGGGCGATCGAGCACCAGATCCCGTTGCCGACCGGTTGGCCGCGCTCGGGCAGCGAAGCGGCGCACGAGCTGCACACCCACCTGCAGCAACTGGTCGGCCCGCCAGCTGGGCCGCCCACCCCGTCGGCCGCGCCGATCCGCTACCAGGTGATGAGCTCGGTACCCGAGCAGTGGCTGCCGTTCGTCCCGGTGCACGTCGACGGCAGCTCGCGGGAGACGCAGCTCCAGCGCGCGGCCATGCTGCGGTTCCTCGACGGCGACCTGAACGACCCGGCCAAGATCCGGCCGCGGACCCCGCTGATGTCGCAGAACCTACCCAAGGCATACTACGTGCACGAGGAGGAGGTGCCGCGGGCTGGAACCCGGGTCACCCAGTGCTACCAACGCACTCGACGCCCGGACGGCTCGGTGCTGGTCTGGTATGGCGCTCGGAAGGCCACCGGCCGAGGCGAGGGCAGCAGCGCCCTGGCCTTTGACCAGATCATCGCTCCCCCGACCACCTGAGCTCGCAGCTGGGCTCATCGGTTCGGGGCAGGACTTGGTCCTGGCGCAATTCAGATCGCAGCCCGCAGGTGAAGTTGGTCGCTGGATGGCACACGCCTTGCTTGGTCAGCGGTCCTGATCCCTCGGCTCTCAGAGAGCGGCGGCACGACCGGTGCCGAAGTTCCGCTCTGGCGGGCGCGGCCCTACGGCGGCGGCCGTCGGCTGGCGAGGTCTGGGATGCCAGCGCGTGCGGCCAACTGCTCCTCCAGGGTGGCGTTGGCCGCTTTCACTCGGTGGTTCTCGACCTCCAACACTTGGACGACGCGCGCGAGTTGGCTGGTCAGCTTGCGCAGGTCGTCGCGTTCGGCACGGACGCGCGCCAAGTCTTCGGTCTGCTTATGCAGGCGTGCCGCCTCAGCCCGGGTGGGAGGTCCAGCCTGGCGATCGTGGGCTTTGGCCAGGGCATAGAACAGGTCCTTGAGACTGGTGTGCTTGTGGGTGAGCTTGTTGCGCCGCAGTCCGGCCTCAGCGGCGAGGGAGACAATGGTCAGCTTGCCGTCGGAGCGGGGCGCCGATCAGCAGCCGCACCATGGCGTCGGTGATGTCCCGCGCCTCTGCGGCGTCGTCCGGGCCGACGTCGGCGGCGGCGTGCTGTTCAAGAGCCGTGCCGACGACGCGGGCGACCCCGGCCGCGTCGAGGGGCCCCGCGTCAGGGACTGTGCTGTTCATCCCGGGTCCTGGGTGTTCGGCCCGCCGGGCGGTGGGCGTCGTGCTGGCGGATGATCTCGGCGAGGCGGGCCTTGCGCTGCTGCTCACGGGCGACGATGGGATACGGGTCGAGGCCAGCTTCGGCGGCCTCGTTGATCCGGTCGACTTCACGGCGCAGGGCGCTGATCTGGGAGTCGGTGCGGCTGATGTTGGGGCAGATCGAGTTGCAGCGGGAGTGATCGGGGGTTGTCTGGCTGGCGTCGCGGGGGCGGCCGCGATCCGGGTTGCACAGGGCGGTGAACGCGTCGTGGTTGCAGGTCAAAGAGGCTCTGGGATCTTCGTAGATCTGGAGGCGGGGGTTGGCGACCAGAGCCCGCAGCTCACGTTTGCCGAGGTAGGTGCCAGCGTAGCGGTGGGAGAACTCGGTCGCCGCGGCGCGGTAGCGGTGCGCGGCAGGGCCGGTGACCTTCTACCCGTCGGCGATCCGCGCGCTGGCCTCGGTGAGCGTCTCGGCCAGGACCAGGCCCTTCTCTAGGTCCAGGACGTCGAGCATGTCGGCCCTGGATCGGCTGGCGTACGACTCTGACATGGCGGTTGCCGCATGGCCGTACTGCACCGCCAGCCGGTCCCGCCGGCGTCATCGTCCTCGCCGCCCTGCACGGCTTCGTCCGCCTCGACGACGAACTCCTGCCGTAGGAGCAGCGGATGGACGCACCGGGCCACATCGGCGTCGAGCAGCTGCGCGCTCAGGGTGCCGGGCTTGGGGTCCTCGTTGTCCACGACCTGATCGCTCTGGGCGGCCGCGCCTACGTCGACGCGGTTGCTGCCGTACGGCCGGACACCCTGCGCCCCTTGGACGGATGCCGGGGCATCGGCGAGCATCGCTCCCGCCTCACCCACCTGGCCAGGGTCGACGACCCGCTTCGCCTGGTCAGGGACTTCGTGACACGCTCAGTGGCGTCACCGCCCGGCTAGTTGGTCGACGCGGACACTCCGTCAGATGGTGTCGGAAAGCGGCTCGGACATCGACCTCGGTGTCCGAGCCGCTTCGCGTATCCGGTGACCCTCAGCGCCGTCAGAACTGGGAGCGGCATGCGCAGACCTTGATCGGATCCACGTCGCTGTCGTGCGCCCAATCACACACGAGAGACGGGGCTTCGAAGATGCCTACCGGACTCGGTCTGCGTTTCGAATGGCGGAGCCAATGTTCGTGTCGGTGGTCACGGGCCTCCACCCCCCTCGGGTAGAAAGATCATCGCCCATTCGATCGCGTCTGCGTCTTTGGGATCCATGCGCGTGCGGAGACCTTCCATGGCATCCCAATCGCTCACATACAGCAGCTTGGCAGCCGAGGTGGGATCCATGCTTGCCAGCTTGACGGGGATGTGGGGTTCGTCGGTGGCGAGTAGCGCGCGGAAGTTAGCCTCCACCTGAAGCTCCCTAAGCGTATGGTCACCCGCCCAACCGGCGTGGTAGAGATCGCTGAGGGCGTCGATGACGGCACTGACCAGCGCTTGCTTGTCGTGAGGGTGGGTTGCCTCCCGGACAACCCGTTGGACCAGGCTATGGACGCGCACGATGCGCCGGATGGTGTCGTCGACGGTGACTAGGTTAAACCGGTGGAGCAGTCGTATCGCGTCCTGAACGTCGTCGCTGCCAACCGAGCGTCCAGCTCTGGTGGCGCAGAAATCGATGATCTTGGCGGCAGTGAACACGAGGCTTGGGATGCCGTTGGGGTCGAGCAAGGCAGCCAGTTCAAGAATCGGCCGGGCGAGGCCAACTGGGCGGAGCGTATCGGCGGTCTCGATAGACAGTGCCCAGGTGGCGGTGATCGTTGAGCGGTGTTCATCCGGCAGCGCACCGGTTTCGGGGGCCAGGTCGGCCAGGGTTCGCCGGCGGTCGGTGAGCCGGGTGCGGTAACCGGCGCAGGACAGACCCTGGTCCATCACGTAGGTCGCGGCTTGTGCCAGCGCCAACGGGAGGTGGCCGAGATCCTCGGCCAGATCGTTGGCCTGCGTGAGCCGACCGGGGTCGTGGTCGAGCTTGTCCGCCAGATAGGCGGCGGATTGCTGGGGGGTGAACACGTCGACGGGGATCAGCTGCCGACCCGCAGTCAGTGCATGATCACGGCGGCGGGTAGTGACCAGGGTCCGCCCAGTCGGGACGGTCGGGGGCCACAGCTGGTTGAGATCGGCGGGGTGTTGCAGGTCGTCCAGGACAATCAGCCACCGCCGGCCGTGAGGTTCGGCCAGCCATGCCAGGAACCGTGCTGCCCCAATGGTCGTGTTGGGGTCCTCGATCCCCGTAGCGTCTGCAGCGGCCTGCGCGTAACTGGTCAGGATGGCGTCGCGGGAGGTGGCAGTGACCCACACCAGAAGATCCACCGCACCGGTGTCCCAGCTGTAGTGAGCGTATACGGAGGCGATTTGGGTTTTGCCGACCCCGCCCATCCCGGACAGCACCGGCGCACCATCCTCGCCGGCTAGGCAGGCGGCCAAGACGTGGTCGGCGCGACGGTCCTGGCGGCAGTCCACCGGCGCGGGAACGATCCCGATTCGGTGCGGCCAGATGATCGGCGGGCGGCCGTTGACAGGGATGAGGGCATTGAAGGTGCCGACGGCCCCGGAGTTGGCGGAGACAGAAACCGCAGGAGTGGTGTCGGCCGGGGTCTCATCGACGATCAGTTTTCGGGGCTGGGGCGGCGCTGGCTCCTCGCTTGTACCGACCGCGAAGTCGGTACGCTTACGGGCCTGATTCCATCGCCTGATCCAGTCCTTGGCCGTCCCCTCCGGGTGGACCACTCCCAGGACGAGCAGGAGATCGCCCGGGTCGCGGGGCAGGGCGTCGCCGTTCTTCCAGCGACTGATGGTCTTGGCCCACTGCTCAGTCGCTTTGATCAATTCGGCGTCGGTGGGCCGGTCGTAGCGGCTGCCGCGTTGCCGGAACTGTTCGCGGGCGATCCGTTCGGCGATCTGGCGTTGGGTCAGGCCAGCGGTCTGACAGTGGGTGGTCAGCGCCGTGGCGAATGCGCGGGTGAAGGTGCTGGGCGGTCCTATCGGCACTGTGGCTGCTCCCTTCTCCGGGGAACGTCAGGATCCGGGAGGAATCCCTGGAGTGCCATCCATCAGGCATGACTGACGGACAGTGAACAAGTGCAAGCACCGGTGGGCCAGGCCTGCGCGTGAAGTGGGAGACGTCTACTTCCGGCATAAGGAGGCCCACTGTGAACGTGCCCGAGCCCGTCAACCTCTCCCACGAGCAGGCCGCATCGAGCGGACCGTCGAAGCCACCCCACCGGTCCCGGCGGTCGCGCCAGCCACGACTGTCCGCCGCTGGTTGGACCCTACGACTGCTCAGCGAAGCCGCCATGTATGCCGCTGTCCGTGGCGGAGCCGGCGCCCTAGGCGCCGCGGTCGTCACCGGCATCACCTGGTGGATCACCCACCACTGGTAAACCGCCTCGGTACGGCGCACACCCCCGCGGTGCGCCGTACCGGCCCGAGATCAGACGCACTCCTGCCGTACGAGCAGCGGATGGGACACCCCCGGCCGCGTCAGCGTCGAACAGCCGTGTGAGCAAGCCGCCGGGCTCGGCATCCTCGTTGCCCGCGACCTGATTGCCCTGGGCGGCCGCGCCCATGTCGACGCCGTCACCGCCCTACGGCCGGACACCGTGTTCCCTGGACGGATGCCGCGGCATCGGTGAGCAGCGCTCCAGCCTCGCCCGCTTGGCCGCGGCTGACGACCCGCTGCCCCTTGCTCGAGAACTCGCTGCCAAGCAGTGCGTAGATCCGGCTCTGCTCGAGGGCAGCCGGCGCAGTGCCCGCCTGGCCGGGTTCACCCTTCGGGTATGTGTGGGCAGGTATCGCGCTGCTGATAGCTGCCTGGCACGCCTGCACCCACGGCCGTCCAGAAGGCGCGGGAGTCCTGGAAGTGGCCGCCCAGCGTGTGCCAGGACAGGCCGGGGTGCTCGTGGCGCAGCGCTTCCAGGCCGGCGGTGGCCAGCCCGCACCGTTGGTACTTCTCCATGGTGTAGGGCTGCTCGACCCACCCGAGCCGGCAGTTGGCGCAGACGGTGTAGTCGACGGCGTGACGCGGGCAAGGAGTGCAAAATTGGGCAACCCGCGCCGTCTATCTAGCGCCCCTGCAGGTCTCGAACCTGCAGTCAAGCGCTTGGAAGGCGCTTCGCCTCACCGGTGCACTCATTGTGGGCGGGGTAAGCTGGGGTTGTCTTAGACGTCGTTTCTAATGGTGTGATCGCTCGTTGAGTCGTACATGACGGTTCTGGTGGAGCGGTTGGTGCCGGACGAGTTGTGGACGCTGTTTC